>DAMCZI010000013.1:0-120113 GCA_032095175.1 Clostridiaceae bacterium
CGAAATCATATTCCTTGATTTATAAATCGCAATATACATTATTCAAAATCTTTATTGTGATTTATATTGTAGTTGTATTAAATCAACAAAAAGCGTAATATAGTGGTATAAATTGGTTGGGGGTGTATAACATGAAGGGTAAATCTTGGGGTGGAATACTAATTATATTAGGTATCCTTGGTCTTTTAGATGGATTGTTAAATCTTAACCTTCTTACAATGGGTAATTTTTGGCCAGCTATTATACTAGGAATTGGATTAATATTCGAATATGGCTATTTTACTGATAGGAGAAATCCTGGATTATTAGTTCCTGGTGGAATAATGACTGTACTTGGAATCCTCTTCTTCTTTGAAACCTTTACAAATTGGAGCTATTCAGAGTATACTTGGCCAGTTTATATCCTATCTGTTGCCTTTGGATTGTTTCAATTATATGTGGCTTCAGGAAGGCCTGCTGGACTTTTAATACCTGTTTCAATACTGTCAGGTATTTCATTAATTTTTATTTTAATAATGATATACAACGGATTTTTCTCACAATACGGTTTTCAGTTATTTTGGGGAATACTTCTAATAGCTGCCGGAGTACTTATACTTATCAGATCAAGCTTTAAATGGAATAGAAGAATGTAGATTGAGTCAAAAATAGAACTTCATCTATCTCTTTATGGATAGATGAAGTTCTATTTTTTTATATACATTACTTTTGATATAAAGTGTATTAAAGAAAATAACAAGTCAAGATTTTGAGGATATTTTGCGTCAGAAGAGGAAATGAAAGCTCAAGCTAGTTGGGCTAACTTGAGCTTTCATTGACAAAGTATAACACAAAATAGACCAAAATATTGACCTGTTATTTTCTTTAATGTACCCAAATCTATATAAACAGATATTTTCTGTTTATTTTTTTTAGTCATGGCAATAATCTTAGTTGTATGAAAGGAGGGAAAAATATGCTTAGTAAAGTAAATTCCATATCCCTTTTAGGTATAGAAGGTTTAACTGTTGAAATAGAGGTTGATATACAAGGAGGACTTCCGGGTATAAATATGGTTGGGCTACCTGATGTTGTTGTAAAAGAAGCAAAAGAGAGGGTAAAATCTGCAATAAAGAATTCTTCGCTGGATTTTCCTGTAAGCAGAGTTCTTGTTAATTTTGCACCGGCAAACATAAAAAAGGAAGGACCTCATCTAGATCTTGCAATAGCAGTTGCAATATTAATTAGCCTTGGAGAAGTAAATAACTTAGATGTTGCTGAAAGTGCATTTGTTGGTGAACTTTCCCTAAACGGAGAAATAAGACCTGTTAGAGGTATTCTTCCTATGATAATGGAAGCTGAGAATAGAGGCTTTAAAAAGATTTTCATACCATATGACAATAGATATGAAGCTAGCTTCGAAAGAAATGTGGAAGTCTATGCAGTCTCAACCTTAAGAGAACTTGTAGATTATTTAAATGAAGCATGTGACATACAAAGAGTAGATTCAATAAGTAACGATATATCAACTCCTAAATATGATATGGATTTCAATGAAGTTAAGGGACAGTTTTTTGCTAAAAGAGCAATTGAAATTGCAGCATGCGGCAACCATAACATGCTAATGATTGGTCCACCAGGAGGAGGTAAAACCATGATATCCCAGAGGATACCAACTATACTTCCAAACTTAACCTATGAGGAAGCCCTTGAAGTGACTAAAATATACAGTATATCTGGATTGCTAAAGGATAATGGAAGAATAATGTTTAATACACCCTTTAGAAACCCACATCATACAGCATCGACTGTTTCAATCATTGGAGGAGGGAGTAATCCTATGCCTGGAGAAGTATCACTCGCCCATAATGGTGTTCTTTTTCTTGATGAGCTACCTGAGTTCAAAAAAGATGCACTGGAGTGTCTTAGACAGCCTATGGAGAGTTATGAGGTATGTATTTCAAGGGTAAAGGGAAAATATACATATCCTGCACGTTTTATGCTGGTTGCAAGCATGAATCCATGCCCATGTGGGTATTATGGATACCAACTAAAAGAATGCAAGTGTACTAGTGTACAAATAAGAAATTATTTAAACAAGATATCAGGTCCTCTTCTTGATAGAATAGATATTCATATATCGGTAGAACCAGTTCAGTTCAATGAGATAAGCAGTAAAGGTGAAGGTGAAACTTCAGCAGATATAAAATCCAGAGTTGAGAGGGTAAGGGAAATACAAAAGAAAAGGTTTATAGGTGAAGGAATAATTTGTAATGCACAGATGAAACCAAGGCATATAAAAAAATACTGTAATCTTGATTCAAGTGGTATGAAGCTTTTAGAAACAGCATTCAAGACGATGTCATTAAGCACTAGAGCATACAGCAAAATATTAAAGATTTCAAGAACAATTGCAGATATGAATGAATCCAATGATATTCAAGAAAAGCATGTTGCCGAGGCAATACAGTATAGAATATTGGACAGAAAATACTGGGGATAATTAACATATACTTTAGAGGTATTGAAATGATCCTCATTTTCTGTTTAGGACAGATATAAAAATAAAACAGGGTATATCAAATTTTAATACCCTGTTTTATTTTTATAGGAAGTTTTAATTCAGTATAACCTTGTCCCCTTCCTTTAGTCCATTTTTTATTTCTATGTTTACATCTGATTCTGCACCAATCTCTACGATCTTTTTCGTTCTTACATTATTTACTAAGACAATAACATAATGCTTTTCGTCCTTTACTTTTATCGCCTTCTTAGGTATTGATATTACATCCTTTATATTTATTACCTCCAATGTCATGTCAACGGAATTGCCGAATCCAGCTCCATTAGGTAAATTGTCCATTGCAATCCACCAACCCTCATTTGAGAATTCCTTATTTTTTTTGATAATATCATATGCAGGGTTTACAAGTTTTCCTTTATATTCTTTGTTATCATATAATATTTTTACATTCATATTCTCCTTTAAAGTTGAAATATCTTCATCTATTTTACCAACAAACATAAGCTGTAAATCTTTTGGATTTGCAATTCTAAAGAGTAATTCACCAGTTGCTATTCTCTCTCCAGGTTTCATGTTTGAAGAAAAAGTTATAGTTCCATCCATTGCTGCTCTTATCTTTTTTACTGCAAGTTCATTTTCTATGCTTTCTAGTTTATCTTTTTCAAGGGAAATTAATAATTTTGCTTTTTCAGTATCACTATTACCTAACTTGCTTAATGCATTATAACCAATCTTTGCAGCTTCAAATCTTAATTTCTGCTCTTTTAATTGATAGTCTAAATCGCTATTATCAAGCTCCATCAATATGTCACCCTTTTTAACGTTATCTCCCTCTTTAACATGAACAGCTTTAATTATGTCACCACCAAAATCATATGTACAATCATAGTACTTAGGAGACATAAAAATTCCTTTTCCTTCAATTTTATAAACTAAATTTCCCTTTTTTACTTCATGAATATCATAATCAACTTTATCACATGCTATTATTGATGAAGTATGAACTTCTTCCTCTTCCGGGAGTATTCCACATCCTGATAAAACTAATGTAAAAATTATCAGATTTAGAGTTATTGATAATGTTTTTATTACCTCTTTATAGAAAGGGCAATTAAAACGTTTCATTATATCACCCCTAACCAACCGAAAAATTTAATAATTGCTTTTATTAGATTATATAAAAATCTCATATATATTTAACCATTATACAAAACACCCGGCAGCAACTTTTGATTTTTTAAGACTGCTTTATTTCTTCATTATCAGGGTTATAAAGAATAATACGCTCTTTATCAAGCTCTACTCTTATTCTATTTGAACCCTTTAATCCGAGGGCTTCAAGATAATCCCTTGGAATTTGAAGTCTTCCGGCTCTGTCAAGAACCGTAAGTTCCACATGAGTTTCCTCAGTTACTGCACTTTCAAAATTCACTTTTTCTAATTCCTCTTTATAGCTTCTTTTCCTTATAAATTCACTGCTTGTTCTTCCATCTCTTATTGCAACAACTCTATCTACTTTATTTGATATTTGTCTATCATGAGTTACAATAACAACAGTTAAATTCAAATTTTTATTAAGCTCTCTAAATAGATCCAATATCTGAGTAGAGGTTTTTGTATCGACAGAACCTGTAGGTTCATCAGCAAGAAGGATTTTAGGATTATTTGATAGCGCAATTGCAATTGCAACTCTTTGCTGCTCACCTCCAGATAGTTCTTCAAGCCTGCTATTTTTTCTATGATCTACCGAAACCATTTTAAGAAGCTCTAAAGCTCTGTCTCTATCTCTGCCAGTTCCACCTACACTCATTGCAATTTCAACATTTTCAAGTGCTGTTAAATATGGTATTAGATTTCTTGCATTATTCTGCCATACAAAGCCAATAGTACTTCTTTTATACTCAATCATCTGCTTTTCATTGAGTTTAAAAAGGTCTTTCCCATCAACATATAGCTTACCCGCAGTTGGTTTATCAAGCCCTCCTATCATGTTAAGAAGAGTAGATTTGCCGCTTCCACTGTTGCCTATTATAGCCATCAATTCTCCCTCTTCAACAACAAGGTCAAGTCCTTGAAGAGCGACTACCTCAATATCCAAAGTTTTATATATTTTTATTAGGTTTTCGCATTCTATTATTTTTTTCTTCTCTTCACTATTCATCTACAATCTCCCCATCCTGTAAAGTATACACACGATCAGCAATTTCAATCATGTTTGGATCATGTGTTGTCATTACTATAGTTATTCCTTCATCCTGTACAAGCTGCTTAAAGGTTTTTACTACAGCAAGACCCATATTTGTATCAAGAGCAGCAGTTGGCTCATCAGCAAATATAACCTTTGGCCTGTGAGCTATAGCTCTGGCTATAGCAACTCTTTGAGCTTCTCCTCCTGATAATTCATAGGGATAATGATTCATTCTTTTACCCAAACCCACTACATTAAGACACTCAATAACTCTTTTCTCCCTTTCACCTGAAGAAAATCCTGAGATTCTCAGTCCAAAATCAACATTCTCAAAGGCAGTCATATTAGTAATAAGTGCACCTGTTTGAAAAACAAATCCAATATCTGTTCTTCTAATTTCATCACGGGAAGTATCATCCATAGTTGTTATATCAGTATCATTCAACAAAATACTCCCGCTATTAGGTTTATCAATTGCCCCAAGTAGATTGATCAATGTAGTTTTACCTGAACCAGAGCGTCCTCTTAATATCGTTAATGTTTTTTCCTCAACATTTATAGATACATTCTTCAATGCATGAATTATACTATTACCTGATTTAAAATCTCTACATAAATTATTAGTTTTTATAATAGCAGCCATACTAATCCTCCCCCAATTTAATTGCCTGGTTGATTTTCATCCTAGTTATAATTCTTGCTAGTATAGTAAATCCTATTATTAAAACTATACCTATTATTGAGTAGAGTTTTAAATAATCACTTACATAGGCAATTATTTTAAAAGGCAACACCATTTCTGATGCTTTCATAGTCAGCTTAATCATTGGTACAAATATTAAACAATTTAACTGTCCAATAAGTGTTCCCATTATGATAGCAACTCCTGATACAAGAAATTGTTCGCACATTAACATACCAATAATTTTTTTTGTTGATAATCCCATTGCTCTAAATATTCCAAATTGAAGTGTCCTATTCCTTATTGACATAATCCAATAAATTAAAAATCCAATTGCTGTAATAATCATTGTTGCAATAAATCCCATTGAAAGTGCACCATTTGTTCCTTGCAAACTAGGTTCATTTTTTATTTTAATTAGCTCTTGATCTGCATCGTTAACTCTTTCAATATTAATTCCCGCTGCCTTTATATTTTCATAAAGCTTTTCTTCTGAATAGCCACTTGTTTTCTTAATCCATACTTCATATGGTTTAATTGCACTATTATGCTGTAAGTAATATAAATTAGTAACAATTAATTCCTTTGAACCTGCACTTGCTGGATTTAAAGTTGGCCAATAATCTATAATGCCTCCTACGATAAGTTCAGTATAACTCCCATTATATTCAACATAAATCTTGCTTCCAACATTTAATTTATATACATCCTGCAGACTTCTTGAAATAATCGCCGTATTCGGATTTTCTGTTATATAGTTTAAGTAATCATACCAATGTATAGGATTTAACTGAGGATTAAACCATGCTACTTTGCCAAACTCATATGGTATTATCCCCATTAAACATACACCATTTATTGATTGTGGTTTAAATTCATCATCTACACCAGAATTTTTCAAAATAAAAGCAGGTGCATTTTCAGCTAAATATACCTTTGTGGCTATATCTATACCTTTTATATCCTTGTATACACTAAATGATGTTTCCTTGTAGTTAATTCTTCCCCTTACCTTTGACTTTTCACTTTCAGATAAATCATCTATATCACTTTTCCATTTTGTTTTTAATCTCATGTCTGCACCAATCATATATCGAGTCTTTTCCTCAATATATCTGTTCACGGATCTTGCAGATTTTACATTAAATATTCCTATTGATATTGTTAAAATTAAAAAAAGCATTATAAATTGATTTCTTCCCTCTGAACGTGCAACATTAATTAAAGATGTATAAACCACAGGTGTCCAAATTTTTTTACCTAATTTATATATCAGTTTTACAATATACGGATATATTCTTAAAAATAGTAATCCCAGCCCAAGTATGAACAAAGTAGAAATTAGATATATCAATGGATCTACAGGCATTGTATTTCCACTTATGTTCATACTTGCAGTAATATTTTCTCTCATCTTATAGCTATAGTATCCATAACCACATATTCCAAGCATTATAAAATCAAGATAAAACTTTTTCCATAACTTTTTACTTCCTCTTTGCATCTTCTGCTGCTTATGTTCAACAATACTCATTTTGGCTGCATTATATGCGCATATTAGAATTGTCAAAATAAATACTAAAATAACAGGTATGCAGTATAAATAATCAGTCAACTCTATCTTTGCAACTATACCCTTTCTTTGAACAAATTCAAGAAATCCATTTGATGCACCTATTATTTTGCATAGAAACCTTCCAATTATAGGACCTAATATAACCCCTATTCCAGATAAAAACAGTCCCTGAGCCAAGTATACATATAATATTTGTTTGTTTTTAGCTCCCCTGCTTTTTAGAACTCCTATTTCATCTTTATCTTGCTCAACTATTAAATTTGAAACCATAAATGTAAATATAATAAGCATTAAAAGAATAGGAGCTTCAAATATCCATAGAAGATTTTTAATTCCACTTTCCTTACCTTGATAACCTTCAAGAACATAATGCATTGGTGAAAGCAATTCAATTGAATAGTTTGAAACTGAATCCTTTTGAAGTTTTAATTGAGATAGTATATTTTTGAGATTAAGTGGACTTACCTTTTTATAATCTAGAGAATATCCCCAATCCATTTGACTCACAACAATCTTAGGATTATTTAATAGAAATTGCTTTTCAAGCAATTCATAATCCATTATGATACTTCTACTAGACGTCCCCCCCCAATCTAACCAGAATGGATCTGATTGATCTTTATATGTATATATCCCAACAACTTTAATCTTAAAAAAATCATTCGAATTTAAATAGTTTTTATATGGCTGATATACTAGATATGAATTATTTAAAAATAGATTTAATGTTTGAGCCGTCTGTTCAGATACAATTACCTCATATTCCTCATTTTCGTTAATTTTATTGGAAAACATTTTACCACTTTTAATCTTTATATGATCTTGAATATTAGATATTGCGTTTAATTTACCAAATTCATTTCTATTTATAACCTCTCCATCCTTCTTTTCCTTAATAACCAGTTTATATATACTATAGATATTTGATTTTGATATATTCGGAAGCTTTAACTGAGGCATAACCCTTTTGGTAATATCTTCATTTATAGTATTAAATTTGTATAGTAAATTTTTAGGCTCTGTATTTTTATACTCCTTATAATCTGTAGGTCTTTGATCCCAATCTCTTATTCCTGCAGGAGTTAAAACATCACCATCGCTATTTTCTTCCTCAGTAGCAGCAAGATTTAAATGAAAAACATGATATCCAGGAAATCTGCTTTGACTAATCTGTATTTCTTCTAGATCCCTATGTATTAGTCTTTGAAGTATTGATCTACTGTACATTGGTATTGCTGTTACAATTGATATTGATAGAACAAGACCCATTAGCAGTGCTAAAACCATCCATCTACTTTTGTTTATTTTTTTAATTAGCATTCTAAACAAGACACTCACCACCTAATCTATAATAACCTCTTCCCCTTCTTTTAGACCCTTTATTATCTCAACGTTAATGTTATCTGTAATACCCACATCAACTGATTTTTCAACCTTTGTTCCATTCTCCAAAACATTAACATAAAATGTATTATTAAACTGATGAATGGCGCTTAATGGAACATTTAAGACATTTTCTCTTTTATCTATTTCCATATAAAGCTTTACATTATCACCTATCACAGCTTTTTTTTGCAAATCATTTGCTGATATGTAAGCAACTGTTCTACTTGTACCTAAAGTACTACTCTCAACTATCTTAATAGGGTTTGACATTACTTTACAATCTGCTACTATTCCTTTGTAATCAACCTTTACATACATCCCCATCTTTAACATATCAACATATTTTCCTGAATACTCAATCATTAATTTTTCAGTATCTGCAATAGTACAAAAGGTTTTATACTGTGGTACACTTTCACCAATCCTTGAAGAAAGCATATATGTAACAACCCCATTAATTTCAGATACGAGTTTAGTTTTTGATAGCTTGTCCTTTAATTTTTCAGCTTCAATCTTCTGTATCTGTACTTCTAATTGAGCCTTTTCTAAATCATAGCTATTAGCATTTGAAGCCTTTAATTTTTCAACATCCAATTCAGCCATTTTTAATTTTATTTCCTGTTCTTTAAGCTGGTTCTCAATGTCTTTAGATTCTAGCTCTGCTAAAACCTGACCTTTTTTTACTGTTTGTCCTTGAGATGTATTAATGCTTTTCAAATAACAGCCACCGATTTTAAAAGATAAATCCTGTTGAATTCCAGATACTATTATTCCACCACCATTTATAGTTCTTTTTATAGTTCCCATTGAAGCTTTGCCTATCTTGTGCTCAGATTTTTTTGGCACTGTTAATTGAGGTTCTCCTGATTTAGAAGTATTAGAAACCGATTTACAAGATGTAAATATTATAGAAATACTAATAAACATAATAACTAGAAAAGATGCTTGAGATAAAATTTTTAATTCAGATAATTTTTTTCCTATTTTTTTCATTTTACTAACCCCCACACAGCAATAATAGTAGATATTAATAAATTTATCTCACCCCCAAAATATTTACTGGGCAAATATATACTGTCATAATAGTTAGTATTTTGTAATGTATTATATAAATTTTAAACATTGTTCCATACATTGTCAATTATGTTTTTCTAATAATTTAACTATGTTACATAATTGTTATTTTTCTACTCCTTTTTAATAATAATATATTTATTTTAATTTAATATTGATTGTTATTCTAAATATTTATTATCATATGTTTGATATAATTAAAACACAGCATAGCTCCATAAAAAAAAGAGGCCATGCCTCTTTTTACTTTGTTTTCATTTCGCTTATTTTTTCCTTAATATATTCTTTTAAATCTTTGCCACCAATAGTTGCTTCATTTTCATTTTCAAAGGATGGCATAACTCTAAAGAAGTTGATTACAAGTGTGTTTCCTGAAATTATATATTCATCCATATGAATTGGTGAGAACCTTACTTCTATTTCTTCATATTTATCATATTCCTTATTGTTTTTTATTTTTTCAGTTAAATCATCTAGATTAAGCATTTTTAAAGGTTTAATCATAGCCATTGTGTTGCTAAGATCCTCTAACATCCACATATTATAGTTCCAAAATCTTCCTTCTTTTTGAGTTTTCTGAGAAAGAATCTCTCTATTTGTAATTGCACTTAAAACCTTTCTTACAGATTCTGCATTGAAATCCTCTCCATATGTAAGATTTAAGCCCTTCATTGATGCAACTTCTGTTAGATACTCTTCAGAAACCTTCTCCTTCTCAGTAGTTGCCTGCCAGAAGTACAGCATGGATTCAATTTCTTCGATATTTACTCTTATTCTTTGTAGCATTTTGTTTCTCCTTCCATTTCTTTATTCAAATATTCTATAAATACTTATACTAATAAAGTATACTTTTTTTACACAAAAAGCAAAGCTGTTATTTTGTAACAGCTCTGCTAAAACATATTATCTTAATTCATGTATAAATAATCCGCTTCTGAGCTTTGGTTCAAACCAGGTTGATTTTGGAGGCATAACCTTTCCTGCATCTGCAATTGCCATTAAATCCTCTATAGTTGTTGGGCACATTGCAAAGGCAACCTTCATTCCATCCTTTACTCTTCTTTCAAGCTCCTTAAGTCCTCTTATTCCACCGATAAAATCAATTCTCTTATCAGTTCTTGGATCCTGTATTCCAAGTATAGGATTTAAAAGGTTGTTTTGAAGGATTGATACATCAAGTCTATCAACAGGATCATTATTATTAAATGTTCCTTCCTTAGCTCTTAAAATGTACCACTTATTCTCCAAGAACATTCCAAAAGTATTTCTTTCATCAGGTTTATACTGTCCCTCACCATCAAATGGCTTAACATCAAACTTCTCTGAAATCTTATTCATGAACTCTTCAACAGAGTTTCCATTTAAATCAGCTACAACCCTGTTGTAGTCCATTATATAAAGCTGATTATCTGGGAACAGTACTGAAAGGAAGTAGTTAAACTCTTCACTTTCATCATAGTTTGGATGTTCCTCTCTTCTCTTAATACCAACCTTTACAGCTGAAGCTGCTCTGTGGTGACCATCTGCAATATATAGATAATCAACTTTATCAAATTCAGCTATTAATCCTTCAATTACTGAATCCTCATCGATTACCCATACTGTATGTCCAATGCCATCCTCTGAAACAAAATCATAAACTGGTTTATGATTTTCTATCCATGAGTTGATAGCATTATCAACCTTTTCCTTTGCTTTATATGTTAAGAAAATTGGTCCTGTATTAGCATTACAGTAATCAACATGGTTTATTCTGTCCTGTTCCTTGTCAGCTCTTGTGTGTTCATGCTTTTTGATTATATTGTTTATATAATCATCAATTGATGTACACACTACAAGCCCAATCTGTGGACGTCCATTCATTACCTGCTTGTAGATGTAAAGGTTATCTCTGTTGTCCTTTTTAAGTGCTCCCTTTACAGTTAAATCCTTAAGGTTTTCACTTGCTTTTTCGTAAACCCTTTTATCATATAAATCAATTGATGGATCAAGGTCTACCTCTGCCTTATCTACATGTAAAAATGAATAGGGATTATCCTTTACCATTTCTCTAGCTTCTTCACTATTCATTACATCATAAGGAAGGGCAGCAACTTTTTCTGCAAATTCAGGTACTGGTCTTACTCCTTTAAAAGCTTTTATTACTGCCATAGCCAACTCTCCTATTTAAAATATTCTGAAATTATTTCTACAATTTCTTCCCCAATTCTTTCCTGAGCTTCCTTAGTTGATGCTCCTATATGGGGTGTTAGAGATACTCTTTCATGAGTATAAAGTCTTTCGTTCTTAGTTGGTTCCTCAGCAAATACATCAATAGCTGCTGCAGCAACCTTTCCTGAATCTAATGCGTCAAGTAGAGCTGTTTCATCAACTACTCCACCTCTTGCCATATTCAGTAGATATACTCCATCCTTCATCTTTGCAAACTGAGCTGCTCCAATTACAGCATCGCTTCCCTTTTTGAATGGAATATGTAAAGATATAAAATCTGATGTTTCTACTATTTCATCAAGAGTGCAGTACTTGTAATCTCCAAAGCCATCCTTTGGACCACTTGTATTTGTATATTGTACCTTCATTCCAAGTGCCTTTGCTCTCTTTGCAACTTCCTGTGCTATTCTTCCAAATCCAACAAGTCCAAGGGTCTTTCCTGCAAGCTCAATACCTTCGTATTTTTTCTTGTTCCATTTTCCCTCTCTCATTGTTACATTTGAAATGTGTATATATCTTGCAAGTGCGAACATATGTCCAATAGTAAGCTCTGCAACTGAAGCACTGCTTGCATTCGGAGTATTTCTTACTGCAACTCCATTTAACCTTGCATAATCAACATCTATATTGTCAACACCAACTCCACCCCTGATTACAACCTTAAGGTTTTTAGTTTCAAGAGCTGCATCGATAATTGGCTTTCTTACCTTTGTAGCAGAACGAACAACTACAACATTAAAGTTCTTTACCTGCTCCATTAGTTCTTCTGGTTCATAAAACTGTTCTACAACTTCAAAGCCTTTGCTTCTAAGCTTTTCAACAGCGGATTTCTCCATTCCATCAGTGGCAAGTATTCTTACCATATTTCCCACCCCTTATTCTAAACCTAATATATCATTGATATTAGCTATTACTTCCTTAACCTCATCAAGAGTATAATCAGCCATATGTGAGATTCTGAATGTAACTTCCTTTAAGTCTCCATATCCATTTGATATCATGAAGCCTCTCTCACCAAGCTTCTTGTTTAAATCGCTAACACTTATGTTTCTTGTGTTCTTTATTGTTGTAAGAGTGTTTGAAAGGTATCTTTCATCTTCAACAAATAGAGCAAAATACTTCTTTGCCCATTCACGAACATACTTTGCCATCTCTAGATGACGAGCAAAACGGTTTTCAAGTCCTTCTTCAAGAATTCTGTCTAGCTGGTAGTCAAGTGCAAACATATGTGCTAATGATGGTGTTGATGGATACTGATGATCCTTCTTATGTATGTAATCATAAAGCTCTACTAAATCAAAGTAAAGTCCTCTGTTTTCAACCTGTCTTGCAGCTGCAATTGCTCTTTCTGAAACTGAGCATATTGACATACCTGCTGGTAATCCTAAGCACTTCTGAGTTGATGTTATACAAACATCTATTCCCCAGTTGTCTACCTCAATCTTAGTTCCGCCCATTGAACTTACTGTATCAACAAGGAAAAGAACCTCTGGATACTTTGATTTAAGTAGTGCTCCTATTTCTGCAACAGGGTTCATTAAACCTGCTGAAGTTTCGTTATGTGTTACAGTTATAACGTCATACTTTCCTGTTGAAAGAGCTTCATCTACCATTTCAACTGTAGTAGGCTGTCCTGGAACTGATGAGATCTTGTCAGCTGGAACTCCGTTAGCCTTAGCCATTTTAAACCATCTGTCTCCAAATGCTCCTACTGAGAAAACAGCGGCTCTCTTTCTTGTACAGCTTCTTATTGAACCTTCCATAAGTCCGCTTCCTGATGAAGTTGAAAGAAGTATCACATTGTCTGTGTACATTACCTTTCTCATCTTTTCAGTTATGCCCCTCTGTAATGCTGAAGCATCCTTTGTACGATGGCCTATCTGTGGAGTAGCCATTTTTTGAAGAACATCCTCACGAACGTCAACTGGACCTGGGATAAATAATTTCTTGTGCATTTTTTTACCTCCTTTATTTTAAAAGGTTTTATAATTGGCCAACCCAAAACTAATAACTTATTTTATTCCATGGCCAATTTTACCGATGACCCATTTAGCTGTTTTTTACTCATCATCGGTAAATTCAATGGAAAAATAACTCATTGCATTTTCCTTTACACTAACATAATAACATTTATATATTTTATACTCAACATCAATTTATCAGTATATTTAATTTTATTTGAAAATTCAATATGATATATCTAAAATGCTAATTATTCTATATATGTTTACTATATCATTAATTAGGCTACACAAAGCATTTAAACTCAAGCATTTCTATCTTATTTGTTGAATTTTTCCCGACTTCTTTAGTCATCTCCACTATTTTTACAATGTTTTTATAGCACTGCCTTGTTCCAAGCATCAAAAAAGGAAGACCAATGCAGTTCATCCTTAGTCTAACGCACGTAAAGCCCCCAAAAGCCATGGACATAGGTATTGCATAACCTGTAGTAGAAAATATAATTCTTTCATCAAGATGAATTTCTTCATCTAAAAGGTTGAAAAAATTGCACAATGATGGAACAAGTATTTTTGAGTTTCCTCTTCCAATAGTAAATACCTTGTTCCCCTCTTCATCTTTTCCATGATAATAAAATTTACCTCTGTCAGTATGTCTCAATTTGTTAAAAAGTTCAATCTTAAGTATTTCATCTCTTGTTGGTATCCTGTCTTTAGGCAGCTTATTCAAATGGCATGATGCTGCTAGAACAGATGAATGAGTACCTGCAAAACAATTATAAATATAAATCATAGCATTCACCACTACCTTTAATATGATAAGTTATTATTTGCAATATAAAAAAGGTTTATAACATATAAACAAAAATACTTATAAAAATTTAATTGAGTCCTAAATTAAGGATTCCATTTCAACTATATAAATCGTAATAAAGATTTTGAATAATGTATATTGCGGTTTATGAATCAATGAATATGATTTCGCATAAATGTTTAGGGTCAAGCAATGTAGAATCATTTATGCGAAACATATACTATCAATTATTATTCTGCGCCATACAAGATTTTATAAGATAAATATTTACTGTAACTTTATTATCTCTTACATAGGTCTCTATGTATGCAGGGTATTGCAGCTTATTTTTAAATTTCAAATCTACTTTATCCCCTGCAATTGTAGCATCTCTTCCTCCCTTAACATAGCTTACTGGCTGCCCATGCCTTTTTCTTTCTACTATCTCCATATCTCCTTCCAATGCAGCATTATATAATGTAGTAACAAGTTGGCATATTCCTCCAGCCAGTCCTGGAACTACTTTACCCGAAACGAATATAGGTGCATTTTTATATCCCGCTTCAACTGTTCTTGGTCCTATAGACTTATTTGCAGAAAATACTTCGCCTGGGAGTAAAATTGTACCACTTACATTCTCTGCAGCTATTCTAATATTATTAGTTCTGTCTTGATTTTTAGATAGAAGTGGAGTGCTAAAGCTTGAATGTAATTTAATTTCTCCTGCCAGCATTTCTGATGTTATTTTTGGTTTTACAGTTATAAGAGGCACAGTTACATCAAATCTCATATTTAAAAATGATTCTTTAATATCTTCAACAAACTCTTTCTTATTAACCATAATTCCATTTTTCTCTTTAGTTATTTCTATAAAGTCATTGTTAAATTTAACACAAGCATTTTCAGGTTCTTTATAAATATCTATTGCAATTTGATTTGAAAAGCTTTCAATACTTTTCAAATCAACCTTCAAAAATAAGGGTATATTATGCTCTTTTCTTTTGATTCTATATCTATTAACTGTCCTATAAAATATATCATTATCCTTTTTTCCATAGCTACATGCATTATTGGAGGCCTCCTGTACATCATATTTAATTTTAAACCTTTCCAATTTCTCATATACCACATTATTTCCGATATTAAAACATACTTTCTTCCCCTTAAGCGGTTCATTAAATACATCATTAAGCTTTTTAACCGCTTCCTCAAAGCTCATGCTATCAAGGGGAATATCATTTACTAAAACACCTTCATATACTAAATTATCATATACTAAGGTTTCTTTTATAGGGTAATATAATTCCCTTAATAAAAATACAGCAGTAAACACGACAAACACTACTATAGCGATGTAAAAAGAAACTTTTTCTCTTCCTAATACTTTCATATAGTACAAATTAACCTCTACTTCATTACTCTAGTATAGTATTTATTAATCAACATGTAATTTAATGCATATCGTTTATCTATATGTTTCGCATAAATAATTCTACATTGCTCGACCCTAACCATTTATGGGAAATCATATTCCTTGATTCACTAATCTAATTGCACAACACCCCATATAAAATATTTGGTGAGATTAATATAAAATAAATCTTCAAAATATTTTTTGTTAAAATTTACACAAAAATCTAAAATTATTGTTTTAAATTTAACGAAAAAGTGCTAAAATTACATTGTCGGTATTCCAGAGGAAACCGAACATTAAAAATTTCTTAGGGATTTTACGACTTATATCCCAAAAAGGAATAAGAGCGGAGGTAATGTTAATGGAAAGAAAATTTGTATCAACACAAAGGTTTAACATCAGACAGATCACAACAATAGGGGTACTTTCAGCAATATCTATAGTTTTGGGTATCACCAATCTTGGATTTATTCCAATTCCCCCTGTTAACGCAACTATACTGCATATACCAGTTATAATTGGTGCAATACTTGAAGGCCCACTTGTTGGTGCCATGATAGGTTTAATATTTGGTATATTCAGCATGATTCAAGCTATATCAAGACCAACTATTTTATCCTTTATGTTTTTAAATCCGATAATATCAATTTTACCTAGAATTGCAATTGGTATAGTATCATACTATGTTTATGCTGCAATTAAATCCAACTATAAAACTTTAAAAATAGCCCTTGCTTCAATTGTAGGTTCCCTAACAAACACAATAGGTGTTTTAGGATTTATGTATCTACTATATTTAAAGGATTTTGCTGCGGCAAAGGAAATAAGTATATTAGCTGCAAAGAAAGCCATATTAACTGTTGGAGTTATAAACGGCATTCCAGAAGCTATTATATCGATGTTAATCATTGTTCCAGTTGTAAAAATAATAAGTTTAACTAGAATAAAAAGGTAACTAAAACTCCCTGCAAACTTGCAGGGAGTTTTTTGAAAGGATGATATATATGAAAGAAATAGAACTCTCTGAAATAGAAGGTATACATATTGGAAATGCTCAGGATGCCGAAGCTGCTACAGGATGTACAACAATACTATGCCTCGAAGGCGCTGTTGGTGGTGTAGATGTAAGGGGTGGTGCCCCAGGAACAAGGGAAACTGCACTTTTAAACCCTGTTAATATGGTTGATAAAATACATGCAGTTCTTCTATCAGGCGGCAGTGCCTTTGGACTTGATGCTGCTGCTGGAGTTATGAAATACCTTGAAGAAAACAATGCAGGATTTGATGTTGGTGTTACAAAGGTTCCTATTGTATGTGGTGCAGTACTTTTCGACCTTATTATTGGCAGTCATAATATTCGTCCTGATAAAGAAATGGGCTATGCAGCTTGTATGGATTCAGAAAAAAACATTATAAGGGAAGGTAATTTTGGAGCTGGTATGGGTGCAACAATTGGCAAAATACATGGTAAAGACAGCTCTATGAAGGGAGGGCTTGGAGCCTATGCTCTTCAGGTTGGTGATTTAAAGGTTGGAGCACTTGTGGCAGTTAATTGTCTTGGAGATATTATAGATTCTGAAACTGGTAAAATTACAGCAGGGGCATTAAGCTTGGATAAAAAGAATTTTATAAATACAGAAAGCATTATGTTGAGCCAATATGATGATAAATCAAATCTTTTCAATGGAAATACAACAATTGGTGTTATTATAACAAATGCCAAGCTTACAAAATCCGAGGCAAATAAGGTTGCATCCATGGCTCATAATGGATATGGAAGATGCATACGACCTTCTCATACCATGTTTGATGGTGATACTATTTTTACTATGGCTACAGGAAAAGCAAAGGCTGATGTGAATGTTGTAGGCTTTTTAGCAGCAAATGTAATGGAAAAGGCTATATTTAGAGGCATAAAAATGGCTGATTCAATACATGGATATATATCCTGGAAGGAATTAAATGGGCTTAGATAGCCTGTTCTATCTATATATAAAGCAATAAAGATTTTAAATTTAGGCGTATTAAAGAAAATATTTCGCATAAATGATTTTTAAAAATATAAAATCATTTATGCGAAATATATAAGTCCATTTAGTCCCTTTTTTTATTTAATAATTTTGCCCTGACAACTGAGTTCATTCCATATTTCTCTCTAATTAAATCCATAGCTTTTTCAAGCTTCTCTTCTTTTTTGTTCTTAAAGCTATCCTCAACCAAATCAAACAAAGAAAGCTGCTCTACTTCATCTTCAATATTACCTATTCCCACACCTACCAGTCTTACAGGATTTATTGTATTCCAGTTTTTCTTTAGAAGTTCACAAGCCGTATCATATATTATCCTTGAAAGATTTGTAGGTGTAATGGATTTCTGACGTGTTATAACCTTAAAATCGCTGTATTTTAAAACAATTGAAACCTTTCCACCCTTCCATCCATTTCTTCTTGCCTCTATTCCTATCTCCTCAGATAACTCAATAATAATATTTCTTACATATTCGAGATCCACTGTATCCCTTGCAAGGGTTACAGAACGACTTATGGATTTATTTTCATGATAAGGATTTATTTCAACAGATGATTCATCTACTCCATTTGCATGATTGTGAAGTACTTCACCATAGCTTCCAAAACACTTTATCAATTTTTTAACATTGCAAACTGCTAAATCTCCAATAGTGTACATTGACATATCAATAAGCTTTTTCTCCGTTTGTTTTCCTACACCGTACATACTTCTGACAGGCATTGGCCAAAGCATATTCTTAATATCTTCTGGATATAGCTCTGTAATACCAAGGGGCTTTTTCATTTCCGAAGCCATCTTTGAAAGAAACTTATTACTTGATATTCCTATTGAGCACCACAAATCCAATTCATTCATTATAGTATCCATTATCTTTTTAGCAATTTCTAAAGGCTCTCCAAACAATCCTGTGCACCCTGTTACATCCAACCATGCCTCATCTATACTATTCTGCTGTACATTTGGGGTAAATCTTGAGAATATATTCATTACTTCCCTTGATCTCTTACTATAAAAACCATGATCTGGAGGAACAAGTATTATATTGGGGCATAATTTTTTTGCTTCATTTACAGTCATTGTTGTTTTTACTCCATAGGCCCTTGCATCATAGTTCCCAGATAGTATAATACCTTTTCTATTTTTAGGATCACCTGCTACAGCTGCTGGCTTCCCCTTTAATTCATTATTTCTTGACATTTCACAGCTTATAAAAAAAGCATTCATATCAACCAGAAATATAATCCTATCCACAGAAATCCCCCATCTATATATAACACAATAAAGATTTTACATTAAGGGATTTATTGCGTTATATGAATTTAGAAAAATATTTCGCATAAATGATTTTTAAAAATGTAAAATCATTTATGCGAAATATATATACATAACTTATTTAACAAATATTATATCATATTAAAGCATATTAAAGAAAATAAATCTCTTTCAGTTTACACCTCATTTTCCATATATTTTTTACATCTTTTCACAAACATTTCTATACCTCTTTTTTCATCAATTGCTTTTTTTGAAGACATATCTCCCCTTCCCAATCTATCACAAACTGCAAGAAGGGCTATTTCTTCTATGGGTACCTCTCTAAGCATCTGCTTTATATTTGAGAATGGTAATTCCTTTAGAATAAAAAGTGGTTCCATGTGCCACCTTATAAGTGATGCTATTTTTTTAATAAATTCCTCATCCTTATTAAATTCTCTTAAAAAGGTGGTAGACATTTCTTTACCCAATTTTTCATGATTATATGATGTTATTTTGCCATTTCTAATCCTTGTAGTAGGGGCTTTTCCTATATCATGAAGAAGTGCAGCCCACATAAATGCTTTTTTATCCCTGCTTTGCTCTCTTCTGCTGGCAGCCTCATCAACCACAAGTAAAGTATGATTCCATACACTGCCCTCCGGATGATACTTTTTGTTCTGTTCAACCTTCTTGAGATTAGAAAGCATTGTAAATGGGTTTGTACTAGATACTTCATCATCCTTAAAAAGTACCTCAATAAAATCAGATGGCTTTTCATCCTCAAGTATATGTATTTCAATTTGCTCAAAAATACTTTCTTTTTCCATAATGCCTTTCATCTCCTTTGCTCCCGCCTTTTAAAACACAAGACCTTTATCAATAACTTCGCTTTACTTATTTCTAACAATCTATTTTCACCAAATATAAATCAATATACTTTAGCTATTCCCAAATTCTATTAACCATATAACTATACAAAGTTTCAATATTACATTTTCTTATTTTTATAAAGAATTTATGTATAAAAAATAGGAGCCATTTCACACTTGGCTCCTATTTTTAAGCTTCTTATTCCATTCATCATAAAGCTCTGGTCTTATAGCCGAAAGATGATTAAAAAAAGTTTCCAGACAGCCGAGTCTTTGAAAGTCTCTTAAAATCATTTCAGGATATCTCCTCGATCCCTTCATTGCTCTAGCTGTGTCAATCAATTTTAAATCTCTATTTTTAGCAACAAAAATATGAAGAAGTGCCGTATCGCATCGACTAAACCCAACTTTTATCATGGCGTCATAGAGTTCCACAACCTTTTTTGACATTGAAAAATCTAATGGATTATCTAAAAGATACTTATCAAGTTCTATTCCATCTATAAACTCCCTTATTATATATCCCTTCCCCCATGAAAAAAGCTCTGGAAAATGTTTATCGTTTTGACCCATTTTTAATGTTTTTAATTCATTTTTCCATGGTGTTTTCTTTTTAAAAATCTTTAGGCACCTTATTGAATCTATCCTGTATACTTTTCCATGCATTCCTCTTCCAGCGAATTCTAATTTTTCTAAATCATAACCTTCAAAGCTTTTAATAAAAATCACCTCAAAACAAGCATTCACTATCATTATATGTAAAAGAACTTTTTTTGAAATAGGGCGTATTAAAGAAAATAGGAATATATATTTAAAATTTTATGTAACTATAATTAAGTTCAAAATATTATATATTAGAGAAGTTTTAATCATTAGCTTTAGTACTTTTTAAGGTGGTATTATGAACGAAGAAAGTTATAATTACACTAAAGCTTCATCTTATTTTAAAATATCTGAAATCAATAGAATATCTTCTGGCACAATGGTATTAGTTGAAGGAAGAATAATACCCAATTCTGGAAAAACATTTTTACAGGATTCAACTGGCGTAATTGAATTGAACACAAAAAAAGGATGTCACCTAAACAAAGAAGGAGATATCAGTCTTATTTCTGGAGTATTAATTAAAAAAAAAGGAAAAGCTACTATAAAAGTTCTTAATGTAATTGAGACAATCAATCTTTTTCCCTGCAACCTGTCATCTACATTCAACAACAAACCAGAAATTTATGCTTTATTTCGCAATAGCAATATGCTTTTATACAAATCCTCCATAAGGATGTACGTCGATAATAAAGAGATTATTCCCATTACTCAAAGTGATAAAATACTATACATTCCAGATAGTCCATTAACTCCTGGGGAGCATTTTGTTAGTATAAATTTTAATGACAATAATGGAACTATAAGCTGTATTAGTTGGATGTTTAATATTGAGATAAAAAATAATAATTATAGACTTTTATTTGGTGTACCCCATGCTCACACAAGTATTTCCGATGGAAAAGGTTTACCTGCCAAAGCAATAGACTATACACGTAAAAATGGACTTGACTTTCTATTTATTACAGATCACTCAAATTTTTTTGATGGTGTATGTAAGGATAATTATGAGTTTGATAGACTATTTAACGAATATAAAGAAACTATAAATTCAGACTGGTATAATACTGAAGTTAGTGTTAAGGAATGTAATTCTTCATTTAAAAACTTTATTGCCTTAAGAGGGTTTGAAATGACATCTGAGAACTGGGGACATATTAATGTGTTAAACAGCAGTGGTTATGTTGAAGGAAAGCATCAACTTAATCTTATAGAAGATTTTTTCTCATGGATTAAAAAGCAGAGGAATATAGTTACAGTTATTAACCATCCAGGTTCTCATTTTAAGAAGGTAATTAATCATCTGGAAATGGATGGAATAATAAATCTTATTGAGGTTGGCAATGGCGCTTTTCCTCGTAAATATAGACGATTTGAAAAGCACTATTATAATGCTCTTGACAATGGCTGGCACCTTGGGGCTATAAATGGTCAGGATAATCATATTGATAACTGGGGAGACAGTGAAAACTTAACTGTTATTATATCAGAAGCATTAACAATTGAAGACATATTATATGCCCTAAAAAATAGGCATACCTACTCAACTGAATCGCGACATCTTAAGCTTATGGTTAAAGCAAATGGCTATATTATGGGAAGTATATTGCCTTCACCTTCCATTAACAGTATTGATTTTGAAATTAATGTTGAAAATCTAGAAATTCCAATTAACTGTATACAGATAATATCAAATGGTGGAAATATAGTAAGGGAAGAACATTTTGAAAATACAAAACAGGTATTTTGGAAAACATCGATTTCTACTGAACCTAAAAATAATTGGTATGTTGTAAAGGTAATCCTTTCCGATGAAAAATCAGGTATTTCTTCTCCAATTTTCACATCATAAACTTAGCGTTTAAAATAAAACCTGCAAATAGCAGGTTTTATAATTATTCATATGTCGAATTATGTAACATTTTAGCATATCGTTAATATAATATACCAGGAAAAAATATTAGGAGGTATCTGTATGCAGTATAGAGAAGATTTTTCTGGAAACAAGGCTGAATTCTCAGAATTTTTAAAGAATCTATTCAACCAAATGATTTCAAACCTTTTAACTGTTGAAGGACAGAATGTATCAGTTCCTAATGATAGACCTCTTGATTACAAAGTTAAGTATACAACAGACGAAGAAGGAGCTTCTGTAACACTAAAAGTATCATGGGAAAATGAAATAGTTAATGAAGATATTGATGACTAGCATGTTTTAAAACTACCTGATACCTAGTAATATATAACTTTAAGTACCTATATGCTGCAGAATAATAACTGCAGCATATAGGGAATTTTTAAAAATGCACCTATAAAGGAGTGTTACAATGTTTACTGAAAATAGCGAACCATTAAAGGATGTTCTTTCTCATTATAATATAGATGTTATTGGAATAAAAAATGAATCCTATAAAGACAAAAAGGGAGTTTGGTGGATTCAAACACCTAAGGGCTATAAAATACTGAAAAAGGTATCAAACTCTGAAAGCACCCTAAAGTTCACAATATCAGCAGTTTATCATCTTATTGAAAACGGTGTGCATATTCCCTTAATAAACAAAACAATAACTGGAGATGATTATGTAAAGATAAATGATATTTGCTATGTACTTTCAGATGCAATTGATGGAAGAAATCCATCCTATAGCTCCCAGAATGAACTTTCAATGATAGTAAAGGAGCTTGCAAAGTTTCATAAAGCTTCAAAGGGGTTTTTCCCAGCAGCAGATTGTAAGCCTAAAAATCATTTAGGAATCTGGATTGAAGATTATACTAATCAAATTGAAGATATGAATGGTTTTTATACTGCTGAACATTCAAAGGAAGAAAATATAATTGGCAGATTCATTCTTCAAGAGTTCCCATATTTTTATGGAAGAGCTAAGGAATCCATAAAATCACTTGATTCAAATTCATATTGGGATTGGGTTAATAAATCAAAAAATACAGGTGGATTATGTCATCAGGACTTTGCTGCAGGAAATCTCCTTATATCTCAAGCAGGTTTTTATGTTCTTGATACAGATTCCATAACAATTGATATACCAGCCAGGGATTTAAGAAAGCTTTTTAATAAGATCATGAAAAAGCTTGGTAAATGGGATATTAATACTACTAAAAAAATAATGGATTATTATCAATCAGAAAATCCTCTCACAAAGGATGAGTGGCTTGTAGTTAAATATGATCTAATGTTCCCTCACCTGTTTATCGGTGCTATGAATAAATACTATTATCAAAGAGATAAGGAATGGGATGTAAGAAAATATTATGAAAGATTAAAGGAAATGTCAGATTTTGAGAAGAACAAATCAGACTTATTAAATAAAGCATTATTATAAAAAGGGATTAAAGGAGGAACATCAAATTGGATAAAATTAAATCAAATTTTTCTGAAAATCTAAATGAATTATCCATTGAAGTTATGAAAAATTATGATGTGTTTCCTGAGAGCATTCAAATAATACAGAGTGGAAGTATAAAAACTGTTTGGAAAATAAACTCTCGTGGAAAAGTTTTTTGTCTTAAAAGACTCAAACAAGCCTATGATAAATGTTTATTCTCTGTAAATGCTCAAATTTATATAAAAAGCAACGGTGGAAAGGTACCTGGAATAATATTTAATATGTCGAGAAACCCAATAACGGAGTATAATAATCAGCTTTTTGTTCTTTATGAATGGATAGCCGGAAGGGATCTGTATTTCAATAATCCTGATGATTTCTGCACTGCAATACAAGGCCTTGCCGAATTTCACATTGCATCAAAGGGTTATAATTGCATCGAAGATTCAAGGAAATCTACCAAGCTTGGGAAGTGGCCTGAGCAATACACTTCAATGATAAATAAATTTAGAAGCTGGAAGGAAATATCCTTGAATAATAATACACCTTGTATTCAAACTTATGTCCAGGTAGTTGATTCAATAATTGATATTGCTGGCAATGCATTAAATCTACTAAATAATTCACCCTATAATAAACTAACATCTCCCGATTCAATATACCCTGTATTAAACCATCAAGATTTTGGAAAGGGGAATGCTCTTTTTACAGAAAAGGGTGTTTATATTTTGGATCTTGATGGAGTAACCTTTGACCTTCCAACTAGAGATTTAAGAAAAATAGTTGGTAAGGAATCAGAAAATCGAGGAAAATGGGAGCAATCAATAATAGACCGTGTATTAAGCTGTTATGAAAAATCCAATCCCATTTCAAAAGACGAAAAGAAAGTGCTTTATATCGATTTGCTTTTCCCACATTGGTTTTATGGACTTGTTAAAAACATTTTTTTGAATAATAAATCATTAAAACCCGGAGAAATCCAAAAGATTTCAAATCTCGAATTATCAAAAATTTCTATTATAAATCAACTGCTCTAGGAGGTGGCAAAATTGAGAATTGCCTTAATATGTACAGAAAAGCTTCCCGTACCTCCAATAGCCGGAGGTGCAGTTCAACAATATATAGAAGGAATCGTCCCATATCTTTCAAAAGAACATGACATAACAGTTTATAGTATAAGCCATCCTGCTCTTTTTCCAAATGAAGTTGTAAATAATGTAAGATATATAAGATTTCCTGCTGCAAACAAGCAAGAATATATAAATGCACTCAAAAACAATATCCATGAAGGCTATGATTTGATTCATATTCTTAATAGACCTCAATGGATATTAGCTTTATGCGATGGATTACCAAATACAAGATTTAGCTTAAGCCTTCATAATGAAATGTTTCATACAGAAAAGATTACTCCAGAAAATGCAATTAAATGTATAAACCGAGTGGAATTCATTAGTACAGTAAGCAAATTCATTGCAGATGGAGTAAAAATTTCATATCCTCAAGCAGCTGACAAACTAAAGGTTATTTATTCTGCTGCAAATCCAGAAAAATATGAACCAATATGGTCAAGTCAGGGGCTTCTTAACAAATACTCACTTAAAAGAAAATATAATATTGAAAATTATAAGGTAATTCTATTTGTAGGAAGGTTTGGTGAAAAAAAAGGGGCTCACATATTAATGAAGGCTATGAAAGAGGTTATGAACTATAGAAAAGATGTAGCTCTTGTAATGATTGGCAGCAAGTGGTATGGGGATAACAAAATAGATGATTATACAAAGTCTCTCTATTTATTAGCAAAGGGGCTTTCAGGTCCTGTTGTATTCACAGGGTTTCTTGCTCCATCAGAGATTCCATTTCATTATAACATAGGAGATATATTTGTATGTGCCTCCCAATGGAATGAACCATTAGCAAGGGTTCATTATGAAGCAATGGCAGCAGGTCTTCCTATTATAACTACTAATAGGGGTGGAAATGCTGAAGTAGTTTCAGGATTGGGAAACGGCATAATAATTGATGATTATAAAAATCCTGAACAATTTTCATATAATATATATCATCTTTTAAACTCCCCTGAACTTTCTCTTCAAATGGGCATGGCTGGAAGAAAGCTTGTTGAGGAACGTTTTAATTGGAAAAGAGTAAGTGAAGATTTATTAAGGGAAATAGAAAAAATTAAGAAATATTAAAAATACTATTTTTCCTATAAAGGAGTTGGTAGGGAATGAACTCTATTCTTGTAACAGGTGGTGCTGGTTTTATAGGCTCCACTCTTTGTGAGCGACTCCTTAGAATTGGATATAGGGTAATAGCCCTTGACAATTTTAATGATTTCTACAATCCTGTTATAAAAAGAGATAACATTACAACAGCTAAAAAAGACCCTAACTATGTTCTTATTGAGGGGGATATAAGAGATGGGGCTCTTTTAAATAATCTTTTTAGACTCTTTAATATTAATAAGGTAGTTCATCTTGCAGCTATGGCAGGTGTTAGAAAATCCATTGATACACCGCAAGAATATGTTGATGTTGATATAAAGGGTACAGTAAACCTTCTTGATATAAGCAAAAAATATAGAATTAGTAAATTTATATTTGCTTCCTCCTCTTCAGTTTATGGAAAAAACCCTACCCCCTTTAGGGAGGACGATTATATCAATATTCAAATATCACCCTATGCTGTGGCAAAGCGTTCAGGTGAAATGTTCTGCAGAACCTATAATGAACTCTATAATATGCCAATTATATGCTTAAGATTTTTTACTGTATATGGTCCAAGACAAAGACCAGAAATGGCAATTCATTTATTTACTAGAAATATTGATGAAGGTAAAGAAATAGCCATTTATGGTGATGGAAAAAGTTCTAGAGACTACACCTATATAGATGACATCGTTGATGGTATCATATCATCCATAGAACTTAACTCCAGCTTTGATATAATAAATTTAGGAAATTCATATCCTATTCAGCTTAATAAGCTAATAAACATCATAGAACAAAAGCTTGGAAAATATGCTCTAAAACGTTATTCGCCAATTCAAACTGGTGATGCTGAGCATACCTGTGCAGATATAGGCAGGGCAAGAAATTTGCTTAACTATAGTCCATGTACTGATATTGAAACAGGAATAGAAAAATTCGTGGAATGGTACAAAAAGAGTAAAAATTAGCTGCATAAAAAATCCCCGGACTTATACCCGGGGATTTTAATTTATGTGTCGTCTATATATTTGAATCTTATTACTTATCATTTTTATTTCTATATAATACTATTTCAAGAACTCCATTTTCATTATAAATGACATCTGCTCTATCTACCATCATACCAACAAGAGAAAGTTCTGTATCCACATCACTCTCCCCTGCCAGACACCAGTAGTATTCTTCAATTTCTTCATGTTTCTCAATGGTTAACTTTCCTCTGATTTTTTCTAATTCTTCCTTTGTTATATTGGTATTCCTGCTTATTACCTCTACTTTATAAAATTCATTTCCTTCTTTAATATTAATAGATATATCATTTGAACCATGAGAAAGAAGATAATTCAACAACTCCTCCGAAATTTTAGAAATTTTCAATTTATCATGTTTCACACTAATCATCCTTCCTAATTGCCTCTATTACAGGCACCATTGCTGCTGCAACAATTCCACCAGCAAATCCAACATTATAAAGATTAAGTCCACCATGGAGATATCCAACATTTATTGTCACTGAACATATTATAAATCCTGCCAACATTCCCATTTTCCATCCAAATTCACCAGATATCGGAGCCAATGTAGTTCCAAACAATGCTGATAAAAGCATTACAGGATCATCTATGCGCCATATCTTAGTAATACTTGCAATATACACACCAATAAATATAGGAATTATGTTTCTTAGGTGTTTTCCAAATGCACTAAACCCTGTAATTGTTAAAATTCCACCTATTGTTGGACCATTGAGACTTCCACCGACAATTATAACATAAATCATAGCTGATATACCGCTAATACCCATATTAATCAGTGTTGCTGGAAAACCCTCAAGGAGTACAAAATCTGTTACCAACCTTCCAGGGTATGAAAATATTTTTTTTACATTTACTATAGCTTTTTTATCAAGCAAAAATCCTGTAATTATAAAAAACATTAATACCATAAACAAATAGATACCAAGTATCAAATCATTTCCTTTTGTCCATACCAGCCTTCCGCTTATATTATACCCATAGGAACGAAGTATTGATACTAATATTGTTCCAATTATTCCTGCTGTAAATCCTATATTATATAGATTAAATCCCTGGTGCACTCTCATTAAGTATGATGAAAGCGGCGGCAATATAAATCCCAGTCCAATACCAATAAATATTCCCAGCAGGATATTAAAAATATGGGGCTTGTCTGTATTAAACATTATCTGCGTAACCATTGGTGCTAATCCTGTACCAATAAGTGCAATATATATATACTTTGCAAACTTCTCATTCTGATACCTTGCATATAAGTATACTCCTCCGAGTATAAACCATATATTAAAAATGTTTTCGCCAAAAAGAGAAAAACCCGAAACTATAAATATAGATGAAATAGCTGCTCCTGAAATGTTTATATTTAATTTCCATAATATTAATATGGAAATCAACGTGATAAATCCTGAATTTACAAAGGCAGCTCCCATTCCCCCTACCCCAATATAATCCGATATCAATGCATCAGGCTCCTTGATTATATCAAACAGGCCCCTTAATATATTTTCAGGTTTGTCCATTAATAGACCAAATATAACCAGTGATAAAGCATATACTACCAAGACGACATATTTTATTTTATCTTCATCCTTGATGTACTTCTTTAAAAAAGGTATCTTTATGCTTTTAGTTTCTATAAATATCCCCCCTATATGAATATATCCAATCACCATTATTCATTTTATATTATAATTTATTCTATAAACCATTCCCAAGATAAATATATGAAACTTTGCGATTCGGAATATTCATAATATTTGTAAAAGTATTATATCATATTTATAACTTAATATATAATACTTTTTAATATTTTATATTCGAGGTATCCTAACTGAAGAATCATCAATAGTTTTTACTCTTGATGACAAGTTCAAATTAGGATCTTTGAGTGTTCCTCCATTATTTGATATAATTTCATCCACTGCTTCATAATCATCATCATTAATATTTATTTCAATACTGCATCTGAATCCTGATATTTCATCAAATTCACCCATTCCACTTGCCATAGGACTTGCTGCCATAAGAGGTGTTTTTGAAACATCATCAATAACCTCTTCTCCTGAACCAAGAGTAAGTGCTGAATAGCTGCCTCCATTTTCTGTACCAGGATTATTTGTTTGAATAGACATTTTATCCATTTGATGATCATTTATATCTAGGAAAGCCTTATTATATCCTTCATCTTTAAGATTTTTAATTGCTCTATTTGCATCCTTTATTCTTGGAAAATAACCTTTAATCTTCATGTTAAGACCTCCAAATAGCATTTTATGTTCTCTATACATTACTATATAGTATTTCCAAATTCTCTGTGGTTATCATTTTTCGATATGTTATAATGAAGTAGTCCATGATAAATAATCAATTAATTCAACTATATTAATCGTACTAAAGATTTTACATTGGATGTTGTGCGATTAATAAAACAAAGAAAATGATTTCGCATAAATGTTTTGGGTCGAGCAATGTAGAATCATTTATATGAAACATATAGAAGGTGATATTTTGACTGTTTTTAAAGCAATACAGAGTGTTTTTAGTATTTTAATTATGATATCCATTGGTTATTTTCTTACATATAAAGGATGGTTTAATGATGATTCATCAAAGCTGCTATCAAAAATTGTTACATATGTATCACTGCCGCCTTTAATGATATACAACTTAACAGAAAGCTTTGACAGACATTCACTTTTATCCTCGTTTAATGGACTTGCTGTTCCATTTTTATCAATTGGAATCTGTTATGTTATTAGTAAATTTGTATCAAAATTAATAAAGGTAAAAAAAGAAAGACGTGGATTGTTTGAAACGATGTTTTTTGCCTCCAATACAATATTTATTGGACTTCCTGTTAATATCGCAATATTCGGAAGCAAAAGCTTGCCATATGCCCTGCTTTATTACATGGCAAATACATTTTTATTTTGGACAATAGGGATATATGATATTAGAAAGTATTCTGAGGGTACCAAAGAAAAATTATTCAGTTTAAATAGCATTAAAAAAGTATTTTCTCCTCCATTTATAGGATTTATACTTGGTACTTCAATTGTATTATTAGGAATCAACCTGCCTGATTTTGTTATGGATACATGTAAATATCTTGGCAATCTTACAACTCCTCTATCCATGATATTTATAGGAATAACAATGTATTCAGTAAAGCTTAAGGACATTAAACCAAGTATAGATATGGCTGCAATACTGATTGGAAGATTCTTAATCGCACCATTAACTATAGTAGCACTTACACCGATTTTTCCTATGCCTGAATTAATGAAAAATGTTTTTATAACCCAATCTGCAATGCCGGCAATAACCCAGGCAGCTATTATTTCCAAGGCATATGGAAGTGATTATAAATATACTTCGGTAATTGTTACTGTAACAACAATTTTAAGCCTTGTATTTATTCCTGTCTATGTTTTACTTATGAAATAGAAAATGAGCAGATTTAATATCTGCCCATTTTTTTATTACTATTTTACTTAACTTCATTCTGTTTTTCTTTAATGCTTCCCTTTAGCACATCTGCTATAGCTGCAATGCTTCCAAGGGATGAAAGTGTTTCATTTGGAAGTATAAGCTTGTTAGCTGGGTTCTTAGCCATTTCCTTCATTGCTTCAATTTGCTTTAATGCTATAACAACTTCGTTTGTTCCTGAATCAAGTATTGATTTATTTACTGTTTCAATAGCCATTGCATCAGCCTTAGCTATAGTTTCAATAGCTCTTGCTTTACCTTCTGCTTCAAGAAGCTGTGCCTCTCTTTGTCCTTCAGCTCTCTTTATGTTTGCTTCCTTTTCTGCTTCAGCTGCAAGTATTTTTGACTGTTTATCTCCTTCTGCTCTTGTCATAACACTTTGCTTTTCTCCCTCTGCCTGGAGTATAGTTGCTCTCTTATCTCTTTCTGCCTTCATCTGCTTTTCCATTGCCTGCTGAATTTCAGCTGGTGGTATAATGTTTTTAATTTCAACTGAAAGTATCTTTATTCCATAGGCATCAGTTATTTCATCAACTACCTTAAGAAGCTCTAGGTTTATCTGATCTCTTCCAGATAAAACTTCATCAAGTGTCATATTACCTACAATATTTCTCATGTTTGTAATTGTTGAATAAACTATACCAGACTTATAATCTTCTATATTGTATACTGCATCCTTTGCATTCATAACCTTGTAGAATATAACGTTGTCTATTGAAATCTTAACATTGTCCTTTGTAATTACGTTTTGTGGTTCAATATCCAATATCTGCTGCTTTGTTGAAATCTTTCTTCTTACAAAGTCAACAAATGGTATTAAAAAGTGCCAGCCTGGTTCAAGTACCTTGTAAAACTGTCCAAATCTTTCTGCTACGTAAAGGTATCCAGTATTGACTACCTTTATTGATGAGAATAAGAGTATCAATACGAATAGGATAATAATCATTGTTATAATAGCTTGCATACTAAAAGTCCCCCTTATTTTTTAATAATTATTAATTTGTTTCCCTTTATGCCTGTTATTTCAGCTTTTTCTCCAGCATTTATAGGCTCACCCTGGTTTTCGATGCTCCAATAAATTCCGTCAAGCTTTATCTTGCCTAAGGCTTTCAAATCTTCATCTAATGTTATCGTCCTCCCTACAAATGTCTCTTCCATTTTAAGCGTTTTAGGTATAGAGGCCTTTAACTTTTTTCTAAACCAGAAGTATTCAATTATGACAGAGATGGCACTTACAATCCCAAATATAATTATTTGCGATGTTATATTCATATTGGATATTTGAGCTATAAGTGCAGCAATTCCGCCAATTGTGAACCCTGCAAAGAAAAAGCTACTGGTTATTATGTCTATTACCAATGCAGCAATGGATACAACAACCCACAATATGATGTATTCCATCTTTCTCCCTCCTTCCCATCTTAATACCATGTTATAGTTTTTATGCTTTTATAACGTAGTATGTATTACTACTTGTTACAATATATATTATCATGTGTTGTTTTTAAATACAACACCTGTTTTTGTTAACATTACACCAACTTATATATAATTTCAACGAAACCTATGTTTTGCTCTATAAAGCTCATGGAATCTATTGAAATCTTTATATATCATTATTTTAATAAAAAATATCTTATATTCATTTTAACACTTCATTATCATATATTCATTCTAAAAAAATATATGATGGTGATTGTTTCTTCTATTTTGATTCAACAAAAAAAGAGCCGTCACACAAAGAAATGTCCCTAGGTAACAGGCACTTGAGTTATGAGTTATTTATGAAAGATGATCATTAGAAAATAGTTTTTCTTAAATAACTCATAACTCAAGAGCCTGTCACCTAGAGATAGTGGTGCGATAGCCCCTTTTTTAATATCGTTATTACTTAATCATTAAAACTCTGCAGTTCCTGGAGTTCTTGGGAAAGGAATTACGTCTCTTATATTGCTCATTCCTGTTAGGTACATTATCATTCTCTCAAATCCAAGACCAAAACCTGCATGTTTTGTTCCACCATATTTTCTTAATTCAAGATACCACCAGTAGTCTTCCTTGTGTAATCCTAGTTCCTCAAGTCTTGCCTCTAAAACATCAAGTCTTTCTTCTCTCTGGCTTCCACCAATTAGTTCACCTACTCCTGGAGCAAGTAAATCAGCAGCTGCAACTGTCTTATTATCATCATTTATTCTCATATAGAAGGCTTTTATTTCCTTTGGATAATCTGTAACAAATACTGGCCTTTTAAATACTTTTTCTGCAAGAAATCTTTCATGCTCAGTCTGAAGATCTATTCCCCATTCTACAGGGTATTCAAACTTTTCTCCTGACTTTTTAAGTATTTCAATAGCTTCAGTATAGGTCACTCTCCCAAAATCTGAATTTAATACATTTTCTAGTCTATCAAACAAACCTGTATCAACAAAACTGTTAAAAAACTGCATTTCTTCTGGAGCATTCTCTAATACATAACTAATTATATATTTAACCATATCTTCAGCTAGATCCATATCATCCTTTAGATCCGCAAATGCGATTTCTGGTTCAATCATCCAGAATTCTGCAGCATGTTTTGGAGTATTTGAATTCTCTGCTCTAAATGTAGGGCCAAAGGTATAAACATTTCTAAATGCCATAGCATAGGTTTCAGCTTCAAGTTGCCCACTTACACTTAGGTTAGTCGCTTTTCCAAAGAAGTCCTCTGAACAATCAACATTCCCCTGCTGTGTTTTTGGAAGATTCTCAAGATCAAGTGTTGTAACTCTAAACATTTCTCCTGCACCTTCGCAGTCACTTCCTGTTATTAAAGGAGTGTGTACATAAACAAAGCCTCTTTCCTGGAAGAACTTGTGGATTGCATATGCAGCCAATGACCTTACTCTGAATACTGCTGAAAAAGTGTTACTTCTTGGTCTTAAATGTGCAATTGATCTTAAGTATTCAAATGAGTGCCTCTTCTTTTGAAGTGGATATTCAGGTGATGAGGTTCCTTCAATTACAATATTTGTTGCCTTTATCTCAAAGGGCTGCTTAGCCTCTGGAGTTAACTCTAAAACGCCCTCCACAGTAATTGAAGAGCTTATTGAAAGCTTTGATACATCAGCAAAGTTTTCAATATTATCACCATATACTATCTGAATGTTTTTAAAGAAGCTTCCATCATTTAGTTCTATGAACCCAAATGATTTTGAGGCTCTGATTGTTCTTACCCAGCCTGAAATTTTCACATTCTTACCAGCGTACTCCTCTGTGTTCCTATAAATCTGTTTTACTAATGTAGTGTCCATTTTTTAACCTCCTCTATCTTATAAATTTTATTAATTACCTGATGCATCAAGGTATTTTAAAATAATCGCTAAAAAAGCATAAATAAAAGCCCCTCCATCCTAAAAGGGACGAAGGAGCGTTGCTTCGCGGTGCCACCCAGTTTGTCGTAAAAACGACCACCTCAAAGGTACGGAATCAACTGATTCGATACCCTCCAAATATAAGGCTTTGGAAGCCTCCAAGTCTACTCTCATATGATTTCGGTTGGACGCTCAGGGATGTTCTTCAATACAAACTTCATACCAGTCTTACACCATCACTGGCTCGCTTTAAATCCATTATATACCTACTCTTCCCTTCATCGCAGGATAATATTGTATTATACTTTAAAATTATAATCCCCAAAAATCCTAATGTCAACAGTATTATCAATAAAAGTATTTCTTATACTGTAATTTTTTATTCGGTTTCCTCAAATTGATCCTTCCCTACACCACAAAGTGGGCAAACCCAATCCTCAGGAATATCCTCAAAAGCTGTCCCAGGTTCTATACCTCCATCAGGATCTCCTACCTCCGGATCATAAATATAGCCGCAGGCTATGCAAACATACTTTTTCACTTAAACTCCTCCTCTTTTTAGGGTTTGATTTATAAAATGTATTATTCATTATCATTAATCACAGCTTCTATGTTCTATATATTTCGCATAAATGATTTTACATTTTTAAAATCATTTATGCGAAATATTTTCCTAAATTCATATAACGCAATAAATACCTTAATGAAAAATCTTTATTGCGTTATATATAATTATTATCATAAGATATGCTTTATATTCATAAAAAATGCATTACCCAGATTATTTATCCGAGTAATGCATTTATAAAATCTAATTTAATTTATAAATTTTTTTTACTTATATAGAGGGAATTTATCACAAAGCATTTTTACCCTATCCTTTGCGAAGGTTAAATCTTTATCTCTATTATCTATAGCCCATGCTATTATATTTGCAATCTCAACCATTTCATCACTTCCAAAGCCTCTGGTTGTAACTGCAGGTGTACCAATCCTTATACCACTTGTAACAAATGGACTTTCTGTTTCGTCTGGTACAGTATTCTTATTTGTTGTTATACCAATTTCATCAAGAAGATGCTGTGCTTCTTTTCCAGTTATATTCTTATTTCTTAAATCAACAAGCATTAGATGGTTGTCAGTTCCTCCAGAAACAAGCTTGAAGCCTCTGTCCATTAATGCTTTTGATAAAACTTTTGCATTATCAACAACTCTTTTTTGATATGCTTTAAAATCATCTGACATTGCTTCCTTAAAGCATATTGCCTTAGCTGCAATAACATGCATTAAAGGTCCTCCCTGTATTCCTGGGAATATGCTCTTATCTATCATCTTGGCGTATTTTTCCTTGCAAAGTATAGCTCCACCCCTAGGTCCTCGAAGGGTTTTATGGGTTGTAGTAGTAACAAAATCTGCATATTCTACTGGATTCGGATGAACTCCTGCTGCAACAAGGCCTGCTATATGAGCCATGTCAACCATCATATAAGCTCCTACTTCATCACATATCTCTCTTATCCTTTTAAAGTCTATTACTCTAGGATAAGCACTTGCACCTGCAACTATCATCTTTGGTTTTTCTTCACGAGCAATCTTTGCCAGGTTATCATAATCTATATAACCAGTATCGTCAACTCCATAGGATAAAAATCTATAATACTTACCAGAAAAATTTACAGGACTTCCATGTGTTAAGTGTCCACCATGTGAAAGGTTCATACCAAGAACTGTATCACCTGGTTCTAATACTGCAAAATATACACCCATGTTAGCCTGTGATCCTGAATGAGGTTGAACATTTGCATGCTCAGCATTAAAAAGCTTTTTCATCCTATCTCTTGCTACATTTTCTGCCATATCTACATATTCGCATCCACCATAGTATCTCTTTCCAGGATATCCTTCAGCATATTTGTTAGTTAAGTGTGAACCCATAGCTTCCATAACAGCTTTACTAGTAAAGTTTTCTGAAGCGATAAGCTCAATTTTGCTCTGCTGTCTGTTTATTTCCAGACCAATTATCTCATATATCTCGGGATCTACATTATTTATTTCCTCATAAGACATATCGATACACTTCCTTCCATCAATTAAATTTTTCAGTAGCAAAATTTTTTTTGATAATTTGGAGTATAATTATACATATACTATTATTATTTTTAAAAATTTTATATAATAGATAATGTTAATTTACATATTCTAATTATAGAATATAAAAATTTGCTAAAATCAAATTTTTCCGACAATATAATTATATAATATTAATTGTCAAAACTCTACTTTTTTATTACAAAATTTTTATTATTTTATGGGGAGATGTCTATGAAAAATTACGGTATTTTTGATGTATTGGGTCCTGTTATGATAGGGCCATCAAGTTCACATACAGCCGGAGCTGAAAAGCTTGGAAGAGCAGCAAGGAGTATAGCAGAAGAAAATATTAAATCAGTAGTATTTTACCTTCACGGTTCCTTTGCTAAAACTTATAGAGGTCACGGTACAGATAGAGCATTAGTGGCTGGAATTCTTGGAATGGAGCCTGATGACGAAAGAATAAAGGATTCATTTAAAATTGCAGAGAATGCTGGAATCGATGTTCGCTTTGTAGAATCAGACCTGGGTGATGTTCACCCTAATACAGTAAGAATAGAAATTACAACAACTGATGGTACACTTGTAAATGTTACTGGCTCATCCATAGGTGGAGGAAACATTGTTGTTACAAACATTAACGGAGATACTGTTGAATTTAGCGGAGAATACCCAGTTATATTAGTAAAACACTTTGATAAAAGAGGGATGATTAGCAAAATCACCTTTGCTCTTGCCCTCGGAAATATAAATATAGCCACATTAAAAGTAGGTAGAACCATGAAGGGTGATATTGCTACCACTGTTATAGAAACTGATAATAAGGTTTCAAAGGATGTTGTAAAAGAACTTCAAGCTCTAGATGGTGTTTTGAATGTTAAAGCAATTAATCTTATATAATCGTTGAATTAGGAGGAAAAATATGTACAGTAAATCAACAGACTTAATTCAAGCAGCAGTTGAAAATAATTGCAAATTATCTGATATTGTTCTTGAAAATGAATGTAAAGTTAGTGAAAAATCTAAGGAAGAAGTTAAAAGCAAATTAAAGAATATACTAAATGTTATGATTGATGCCGCTAAAAGAGGTCTTGAAGAAGAAGTAAAATCTGTAAGTGGCTTAACAGGCGGCGATGCAAAAAAAGTTTACAGCTATAGTACTACTGGAGAATCAATATGTGGTGATACCATAACCATGGCAATGGCAAGGGCGCTTTCCTGTTCCGAGGTAAATGCAGCAATGGGCAGAATTGTAGCTGCCCCAACCGCTGGTTCCTGTGGGATTATTCCTGCAGCTTTAATAACTGCTGCTAAAAAACTAGAAGCAAATGAAGACCAAATAATTGCTGCTCTTCTTACAGCTACTGGTGTTGGTCAAATAATTGCCAAAAATGCCACTCTTGCTGGAGCAGAGGGTGGATGCCAGGCAGAATGTGGTTCTGCTGCAGCAATGGCAGCTGCAGCCCTTGTAGAAATGTATGGTGGAAGCCCAGAAGCCTCCTTCCATGCAGCAGCAATTACATTAAAAAATGTAATGGGGCTTATCTGCGATCCTGTAGCTGGTCTTGTTGAAGCCCCATGTGCTATGAGAAATGCAATGGGAGTTGTAAATGCAATGATATCTGCTGACCTTGCTCTTGCAGGAGTTAAAAGTTTAATTCCATTTGATGAAGTTGTTGATGCAATGTATAAGGTTGGGAGAATGCTTCCTGAGCAGTTAAGGGAAACTGCAATGGGTGGTATTGCAACAACACCAACTGGCTTAAAACTTGATGAATTAGTAAAAACAAAGGGAAAATAGAACGTCTATTTTCCCTTTTTCTTTAATATTCCTTAGGCACATAAAAAAAAATAAATGAGTCAGATTGCGAAGTAATTTTAATTATTTTCTAGGCACTCAATCATGCGCATACTAACTATATGTAAGTAATTAAGTAACGACGAAATGAATTAAAAATACGAGTAAGATAACTTATATATTTTTTTAATGTGCCTTATACAAAACTGAATTTTGATAATACTAATAGCAGGGAGGGATAATTTTTATGGAAAAAAATGAATATAAAGAAAAATTCATGGCTACCCCAATAGAAAAACATGAGACAGCTGCCTGGGCAAATTTTGAAGAAGTTAAACCAGTTTCAGGTGTTGGAATACCTGGTGAAATCGATGTAAGAAATGCTAAGGAATGGGTTGACACTAACGAGAAGTAGCTATTTAATGTTCTTCTACCATGAATGCAAGGCACCAGAGAAATGAGAATTTTATTCTTCTTTCTCCGGTGCCTTGTATTTTTTAATATTTCATTTCTGCCATTCTCTTATATGAGTTATATCTTTCCTTAGCATGCTTCTCTGCTTCTTCAAAGAGTTTTCCTGCAGTATCCGGGAATACATTCATAAGGGATGTATATCTAATTTCACTGCTTAAAAACTCCTGGAAGGATTCAGTTGGTTCCTTTGAATCAAGTGTAAAAGGATTCTTTCCCTCATCAGCAAACATTGGGTTATATCTATACAAATGCCAATATCCAGATTGAACAGCCTTCTTCTCCTGTGCTATACTTGTTCCCATTCCTGTCTTAATACCATGGTTAACACATGGGGAATAAGCTATTATAAGGGATGGTCCTTTATAACTTTCTGCTTCAGTAATTGCCTTAATAGCCTGATTCATATTCGCTCCAAGTGATATTTGGCAAACATAAACATACCCATAGCTCATTGCCATCATTCCGAGGTCCTTTTTCCTTATCTTCTTCCCAGATGCAGCAAATTTTGCAACCGCAGAGGTAGGTGTTGACTTTGATGACTGTCCTCCTGTGTTTGAGTATACTTCTGTATCAAGTACAAGTACATTAACATCCTCTCCTGAAGCAAGAACGTGATCAAGACCTCCATATCCTATATCATATGCCCATCCATCACCACCAATTATCCACTGTGATCTCTTTGGAAGGAAGTCCTTATTATCCATTATCTCCTTTAAAACACTTATATTCATATCTCCATACTTTTGAAGTGCTTCTACAAGACTCCTTGAAGCTGCCCTTGACACTTCACCATCATCCATACCATTCAGCCATTCATTAAAGGCTTCCTTCAACTCTTCACCAACAGGCATATTTACTGCTTGTTTTACAAGGTCTGCTAGTTTTTCTCTCATCTGCTTAGTTCCAAGGTACATTCCAAATCCAAATTCCGCATTATCCTCAAATAATGAGTTCGCCCATGCAGGTCCTCTGCCCTCTTCATTTGTTGTATAAGGAACTGATGGAGCACTTAAACCATATATTGATGAGCACCCCGTCGCATTTGCAATCATCATCCTGTCACCGAAAAGCTGTGTAATTAACTTTATATAAGGAGTTTCTCCACATCCTGGACACGCTCCATGGAACTCAAATAATGGTCTTGAGAATTGGCTTCCTTTAAGCGTCTTCTTATCCATAAGCTTATCCTTTGTTGTAACACTTAAGCCATATTCCCAGTTTTCAGACTGTATTTCTATCTGCTCTTCTGCTGGTTTCATAATTAATGCTTTACCAGGAGCAGGACATACATCTGCACAGTTACTGCAGCCAGTGCAGTCCATTGGACTTATCTGTATCCTATACTGAAGTCCTTCAAGACCTTTTCCAACTGCATTCTTTGCAGTAAATGCTTGAGGAGCCTTTTTAATCTCATCTTCATTTAATAGAAGTGGTCTTATAACTGCATGTGGGCATACATATGCACACTGATTGCACTGTATACACTTCTCTATCTGCCATTCAGGAATCATCACAGCAATACCACGTTTTTCATAGCTCGATGTACCTAATGGGAAGGTTCCATCAATCATATTGCTAAACGCACTTACAGGAAGTTCATCTCCCTCATGCCTTGCCATTGGTCTTAAAATATTTTTGATAAAATCAGGCTCTTCTTTTGTAGGCTGTTTTTCCTCCTCTGCTTCTGCCCAATATTGTGGTACTGCAACTTTATGTATTGCCTCTATACCTTTATCAACTGCAGTCTTATTCATATCAACTATTTTTTGTCCTTTTTTTCCATAGGTCTTTTCTATCGATTCCTTCAAATACTTTACTGCATCCTCTACAGGAATAACATTGGCAAGCTTAAAGAAAGCAGCCTGCATAATCATGTTTATTCTTCCTCCAAGACCTATTCTTGAAGCTATTCCAATAGCATCTATTGTATAGAAGTTAATATTGTTTTTTGCAATATACTTTTTAATTGCCGCTGGCAGCTTCTGATCTAGTTCATCAGGGTTCCATGGGCAATTAAGTACAAAGGTTCCTCCTTTTTTAAGTCCCTTTAGAATATCATAATGATATATAAAGGATTTATTGTGACATGCAATATAATCTGCATTATATACAAGGTATGGAGATTTTATTGGCTTTTTCCCAAACCTCAGATGGGATATAGTTGTTCCACCTGACTTTTTGCTGTCATAGGAAAAATATCCTTGCGCATATAGGTCTGTGTTGTCCCCAATTATTTTTATAGCTGTTTTATTTGCTCCCACTGTACCATCGGAGCCTAATCCCCAGAACTTACAGCTTATAGTTCCCTCTGGAGTTGTTTCTATTGGATCCTCCTCTTTTAGAGAGGTATTAGTTACATCATCCACTATGCCTATTGTAAAGTTATTTTTAGGATTGCTGCTTTTTAAATTGTCAAACACAGACAATATCTGTGATGGCCTTGTATCCTTTGAACCAAGACCATATCTTCCTCCTACTATAACAGGCTTGATATCGGAATTATAAAATGCATTAACTATATCAAGATACAATGGCTCCCCTGGAGCACCTGGTTCCTTTGTTCTATCGAGAACAGCTATCTTCTTCACAGTCTTTGGAAGAACATTAAAGAAATACTTCTCACAGAACGGTCTGTATAGGTGCGCCTTTATCGTTCCAACCTTCTCTCCCTTTGCTAAAAGATAATCTACTGTTTCATCAATAGTGTCACAAACTGAACCCATTGCAATTATTACATACTCAGCATCCTTTGCTCCATAATAATCAAATGGATGATACTCTCGTCCTGTAATTTTTTTCATTTCCTGCATGTAGTACTCAACAAGATCAGGAATACTCTGATAGTATTTATTTGAGGCCTCTCTACCCTGGAAGTATATATCAGGGTTTTGAGCACTTCCCCTTGCAACTGGATGCTCAGGGCTCATACCTCTTCTTCTAAACTCATTTATAGCATTATAATCTACAAGCTTGGCAACATCTTCATAATCTACAACTTCAATTTTCTGATACTCATGGGATGTTCTAAAGCCATCGAAAAAATGTAAAAATGGAACTCTACCCTTTATTGCACATAAATGAGCAACAAATGCCAAATCCATTGCCTCCTGAACGCTTGTGGATGCAAGCAGAGCAAACCCAGTCTGACGGGCAGCCATAACATCCTGATGATCTCCAAATATTGATAGTGCATGGGCTGCCAGTGCTCTGGCACTTACATGAAAAACAGCGGGTAAAAGCTCCCCTGCCATCTTATACATATTAGGAATCATAAGAAGCAATCCCTGTGAAGCTGTGTATGTAGTTGTAAGCGCACCTGATTGAAGTGAACCATGAACAGCTCCTGCTGCACCAGCCTCTGACTGCATCTCAGCAACCTTTACTCTCTGACCAAATATATTTTTTTTGCCATGTGCTGACCATTCATCAACACCCTCAGCCATAGGTGAAGAAGGTGTTATTGGATATATTGCTGCAACATCTGTAAATGCATAGGATGCATAAGCAGCAGCCTGATTTCCATCCATGGTTTTCATAGTTTTTGGCATTTTCATACCTCCTTTAAATAATTGTCTTTTTAAACCATCATCTTATAGTATTTGAATATAAAGGATTATCATACATTTTTATATTCATAAAATAAAAAAACACCATCAAACCTTTTGTAAAGTTTCAATGGTGTTTTTTATCACTATTATAATATTTACAGAACTTCCTTTATTACTCTAAGAGCATTCTTATAGAATATTTTCTCAATATCATCATCAGAGAATTTATTCTTCTTGAGTCCACATATAAGCTTTTCTATTTGGCCAATATTTTCTATCTCAAGCTGAGGACTTATTCCGTCAAAATCTGTACCAAGCGCTATTACTTCAATTCCTCCAACTCTTCTAATATGCTCAATATGCTTAACCATATCACAAACGGTGCTTAAAGGAGCTTCTCCCAAAAAGTCCTTTGCAAAGTTTATTCCTGTAACTCCACCCTTATCTGCAAGTATCTTAATCATATCATCAGTCAGGTTTCTTCTATGACTTGTTATTGAGCGAGCATTTGAGTGTGAAGCCACAAAAGGTTTAGAAGAAAGCTTTGCTACATCGTAGAAGCCTCCATCTGAAAGATGGGAAACATCTATGAGCATTCCAAGCCTGTTCATTTCAGACACAACATCTTTTCCAAATGGGGTTAAACCCATGTTCATATATTGATCTTCAGCATTAGGATAGCCTATTTCATTAGGGAAATTCCATGTAAGGGTTACAAGTCTGACTCCAAGTCTATACAAATTTCTTAGGTTATGCATTTGTCCCTTAATAACTCCACCCTCTTCAACTGTTAAAAAGGCAGATATTTTTCCGTTTTTTCTGTTTTCCATCATTTCGTTATAATTTCTAGCCAAAGCAATATCATTACTATTCTTTTCAATTTCACAATAAAACTTGTCCAACATATCAAGGCAATACTCTAATGGATCCCTATCAGATTTTAGATACACAAAAAGTGCAAAAAACTGTGCCATTGAATCAGCCTTTTTTAGCTTTTCAATATCAACACTAAAAGCATTCTTTTTAAGACCGAGGTTTTCCCTATCATCCATTAACTTAAGTACAGTATCACAGTGCAAATCAATTACAGGCACTGGCAATCACCACCTTATATAATTTTAATATACTTAATCATTACTAAGCTTGTCTTTATTATTAATAATCAAATATATTTTCATCGAATTTTATCTTTTGTTTGTTTTCTATCCTGCTCTACGTTCTTTTATTTCAAGCAAATTGAGTCCATCATAACCTTTGTTAAAAAGTTTATAATCTTTAGGTTTATGGTGCTTCTATTTTAAACAATATTATAGCATAATTTGTATTTTAATCATACTTCATTTAACCCAATAATCTTTAAAGAACTGCAGCTGTCAACAATAGCTTTTCATTGTCTTTATATATTGCATTAAACTGACTTAAAGGTAGTGGATTTACACCGTTTCCTACTTCAACTGTAAATCCAGGCCTATTATATTTCTCAATAAACCAATCCTTGTAGCCTGAAAAAGATGCAATACCCTCTGTTTCATCAAGCTGGTATCCACTTGCTTCGGAAAGCTTTTTAGCAATAATTTTATCCATGGGTGATGCCATATCCTGATAGTTCCAATAGATTACTTCACCTTGGCTATGAAAAGCAATTACCAACCTAAAGTTATGGTTTCTTGTAAAATCTGTAACAGCTCTTGTTTCTGGTTCTGACTCTGGATATAAGCCTGAATATCTAGTTGGCCCAGGTCCCAATATACCATAATCAGGTTCAGCAATTTTAGACAAGTTCCAGGATGCGTCATAATTATGATTCAAATCTACTCCTCGAATATTTGCCTGCCAATTCTTCGAAAAATCAGTACTGCCATTGTTATATATTAAAAGTCTATTATAATATGGATTTTCTTCCTCCAGCCCATCTAAAACTAAATCAACTCCATCTGGATTTACCATGGGCATTATATAAATAGTACTATTACCCCATATTTCCCTTATATTAAAATCACCTATATTCTCCCTCAATGTATATGCTCTTAAGAAATTCTCTGCAAACTTCATTAAAAGCACTGATGTTATCCATTCCAAAGAGTGATGTGAAGCATTAAAAAAATACTGTTTTGGTCCATTTCCAAGCTTAAGATAATATAGATTTCTTCCCATTACACTTTTACCTGCTATATCACATTCAAGAAATGGATATCTAGCCTTTAATCCCTTTATATTTCTTTCCATAATTTCATATGTATATGGTACATTAGTGCTAACAACCTCAAATGGAAGGGGAACTGTTATGGTGTTTCCTTTATTAATACTGTCAAGACAAATCCCTGGATTAGCCGCAGAAAGCAGTGCAGGATGAATATTATATGTTTTGGATATTTCCAATAAATCCACATCTTTTTCTACACAATATAAATCATAACCATAAATATACTTGCTCAGCAAATTCCATACATCATCACTTACTGTTTTCTCCACCTTAACCCCATATTCATATTGAACCTTTTCTACAGCCTTTTCAGTAAGGCTTCCAAAACACCCATCAACTGCTCCATTATAATATCCAATCTTTTTTAAGACCGCCTGTAATTCCGCTACATCTGTTCCTGAAGAGCCAATTCTAAGCTTTCTCAAAATACCACCCCATGACTTTTATTATCACAAATTACTATATTGTATTAAATAGAATTCATTAAAATTCATGTGAAATTTAAATGATTGGTATTTAAAATTAAAAAAAGCAGGGGCTATTGCCCCTTAACTATTCGTTATTGTGCAACAGCCCGCTTTAATATACATATACATTTTTTAATTTTATGCTGTGACGAAATTGCTTTTTTCTTTCTTCTTAAAACACTTTTGAGGTTCATTTATTAAATGTGCAGTATTTACACATTCAAATACATCAAAATAATGTTCTAAGCATTCTTTAATTGCATCTTCCCCTGTCATGCACATATCAGGATAATTTGTAACTCCAATTTCACTGACCTTCTTTGATGCTGCTTTCATTAAATCAGTACAAATATTAACCTTGCTTATCCCTAATTTTATACACTTATTTAATGTTTCATCACCTGTACCTGAACCACCATGTAATACTAGTGGTATATCTATTTTTTCTCTTATTGCAGCCAATCTATCAAAATCAATTTTTGGTGTACCCTTATACTCTCCATGAGCTGTACCAATAGCTACAGCAAGGGAGTCAATTTGTGTTTTTTCAATAAAATCCTTTGCCTGTTCAGGTGATGTAAACATATCACCTACATTATTATAGTCAGAGCCTGCGCCTACATGTCCTAGTTCGGCTTCAACAACAACACCACAGGCATGTGCAATTTTTACTATTTCCTTAGTCATTTTAATATTATCTTCATAGGATTTTGAAGATGCATCTATCATAACAGATGTAAAACCTGCATGTATTGCACTTACAATGCCTTCAAAGGTTTCACCATGGTCTAGATGTAATGCAACTGGGACATCTATCTCATTAGCATACATTTTTGCCAAGGAAGCAATTTCTTTGGGATTAGCATAATTAAAATGTACTTCAGCTAATCCTATTATTGCTGGTGATCTCTTACTATCACATGCTCTTATTATTGCTCTTAAGCTGTGTAAATCCCATGCATTAGGCTGAGCTATTCCAAACTTGTTTTTCATAGCTGCCTTAAACATTTCTTTTGTCGTAACTAACATATATATGATACTCCTTTAATCCTTTATTATGCGATATCCTTCTTTAACATTCCAACCATTATAGCAGTAACAATTGCTCCTCCAATTATTGCAACTATATACATTAGGAGGTTTGTAACTGCACCTGGTATTAAGAATACAAATGCACCACCATGAGGTACTGCTAATGTGCATTTGAATAACATTGATAATGCAGCTCCAACTGCAGCTCCTATTGTTGTTGATGGAAGAACTCTTGCTGGGTCAGCAGCTGCAAATGGAATTGCACCCTCTGTAATAAAGGAAGCTCCTAATATCCATGCAGTTTTTCCTGCTTCAATTTCTTCTGCATTGAACTTCTTTTTAAATATTACTGTTGCAAGAGCTAGTCCTATTGGAGGAACCATTCCACCAGCCATAACAGCAGCCATTACCATTGATGGTTGTCCAGATGTTAAAGATGCTACAGCAAAGGCATATGCAACTTTATTAAATACCCCACCCATATCTATTGATATCATTGTTCCTAGAACGAGACCAAGAACAATTGCATTAGCTCCACTTAAGCTCATTAACCAATTATTAAAGAAATTATTGAGAAAGCTTAAAGGTGTACTTACAACATATGTCATTGTTAATCCAACAACTAAACATGATACAACAGGTATTACCAGGATTGGCATAATTCCTTTAAGTGATGCTGGAAGCTTAATTTTTTCTTTTAGGAATTTAGCAACATATCCAGCCAGGAAACCTGCCAAAATACCACCTAGGAAACCTGATTTACTTGAAGTAGCAAGCATACCACCTACCATACCAGGAGCAAGACCAGGTCTGTCTGCTATGGAATATGCTATATAACCTGATAGAATTGGTATCATTAAAGCAAATGCAGAGCCTCCGCCTATATTCATAAGGGCAGCTGCCAAAGTACCTTCTTGTTGGAAAGCTTTTATACCGAAAACAAATGATAATGCAATTAATATACCACCAGCAACAACAAATGGTATCATATGTGATACACCACTCATTAGATGCTTATATAGCTGAGCCCCTACTGATGTGCTTTGATTTTTTGAAACATCTGTTTTAGCAGGTTTAGCATCTACACTACCTTTATATACAACTGCCTCATTAATTCTGTCTAATACTTGTTCACCATTTTTCATAGCTTCATGTGTTCCTACTTCTAATATAGGTTTGCCTCTAAATCTTTCTTTACCAACTAATTTATCACTGGCTATTACTACAAAATCTGCTTCTTCAATATCTTTTTCTGTTAAAACATTTTCCGCTCCAATGGATCCCATTGTTTCAACTTTTATTTCATATCCCTTTTTCTTTGCAGCTATTTCTAAAGCTTCAGCAGCCATATAGGTATGTGCAATTCCTGCAATGCAGGAAGTAACAGCAACTATCTTCATTAAGCTTCACTCTCCCCGTTTAAAATTAAGAGAACCTCATCACTTGTATTTGCATTTTTCAATTTTTCTCTAAATTCCTCATGCATTAATTTTCTAGATAACTGGCTTAAAACTCTTAGGTGCAAGTCATTGGAGTTTTCTGGAACAGCTATTAAAAATATTAGATGAACCAATTTTTCATCATAGGATTGAAAATCAATTCCTTTTTTGCTTACACCAAAAGCCAGGCTAGCCTTTTTAACCCCTTTACTTTTACCATGAGGTATTGCTATTTCATTACCTATTCCTGTAGATATTTCCCCTTCTCGTTTCAATACATCACAAAGATAAACCTTTTTATCACATAAGTTGCCACTTTTATCTAGAGCTTCTACTAATTCAAGAATAGCATCTTCTTTTGTATTACTCTTAATGTCCATACATATTTGCTCTTTACTTATTAATTCAGTAATATTCATATTATCCTCCAGTGTATCCCCATTTTTGTAGTACATAACAATTGCATATATTTTTCCCTATTCAATATAAAACTAGTTCTTTAAAATGTTATTAAAAATTTTGTAAGTAAAAAATTTGTGATATAATTAAATTGTAAATGTATTATTCTTATAATAGATTAGATAAAGCTCCACTTTTATCTTTTTTATTATAGGAATTTTTTATCAGTAGATATGTTTTTTATTATATCTCTACCTCCTTTTATTTTATTTTTTATATATAATGAGCTCATTATTTACTATTTAGCTTTAACTATTTTGACTTTCTTACTATATTTATCAAAGACTTCATTTTCTATTTTATCATCAGTAATAATCAAGTTTGCTGCTTCTAAGTCACACACTTTAAACATTCTAACCTTATCAAACTTATAACTTTCACACATAAATATTATCTGCTTAGTATTACTTATCATAGCTTTTTTTATTTCGCCTTCAAGAATATGTGTTGAAGCTATTCCATGCTCAATATCTATTCCATTTGCTCCAATGAATATTTTATCTGAAATTAAACTATCAACAACATTTTTAGTTATAGGACCAACCATTGCCCTTGTTTTAGCTCTAATTATGCCACCTGTTGAAATCACTTGAATTCCAGGAACATCTGTTAATTCAGTAACAACATCTATGGAGTTGGTTATAACATTGATATTCTTTATATTCTTGATATATTTAACCATTTGTATAGTAGTTGAACTTGCGTCTATTACTATTGTGTCGCCTTCCTTTACAAGGGTTGCTGCATACTTTCCTATGTTTTCTTTTTCAATTGATACATCCTTATGTTTCTGAAGAAAGGTCATTTCATTTCTACTATCATCATTTATAACAGCTCCACCATGAGTTCTCATTAAATAGCCTTGTTTCTCCAGCAATTCCAAGTCTCTTCTGATAGTTGCACTAGTAACCTTATATGTTTTTGCTAATTCTTCAACAGTAACGCTATTTTCTTTATCAATTTTATCTAATATCTCAATTCTACGTTCTTCTGCAAAAATAATAATCACCCCTTTATGTGTTTATTTATTTGTTTTTACTCTATATAAATGTTTGTTTTTATTCGTTTGTGTTTGTATGTTTTCATTTTACGATTAAAAGCAAACAAAGTCAATCCTTTTTATCATTATTTTTAGAATATTTACTAAACAACTTAATGTTATGAAATTATTTAAATTCACCAACCACCACAAATATTCTCACTTAGATATTTTAGATCTAGAAATTGGAATTTTGCATATATAAAATTCCCTATTGCTTCTACTTTTTTCAGCAAGCCTACATCGAAATAACATAACATTCCATTTGATATTGTGCATTATAGATTAAAAATAAAGAACTGCCCCTAACCAGATTACCCGGCTATAGGGACAGCTCTCATTAACTTTATAATAGAGTTATTATAATAAAATCCTTCAAATCAATTTTATTAATTCTATATTACTGATCTTTTGCTGTAAAAAATTGAATATACCTTATTAATACATATAATACTATGGCAATACCCACAATCTCCTGGAACTTTACTGGGTATTTTAACCATGAAATTGCCTGTCCAGATTTGATTAAAAATCCATTTGTAAGCTTCATTGCTATACCGCTTATAATAAGAGGGAAGGTAAAGCCTGAATAGCTTGGATAAAATTTTAACCTTAATAGCTTAAATAACATAATAATTACAGCAGCATACATAATAATCGATAATACCATTAAAAGCCATACAATTATCATGCTTTTTTGACTAAATGAATTCATGTATCCTGCTAGCAGCAAGCTTGCTGGTGCAGCAAATATAGCAAGGGTTGGTAATGCCGCTTCTGGGATTTCCTTTACTTTTATAACCCTGTAAATAACTATTGGTAAAAGTACTATATATGTTACAAATCCAAACCAAAATGCTGCTTGTCCTATATTTGCCATTTTAAAGGCAGGTCCTGTTACACTAGCAACAACAATACCAACGTAAACAATGAACCAGGATGGAAATACCTGTTTGATTTTAAAGCTAAAAACAAATTTCTTTGTAAACCAAAGTATTAATATTATGTGAAGCACAAATCCAACAATCCATACTATATATGCCAAGGATGCTGCGAATGGCTTTATATATGTTGATAATAGCATTATTCCCATTGAAAACGTTGGAAACACACTAGCTACTACTGGATTTTGAAGGTGTTCTGCTACCCCCTTTGAATACAATGCTATCTTTGCAATCATTAGAACAAATATGATTCCTGATAATATGCCAAGAATGCTGCGATATACTTCTCCATAAGATTGTATAAGATTTCCGGCCGCAGCTAATCCCAGCATAAGTCCTGTTATTGGTACAGGGTATTTTTTTAAAATTCTGTTCATAAAAAATTTCCTCCTTTATGTCATGAAAAGTCTATATATTAATACCATTTCGAGTATAGCATATAAGTAAATATTCAACTTTAATTATAGTTTTTTTCTATAAATTATTTTTTCTTTATTGCTTTTGTTTATTGGTATATTTAAAGTATTTAACTTATAATAGTCATGAATATATTATTGAGTATAAAAATGAACCATTTATACAATTTGAGGAGGAATAATAAATGGATTTAATTAATACTAAAGATCTTACAAAAGAAGAACTTCTTGACAAAGTACAAGCAAATGCTGAAGAACTTTTCAGAAGTGGTACATTCTTCTGCAGTGAGGCAGTTGTTTATACAATAAATGAATTATTAGGGAAACCATATGATGAAAATGTAGTAAAACTTGCAAGTGGCTTTCCTATTGGAATGGGCAAAGCAGGATGTTTATGTGGTGCAGTTTCAGGAGGACAAATATCCCTTGGAATGGCATATGGCAGAGTTAAAGGTGAAGCAATGAATGAAAGGATGTTTGAAGTATCTCATGCTCTTCATGATTATATAAGGAGTGAATACGGCGCAACCTGCTGCAGAGTAATAACTAAGGAATGGGCTGGGGATAACTTCAAAAGTCCTGAAAGAAAAAATCACTGCATAACAATCACTGGAAAGGTTGCAAGATGGGTTGCAAATAAGCTTATAGAAGATGGACATGTTATAGTTAAAAAATAAGCCCTTTTTAAACTTGCTATATATGTTGCATTAAAAATCTTACGTTTCATCTTTACAAACAGCCCTGCTATATTGGTCCGACCTGAGGATGTTTATGAAGATGAAATGTAATAGAATTTTTGCAACATATATAGAAAGAATCATATTAAATATGGTTTTATGTATAATAAATAAAAAAATTTGAGTTCAAACTTAAGTAGAGCCTGTTAAAATTTTTAACAGGCTCTTAATATGACAACTTTACAGCATCAATTAGATCAATATTACTTTGAGATAATCTATAGTTTCATAAAAAGCTTGTCAACATTCCGCATACTAATTATTACTCTACAAGTCTCAACTTTTCATTTAAAACCCATCCAATTGTACCATCCTTCTTAACTAAGGTTTGGTTACTTGCTTTTTCTATTATAGAAACTATATCCCCTTTTAAAACTGAAACAAAATAATCTGTACAGTCATAACAGTGTATTCCATCTTTAGCTTTATAAAGTTTATTATTTTGAATCCAAATTTCATGATTTGAAGGTTTATGTCTGCATAAACTAAATTCCTTATCCTCTTTTAACACTTCCACTGCATTATTCATCCATGGTATCTGAATTGTATTTGAATTTGAAGCCTGATTTTCTATAATCTCACCTTTGGGTAGCCCATCAAGTGCATCAAAAGATATTTTCCCATTATCATTAATTATTAATGCATTTAGCTGTCCTCCATCTTTAATCACATTTCCACCATCAATACTAATAATTTTTTGATCTTCATTTATAATTGGGTTGCAGCAGCAATATTCTCTTCCATAATTAGCAGTTGGCCAATGTCCCACTACTACATATTTAGAAAAGGATAAACCTTGCTCCATAAAAGCATCAGTTTTTAAAACCCTGCTTGCATTTTGTTCTTCTAAATTGTCTGATGTAATACCTGCATGAGCAAATATAAAATTTTCGATTTCAATAATATGGGGCAATTGTTCCAACCAATTAAGCTCATAGCTAAAATTTTGTTTTATTTCTTCCTTTATGTGCTTAATATCCGATTTTTCATTAACTTCAATTGAGAGCTCCTGGCACATTTCATTTAAAATACTATTTTTCCTAAATATCATATACCTTAAAAGATTTTCATCATCTAATTCATACTTAATGTCTTCCCATAGAGTATCGCAGTTTCCACTAACCACATATACCTCTTTTGTCTTTGATAATTCCATTATATATCTTAAAGTTTTTAGGCTCATTTCTCCTTTTTCAATTAAATCTCCTACTATAAATAAAATATCCTTTTCTGTATAACCTACTTTCTCTAACAATCTTTGAAAGAGATTTAAATTCCCATGTATATCACTTATTGCTATAATTCTCTTGTTCTTTGTATTGAAAACTTTTTTTCCTACTGCTTTCATTAATCTACCTCCATTCACACTATTTAGAAACATTTCCAAAACATTTTTCTCTTCATTTATTGTCACACCTTTTTACAAGATAAATTATTGTATGCTTGTCCGTGATCAATCTATAGATTTTAAATTTTCCTATTCATAACTTAACATATCAAAATCAATCTGTAAATAATTAGTATCATAAAGCTTATAAATTGCAGTGATAAATCAGAATTATGGAAGTTTCTTAGTTTTTAACCCCTTGAATTATTCTTGGTTATTGATTTTCTCCTGAAAAAGAATACAATCAACAAAACTAGAGGGATGATAAACTCAACTCCGAAAGCTATATATGGCAAGACCTTATAAGATACTATTGTACTAGTAACAACCGATTTTGAAAGTTTTGAAAAAAGTGCAATAGCAAATAAAATCGCTGACATGGGAATAATAAAATACTTATTAGATTTTACTTTAAAAATACTTGCTATACCTGAGGCTGCAAAGTACATATATGTACAGTATTTCATAAATATTCCTACAACCCATGCCACTACATTGATGGATTCAATACGCTGTATAAAATCAAACACATCAATCTGGCGCGTAAATGTAAAAAAAGGATAATTTGAATATTCTGCCTGCCTTACCCCTAGTACAGTATAAACTGATATTGTTATAACAGTAAAAAACAGGATAATAACAATAACAGAAAGGAAGAAAATTTTATTCAGGTCGCCTTTATTTTTAAGGTTTGGAACAGCCATACAGAGTATAAGTATATCATAAAATCTTGCTGCGGTAGTTAAGGCAGCAAAATTGATTTCAAAAAATTTTGAATCTGCAAGTATTGGAAGTAAGACCTTAAAATCCATATCCTTTGCAGATAATAAAATAAAAAATATAATGGTCAAGATAATAAATGGTACGAACATCTCTGCAATTCTTCCTATAACTTCTATTCCCTTGTATATTGTATAAATACATGCCGCCAGCATAAAAAACATGGTTGCGTACATTGGCGTTTCCGGTATGACTGTGGAGCCTAAAAACTCTGACATAATCAGTAAATCAAGCAAACCGATAAATGTTAGAAAAAATATGAAAGCCATTCCCACAATTTTCCCAAAAAACCTTCCTAATATTTTTTCAGAGTATTCTATAGGTGTCATATCAGAAAATTTACTGCTTAAATATAATATTGGAGCACATATGATAATAGTATAAATTCCAGATAATATTTCTGCTATCCACATATCTTGGTTTGCAGGGGGAGTAACAGTGATAGGCAAATATGCATAAACTGTAATAAGTCTACCAGATACAATCAACAGCATTACCTGTAGTGAAGACATTTTCTCTACCCTTGCCATGTTTTCTACTCCTCCTTTTTATTAACCGGAGTGTTTGTAAGACCTATCCTTGTAATTTTAGTCTCAACCTCGACTTTCACTTCTGCATGGGAAAATACCTCATTCCAGTTATCCTGAACTTTTTTCCATTGACTGGGGTGTCCTTTGTGTAATACCTCACCGAACCCAAAAATGTCAGTTTCATATTCCTGCTGTACCTTTCTGATAACACCTTCAATCTCATTTTTTACTGCTTGAGAATTTGCCTTTTCTATTTTTTCTATTACCCCTGGTTCCTTAATATTAATTTTTGCCGTCTCTTCTCCAAGCATACCTGAAAGATTGATCTTGACCTTGATTTTGGCTTTATTACCTTCAATCTTCACATCGTTTTTACTTTTTGCTTCCATTATCTCAATCGTAGTGTTTCCCTTGCCCTTAGGTTCAGGCGATACAATAATCCCGCTTTTCATTTTACCTGTTACAAAATTAAGTCCTCTCGTTTCCTTTCCATCCAGAAACCCCACAAGCTTTTCCTCCAAAAATACTGCTGACCCCTCAACTGATAATTCATATTCAGTTTCACCTTTTTTTGTACTGCTTTCTTTCGGTTTCTTTTTTTTCTGTATAATTCCTATGGTTGGCTGCTTTCCTTTGTCATAATAGTATTTAAGTAAATCACGAAGCTTTATTGCTAATGTTTTTGAATTGAACTTCTGCCCCTCAATCAAGCGAACTATATAATTTGAAGGGATATCTTCAATCCCCCCAGCAGTATTCAAAACTTCAGCAGCAGAAGAACCCTTTGCAATCACGACATATGTTGACATTCTTGTTTCATGATCTCTCTGTAAAAAGTCAATAAGATCTATCAAGCCTTTTCTTGCAGCTTCTTCACTAAAAATATAAACTTTTGTATGGGGCATAAAAATCCTTCTATCAAATTTTAAAGTTGCATTTCTTAATGCTTCAAAGAAGGAATCACCTGTTGATTGTATTATTTTAACAGGCTCTTCATTTGCCCCACCGCCTCCCTTGCCACCTGCTGGTTTGGGTTTTATAATTTCAAATGTAAGCCTATATTTTTCGTCTTCCATATCCACAGCAACAGAACCAAGGATACCTAGGGTGTTTAACTCACGTCGATTCCAGCAGCCTGAAGCAACAGGAATAAAAAAAATTACCAAAATAAGCACAAGTGCCTTCTTTGTTGCAGTCCTGTTCATGGAAACAGTCACTCCCCTCCTGTATTGCCTCGCCTTTTTTTATTATTCTTTACAATTGACTGAGGTCTTTTTATCATCGACCACAACGGGAGCCTTAACCCATAATCCTTCATGCCCTCTAAATTAAAAGGGGCCCTGGGAGATGTGAATGGTATACCAAAGGAACGTAGGGAAACAGCATGAACTATCATTACAAATACGCCACAGGTGATACCATAAAGTCCCATAATTCCCGCCAGGAACAATAATATAAATCTGTTAATTATCATCACATCTGTCAATGCTGGAACAATAAAGCTTGTAACAGCAGTAATAGCCACAACAATTACCATTGGAGCACTGACAAGTCCTGCATTTACGGCAGCCTCCCCTATAACCAGAGCACCTACTATACTAATGGCGGAGCCAACCGGCCTTGGAAGCCTTATACCCGACTCCCTAAGAAATTCAAACATTAATACCATAAGAAATGCTTCCGCTAGTGCTGGAAGTGGTACCCCTTCCCTAGCGCCTGCCATTGTTATAAGCAGCACAGTAGGAATCATTTCCTGGTGGTATGTCGAAAGAGCAACATACACTGCTGGAAGCAAAATACTTATTACAAAGGATAAAAGCCTGATCATTCTTAAAAACGAAGCAATCATCGGTCTTACATAATAATCCTCAGCACTCTGTATGCTTTCTATAAACAAATTGGGTACAGTAAGCACATGGGGAGTCCCATCACAAAATATTGCAACTCTCCCCTCCAGTATTTTTGCAGCTACAATGTCAGGTTTCATTGTATTTCCGACAGTAGATAATAGCGAAAAATATTTATCTTCAATAAATTGTTCAATATATCCACTCTCCAATATGGAATCTGTATCAATTTTATTTAGTCTTTTCCTTACCTCTAAAAGCACTTCCTTGTTCACTATTCCATCTATATAAGCAATAGATATATCCGTCTGGGTCTGTTTGCCAAGCTTCAGGTTTTCAAAAACAAGATTACTATTCTTTATCTTCCTTCGGAGCAGTGCTGTATTAACCCTAATGCTCTCCACAAAGCCTTCCCTTGGTCCCCTAACAACTGCTTCTATATCGGGCTCAGTAACTGCTCTTTTTTCCCAGCCTTTTGAGTCAATAATAAAAACGCTGCCTGAACCTTCAAAAAACATTGCTGTATCACCACTTAGAATTGCATCAGTAACCTCTGACATCATTTTAGTTTCCTGAACGTTTGCAACATGAATCAATCTTTTTAATGCCTGTGGTTTTTTAAGGTTTTCTTCAATGCCAACCTCTTTAGATTTTTCAATAAAAGGATCTATTACATCACGGTTTAATATTTCCTTGTTTACCAACCCATCAATATAGACAATAAGCGCCTTTGCATCAGAATATCCTTCAAATTCATAAAAAACAATATCACTACTGTTTTTGAAGCTTGTGCTTAGGAAGTTTTTATTATCCTCTAAGCTTTCTGATGCACATGTTTTATCTATATTCCCATTATTCTGTCTGTAGTATGTATCATTTTGATTGTATATGTTGTGATTATTAACTTTAAACATCTTTTTTAATATTCTTAGCATTCTAATCACCTTGCTACATAAAAATAATAATAACATACCATTATTATTCCCACATATTTTCTTTTGTTGCAAAATTTTTTGACTCAAAAACAATCATAAAGAATCTTTATTTAAGGTGCTCAATTAAAGTTCAGAGGTATTTTCATTAACAGAAATGTATTGGCAAATTAAAAATACATAGGGCAAAGGTTTGAAATTATATAGAAGAAGGTTTACCCTGCAGCCTTCTTCAAGAACATACATAAGTAATTAGAGAAAATATTCTATTAAACAAGTATGAAAAAAGATACTGTGATTTTTCATCATAAATCATAGTACCTTTTTCCATTCACCAACTGCGAATATATTCTAATTAAATATCCTTGTTCCTTTAACTCCTTTGCATCTTTGCTTATCCATTCTTCTCCTCTCAAATTATATCTAGTGTACATCTCTATACACTGATTGATTTTATTTATTTTATACATGGATTACATATAAACTACGTAGTCCATAATTTATTATTCTGATTTATAACTTTTGATTCATGAAATAAGAATAGAATTAAACCGCTAAGGCGGTGGCAGCATAACACTCACTAGACAGATTAGCAGTAAAATCAAAAGTGGCATCTTTTGGAATACCACTTTAATAATATTAACACTTCTATTAAAATTGAATTGCACGACAAAAATAAAAAGGAGTGTTAAATATGTCAGAATTGAGCAATAAAATGAAAATAGATCTTGAACCTAGGGGGTACAGTCCTACTACTGCTTAGTACTATATAGGAAATGTAAGTAGGTTTGCTAAACATTTTAACCAATCCCATGAATTTTCAGGAGATATTGAATATCTAAATGTCATACCTTGTTTTTATGAGTCTGTTTATTTTCATACATCAACATGTCGACCTGTTTTTGAAATTCCTCTGCTGTAATGTGGGAATTGTAATCATACACAGCATAACCCATACTAAATCCAAGCTTATAAGGTTGGAAACTTGATTTATTGTAATTTTCAATGTAACTATTAATCCTATAAACCATTGCTTTCAGATCACCCTTATTTGATACATCGAGAACAATGCAAAATTCATCACCGCCATATCGAGCAATAAAATCATTTGATCTAATACAACTTTTAAGTAGTTTTGCAGCAGTTTCCAATGCATTGTCTCCCATATCATGACCATAGGTGTCATTGATAGATTTAAAATTATTTAAATCTATCAAAATAGCCGAAAAACTCTTATTCTCAGTGCATGTACTAATTTTTTTCTTCAAATATTCATCAAGTTTTTTGCGGTTATTTACCCCTGTTAGATAATCGGTGTATATGTTGCGATTCTGAATGCCCAAAAAAACTACCAAAAATGAAATCACAACACTGTTCAGTATCAATGATGTTCCATAAAATTTGATTTGTAAAATGATACATACAAGGGGAGGAATTGCGAAAAATATAAGTGAAAATAAATATCTCTTTTCCAACTTTTTATAGTTTTTTACAGTTATAAAAAAGGCTACAACCATCAATACCACTGTGATACAAACAGGGAGTAAAAAGAGTGGCCCTCTATGGTAAATATTATTCGCATCAATATAGTAATACCATCCTAAAAACTGTGACAATATTAGTATAACTGCATTTATAGCATTAATAGCGCATAATGGATAAAACATCTGTCTGGTTTTCTTCTCTTCACGAAACACTTGAAAATGAACATATGCTAACCATAATGATGATAAACTAGGGCTCAACAGGAAAATCATAAAATTTCCGAAACAATTTATAATAGGATAAATTGTATTCGGCTTACCATCGAATCTGCTTAATATATCTACAACTAACATCGAAATAGTACTGCATAACATCATCATATAAAGCTTGTCCTGCAAAAATTCTTTTTCAGTAAGCTTTAATGCATGGAAGCCGATAACAGATAGTATCACTATAGAATATACATTTATAATTATGTTACTTGTTAAACTCATGTATTGCCACCCCATATTTTCTTATACCTTTCCTTCCCAATCTCGAACTGGAATCCTATTCATAACTTAACATATCAAATTCAATCTGTAAATAATTAGTACTACAAGATTAATATTCTATTAAACAAATATAAAAAAATGTACTATGATTTTTCATCATAAATCATAGTACATTTTTCGATTTGCTTTTTGCTTGCTTTATGTTCTCATCAACTCTAAATTCAACTATCTTTTTTATCAGTTCATAAGGTATTGGCTTACTATACGGAAATTGCACAGACCCCTTTGCTCCCTTATACTCCGATAACTCATTCTTGAAAGCCTCAATTGCGCTAGGGGTTGGATAAAATCCTATATGATTTTTATGAGCTGCAAAATGAACTAAATTTCCATGCAATGCGAATGTTGGCATCTGATAACTTATCTTTTCTTCTGCATCTGGTGCTGACTCCCTTATAACATTTCTTAATGTCTTTAGTATTTCCTGAACTTCCAAAGGAAATTGTAAAATGTATTCATCAATTGATTTAAAGGTAATCTTCTTTCCTTCCATAACTTCTCCTTACAAAATAAATTATTTTCTTTAAAAAATATTCATCAATTCTTTACCAGCTCCATAACTTGCACTAATAATAATTACCCTATAAAAAAGCCTCCTCCTCTTTACCTAACTTTTTTAGTAAATTTATCATTTATAAAAATACTAAATATAAATAAACTTTATTATTCTTTTTCGTATGAATATGACCAAAGGTTTCTAATTTGTCCTTTAATTTTTTCGTAACTCCATTTTTCACTGCTTCTTATAATGCTATTTGGATCATATATTGAGAATTTGCCATCTTCATAACCATAAATCAAAATAAAATGCCCTGTTGTCGTAAAATCTCCTGGTCCTACACTGCAAATAACTGGATGTCCATTTTCTATTTCTTTCATAATGGTATCTTCCCAAAGTGGAAGTTCCTTTACCTCAAGACCATATTTTTTTGCTCCTTTAGAAAATAGCCCCCAGTCTGTTCCATTACCAGGAACACGATATCCATTTGATTCACTGAATTTCGCAACTTCTCTTGGATTTGCTGAAGTGTCACCTGTAAGTCCAACAACCACCATAGATAAACAAGTAGGTCCACAACCAGACAACCCCATAATTTCTTCACCATATTTAGCATATCCCCATCTATTATCCCACTGTATAAATAATGGTATTTCTGAATTAGTTTCCTTGCTTGTAAGTTTAATATCTTCTACATTGTCAGTGTTATCTTTTTTAGTTGGATAATTTAAAACAAAATCAACAGTTTCCTGATTTCTTATAAGCAATTGTAACAGATCCTCGGGATAATCACCAATATTGTTAATAATAGTGTTTATTTTTTTATTACTTTTTGCCAAACTCTTTAGTTGGCCTATAGTAGTATTATCGGTTGCCTGTATATTATTTTTATCCGTCACTTGTCCATTTTTTAAGGTTTCTATTTTTATACTGCTTTCAGAAGCTTTTGACTCAGAATTACTAAGACTTAAGAGATTCCATATTGAGCTTGCTAAAAATATAACCATTGAAATTACAAAGCACATCAATATAAATATCATAATACGCTTTATTCTTTTATGTTTTTTTGCTCGGTGTTTTTTTCCATTATACTTATAAAAATTGTTATTCATCTTTGCTATTTCCTTTCTTCAAATATTTATTACTTGTTTCAGTTATTATAATAGCAAAAGATAGAATAATTCATATTTGTTTTACTTAAATAAAAACATATTAATTTCTAATAAAATTCTTACGATTTTCTTACATAGTAGGAATTGTCACTTCAAAAGTAATAATTTCATCTTTGCTTAATGCAGATATTGTACCTTTGTGTAATTCTATAATTTGTTTGGCAATCGCAAGTCCAAGCCCTGAACCACCTGTTTTTGTTGTACGTCCAGTATCTAAACGATAAAACTGCTCAAAAATTCGGTTTAATTTTTCTTCTGGGATGGTATTCCCTGCATTTTTAAATATTAATATTATGCTGTCACTTGATTGTGAAATATTTACTTCTATTATGCTGTTCTCAAAACTATAATTAACAGCATTTCGTAGAAGATTATCAAAAACACGCTGCATCTTATTTACATCACACTTTATCATAATGTTTGGCGATGAATTTAAAACACACTGCAATCCCTTTTCAGATAGTATTGGCTTAAACTCAAAAATAATCTGCTCCAACATTCTTGTAAGATTAATTTGACTGAATTCTAGTGTTAAGTTTGATAGATTAAATCGCGTAATCTCAAAAAACTCATTAATTAAATCTTCAAGTCTTTCTGCTTTATTAAGAGAAATGGAAATATATTTATCACGAAGCTCTTCTGATATCTGCTTTTCATCTCGCAATAATGTAAGGTATCCTATTACTGAAGTAAGTGGAGTCTTTAAATCGTGTGCAAGATATACTACAAGGTCATTTTTGCGCTGCTCTGCTTCTTTTGCAACATTTATATTCTCTATGAAACTATACCTAATCTGATTCATTTGTGTTTCAACTTCATATAAATCAGAAGGAAGCTCAATTATCTTATCTTTGTTATTATAAATAGACTTGGTAGCCTGAATTATATCTTCAAGATAATCAAGTGTTTTACTCCAATAGCGTATAAAAATAACAACAAATCCCACAATCCATATAAATATTAAAACTATCTTCCGATTGTCAGAGATAAAGTGTAATAATGGGTACCACGGCTCATTTCCATACCATATAACACTACTACAAATAAGGACTCCCAAAAAAAACAAGCCAAATAAAACAACTGAAAAAATAATAAGAGCAGTTATAAGTCTAGTTAGTATACGAAGTGTAAACTTACTTCTTATATTATTATTCTCTTTACTCAATTTGATAGCCAACCCCCCATACAGTTTTAATAAACTTAGGATTTTTTGCAGGTTCATTCATTTTTTCACGCAAACGTGCAATGTGTGCCATAACCGTATTATTGTTATCAAGATACTTTTCACCCCATATAGCTTCAAACAATTCTTCCGAAGAAACTACTTTTCCTTTATGATCACATAAATACCACAGTATAGAAAACTCTATGGGGGTTAGCATTAAAGACTCCCCAAACAATGTGCATTTATGAGTGTTCTTATTTATTATTAAACCTCTTATATCATATTCATTTTCAATAAAATCATCATTTGTATTTCCTTGATTATATCTCATGTATCGTCTTAATTGTGTTTTTACTCGTGCAATAAGCTCTAATGGGTTAAAGGGTTTTGTTATGTAATCATCTGCTCCTATTGTCAAGCCCATTATCTTATCTATATCTTCAACCCTTGCAGTAAGCATAATGATAGGATAAAAATACTTTTCTCTAATTTTTTTGCAAAGTTGAAATCCATCTATATCAGGCATCATAACATCCAAAACGGCCATATCTAGTTTTGTTGTGTTAATACATTCCAATGCATCATTGCCACTATAAAATTTATATGTTGTAAATCCCTCATTTTTTAAATATAGCTCTACCAAATCAGCTATCTCTTTTTCATCATCAACAATTAAAATACTTTCATTTATCATTAGATTGTGTTACGTAAAGCCTGTAAATGTTTCATGCTTTAACGTAACTCCTCCCTTCTATATTTATAAATTTCCATTATTTCTTGATTTTTATATAATGCTCTGCTCTTAATACTATTATAATATATTTTACTGCATAACTAGGATTTACAAAAGGCAAATCATATTTTTCTATTAATATATATCCATACAGAAGCTCATTGTCTCTTTGAAGTTCCTATATCGTAGATATGTTAAAATAGTCTGGATTTTTTAATTTATTTCCTTGAGTACTAACTAAATTAAAGGGCAGTGATTTCTCACCGTCATTTTATGCTTTACACCCATCTACCTATACTGATTTTCAATAAGATTATAATATAGTCCTTTATTAGAAATCAGTTCTTCATGGTTTCCACATTCCATCACTTTACCTTCATCAATTAAATAGATCTTTCCTACATTTCTAATGGTAGATAAACGATGTGCAATTATTAAAACAGTTTTTTCCTTCATTATTTCTTCTACTGCCTGCGTTATCTTTTCTTCTGATTCAGAGTCTAAAGCTGATGTTGCTTCATCTAGAATTAAAATTGAAGAACCTTTATTTATTGCTCTTGCAATGGCTATGCGCTGTTTTTGACCCCCTGATAGGTTTGCTCCTCCTTCTCCTATTAATGTATCATACCCAGCTGCTTGCTCCACAATAAAATCATGAGCATTAGCTGCCTTAGCTGCATTAACTATTTCCTCATCTGTTGAATCTGATCGCCCATATCTTATATTATCCATAATGCTGCCATCAAATAAATATGGATTTTGAGGAACATAGGCTATTTTATTTCTTAATTCACTTAAGGAATAATTGGACATCGACCTTCCTTCGATAAATATATCCCCATTAGATGCTTCATAAAAGCCTAATAATAGTTTCGCTATAGTGCTTTTTCCACATCCACTTTTACCTACCAATGCAATGGATTCACCTTTTTTTACTGAGATAGATATATTATCTAAAACTTTTTTCTCATCATAGCTAAATGCAATATCTCTAAGCTCTATCATGGAGTCTCCTACTTTTTTATTAGTGAATTCTTCATATTTATGGAATTCTACTTTCTCATCTAAAAGCTTTGATACACGATCAATTCCTGCCATGGAAACTTGTAGTTTCCCAAAAATATCACCTAAATTTGATAGAACGCCTATATTATTTTGAAGGTTATATATTGATATAAGAGTTCCTATGTCTGTTAATTTATGCAGTATCATATAAATTCCTATAATAATTAAACCTATTGCTTTAGAAGAATAAAAAAAGAGACTTACTGCATTAATTAAAGCATTTAAGTTATCCTTTGACTTTTCATTATCTGTTAATCTATCACTTTCTTTTTTATATTTATCTACTATTATGTCTTCTATTTGAAATATCTTTGTAGTTTCAAACCCTGAGATTATATCTATAAACTTCTGATTTACCTTACTTCTTTCTATTTGAACTTCATTGCTTATCCTTCTTATTTTTTTAGAAATTTTTGCACTTGTAAATACAGATAATATTTCAAATACGGCTGCATATAGTGCAAGTTTCCAGTTATAAATAAACATAAGTATTATAGAACCGACTCCCAAAAACATAATGAAAACCATTCGATTAATTTGAACATCATATATATCCTCTATTATTTTAATATCATTTGTTAGCATAGACATAATGTTACCAGTATGCTCCTTTTCAAAATAGAATATTGGAAGCTCTGTCATATGATTAAAAGCTTTTAATCTAATTTTCTTCATAGTTTTTTTTGAAGCTTTGTTATACATATATACAAAAACTGGTTTTAATAAAAGTGTTGTCAAAATTGATGCTGCTGCTATTATTACAGCCCTCATAAATAAGTCCTTATTACCTTTGGCAGCTGCATTGAATAAATCCTTCATAAGTACAGCTAAAACTATATTGGAGCAAAAGGCCTGAATAGCATTATTCCCTATAATACCTATGGCATATGTCCAAATCCTCTTTTCCATAAAATCCATGGGGCCATATACATTTCTCTTTCTTCTTTTAAACATCATATGACTCAGCCCCCTCAAGCATATTATCACACTGACTTTCTTCATACTGCTTTAGGTACAAATTTTTATATACCCCATCAATATCCATTAATTCATAATGGGTTCCCCTTTCCACAATTCTTCCATTATCAAGTACTATTATTTCATCAGCATTCTTTATTGTAGAAAAGCGATGAGCAGCAATAATTATACTTTTATCATAAGTTGTTGTAGAAAGAGCATCCTCTATTAATTTTTCACTATCGCTATCAAGGGCTGATGTGGGTTCATCAAGAATTAGAATAGGACTGTCTTTAAGAATAGCCCTTGCTATAGTGATCCTTTGTTTTTGTCCTCCAGATAGATTAGAGCCATTTTCCGATAAAATGGTATCATAGCCATTTGGCAGTTCCATAATAAAATCATGAGCATTGGCTATTTTCGCTGCGTTAATTATTTCATCAATTTTAGAATCCTTTTTTCCATAGCTTATATTTTCAGCCACAGTTTCAGGATAAATATATGCGTCCTGTGTTACCATAGAGATTTGAGAACGTAGCGCTTCCAAATTAATTTTATTTATATCATTACCAAATACTTTTATTTCTCCCTCAGTTGCTTTAAAAAAGCCCCATAGAAGACTAAATATTGTACTCTTTCCCCCTCCACTTGCTCCAACTAAAGCTATTGTTTTGTTTTTAAATAATTTAAAATTTATATTAGTCAAAACAGAGTTATGTCCATCATATGAAAAGGAAACATTTTTAAATTCCACTGGGAGATTATCTTTTATATTAAAAACATCTCTATTCCCACAGGTTTCTTCAGTTGGATAGGTTAGTATTTCGTATAGTCTATCTATTCCTCCCTTTGCAGCTTTCACATTGCTCACTAAATTAATTAATTCAATCACTGGATTGCTTAAATAAGTAATCATTGCAAGAAAAACAGTAAATTCACTAATGGTCATTTCCCCAATAAATGTTAACCTTCCGCCATATAGGTTTATAACAAACATTGGAATAATAAGCACTAATGTGCTTAAAATCATAGTATATAATCTGCGCTTCACTATTTTCATCTCTGTATCATATACATGGCCCTGGCACAGTTGATAACTATTTTGTAGCTTTTTCTCTAGATTAAATGACTTTACAATATAAATACCATTAACAGTATCTCGAATAATTGAAGTAACCTTACCAAATTGCTCCTGAAGTTTACCGGAATGCTTGCTTATTGGTTTAGAAACAAGATTGTTTAAACTAACTGCTGCACATAATACAATCATTGTTATTAAGAGTAATTTCCAACTAAGAATCAGTCCATAAATCACAGCACAAATAAAAACTAAAGGTTGATATACGAAATCAGATAGTTCAATTAATAGGTTTTTAATTAGCTCTATATCACCATTTACTCTGGATGCCAAATCTCCACTATGATGCTTCTTAAAATAAGGAAAAGAAAGATTTTGTATATGCTCTGCAATTTTATTTCTTATATTTCTTATTGTATATTCCATAAATCTAGATGCAGAAAGTATCCTAATAAAAATATCTACTGTCTCAATAAATAAGAGTATTATTACAAACCATATATAGGCAGAGAATCTCTCAGTGTTATTAGCTGAAATCATATTAACCAGGTTTCCATACCCGTATAGAATTAGTATGCTGACTGCTACATCAATCAAACTGAAAATGACACATACAAATAGCCATACTTTATACTGCTTCCCAAAAGATAAAATATATCTAAGTTGACTATTTCTTTTTTTCATTTATATCCCCCTGTGACTTAATTTAAATTTAATTTATAACTTATAGTGAGCACAATTAACTTTTGTTTCAATAAAATCCTGTTTCTCTGGTTTATGCTCTGGAGATGTCTAGCCCCATTAACTAAATTCCAATTAGCTCATTTCCAAACTCCCATACTTTCTCAATAATATCTTTTTTAGCTGCATATTTGGGGTATACCTTTTTATCAAAAAGTTGCTTTATTTCCGATATTAATCCCTGAGGATAATTGGATTCTTGTGTAATTTCTCTTCTATCATTTATCAGCCGCCCGGTAACATTTATAAATTCCTCAGAAGTACAAATGTGGTAATAGGTTTCACCCATGGTTTCAGGTAGTTGAGCAAATATATTTTCAAGTACTGCAGCAATTCTCCATCCTGGTTTAAGATTTTTTAATGTACGTTTGGACAACTTTATAGCAGGAATTTGTATTGCATTTACTTTTATGCCCAAATCTTTGTATCCCTCTGCCATCTTAAATGTTAGCATCAATAATGCCATCTTTGAGTCTCCATACATTTTATAAGAATTGTAACCTCTACTATCCTTGAACTCACCTTTTAAATTATCAAATTCAATTTTTCTTTTAGAATCAAAGAAATGTCTTATGTTAGTACTGCATGCATTAAGAATTCTTGGGTCATTGGATTTTGAAAGCATATCTATTAATAATTTTATCATCAGCATTGGGCCAAAGGTATTTGTAGCAAAAGTTATTTCAATATTTTCAGGACTAAGTTGATATTTTTTGTTACCATGATCAAAGTGTCCTGCGTTATTGATTAATATATCCAGCTTTTGATGTCTTTCTTTGAGTTGGCTGCAAAAGTTTTGAATTGATTGGAAGGAAGAAACGTCCAACTTCATTAACTCAACATTTTCATTTTCTGTAAGTCTAATAATATCTTGCTGCACTTCTCTACTTAAATCAATATTGCGACAGGCCATAATTACCCTGTACCCCTCTTTGGCAAACTTAATTGCTGCAGCCTTCCCTATACCAGAATTTGCTCCAGTAATAACAACTGTTTTTTCATTCACAGTTCTCTCCCCCATTCTAATTTAATTTTTTTACTAATTATGTTTTATATTTTAAAATATCTATTAAACAGTAAGGTGAGTTTGGGAAAAGATAGGCAACTATATGTACTAAATTTGAAAATACTTTTATCATGTCTTATATGACGATTATTGCTTATAATCTTTATTTTTTTATGCAATCACATCTTTCTCACATATACATATTTGGTTATATTTTCCTAAACAATTATAACATAATTATCATTATTAATCTTAATTATATATAAACTTTACTACTATTTTTAATATTTACTTCATTGAAAAAGTACTTTGGCGCTTACAGAACAACTTCATTTATGTTTCTTCTATCTACATGAAATGTTGATTTTGGTGTCTTTTCTTATCTGTACAAAGCATAAAAAAAGCACCTCACTCCATCTATGTTTTTTACGATTATTTCCAATGGATTGAGGTGATATTCACCTATCTATTTTTTTGAATAACATAAGCTTCTATAAATGTGATTTCGTTTAATGATTAGTTGAATTAGTTATATTAAATGATGTTTAACCTTCCCTATATTACTTTAAATCCTGTCCTTTTACGTTCTTCCATAACTGCTTCCATTTTTGCCACAACTTCTGCCTTTGTTAATCCTTTGAATTTTTCTGGTTCACCATATTCAACTCCAAAGGTATCAACAGTGATACTTTCAATGTAAACTTTTTCTATAGCTCTATGTAAAAAACCATCCTCAATTGTTTCCACATTACCAATTCTATCAGCTTCATCCATACCCTCTATTACCCTGGCAAAAGCAGTAAAATCATTATCCAGCTGGGGTGTATCAACTAGAACAATGAAAAAATCGCTGTTTTCTGTATTATACTCAAATCTTCCTAAACCAACAGTTCCCCTTGTAAATTTCAAATTGTTATTAACCCCATTATTTTTACATTCGCTTTTAATGCAATATTCTAAAGCACCTGCACCATCATTATCCGGACATCCACTTTGTATTAACTTGCCATTCTCCACTCTCCAAAAATACAACCCATCAAAGAACTTTCTTCTACTTAAACTTATAAAATTTTTAACTGACTCTGGAGCCTGATTTGGATATAGCTCCATCTTTATAGTTTTACCTTCTTTAATTTTTAAAGTTGCTATTGGATTTTTCATTTACAAACCCCTTTCCTCTTAACATAGTAACCCAGGCACTTATGTAATCATATATATGTATATCTGCATTTTTGTGTCTTACTTACTCAAACGAAAGCTTAAAAATTCAAAACAAATAAAAATAATTTTATTTTACTGCATACTTAATAATTAATGCTACACCCAGGGTAAGCACTAAAGCTGAATTCATTATAATAAAGTTTTTAACTGCTAAAACAAAGGTGTTTTGTTTAGTTTGCTCTCTATAAAAAATCTTAACATGCTTGTACACCAAAATAAAGGTACCCAAAACTATGATAGAAATTAGAGGAATTATTTTAAGTATCAATAATATAATAATTGACATATATCCAATAAAATATAGTACTGTAAAGAGCTTTAGCGCATTGCTTTTTCCGATATATACCGGAAGAGTATAACGCCTGTTTTCAATATCATCCTCAATATCGCATATATTATTTGCCAGCATAATATTAGCTATCCCCACAACTAAGGGGATAGAGATAAGAAATATATAAATAACCTCAATTAAATTTATTCCAACTCCCAATGTTCCACCCTTTAGGGATATAGTTATTAGATTCTTATTGAAGACATGTATATAAACTGATATAAAAGGAATTATAAATCCCATAAAGCCCCCAGAAAATATCTCTCCAAATGGGGTGCGTGATATTGGTATAGGTCCAGAAGAATAAAAAACGCCCATTAAGAAAGAGACTGAACCCAACAACAGCACTATAAAATCAGTATTTAAGAACAATAATATTCCAAAAATTATCGCTATAGTAAGTAGAATAAAAATAGTAGTTACAACTGTAGATTCCTTAATATCATACCTTACAATAGCATTATGCTTTTCATAACCATATCCACGTTTTTTATTTGCACCTTTGAAATCCTGATAATTATTAATAGCTGTGGTAGCCATATCTATACATAAAAGTGATACGAACATCAATATAAAATTTTTCAAATTAAAGGTATCAAAACGGTAAAGAGCATAGAATGTTCCCAATAAAAATGGGATGATACTAGCCACCTTTGTTTGAATTTCTACTAACTTTAAAAAACCACTAATAGGCATACTCGATCCACTCCTCATAAAGCTCTGCAATTATTACTCTGTATGAATATTGTAATGTATTTGTCGTGAAATGTAAATTCAAGGAGAATCGGAGTTAATTGTAACAAACTGTACTTTGTTTTCTCCTTTGGAGCGCCCAGAATCATCTCTAGCCTAACAAGTGCTTTAATTAAAGCACTCTAGAAAGTTCATAAAAAAGACACATCACTATTTATTATAAGTTACTAGTAATGCGTCTTTTTTCTATTCAAAATCGGAGATTTTATTGTTTTCTATAATTAACTAATTGTTCCCATTGCCTCTTTATGTTCCTCTTCATCATTAGCAATAGCTTCGATCGCATACTCTAAAGCCTTTGCAATCATTTCTATTGTCATGCTTGCAGTACCATCTACACGATCAACAACTTGCTCTGGTGCAAATGGCACATGAATGAATCCACCTTTTATTTCTGGATATTTCTTATCAATCATATACAGAAGATTATACATAACATCATTACACACAAAGGTTCCTGCTGTATATGAAATATTTGCTGGTATTCCATGTTTCCTAATATTATTTACCATTGCTTTGACTGGAATAGTAGCAAAATATGCATTTTCTCCATCTGTACGTAGTGGTTCATTAATTGGCTGATTACCTTCATTATCTTTGATTCTTGCTTCAGCCAGATTAATTGCAACTTTCTCTACAGTTATAGTAGAGCGTCCTCCAGCTTGCCCAACACATAAAACTACATCTGGCTTGTACTGTTTTATACCCTTTTCAACTGCTTCACCACTTTTACTGTACACCGTAGGAATTTCAATTGTAATTACTTCTGCTCCTGCAATATTATTAGGAAGAAGTTTTACTGCTTCAAATGCTGGATTAACCTTCTCTCCACCAAATGGATCAAAACCTGTCACTAATATTTTCATGATATTACCACCTTTCTAGTATACTTCTGGTTCAGGAATAATAATTCTTCCCTTCTCCATAATCTGACGATTATCTACATAAATATCTGGTTCCATCGTAATCAGATCAAAATGTCCACTAGCTTCATGAATCCCACCAAGTGCAATGTTTCTACCAAATCCTATGTGAAAAGTTCCGTAAGCTGATTCATCTTCGATATAACAATTTCCTTGACATTTTGAGCATGAATTTAATCCAATTCCTAATTCAGAAGCAACATACATCTCTGGATCATTAAATAATTTTAAATAATCACTTAAGATTTTGCCGCTTTCACTGTTTTCTATTTCTTGAATTCTTCCTTCAGATAATATAATTTTAATTGGTTTTTCTACTTTCCCAATATATCCATAAGAGCCATCTAATATTAGTATTCCTTCTGTTTTAGTTTCTTCAATTGGCACATAAACTTCAATACTTGCTGAGGAATAACCCTTACCATCCTTAACAACACCATTAAAAAAGCCAGGTTTACGATTTTGTTTATAGAAACTAAGTTTTGTTCCTAATTTGGTCTGTACACGTATAACAGAAGATGCATCTAAATACTTCATAATGACCTGAGCCATCATCTTACTTTTCTTTGTGTCCATAGTCATGAAATCAAATGACAACATGGATTGCTTATTATTAGTAGCAAGGGGGAGAGAAAGAAATTTTCTCCCCCGCTTAATAGCTCTTTTTACCGCCAATGTTGTAACTAGTGAATAGTTTGTTGCTCCAATAATTGCTCTATAGTCATCAAAGATAGTTTCATTTTCATCAAAGAATACACCTACTTGCATCCCCTTTTTTTCAACTATCATCATATCAACAGGTGCTCTTCTTTTTAATGCATATTTCTTTATCGCATTTGCTTCCTTAATATGTTCATCACTAGTAACAATCAATAACCTCTCCCAGGGTTTTAACCTCAGCCAATCTCTAATAACAATTTGTGCACCACGCTCAATATCCTGCTCCATAATTCACCTTTATCTAAATTATTATTTTAGTGCTATCATATAACCAATTTGGAATACTAATAAAATTAAAGCGATAACTACTTGGTTTTTGATAACTCCAAAACGATCTTTCATGTCTAACATGGCTACTGGAACGACATTAAAGTTTGCTGCCATTGGTGTACATAATGTTCCGCAGTATCCACATGTAAGTGCAATCATACCTATTACAACTGGGTTAGCACCATATGCTAATACAAATGGTCCACCAATACCTACAGTCATTACTGTAATAGCAGCAAATGCATTACCCATAATCATTGTGAATAGCATCATACCAATCGCATAAACAATAATACCTACATTTACATTTCCCTTTGGAATAATATTTCCTACTAATGCTGCAATTACATCACCAACTCCTGCTGCTGTAAATATTGCACCTAAGCTAGCAAGAAGCATTGGAAGCATACTAAGAGGACCAACTGTTGATAATAGACGCTCTGAGTCTTTAAGAAATACATTTGGTGTGTTTTCCTTTGAGAAAAGCATTAAAATTATAATTGCTGCTATAACGCCTACACCTACTCCTACTAAAGCCCCCAATTTTGTAAACATTGCAAAAATAATTGCAAAAAAACCAATTGATAATGCCGGAACAAAGATTTTCATACCAATTTTTTCTGACATCTTCTTTGTATATGCTGCATCTGGATTGTCTTGTTTTCCAATTTTAACTTTCTTAAAGATAGCAGGAATAGTCATTATGATAATTAGCACACCATTTACTGCAAATGGAATCCATCTACCAAATGCAAGTACAACACCTAATGAACACCAGAATACTCCTGTTCCAACTCTCGAAGGGTTGTCCTTATCCATTGCATTTTTTACACCTGCATATATAGTAACCAGACCTATAATAATAAAAATTATTTCTAGTAATTTTTGTCCTAATAAAACTTTTGGATCTAAGAAAAATGACATAACAAGCACCCCTCTCTATTATCTATCTCCATAGTATTTATTAACAAGTTTCTTGTCTTTTACATAGTAATAAATGATTGCAACTATTACTGCAAAAATTCCCACTGGAACTTCTACTTTAGCCAGGTCAATTAAATCTACCTTATATCCTAAAGAATCCAATGTTGATTGAACTAATAGCCCACCAGCTCCGCCAACAAACAATACTTGACAGAAGAACCAAGCAATATTCTCCATTCCTGATGCCATACCTTTAATTTCTTCTTCATGTTTTTCATTTAGAGTTTTTCCAGATGCCTTAATAACACCTGTTGCCATTGGCATTATAATTGGTCTTACGAAACCAGCTACGCCACCAAAACTTACATTAAATGCTGCAAAGATACCACGCATCACACCATAAGCACCAATAATAGCTCCTGCTGAAGCACCTTTAACCTTGCTGATTAATTTTGCTGCTGCTTCTTTCAAACCATTTCTCTCTAATGTACCTGTTACTAACATTATTAAAATAAAAATAGCCATGCTTCGATTAGCAACAAAACTTTTCCCTAGTGTTACAAGTAGTCCATTTACCCCTAACCCTCCAACAAGCGCTGTTACAATTGAAGCACATAAAATGATTAGGATTGAGTCTTTCTTAAGCGCAAATCCTACAATTACTATGAAGATACCTAATAATTTGATAAGTTCCATGATTCATCCCCCATTTTCTTTTATTTTCCAAAGTTACATTATACAACAATTGGTCTTTGTCTAATGCAACTAGTTGAAACATATGTTTCGCCTTCATCAAATGATTGTTCAAAAATACACTGGCAGTTCATTAGCATCCTTATTGTTGCTAAATCATGTTGTACATGCACTCTGGCACAAAGATTCAAATACTCATCCTGTGCCGTTTCATCAGCCACTTCGCTTGTATATGCAACCGTTGTAATCCATGGGAATCGTATAGATGGATAACGGTGTGCAGAATCATATGAAAATGGAATCCAATAATTAATCATATCTTTATAATAATTTGCTGGGAATAACTTTGGCATCCATCCATGTGCATATTTTTCAAACATTGCAGTCCATTCCTTATTCCAAGCAGTTATTTCGTCATTTTGTCCAATAGCTACAGCAATTACATCTTCCATCTTTTTATTCACTGGGTAATTACTCTTATAAGCTTCATCTGTAACAGTCCAGAAATATCCATAAAGCAATGACCTAGGCAGCCAAAATCCTTTATAGGATGGAGATGTATATCCAGAAAATTGCTGTTCCCACTCATGACTTGGCACTCCATGATTATCGACCATTATATCTGGTAAAAATGTTTTCCATAACCATTTAAGCCCTTTGGCTTCTGTGTGTATAGTATCATCTTTAAAATGCTCATGATAGAATTCCTTACCTATAGCATTGAACCTTGCCACATGGAATTTCCAGTGAGGGTTATCCTTCTGCAGTTCATAATGAATTGCTGTTCCATCTACATTTTCCATTGGCACAATTACTAAATTCAACTTATTCGGCAGTTCTTTGTATTCATCCCCATTTAATAGCTCTTTCAATAACATAAACGCTGCATTTGTACTAGATACTTCATTGGCATGATGCCTGCAGTTAATAATTTCTGATGGAAGATATGTTATTCTTTTTGCTCTAGAAACATACCCACTTTCCTTTGGGAGAAGTTCTATTGCATAGATTTCTCTTCCCATATAGGAATCAGCTACCTTATAAACTGAAATACCAGGTACTCTTTTAAGCTGATTTATAATTTCTATATATTCTTCATATCCAATCAACCTATGCTCTAGCAAATCAATGCTATTAATATCTAGATCCTTTATTTGCTCTTCTTGGTTGTATACATTGGCCATATACGAACCATCTTTTGTATCAAATACAATTTTATGAGTTCCTTTAAATTTATTGCTAATACTAAGAACTTTTTTATTCAATAATTCAGCATAAGATTCTATTATTTTTGAATCCACTCCATCCACTTCCACATGAACGTTTAGCTGTTCATCTTCAAAGGATACCTTATGAATATATACATTTTGCTGTTCTCTTGAAGAAAGACTATAAATTTCTCTTTCATCTGAACATATATAAGGTTCACTTGCTACTTGATCATACAGTGTTACTTTAAATTTGGGCTTTCCTTCTCCTTTTTTTATAACTGGAAGAATCAGTCCAGGTGCATCTAACATAACTCCTGCTTCTTGAACCCCATAATTTTTAAAATAATCTGCACCGACAAAATACATATCTTCATGAAGTGCATCTAATGAAGATATCAAATCCTCTCTTGAATTCAAACGATAATTTGGTTCGCTTGCAATAACTTCCAATTGTAATCTAGAGAAGAAGGGTTGTTGTTCAATGGTTGGTTTTCCATTCACTTTGGTTTTTATAAATGCTTTACATTTTGGAAGTACATCACTTTGATAAATATCCCAAATATTTTCTACATCTGTTGCTATCCGCTGTTCAAAAACACATATTCCATTTACTACAACCTTCAAATACCCTGTTGATGGGTGTACCTTTCCCATCTGTGAATATTCGTTTAAGAACGGCCTTTCTGTATATGCTGCTTTATATTCATCCTCAATAAGAGTTTGATCCCCTTTGCCATATGCTTGGAATAAATATGTGATATCCTTCATCCCTTCATATACAACAAATTCAACCTGTTCTCTGCCAATTCCCAATTTCTCACTAATAACATCCTCTATAGGGTATAATTCCTGTAGAAATCTTATCGGTAAATCATACCACTTGTTAGGGTTGTCCTCATTTATGTTGTTATAAGAAGGTGTAGCTCCATCTTCATCTAGCCATTCTGTTTCACCTTCTGGTAAAAATGGTTTAAATGCAATCTTTACCTTTGCAACATCTGTCCTCTTTAACTCTAATAGCTGTGGCAGTACTACTTCTTCAATCCAAGAGAATCCTTGCTTATATGCACAAATCAATTGTATTTTTTCATTTATCACATCATTGTCTTGAAGTTTACATTTGATCTTTTCTACTATTTTACTTCTAACATCCCACTCTTCATTTAAGGCACCATATATCGCCACCCTGTCACCTGCTTTTAATTTGGGATATACTTCTTTTTCTAGCAATTCTTCAAAGACATCTACTTCCCAAGGAATATCATAAGTCTTTTCATATATCTGCTTCATTTGCTTATAATTATGAAATTCAACTTCAGGAAATTCTTTTATAACAGCTGCAAATTCTTTTTGAATATCCGGTGAAACAAATGCCCTAATTTTCCCTTTTAATTCAGATTTGAATGTTTCAAGATATGCCAATTGCCCATCTAAATTCTTCATAGCAAAACTATCTGTGATGTTTTGTAATTGATCTATCCATGTCTTTTGTTCTGCTAATAAAGGGAAGTGCTCACAAACGAAGCTTGAAAATTTCTCTAGTTTTTGTCCTTCTCCAGTTATATGCACTATACTATATTGACCTTTTTCTTCTAATCTAATGCTGCAATCATCACCTTTTTCAAATACTAGCAGATTACCTTCATAATCTTCCGGTGCAACAATCGGACTTTCGTAAGCAGTTGTTTCCATGCCAAATCGAAAAGCGAAATTACATGCAGCAATCAAAACAGAGACATTACTTTCCCTCGGCAGCAGAATTTTAAATTCTAGCTTATCTGGCAATAAATCAAAATTTGTATCTTTTAGAAAAACCCCTTCACTAAACAGTGTTTCTAACCCTTTTTTTCTTCTCCAATCAAAATCATGAATTGGTTTTGCACTGTCTGTAGCTGAAACATAATCCTTAGGCTTTTCTATATTTTTTCTTTGATATATGTGCTGCAGCTGTTTAATTGTTTTTGGAGTAGCATATTCTTTTTTAAAAACTGCAACTGGAAAATGTGCAGAAGTAGCATGAAACCCCATAAATAAAGCCGTTTCTATAGCTCTACACTTTTCATCCCATGCCATGTTTTCAGTAAGGTAAATCTTTTTTATATCATCATTCTCCATGCTTAACCCCCTGTAAATTTTTTTCAATAACAGTCTGACGAATCAAAAACCCCATCATCTGTTATTTGCTCCTTTGTCCTTAGCAATTATCAAGTATATTAAATATTTTGTATACTAGTTCGTATTCCATTCTGTACTGCGTTCTATTTTTATTCTATTTAATTATTCATAAATTGTCAAGAACTTCACAATATTTATACAATTCAATATTGGTACTTGCAACTGCTATTTTCTGTAACAATCATATTGGATAATATAGAATAATTGAAAAACTGCTGCTAGTATAGTATAATTTTGTATAATTACTAAGCAAAGGATGTCACTATAATGAAAGAAAAAAAAATTAGCACAAAAGACAAAATTATTAATGCTGCATGGGAACTATTCATGGAACAAGGCTATGAGGATACTACCATTCACGAAATAATAGAAACTTCTCAAACATCACGTGGATCCTTTTACCATCATTTTCGTGGCAAAGAAGATTTACTTTTTAGTTTAGCCTATAATTTTGATATTGATTACATAGGTTGGGAAGAAACAATTGATCCATCTATGAACTCCTTAGATAAATTACTATTTTTTGATGCCTATGTTTTAAAGAATCTAGAGGAATCACCCTATAAACCCTTCTTATCATCTTTATATGGGCTGCAGGTTATGACTGAAGGGACACGCCACATTCTCAATCCCAACAGAAGATATTATCAAATAATTTCTAAATTTATGAAGGAAGGTTTGGAAAAAAACGAAATCAAAAGTACTCTTTCTTATATGGAATTAACAGAAACCTTCGCAATTATTGAGCGTGGATTTACATATGATTGGTGTCTAACTCAAGGACGTTATTCACTATTACAATATGGCCAGCGAATGATGAGCATATTCCTAAATTCTCTGCGAGCGTAAAAACACACTGCTAAATTGACAGTGTATCGTAAAACTATAACGGAATAGACCCTTTATTTTGGACAATATTGTTCAAAATAAAGGGTCTATTCCGCTTTATCAAATTTCCTAAGACCAACTTTTCCACTTCATTAGTTGATAACATAACTCATAACTTTTATAAATGACACGCCTTTATTTTATATATATCAGTAATTCTAAACTAAAAAGGGTCAATTTTACTTCCTGTATCCATTGAGCTTATTAATTTAATTTAATTTAATTTCACTGCTTTCACACCATACCACAAGGCCAATCTTAGACGAAACCGTATCTACAGCATCTATAACTATTTATAAATTTCCATATTCTTTATAGCTTCATCTACACGTCTGTCAATTTCTAATACACTTTCAGATTTTATTATTAGCTCAAGCCTTGGTTTTGTTTTAGGATGCTTTGGTACAAATACTGTGCAGCAATCTTCATATGGCAAAATAGAGGTTTCAAAGGTACCTATTTTTCTTGCAATATCCATTATATCTTCCTTGTCCATTGTAACTAGCGGTCTAAACACTGGTCTGTCAGCTACATCATCGCTTACTACTAAGCTTTCCATAGTCTGACTTGCTACCTGTCCTATGCTCTCTCCAGTAGTTACTGAGTTTACCTTTTGAATTTCTGCTAGTTTACAAGCAACTCTCATCATAAATCTTCTCATAATTATAGTTAACTCATCTTCCGGACATTTTTCAATTATCTCCATTTGAATATCTGTAAAAGGTACAACATATAAATTTAATTTTCCTGTGTAGTCTTTTAAAATATTGGCAAGCTGCTTAACTTTATCTTTAGCTCTTTCACTGGTATATGGATGACTGTGATAATATACACAATTTAATTCAACTCCTCTTCTTGCCATCATATAACCTGCCACTGGAGAATCTATACCACCTGAAAGCATTAGCATAGTGCTTCCATTCATTCCGTAAGGTAGTCCCCCAACTGCTTTTATTCGTTTGCAAAAAACATAGGCTCTTTCTCTTATCTCAACATTTACAATACACTTAGGATTATTTACATCTACAGAAAAGCCTTCACTATTTTTCAATATGTAGGCTCCTACAGTTCTGCTTACTTCCAAAGAATTCATTGGGAAGGCTTTGTTTGCTCTGTTAGTTTCTACTTTAAAGGTTTCTGAGCCATTCTCCTTAAGCTCTATTAAAGCCTGCCTTTCAATGTCCTCCAACTCTGCATTCACTTCTGAAACTAAGCAAAGCTCTGATACTCCAAACACTCCTTTTACTTTATTTATAACCATCTCTAGATTTTCTGAATATATAAACCACCTGCCCTGGTCAACTACAAATTCATATTCCACTTCCTTTAACACATTGGCTATATTATCCTTTAATTTCTTCTCAAACCTATTTCTATTCAATCCTTTTAAAAATATCTCTGATGCATATTTTACTAATATTAATCTTCTCATTTGCTGACTCTCCTTAAAAACTTTAGTGATGCTTCTAATACTTTAATTATATAGTCCACCTCTTCCTTCGTATTATCCTCACTGAAACTAAATCTTATCGTACCCTTAATCTCATCATTTTTTAGGCCTAAAGCTAAAAGCACATGACTATCTCTTGTATCCTTTGAAGAGCATGCTGAGCCTGTAGAAACATATATGCCTTTTTCTTCAAGAAGATGAAGCAGAACTTCTGCCCTTACCCCTTTAAAAGAAACATTTAATATGTAAGGTGAAAAATATTCCCCTTCACTATTAACTTTAACTCCCTCCAAGGTTTTTAACTTTTCTATAAAATAAGCTTTTAACTCCTTTACTTTATTATAATTTTCAATGTTATTTTTATATATTATTTCAGCTGCAGCAGTTAACCCTACCACTGCAGGGAGATTTTCAGTACCTGACCTAAAGCTTCTTTCTTGTCCCCCACCAAAAATTAATGGCATAGGATTAAGACCTTTTTTAACATACGCAAAACCTACACCTCTAGGGCCATGAATTTTATGTCCGCTTGCAGATAGTAAATCAACTTTACACCTTGCTACATCTATAGTAAATTTTCCATAGCTTTGTACTGCATCTACATGAAATTTTGCCCTGCTACTTTTTTCCTTTATTACCTTTCCAATCGCTTCTATATCTTGAATAACTCCTATTTCATTATTAACATGCATGATTGTAATTAGTTGGGTATCCTTATTTATCTCTTTCTTTAATTCCTCTAAATCTATCCTTCCATTACTATCAATATTTAAATATGTGACTCTAACTCCCTTTTTTTCTAGCCCCCTGCATGTTTCTATAACACTAGCATGCTCAATTTTACTAGTTATTATATGTCCACCTTCTTTAACAAATCCCCTAATCAAAAAATTATTGCTCTCACTTCCTCCAGAGGTAAATATTATTTCCTCTTTAGAACAGTTAATAGTTTTTGATAGTTTTTCCCTGCATTCATTAAGCTTCTGCTCTGCTTTCAAACCTAATCCATGAGCAGAGGATGGATTTCCATAAATATTTCTCATAGAATCTGAAACCGCTTCTATTACCTCTTCATATGGTTTTGTTGTTGCACTATTATCAAAGTATATTTCCATACTTTCACCTCGCATACTACATATTATTTGTCAAAATTTTAAGTGTATATTAGAAAGAAATCCTAATTGATTTAGTATCTGTAGTTAATTTCATAAAAATTCTTTAATCCTTATATATCAACCTTTCGATTATTTTGTGGCTATATTATTAAAGTTCTAGTTTTTTTATTTTTTCTTAAAACTTCATCAATAAAATCATTTCTACTTATATTAATTGAATAGTTCCTTTCCCATAATATATAGAGGTGACCTTCATGCCTAAAAACAATTATCATAGAAAGCTATTTGCAGAAAAACTTTCACACTCTACTGGAAGCCAATTTTTTACTACCAGCAGAAGAACTTTTATCATTAAAACTATGCAGATTCTTTCCCTATCATAAAGATTAATTTCTTTGCCACACACTTAACACAAAAAAGAACACCCACTTACGTAATTATTGTTAATGTGGGTGTTCAAAAACTTATTTCTTTAATCTTCACTTATTATATGTCACTCTAAAGTTATAGCTATAATCTTTAGCAAATTGTTTTCTATCACTGTACCCTCACAGCCTTTATTGATTATTTCTCTCTTCTACGTGTTTTAGTATATATTCCTTTGATAAATCCCCTTGATTTCCCTGAATGTAAAAACGTACGCTCTTTGATTCAAATTCTTCTCCTGATTGGCAGGTAACTGATATTTTATCTTTGTCACCAAAATTGATGTATTTTTTTAAATCCCTAATGATAGCAGAAGCTAATGCTGCGAAATGCTCTTTATCCAATTCAAAATCATCTTCTTTTACAAGTTTGATAGATGCACTTCCACCTCTTTTCATATTTTCCGGACTCTTACTGAAATCTTGATTTACTTTTAAATATGGATAGATCTCACAGTAGATATTCTGAAAAGGTATATTCATATTCTCAGCTAAATGCACTATTCTATCTTTATAATAATTATTCAACCATTCTTTATCTTTTTCATCCTGTATAGTTTTATCTTTTCCATCATATTTTAATGTTGTATATAATTATCCATCTTTAGTTATTAAATTAGCTACATACATTTTAATCTTAAAGTTGTATCCTACGTTGTCAAAATGGAATTCATCTGAATATCTTGCATGTACATACTTGTTTATATATTTTTTAGCCGTGATTTTAGTTAAGGAATCACCATAGAAAGTTGTTATTACATCTACTATAAAATAAGCTATGGCCACAAATATAAGTATACATACAACCAGCCAAATTTTTTCTGAGAACTTCTTCAAAAATAACACTCCATTCTTTTAGTGTTAAAAGGGACAGTTACTAGCTTTTTTGTAGGTTAATATCGGAAGATAATAAACATTTTAACTTGATTATGATAAACTCTGCTTAACCGTCCCCCGGTGCTACAAGCTGATACTCACTGAAGATGTTTCGCTTAATTTGGCTGGTTATTCTATCCTCATCCTCTTGAACATAAAATAACACATTACTAATCATTAGTCCCTTAATGAATAAAACTATAAACTCGATTATAATGATTGTTATAGAAACATAAAAGAGTGAATCGGTATAACCGTGATATTCACTCAGTAAAAACATTTTCTTAAAATCTAAAATTGAATAAACAGATAAATATAAGAGTAACATTCTAAATAATATCGAATTGAATATTCTATATTCGACACTGTCCATTATAACTAATTTTGTTTTACTTTTTCCCCAATAAAAATCTCTATTATTCGTTGATGAACAGCTAATTAAGAATTGTATAAACGAAACAAATATTCCATACATGGTATAAATGGCTACAGTTAAAACTATTGGATCGCAATTTAAAGAAATTCGTATAAACTGCGTTTTTTTTTGAAGTATAGTAAATATGAACAGTGAAATTATCGCTATATATCCAACGAGCAAATTTATTAGACTACTTATTGTAGGATATTTGAGTGCAAAGTCTCTTTCTCTAAATCTAAACCTTATTCTCGTCATTTTTTTATCTATCAAAATAAAAAGTAAAAATACAACTATAGTACATATGAAAATAATTGTAATATTATCCATATAGCCCCCCCTTGCCGCATGTGTATATATCACTGCTTACTGCCGTTCTGCTTATAATGGCATTTTGTTAACTAGAATTTCGCAGCATATAAATTTATATTAAGTATCACTGTAATTCTCCAAAAACATATCTTGAATTTTCCTGAATAACTCCAAATAAATTGCGACTTTTCAAGTTTGAAATACCTATTATTATTTGGTTCAATTCATCATATATTTCATAACAATGATTTATAGCTTTAATAAATGGTGCATCTGTTTCAACAAGTATTTTATCTTCTGGTATTATCTGAATAACACGTTTCCCTCCTGTTGTAGTAAGCATTTTGCTATTTATAGAAAAATAACACCCCTGTTCTATAGCTTGTCTTAATTGATTTTCATTACCAGTAAACCAATGTAAAATACAAATGTTATTTCTTAAAGTGTTATAAGACTTCAAAATCTTCAACACATATTGGGAAGATTTCACACTATGAATTGAAATTACTTTATCGCCTAATCTGCTACATTCCTTAATAACATTCGTAAAAGCATCAATTTGTTTCTCCTTTGACTTTATATATTGATTATTAAAGTCAAGACCTACTTCTCCAATGTATTTTACATTTTGAATCTTATCCAAAAGTAGCGTAATTTCATTAAATCTTTCGTTAACCAATTGCGGATGTAACCCCAATGCCACATTAATATTAGGATTATTCTTACAAAAATCCACCTCTTGCTTATATGCCTTTGGGGTTGTCGTTACCGCAATAATACCTAAATTCTCAATTAATGATTCTTGTATAATATTTTTCATCTTTGGCATTAGATCTAAATGACAATGCATATCGTATAGCATTATTCATTCACCTCATTGCCCAATAAAGCTTGAATAAAGTCATCTACCTCCAATAATCCTCTACGATACACATCCGCAAGTTTTTCGAGATATAATAGATCTTTCGGTAATGGACCAGGTTTATGAATTAAGAAAGTAGCTCTGCTTGGTTGCTGTTTTATCTTATTTATTGCCAATTCAAATGATCGCAATTGCACACCAACAGCGTTTGAGTGATTATTAAGTATTTCCTGGATATCTTTTTTTGTATATTCAGTGCTATCCTGTCCAATGCCAAAAGCTTTTTGCATTGCAGCTCTTCGAATTAAGCATGGAACACAAAAACCGCAATGCTGTGGAGCTAAGCCCTCCCATCTAGCCTTTCCAGGTGAAGAGCAGGATATGGATTGCTTCATTAATTCGTAAAGCAATTCTTTATTTTTACATTCATTTGCCATTTCTCCTTTAGTTTTGTTCCAATATGGATTTTCCACAGTTATTGAAAAATTTAATTTACCCAATACCTTATTCCACATTCCTAAATAAAAAGGATGTGTTGTTCTTGTACTGTGAGATCCAACTCGTAAGTTGTCCAAAGGTACATTTAATGCAATTAATCCATTCTCAGGTACTTCTAATTTATTAACTTCAGGCAAGCCGGAAAGTGCAAAAATAGCAAAGGCAATAAACAAGAAAGAACGACTTCTTGTAGTATTTTCTGTATAGCCATTAGGAATAATTTCCTTATCAAACACCATCCACAAATCCAATTGTTTAGGCTTGATTTTATTATACTTACCTTCTAATAGTTCTAAAATTTTATTCTGTGCGTTTTTGGTAAATCCATCTCCGGCATGGCTAATCAAAAGCAGTTTCTTATTTTCTTCTAAGTAGTTAATTGTGCTAATCAGGCTATCCATCCCACCAGAGAACAATGATACTACTTCAAACTTCTCCCTTTCACCTGTCCTTGATGTTAAATCATTAAATCTTATATTTCTTTCCTCAAAATTAATATTCCATTTATCACCTGTCAAAAAATTAAGCATTCTTTTCAAATCTTCACGGGCAATATTCCAAGATCTGACATCAATAACAGGAAGCTGGATAATTATTTCTCTAGTCCAAGAATCCTGTGAGTTTATAACTCTTGAAATTCTTGTATCAGCTAAATAAACTAATGTTGCTAACGCCATAATATCTATGCCATTTTCATTGGGGCAGATACCACATGCTATCATCTTCTCAGCAACTCTACCAATGCCATAGCAAAAAACGCCTTTTTCTGTGATCAGTGGAACATTTACTGTCTCTAAGTCGTTTTCATAGCTTATAACAATATCACTCTTATCATAACTACCTATCAATTTAAATTTATTCATCTACACTATACCTCGCTTAATGATTCTAATATCATATATGACTTTTCATATACTGAATCTACAATGGCTCTGGTCTGTGTACTATCAATATTCCTAATTTCCACATTCAGCTGCGTTATAGCATCTGAAACAGCACCATGTATATATTCACCTAATTGTTCTTGTATCATTTGTACTGTACCAACATCATCTGGAAGCGAAATAGTCTTGTTTCCGATATCATTAAGTAATCGTTCCTGTATTACATTTGACATATAAGCTTCAGTAAAAATTAGAAACTGTTGCTCTGTCATATTTTCAATTGGAGTAACGCTTAATTCTGGCATTGACTCAATCGTTTCTATATATGAGTTTCTTGCAATTCCTTCATCAGTTGGTCCCCCATCAGGACATACAAAGTCCATGATTTCCAGAAACACATCACTAGCATTTTTTCCCATTAAATCTCCGAGTCCTAATGCTTTGCTTGTTTCTGCTATACCTCTTCCAGCAATACTACTAACAACTGACATTAACCGGGCAGTACTAGTTCTTGAAGCTCCTAATCTAGAAGTAGCTTTTTTGGCTCCACCTAATGATTGCTTTATATATTGCGATACTGATTTATGTAGATTTCCGCTATCTCTTCCGCCTGAATTTACATATCTAGTAAAATCTCCCCTTGGTACTCGAAACCTTTCAGAATCGGCTTGGGCAGGTATAGTATTATTATCATTATTTTCATCGTCCAACCACGATGGTACTAATGGCGTTCTGCCACTTTGTCCTTGATTACTTGTAGATGTCCCCATATTTTATCCTCACTTTTTTACTGTTTTTAAGGTAGCTTTTACGAATGGATTACCAGTTTGGGAAAGTTGTGCATAATACTCTACTATTTTTCTTTTTTCTGCATCATCAACAATACATTTATCCCATCCACTACAAACCCAAGCACCAACTCGGTCCATTTTAAATGAGGCTATTAAACTAATTAATTCGCTTTGCAATTCTTTATGGAATTTAACCAATGTAATAACCCCATCAATCCCATCTGGCTTTTTAGCTCCATCGCCTTGACCTAAGATCTTTTGAGATACAATATCGAATACATACTTAGCTTCTTCATTTGACAAATTTTCTATCTTGTCATTTATACTTGCAATATAATAAACAGATGAACTCATTAATCCATCAATTATGAAACGTAGTTTTTCTGACTTAACTTGATTAAAGAAATAATCTTGTTTTTCTTTACTTGCAAAATAATATGGCCTTAAATCTACATCACCTAATGATGGTTCTGACTTAGCCCAGCTACGCATAGATTCATTAGCAAGCCACTCTTTACACATATCACTCAAAGAGTCCTTGATGTCGATCTTTTTCTCTTGCTTTGTATTTTTTATAGCTTTACTTTCTATATCTTTAGTTAGTTCCTTGGATTCTTCAAAATCGCCTTTTAGATATTTCTCTAATTCATTAAGTGGTTTGCATTTTCCGTTCCCAGATGTTTCCATAGCAATTTGTTGATATACTTCTGGCATAAAATACTCAACAAGCATAATTTTAGCTAGTACAGGCAACTCTATTTCGTCTCCAAATCCTCTTGCTTCAGCTATCTTATATCTTAATAAAAGCATGTTTATAAATCGTTTTATTTTTCTTGGATTACCGCTTGTATCCTTAGCTAAGATAGGGTATATCTGGTTCGCTACAACAATTTCGTTCCCTACTTCTCCGTAACGTTCAGATAATATTTCATGCAAATCACTAATTGTCAACCCTTGATTTTTCCATGGTTTTTTCATTTTTTCTATTGATGCATCCAAAAGTTTTGCAAAAAGTTCATCATTTTCACTTAATTTAGAACCAATCAGTAGTAATGAAATATACATCTCAGATTCAACTTCACCCAAAGCTGGAAGCCGAAATGGTACTTGGATTAATTTCTCTAAATATCGTTTAGAAAATTCTTTACTCAGATTATTATCAAATGCCTCAGGAAAATGTTTCTTAACTGCGTATTCTATCATAGATTCATCTGCTGCTATTACAAATGCTGTTGAATTAGAAAACATAAACAATCTTATAGCTTCTAATGTTTGAATTGTCACTTCAGGTAAGCATCTATCTAAATCATCAATAAGGATTACTAATTTATCTATCTTTGATTCTTCCAATAAAGTTGAAAATGACTCTTGAAATTCAGCGAACTCCTTAGTCGTAGATGTATCTTCAAAAACTTTAGAATCCTTTAAGTATTGACCTACATTTTCAATTGTACTACTAACTTTTTCAACATCAGCAAAGTTTCCTTTTAGAGTATCAAATATACTAGTTAGCAGCCCAATCGGCGGTACTCCGGTAACCGCTGTAAGTGCAAGGCTTCCTGCACCTTTTGCGACATTTAACCAATTAATATTTTTCCATATTTTTTTAACAGCATCTCCGCATTTACTGCTCAGGCTTCGCTTCTTTATGAGTTCTGATACTACCGCACTCATAAGTGCAATTTTTGCATCCTCAAACCCTTGATGTTTCCATCCATTAAATTTTATACATTCTGTCTTTTCTTTTCCTTGAAACTCATCCTCCACCATTTCAAGTACACTTGATTTTCCAGCACCCCAATCGCCATGTATTCCTATAGAAATTGGCTTTTCTTTACTCTCATTAATTAATTCGACTATTGTTTTTGCAATAGCTCTATTATTTAACATATCTATCTTAGTTTCATTATCTGACAATATCATCTATTTACCCTCCCCGATGAAAGATTTCGTATATCTTTGTTTACCAGAAGAAGTCTTTTCAATAGGGGTTACCCCATTATCCGATGTATTAATATAATTAAGGAATAATGTACCTAGCAATAAACGGTCACTTCTCGATATTCTATTCCATTTATACCCTTGAATAAATCTCTTAACAAAAATATTTCACCGAGTTCAATGTTAGATATTTCACCTGATGCAATTTCTAATAGTTCATTAACATTTGGCATTTTTAACCCCTAAGAAATAATAATGATATGAACAACGTTGTTTCTATAATTGTATATCTTTAGGAGATTTATTTCAACATAAAGTGCATAATTTTACCATATTTTCGTAAAATATTTGTTTTATATTAGCTACTAATGGGGCTATCACACTAAGAAATTAGTACGATGGTCCTTTTTTATGCCAAAATATGATTCTGTGAGGTTGCTAAGTCAAATTGTAGAGGAGTTGGATCTAGTAGAATTGTACCAAACTTATTTCCGAGTAAGGGAAAATCATGCAACCCCAATACAGATGCTTAAGTTAATGCTTTATGGCTATATGAGCCACATCTATTCAACCCGAAAGATAAATCCAAAACAACTCCTTACTGCTGGATATCAGCAATAGGGAGTTGTTTTTCCATTCTCATATTTAACAATGTATCCCAAGCCTTCAAATGTTATAAATCATAAAATTCATCCGATTGCAGCATTTTGATTCTCTCCTTATCTATTCCACAAGAAATTAAGCTATCGAACATTTTCTGATGTTCCCTATCACTGTAATAGTAGACATTCCAATTAGCTTTCTGGTGCGTAAATGTATCGATATTTTTAAAATATGGCATATCTACCCCAGTAAGTGAGTGACCGATAACAATGATTTCATTAACATCCTTTTTACTCAAGCCAAATAGCTTATACATATATTTGTTTATATCTTTATATGTTTGCACATAATAATCTTCCACCACTTTACATATACTGATTTCTTTTTCATCAAATTCTCTTTCGGCAGTCTGAAGTTTTTCTCTTATTCTTTCGATCCTCGCTTTGTTTCCATGACCTAAAATAGGTACACCATCTCGTCCACGCAGAGAACCATGAATATGAATAATTTTCCCTTCGCTTATCTTGTAAACTGTTTCTAAAACTGCGGTATAATTGAATGTTATGTATATTGCATCCTCAAATTCATTTATTAGCGTAGTACGTCTTTCTATATCCCGTATTCGTATTGTTCTTGCCCACTGTTTAAGATACTTCGCCAACAGCTGTATGTATTTGTATTCATCAGTAAAATACTCATACAATGTATCTTCTATGCCAACATCTCCACTTTCCAAGCCCATATCAATGTTGACAGCTTGCTCGATAATTACATCTTCATCAATATTAGCAAGATTAGTTTCCAATTCATTCCACAGCTGTTTTTTCTTTACATCTTCATCCATTCTTGGATAAATATAATAGTGCTCTTCAAACGCATACAAAAAATCCGGATATAAATTTTCTAAGTATGTTCTGAAATCCCAATATCCTGTTTTTAATCCGTGACCTTTATCAAATCCATTGCCTATGATAAATATTTTCATTTAAAAACCTCATTTACATTCAGAATAAGTACATAACATCAATGCTCGTATTTAACAAATCCCAACCCTTCCTTAAAGAAACACATTAAAAATCATTTGATTTAATGTTCAAGGAAGCATGCAAAATAAATGCCCCCACTTCGTGCTCTTCAAGACTTTCGCTTGAATTAATTAATAATTTGCTTATATTTTCTGATTTTTTAACTATTTGAGCAAATAATTTTAACGTACTTTTTTGAAAAGGAGTTAGTATTTCAATCATTCGATATGCTTCTGAAACATCTATTTGATTAACATATGTGTAATATTTGCCTAACAGTCCAACTATACAGTCAGAAGCTTGGACTAAAAGATTATCTTTTGAATCAACAAAACTAAAATTAGCTACTTTATGTTCACCATTGAAAAACTCATATTCTTTAAATTGATCCTCTATGTAATATTCGTTATCAAAAATATGCTGAGCATTAGAAAAGACACCAATCGGTCGGATATAAAAAGGAAAGTAATTTTCAATAACAGTTTTTTCTGGATTACCTTGCAAAAATACTAATTCTTTTTGTTTCCTTGCTTTTTTTAGCCCTTGCCTAAGAAGCTCAGCTTCAAAGGACCTTAAGTCTACATACTCTATAAAATCAATTAATTGTTGATAGAAATCAGAAATATTACCAGTGGATATATTCGGGTAATTATATGTTATTAGCAATTGATAGAATTCATTATAATTTTTAACTGCAATCTTATGTAGTTCATTTTTTAATTGAAAATTAAATGAGATAAATGCAGGTTCATCAATTGAATCAATTATATCGACTATTGCATAATATAAATTATTTACTTGTACTGATATGCTTAAATTTCAATTCTTTCACAGACTTTTGTATGCGTAGTTGGTCTTTTAGTTCTTCTACATTTGCACTGCAATGATTAGTCATGTGCATTACACCACCCAACACAAAGTCGCTATCAACAGACGCATTAAAGCCGTCTTCCTTTAACCATAGCTTTCGAATATTGTTTGATTCATCATAATAGAAATGGCAATTGTAATTATCAAATTTCTTTAAGTCACTTCTTATGTCCTCAAATTCATCACTCAATAGCATTTCACGAAATATGCTTAAATCAATCTTGTTATTCAATTGTTTCACATCCTTTAATTACAATTTTGGAAAACCCTTTCTGCATCCCATTTTTCCTGTTGCTCATCGTTAAGTTGAAATTGTGCATGATTCTTCTTAATTGTTCAAATAGATATGCAGTAATGCAAAGCTTGGACCCCTTCACTGTTTTGTATAACTAGTCATAGTGCCAAGCTATTCTTATAAAATGACCTTTTATAAAACGACAACTTAGTTGTATTTCAAATTTTGTTTATCTAACTACATCTAGCCTGTTCTCTCGCTGATAAAAGCATCTAATCCGTTCTGTAGTGAGAGCCTAACATCTAAACTGCTCACTCAACTATAAATTTCAATTAATTAATCATGTTTCCAAGTAGTATTAAAAAAGGAATTATTGGGTTCTGCTTCTATCACGCAAAACTCACGAACCTCTTACTTAATGGCTTTTTTACATATTCATTTATCAACCCTTGTTATCAATACCACGCACTCCACGTGCCTTGTTGCTGCAATACTAATGACCATCGAGCCTGGCACCCCCTTGGCGTTAAATAGTATTTTTAATATTTTTGCCTCTCAATTCTTATTTTTTCTTTAAAATATTATGGATCCTTTCATCAAATTATATTTATCAAGTATTCTTTCATTTTTTCTTTCTGAATATAATTTAAATCACAACCACATAAATGACATTCTTTATTTAAAAAATCTATGTAGTCATCAATAGATACATTTCTTGCTATAAATGCTTTCCTAATCAATTCTTTTTGGATAACATTATCCTCTCTCATTTCTAATATTTTAATTAACTCATACTCTCCAATACTATTATAATAAGTATATATAGGCTTTTCTGATAAAAATTCTGGTGTAATTTTCATATTTGTAAGCAATAAATTTCTAAGTGAAACATTTAATTTCTGAGGGATATGTTCTAGCTTTATAAAAAAATGATACTGCATATCAAAAACCATTTTTTTCACCTTATCATGTAATATTAATTCATTGTGCTTTGAAAGTTCATTAATAAAGCAAACTTGTGTATCAGTGCCAGCCTCATTTTCATATCCAATGTAGCTTTGATCAAGAACACACAGCTTAATGATTGTAACATAAAACATATTAATTGTACTCTCTGCATATAGAGAATCCAATAATGAACCAGTCAATGGTTTATGAATATACTCCATAAGTTTATAATACATGTTCTCTGAAAATCGATGCTCAATATTAGATTCCTTGAATGCTTTTATTACTTTCTTTGTATCTTCCTTCATATTCCCATGGTTATCCCATAATGCTTTTATTACTGTGATATTAATATATTCCCAATCAAATCTAAATGTATATATTGAATAGTAAATTATTATATATGAAAATATATATGTGCAATTTTCCTTATTAAGTAATTTAATCATTTCCCCTGCATCAAAATCATTATATGATATTAACTTATCACGTATAATGATTGCATAATAATTATTGATTCTCTTTTCTTTTGTTAATTCACCGAATACCTGGACAAATTCATTCTGTGATTTCTTTTCAGTAAATATTTCATCTATATTTGCGCGAATTATGTCAAAAATACAAAGCCTACAATACTCTTTATACATATTTTCAGCGTTACTATATCCTTTATATAAATTATTTATCAACTTTTTTCTGATCTGAATATTTGAATTCTTATAAATACTAATAGTAAGTTCCTTCCAATCAAAACAATCTAATAAATTTTTTTTTTCACCAAGAAACTCCTGTCGATAAAATTCTTTGTTAATATGTTCACGTCCATCTAAGCTAGCTCTTTTCATTAGTAATTTTACCAAGTATAGATGTAATTCGCATATAAATCTTTTTAATTCATCATCAACAGCAAAATACTTTCCATTCAGAATTTTATTCAACAAAACACATTCATATTTAGCATTATAAACCCATGCCACTTGATTTTTTACAATTTTATTCTTTTGAATTATTCTATTTATCTCTTTTTCTTTCTTATTGACATATGAATTAAATATCTGAAATATTAAATCGTTATATTTGTTTTGTAGTCCTAAATTATTATCTTCTTTAACCGATTCAATTAGGTTTTCTATATCATAGTTCAACAATTCTATAGCTCTAATCGTCATGTGCTCTTTTATTGATTTTTTCATAAAATTTTTATTAATATCATGAATCACTAATCCATTTCTTTTAATATCAGATACTCTTTTCAGCATTAGAATACTTTGTGTACACTGCCAAAATAAAACTATAAATATAATAAAATAAAAAATCACAAATGAATACCATATAAAGTTCATAATTGATATAAATTTTTCTGTAAAATAATTCCCATATATATTTAATATTGGCTTATATAAAACTTCCAACATAAACAGAATAAGAAAGAAAGGTTTAGAAACAATTCTATCAAAAATTGACACCTTCTTCTTTATATAATATTCTGTTAAATTTACACCTAAATACTTTGTTACTGAATCTGGGCTACCTTGGAAGGATGCTACAAACTGATAAAAGGTTAATAAAATACCATATATTGCAATTTGGCCCGCTACAGTTGTTATATAAGTTGCCTTATCAATATATAACTGATTGTAAACCATATAGTCTAGTATCAAAGAAAAATCTCCTCCTCTCAATCCTCCAAAATTTATTATCTCTCACAATATTTCTATACTTCTTCCACGATCACCAAAGAAAGAGTGTAGGATAAATTTAAGACTGATATTGCATAAAGCAACTTATTTTTTTACTTTTGGATATTATATAACCATATGTGCTTTCAATATACATCTGTATCATTTATAGATAACCATTTCGTTTTCTCAGCTATCTTAACAAGAGCAATTTTTCTATCGCTCTTGTTATATTTACATTAATATATTTACTTACTTTTCATAGGATAAAAATACAACCACTTCTACGTGCCCCGTCTTTGGAAACATATCTCTATAATTAACCTTCTATTCAAACGCATCCTTTATCAACACAACCGATTTCAACTCATTTCTCCCATCCACAATCACTTCCACCACATCAAATCTCACAAAGCTATCAACCATCCTCTTCTTAGCCATATAAAGATTTGCAACATTCTTTATCCTGCATTGCTTGTACCCATCAACCGATTCTCTTGGGAAACCGAAACCAATGCTTTTTCTTGTTTTTACCTCAATGAATACAAGATACTTTCCTTCCTTAGCAATGATATCTATTTCGCCAAATCTGGTTCTAAAGTTCCTTTGGAGTATTTTATAGCCGTTGTCCATTAAATATTTATTTGCAGCATCTTCGCCTAGAAAACCTATTTCTTTTTTGCCAGACATAAATAAACCCCTTTTTATATAGTTTTAGTTTATTAATCCATATTTCCTATATAAAATTCTTTATAAAGGTTCTTCTGTGGTGTTCACATGGTCCGTATTCTTTTATGGCATCTGTGTGCTCTTTGGTTCCGTAACCCTTATTGCTCTCGAAATGATATTGAGGGTATTTTGTTGAGAGTATATCCATGTATTCGTCCCTTTTAACCTTGGCTATGATTGATGCAGCACCGATTGATATTGATGTATCATCGCCTTTAATTATACCTGTCTGAGGTATATCAACATCCTCTAGCCTTAAGGCGTCAATTAGTATGTACTGAGGCTTTATTTTTAGGCCCTGTATTGCTCTTTTCATTGCAAGTTTTGTTGCGTTTAGGATATTTAGGGTGTCAATTTCTTCAACGGATGCACTGGCTATGCAGTAGCATAGGCAGTCTTCACAAATCTTTTTAGAAAGCTCTTCTCTCTTTTCCTTTGAAAGCTTTTTTGAATCCCTTACTCCATATATATCCTTGTAGGGATTTAGTATGACTGCTGCTGCATAGACTGGACCTGCTAGAGGACCTCTTCCTACTTCGTCTATGCCGGCAATATACTCATATCCATGGGATAGAAGTTCAAGTTCATATTTTTTTCTTTTGTTGTGCTCTTCTTTCATTTTGTTAAGCTTTTCAAAGGCTCTTTCAGTTTTAGAAATCAGGTTCTGTACACCTTTTCTGCTGTCAGACTTGTATTCCTCTTTTAGTGTTTGAAGCTCTTCATATGTACAGTTTTCCAACTGTTCTTTTATATATTTTATTGGTTTCTCTTCCATATTATCCCCCAATTACTCCCCTGGCTTTTCCAAGCTTATCTTTCCTAATCTTCCGGATCTATAGTCATCCAAGATTATTGTTGCAGTTCTTAGTGTGTCGATTTCTCCACCGGATATGATGCAGCCTCTTCTTTTGCCGATATTCATCATGTTTTCAAGTGGGTCTTCACTTATGGTTATCTTGTATCTGTCTATTAATGCAGATGGTTTTATTATTGACATCTCCTGTATGAATTTAAACGCTAGTTCTTCGGTGTCTAAGATTTCATCCTTTATTGCCCTTGTAAAGGCTAGGTGAAGGGCAACCTTTTCGTCATCAAATTTTGGCCATAGTATTCCTGGAGTATCCATGAGTTCGAATTCCTTGTTTACCTTTACCCATTGCTTGCTTCTTGTAACTCCTGGTTTGTCGCCTGTTGCAGTTATTGAACGGGAGGATATTCTGTTTATAAAAGAGGACTTGCCTACGTTTGGTATTCCTGCTACCATTGCTCTTACCGGCTGTCCAATGATTCCTCTGGCGGCCTTCCTTTCGAACTTTTCTTTAACTGCTTCCCTTACAACTGGGTATATTTTTGATATGTTCTTTCCTGATATTGAATCTACTCCAATTGCTCCAATGCCTTTGGATTGAAAATATTTAATCCATTCTCTGGTGACTGATTCCTCTGCAAGGTCATATTTGTTTAAAAGTACAACTCTTGGCTTATTTTGAAAAAGACTGTCCATATCTGGATTTCTGCTGCTTTCAGGTATTCTGGCATCTAAAAGCTCTATTACTACATCTATCATTTTTAAGGATTCTAATATCTGTCTTTTTGTTTTTGCCATATGGCCTGGATACCATTGTATAATCATTTGTTTTCTTCCTCTCTGTGATTTACTAAATATATTATACTACAAAATTGTTTATATCAAACATGTTAGGCTGGAAAGGTATAAATAGACTTTAATTTATGTTTTTTAATAATTGTTTTTGTGATTTAAAAGGGATTTGGCTGGGTAACAGGCACTTGAGTTATGAGTTATTTATGAAAGTTTGATATAAAAAGCTGGTTTGGGTTAAATAACTCATAACTCAAGAGCCTGTCACCGAGTTTTTATTGTATATAAAAGAAAAAGGACTGTATAATACAGTCCATTATCTTACGATTAATTCTTTTACCTTTGCAGCCTTTCCTACTCTTGCTCTTAGGTAGTAAAGCTTTGCTCTTCTTACTTTACCTCTTCTTACTACTTCAACCTTATCAACGTTTGGTGAGTGAACAGGAAATGTTCTTTCAACACCTACGCCGTAAGCTACTCTTCTTACAGTAAAGGTTTCTCTAACTCCACCATTCTGTCTCTTAAGAACGATACCTTCGAAAATCTGTATTCTTTCTCTAGTTCCTTCTTTTACCTTCACGTGAACCTTTACGGTGTCACCAACATGAAATACTGGAAGGTCTTTCTTCATTTCATCAGCTTCAATAGCCTTTATTATATCCATATTTCTTACCTCCTTCCCACTTAGACGTTCATGCAGATCAATGCTACAGAGGAACGGCCGTAATAACACATTCATTATTATATCATCATAAAATGATATTTGCAACAATTATTTGCCCATATTTGCCTTGATTTCAGCAAGGATTTTCTTGTCTTCCTTAGTAAAGTTGAAATCCTTTAACATATCGGGGCGTCTTTCCATAGTGATCTTTAGGGATTGGTAGCGTCTCCATTTTTTTATGTTCTCATGATGTCCGGATAATAATACATCAGGGACTCTCATATCTCTAAATTCCTCGGGTCTTGTATACTGTGGATACTCTAAAAGTCCTGAGTAGAAGGATTCTTCCTCATAGCTTTCATTTGTGGATAGTACACCAGGTATTAGCCTTGAAACAGCATCTATTATAACCATACAGGCTAATTCTCCACCAGTTAATACAAAATCCCCTATTGAGATTTCTCTATCAACTAGAGGCATTATCCTCTCATCTATTCCCTCATAATGTCCGCATATCATAGCTATGTTATCCATTGAGGATAATTCCTTTGCTATGCTCTGGTTGAATTTTTGACCCCTTGGAGAGAGCATAATTGTATAGGGCTTTTTTCCTCTAAGGTTAACTACTGCATCCATTGTATTATAGACAGGTTCAGCCTGCATAACCATGCCGTAACCGCCTCCATATGGATAGTCATCAACCTTCTTATGCTTGTCGTTTGTATAATCCCTTATATTGATAGGATTAATATCTATTATTCCCTTTTCCCTTGCCCTCTTAATTATGCTGTGGTTAAAAACATCGAACATCTCTGGAAACAATGTTAATACATCAAATATCATATCAATCCCTCTAAAAGTGTTATAATCATTTTATTGTTTTCTAAATCTATATTTTTGATTACATCCTTTATTGCTGGAATCAAAAATGTGCTTTCATCTTCTCTTTTTATTTCATAGACATCATTACTACCTGTTGAAAACACAGAAGAAACACTTCCAAGAAGCTGTCCTTCCTCTGTAAATACATCAAGTCCAACTAAATCTGCAATAAAGTATGAGTCTTCAGGAAGCTTAACAGCATTCTCTCTATCTACATATATGTATTGCTTTTTATATTCAATGGCAGCATTCATGTCTTCAATTCCATTTAGTTTAAGAATTACAAGTTCACCTGAGTATTTAACACCATTAACGTCAAATTTTTTGTATTCATTACCTGATTTAATGTAAAGAAACTTAAGCTTGCTGAATCTTTTAAGATTGTCTGTCAAGGGAAATACCTTAAACTCTCCCTTAACCCCATGTGTGTTTATTATTTGCCCTACTTTTAAATATTGTAGCATGAAACCACCCTTTAAATTTATATCAAATTTGTACGCATAATATATATTGCAAAAATTCTATTACATTTCATCTTCACAAACATCCTAAAGTTGAACCAATGCAGCAGGGCCGTTTATAAAGATCAAATGTAAGAATTTTGATGCAGCATATATATGTACATAATAATATTCTATCTATTATATAAGAAGAGTTAGGATAGCCTAACTCTTCTTATATTATCTCAACTACTACTCTTTTATTCTCTTTTGTAGCAGCTGCCTTTACGACAGTTCTTATTGCCTTTGCAATTCTTCCCTGTCTTCCTATAACTTTTCCCATATCTTCAGGAGCAACCTTCAATTCAACAATGATTGATTGTTCTCCTGCAATCTCATTTACCTTTACAGCATCCGGGTTATCCACTAATGCCTTTGCAATGACCTCTACAAGTTCTCGCACGGTAAATGCACCTCCAGTTATTCGATTATACCAGCTTTCTTGAAAATTCTCTTTACAGTTTCTGATGGTTGTGCGCCATCCTTCATCCACTGCTTAGCCTTTTCAGCATCTATCTTAATATCTGCTGGTTCAACTATTGGATTATAATAGCCTAATTCTTCGATGAACTTTCCATCTCTTGGAGATCTTGAATCAGCTACTACAACTCTGTAGAAAGGAGCCTTCTTAGCACCCATTCTTCTTAATCTTATCTTTACTGCCATGTTGTTTTCACCTCCTTACTTAAGTCAAATCTATAATGTTTATTTAAAGAAAGGAAATTTAAATTTGCCCTTCTTAGGATTCTTAGCCATATCGCCAAATTGCTTCATCATTTTTTTTGATTGCTCAAAGCCTGAAAGAAGTTTGTTTACAGCTTGTATTGATGTACCTGAACCCTTTGCAATTCTCTTCTTTCTGCTTGCATTTATTATTGATGGGTTAATTCTTTCCTGCCTTGTCATGGATTTTATGATAGCTTCTGAATGTGCAATTTCCTTTTCGTCTATCTGTACATCCCCAAGCTTTGCAGCATCAAGTCCTGGAATCATCTTCATTATATCCTTAAGTGGTCCCATCTTCTTCATCTGCTGCATCTGATCAAGGAAATCCTCAAGTGTAAACTGTGCTGTCATCATCTTTTGCTGAAGTTCTTCTGCCTTCTTTTCATCAAAGGCTTCCTGGGCCTTCTCAATAAGACTTAGAACATCACCCATACCAAGAATTCTTGATGCCATTCTATCCGGATGGAAAACCTCTAAATCGGTAAGCTTTTCACCCATACCTACAAACTTAATTGGTTTACCTGTAACAGCTCTAACAGAAATCGCTGCTCCACCTCTGGTATCACCATCAAGCTTTGTAAGTATTACACCTGTTATATCAAGAATGTTGTTAAACTGATCTGCTACGTTAACAGCATCCTGACCTGTCATGGAATCAACTACAAGAAGTATTTCATTGGGTGCTACAGTACCTTTAATGTTCTTTAGCTCATCCATTAATTCATTATCTATATGAAGTCTTCCTGCAGTATCTATTATTACATAATCTCTTGATGTCTTCTTTGCGTTTTCAATACCAGCCCTTGCAATATCAACGGGGCTTGTTTTATCGCCAAGAGTGAACACAGGCACATCTATTTGGCTTCCTAAAACCTGAAGCTGCTTTATTGCTGCTGGTCTATATATATCCCCTGCAACAAGCAGAGGCTTTTTATTGTGCTTTTTCAAATGAAGGGCCAGCTTTCCAGCCATTGTTGTTTTACCTGCACCCTGAAGTCCGACGAACATTATTACTGTTGGTGGCTGATTGGAAATGTTAAGCTTACTTTCTGTATTTCCCATCAGGCCTATCAGTTCATCGTTAACTATTTTTATAACCTGCTGTGCAGGTGTCAGGCTTTCCATTACCTCCTGACCAACAGCTCTTGAGTTTATACTGTTTATAAAGTCTTTTACAACTTTATAGTTTACGTCAGCCTCAAGAAGGGCTATCTTAACTTCCCTCATGGCTTCTTTTACGTCTTTTTCTGTAAGTTTTCCCTTACCCCTTAATTTTTTAAAGGTCTCCTGGAGTTTTGAAGACAAACCTTCAAAAGCCATAAACAGTCCTCCTACTACATATTGATTATCTCATCTATTAAATCAACTACATCGCTTATATTCTCATTTGTGTTTTTTGAAAGCAAATGCTGCTTTATCAATAAAAGTTTTTCTTTTTGTTCTAAAAATCTTTTAACTAATCCCAGCTTTGCTTCATACTCCCTAAGCATTTTCTCACTTCTTTTAATAAGGTCATATACTGCCTGCCTGGATATTTCAAGTTCCTCGGATATTTCACCAAGAGACATATCCTCATCATAGTAATATGACATTACCATCCTTTGCTTATCTGTAAGCAAATTTCCATAGAAATCAAGGAGCAGTGCTATCTCACTTAATTTATCTATCATATATAACACATCCTTGAATTATAATATCAAAAAGGAGAAATGCTGTCAAGTACTTTTACTTAACACTTAATTTTTTATTTATAGTATAGCTTCTATAAAGGCTGAAGGGTTAAATTCCTGAAGATCATCGATCCCCTCTCCTACACCTATCATCTTTACAGGTATACTTAGTTCATTATTTATAGCTATTACAATACCACCCTTTGCTGTTCCATCAAGCTTAGTTAATATCAAGCCATTTACATCAGCAACCTCTATAAACTCCTTTGCCTGGTTTAATGCATTTTGACCAGTTGTTGCATCAAGTACAAGAAGAGTTTGTCTATATGCTTCTGGATATTCTCTTTCAACAATTTTGTTAATCTTTCTAAGCTCTTCCATAAGGTTTTTCTTGTTGTGAAGTCTTCCTGCAGTATCACATATCAATACGTCTACATTTTTTGCCTTTGCAGATTGAATAGCATCAAATATAACCGCTGCTGGATCTGCTCCTTCCTTATGTTTTATTACATCAACATTACATCTTGATCCCCATACCTCAAGCTGATCTATTGCTGCTGCTCTAAATGTGTCTCCTGCTGCAAGCATTACCTTTAGTCCTCTTTCCTTTAAGAAATGAGCCATCTTTCCTATGGATGTAGTTTTTCCTACTCCATTAACACCTACAACCATGTAAACTGCTGGAGTTTTTTGAGGAGCAACATTTTTTGTTTCTCCACCTAGAATCTCACATATAATGTCTCTTAAAGCCTTTTTAACCTCTTCTGCATCCTTAATCTTGTCTTCTTTTATCTTCTTTCTAAGCATATCAATTATCTTTGTGGTTGTATTAACACCAATATCAGACATTATCATTATTTCCTCTAATTCCTCAAGGAAATCTTCATCAATTGCCTTATTAAAAGTTATAATTTGCTCTATTTTTTCACTTATATTATCCCTTGTTTTAGTTAAACCTTGCTTTAATTTATCCAGCCATCCCATTTTTCGTTCCTCCTTCTAATTTAACAGAAATAACCTTTGATACACCCTTTTCTTCCATGGTTACTCCATATAGTTCATTGGCAACAGCCATGGAACCTTTTCTGTGTGTAATTACTATAAACTGAGTGTTCTTTGAGTAAGCAGTTAAAAACTTTGCAAATCTGTTTACATTGGCATCATCAAGTGCCGCTTCAATTTCATCTAATACACAGAAGGGTGTTGGCTTCATTTTAAGTATAGCAAATATTAGAGCTATTGCTGAAAGACCTCTTTCTCCACCGGATAAAAGTGATAGACTTTGAAGCTTTTTTCCTGGAGGTTGAACTATTATTTCTATTCCAGAATCTAAGACGTCATCTCCTTCAAGTCTTAAGTCAGCATATCCTCCTCCAAAAAGCTCCTTAAAGGTTGAGTTGAAGTTCTCTCTTATTATTTGGAATTTTTCTTTAAACTGCTTTTTCATACTATTTGTTATTTCTTCAATAATTCCAACAAGAGATTGTTCAGCCTTTCCCAGGTCTTCATGCTGAATCTTTAGGAACTCATGTCTTTCAGTTACTTTTTTATATTCCTCAATGGAATTAACATTGACATCTCCTAATTCCCTTATGGAATTTTTAAGTTCGGTAACTCTTTTATTTGCACCTGTCATGCTGTCAATAGGTTTCTTATATTTCTCTGCTTGAGGTATTGTTAATTCATATTCATCCCAAAGCTTATTTACAGATATCTCAAGCTCCATTTCCATCTTGGAATTTGATAACTCCATTTTGTGAATAGAATTAACTATTCCATTTATAACCTCTTCAATATCCTTTAATCCCTTTTCACTGTGTGCTATATCATTTGATGCATTATTTTTATCCTTTTCAAGACCTTCAATTTTAACTCTTACCTCTTCTATTCCCTTTATTCCAAGTTCTATATCCTTTTTAATTGTTTCAACCTCAATATCTATTTCAGAAACTTTATTTTCAATTTCCTTCTGTTCTTCTTCATGAAGCTTTATCTTTTCCTGGTAGCTATCCCTTTCACCAGCAATTTTTCTGTGCATATTATTGATACCTTCAATGGACTTTGCTGTCTCTGCTAATACAACCTTTTCGGAAGTTAACTTGTTTGATAACTCTTCTTTTTCAGCCTGGTAACCTTTGTACTTTTGCTGAAGTCCTTCGATATCGCTTTCTATGCTCTTTTGATCTGCTTCCAAGGCTTCAAGGAGTTTACTATTATCAACATGCATTTCATTTCCTCTTTGCATATCCATGTCAATCTGATTGAGTTCTATTTCCATGTCATTTTTTAATTCTTTTAAACCATTATACTCCTTTAATAATCCTTTAAGCTTGTTATTATTTGTAGTCATGTCTATTTCTGCTCTTTGTCTTTGCTGTTGATATTTTATAAGCCTTTCATTTAAGCCTTCAATCTCATAACTATTATTTCTAAGCTTATCCTCAATATCAGTGAGTTTTTTATTTTCAGAATCTATTCCACTCTTCAGTTCTTCAATTTCTCTTCTTCTAGAAAATATTCCACTGTTTTTAATGTTGCTGCTTCCACCAGTAAAGGAACCTCCAGCGTTTATTACGTCTCCCTCAAGGGTAACTATTCTGTAATTATAGTCAACCCTTCTTGCTATATTTCTAGCATTTTCAAGGGTATCGCATATTACAATTCTTCCAAGGAGGTTTGATACTGCATTTTTAAACTTTGCATCATATTTTACAATATCCGCTGCAATTCCTAAGAAGCCATTTATACTCTGAATGTTGGAATCAAGCCTTATTTCCCTTGGTTTTATTGTTGTAAGTGGTAAAAATGTGGCTCTTCCAAGATTACTCTTTTTAAGGTATCCAATTAAGTGTTGAGCAGTGTCTTCAGAATCAACCACTATATTTTGAAACGCTGCTCCTAGGGATATTTCAATAGCTGTTTCAAAGCCCTTAGGAACATCAATTAAATCTCCTATTGTTCCAAAAACTCCATTATCATTTTTATGTGATGACATTATTCCCTTTACAGACCTTGTAAAACCCTCCATGTCCTTTTCCATGTAAAGAAGAGTCTTACATCTTGCTTCCTGTGTCTTTAATCTGTCAAAACAAGCATTTCGCTGACTTCTAAGGCTTATTTCGTTATCCTTAAGATTCTTAATATTTAAGTTAACATCTGAAATATCCTTTTCAAGGGATATTATACTCTTGTTGAATTCCTCAACAATGCCTTCGACCTTTTGAATTTCACCCTGAATTGATAAAATCTCATTTTCCTTTGTCTCAACATCACCCTCAAGCTGAAGTTTTCTTCTTTTAAGGTTTTCTACCATTATGCTTGTTGTATTTATTTTATTATTCATATCTGAAATATCCTTTAAAACCTGGATAAGATCAGATTTTTTATCCTCTATTCCATTCTCAAGGTTTATACAGTTTTGATTTATTACCGAATAACTTTCGTTAAGCTCATCAACAATAGCTTTTTTCTTTTCAAGCTCTTCTTGTATTGTTGCCCTTTCAGATTCTATTTTTTTAAGCTCTAAATATACATTCTCAATTCCACTCTGTCTATCAGTAATCTCCTTTTTAAGCCTTTCAATATCCTTTAAATAATTTTCACGTCTTTCCTCCATAACCTTAAGGCTTCCCTGCTTTGTTTCGAGGTTCTTTTCCATTTGGAATCTGGAATTGCTCATGTTTGTATATTCATCTTCTATGGTTTTAAGCTTAAGCTTCAGATTTTCGATTTCTGCCTGCATCTTCTGTCTAACATCTTCACGTTCATTTTTTGAAAGGTTTAATTCACCTAACTCCTTTGATATTTTATCAAGCTTGGCTCTGGTTGAATCATAATTATTTAAAATAAAGTTTATCTCAAGTTCCTTTAATTCTTCCCTTAATGAAAGATACTTTTTAGCTACCTTGGATTGTTCCTCTAATGGTCCAATCTGATCCTCAAGCTCCTGCATAATATCAGTTACTCTTAATAGGTTCTGTTTTGTATTCTCAAGCTTTTTTTCTGCCTCAAGCTTTCTTGTCTTATATTTAACTATACCTGCAGCTTCCTCAAATACATTTCTTCTATCCTCAGATTTTGCACTTAGTATTTCATCTATCTTACCCTGCCCAATAAGGGAATATCCATCCCTTCCAATACCAGTATCCATAAATAGCTCTACAATATCCTTTAATCTGCAGGGGGTTTTGTTTATTAAATATTCACTTTCGCCAGATCTGTAAAGTCTTCTCGTAACAGTTACTTCACTAAAAGCCATTTGAAGTTTTCCTTCAGAGTTATCCAGGGTTAGTGATACCTCAGCACATCCAAGAGCTTTTCTGTTTTCAGTTCCTGCAAATATGATATCCTCCATTTTGCTTCCCCTGAGTGTCTTAGCACTTTGTTCTCCTAAAACCCATCTTATGGAATCTGAGACATTGCTCTTTCCACTGCCATTTGGCCCTACTATAGCCGTGATACCCTTCCCAAAATCAAGATCAATCTTTTCCGCAAAGGACTTAAACCCCTTTACCTCAAGCCTTTTAAGATACATAATACTCCCCCTGATATATAATCTATATATAAATCGTAAAATTCTTTACATTTTGTTTTTTTAAACAGCCCTGCTTAATTGGTTCGACTCTAGGATGTTTAAAAAGACAAAATGTAATAGAATTTTTGATTTATATATATATGTTGCTTTAAAATTCTTATATTATATTTATTCTTTTAAACATTATAAAAAAAAGATTTACCCGGGCGGATAAATCCCTGTTGACAATAAGTCCCTTTATTTATAATAAAATTTATCTTTATCAATGTCAACTTTTAATTAAAAAAAGTGGCAAGTTGGATGATGTTGGACTATACAACACCATCCAACTTGCCACTTGCCATGTAACTGACACTAACACAAAAGCCTGCTTAGAGGCCCCTGATTATCTAGATTCAACTATGAACTTTATTGCTGTTCTTTCTTCTCCCTCTATCTGTATTTCTGAAAAAGCTGGAATAACAACAAGATCAATTCCGTTTGGAGCAACAAATCCTCTTGTAATCGCAATTGCCTTAACAGCTTGATTTACAGCGCCAGCACCAACTGCCTGCACTTCTGCAGTTGACCTTTCTCTTAAAACTGCTGCAAGCGCCCCTGCTACTGCTTTTGGTTGAGATTGAGCAGATACCTTTAGTATTTCCATCAACAACTCCTCCTCTAATTCCTTTTATTACAATATTATAAATGCCATGTATTGTAATATTCTATATTCTGCTAGAAAATCCTTCTTTAACATGTAATATTTATATATTCAATTATCGACATTGTTTTTTTATTTTCGTCATTTTCTAGGAGAAGTTGCATACTGTTCAAACATGAATTTTGTCGTATGTGTATCACTTTTGATGTAAACATACTCTTTTTGTTATAAAATATTCTTTTTTTATCTGCATATAATCTCGAAATATCCTTTGGTGATACATTTACTGTAATCTCCTTTGAGTCACTAAAGAACTTTTCTATACAGTAGCCCATCATATCATTAAGTAAAGAGGATTCAACAAGTTCACGTATTGCAGGGTGAAAGGGTCCTGCAACAACATCTCTGCCTAAATTTATCTGTTCAGTTGGCTGTAGTCCTATTCTTATTATTTTTATGCCATTTCTGGTAAATCTCTTATAGGCCTCTTTGCATATTTCAACTGCTTCGTCAACAGTTAAGGGCTTATATTCACCATTTTGGTACATTTGCTCCATATAGGTATCCTTTATAACAAGTGCTGGATAAATTCTAACGAAATCTGGCTTTAATTTAATAAGCTCTTCAGCAGTGTATATATCCTTATTTTTGTTATCCTTAGGAAGGCCAACCATCATTTGCAGTCCAAGCTTAAAGCCATATTCCTTAATTAGTTTTGTTGCTTCCATAACATCCTTAGGAGAATGTCCTCTTTCTGAAGCTATTAATACCTCGTCATCCATCGATTGAACTCCAAGCTCAATTACACCAACACTATACCTTTTTAAGTTATCAAGTATATCTCTATCTATATAGTCAGGCCTTGTTGACAGCCTTATAGCATGAATTTTTCCTTCATCATATGCCTCTTTAGCAGCTTTAAGCAGTCTGTTTTGATATTCCATTGGAATTCCTGTAAAGCTTCCTCCAAAAAAGGATACTTCTATATACGAATTCTCCCTATCTATTGTATCAAGGTATGTATTTATTGTTTCAACTACATCTTCATAGGTTATGTCCTTTAAACTTCCCGTTATTTTCTTTTGATTACAGAATACACAGTCATGGGGGCATCCTCTATGTGGTACAAATATAGGTATTATATAATATTTATTTGACATTATCCTTCACTCCTAAAGCTTTTAGTGCTTCCTTTGCAGCTTTCTGCTCTGCTTCCTTTTTGGTTTTGCCCTTTCCCTTTCCAGAACATTTTCCATCAAGCAGCACCTCTGCTTCAAACACTTTGTTATGATCAGGACCACTTTCATCAACGATAACATATTCTATTGGCGCAAATAGCTTCCTCTGAACATATTCCTGAAGCTTTGTTTTGAAATCATCAAAGTTCTTATCCTTTTCTAGCTTTACTATTTTATCCAAGAGATTTTCTAGTACAAAATCCCTTGCCTTCTCATATCCTTTATCAAGATATATAGCCGCTATAACTGCCTCACAAGCATCTGCAAGAAGGGAATCCTTCTCTCTGCCTCCTGATAGTTCTTCTCCCTTTCCTATCCTTAAATAGACGTTTAAGGACAGCTTCCTTGCCACACTTGCCAGGGACGGTTCACACACTACTCCTGCCCTTACCTTTGTAAGTCTGCCCTCATGTTCATTTTTATAGTTTTTATACAGGTATTCGCTTACAGCTATACTCAATACTGAATCTCCTAAAAACTCCAATCTTTCATTGTGTCCATCATACTTATAATTATACTGATTGGCATATGAACTGTGTGTAAGCGCTGCATCAATGAGCTTCATAGAACCAAATTCAATACCTATAATTTCTTGAAACTCCTTTAACTGTCTTTTTCTATCTTCCTTCATTAAACACCCTCCTGCAGGTATGTGGATATCAGAGGTCAAAGGTCACACCTATACATACTTAAAAATTCTTTTCAAAAACATATTAGAGTATAAACAATATAGCATATATAGTTGACATCTGACCTCAAATATCCAAACCCAAAATATATTCAATAAAATCTAGGGCCGGATACTTAAAAATAAGTACCAGCCCTAAAATTATATTGCTATTCATATTTTTTCATAACAATTACTGCATTATGTCCACCAAATCCAAAGGAGTTTGACATTCCATATTTTATGTCCTTCTCAATGGCTTTGTTAGGTACATAATTTAAATCACACTCTTCATCTTTTTCTGTGTAATTCATTGTAGGAGGCACTATACCTTCCTTTAGTGCTAAGGATAGTATAACACCCTCTACTCCACCAGCAGCACCTAATAGGTGCCCTGTCATTGATTTTGTTGAGCTTATTAGAAGGTCATATGCTTTATCTTTAAACACCTTCTTAATCGCAGTGGTTTCAAACTTGTCGTTTAAACCAGTGGAGGTTCCATGTGCATTGATATAGTCTATATCACAAACATCTGTACCTGCATCCTTAACAGCCAATTCCATAGCTTTTGCAGCACCTGTACCTTCTGGGTCCGGTGCTGTCATATGGTATGCATCACAGCTTGCTCCATATCCAACAACCTCTGCATATATTTTGGCGCCTCTATTTATGGCATGTTCAAGCTCCTCTATTACGATTATTCCTGATCCCTCTCCCATAACGAATCCATCTCTGGTTTTATCAAATGGTCTTGATGCAGTTTCTGGATTATCGTTGTTTGTTGAAAGAGCCTTCATGGAACTAAATCCGCCAAGTGCCATTGGGGTTATTGCTGCTTCTGTTCCACCAGTTACCATTATGTCTGCATCTCCTCTTTGGATTGCTTTAAAAGCATCTCCTATTGCGTTTGTACCAGAGGCACATGCAGTAACAACAGTTTCATTAATACCCTTTGCTCCCAAGGACATAGCAACCTGTCCTGATGCCATATTTGCAATCATCATAGGAACAAAGAATGGACTTATTCTTTTTGAGCCTTTTTCTGCGTAGGTCTTATATTGATCTTCAAATGTCTCAATTCCTCCAACGCCGCAGCCCAATATCACTCCAAATCTTGGTTTATCAATCTTCTCAAGGTCCAGTCCAGCATCCTTTGCTGCCATGTTAGCTGCAGCAACAGCATACTGGGTATTTTTGTCCATTCTTCTTGCTTCTTTTTTGTCTATATATTCTTCTACGTTAAAGTCCTTTATTTCTGCTGCAATTTTTACAGGAAATTCTGAAGTATCAAATCTAGTAATATGTCCAATACCACTTTTTCCATTAACAATATTATTCCAGAAGCTTTCTATATTATTCCCAAGGGATGAAACAATCCCTAAACCGGTTACTACAACTCTTTTTTTCATAATAATCCTCCTCTTTTTTGAGGACCAGGTGATATATGTTAATTTTTAATATAATACATTTTAAAAGCCCCGAATAAATTCGGGACCATGGTTTTACATGTCAGTATGTTCCTTTATATATTCCACAACATCTCCAACAGTGTGAATCTTTTCAGCATCTTCATCTGGTATTTCAAGGCTGAATTCATCCTGTAAATCCATTATTAGTTCAACTACATCAAGTGAATCTGCTCCAAGGTCATCCATAAATGAAGATTCCATTGTAATTTCCTCAGTTTCAACACCCAAAATATTTGACACTATGTCTTTTACCTTCTCAAATATCATAAATTCACCTCCCTTCAAAGGACTCAAATATAATATATTACATAACCATTCCTCCGTCAACATTTATTACCTGACCTGTTACATAATTTGAATCCTCAAGGGCTAAAAATAATGCCACTTTTGCCACATCCTCTGGATTTCCTTCCCTCTTCATAGGTACTTTGGATAATATTTCATCTTTAACTTTATCACCTAACACATCGGTCATCCTGGTCCTTATATATCCTGGTGCAATCGCATTTACATTTATACTTCTACCGGCAAATTCCTTGGCTGCAGACTTTGTCAGAGCTATTACTCCTGCCTTTGATGCAGCATAATTTGCCTGACCTGCATTTCCCGTTATACCAACAACGGAAGCCATATTTATTATTTTTCCGCTTTTCTGCTTTATCATATACCTTGAAAGGCATTTAATTGTATTAAAGGTTCCCTTAAGATTTATATCAATAACCTTATCAAAGTCTTCACTTTCCATTCTCATAATAAGGCCATCCCTTGTAACTCCAGCATTATTAACAAGAATATCAACACGTCCATACTTATCTATAATATTTTTTATATTCTCTTCAACCTCAGCATAATTTGAAACATCGAACTTCAATGCCTCTGCCTCTCCACCATTTCTTTCAATTTCCTCTACAACCTCAGTGGCGCCTGATGCATTTCCTCCATAGTTAACTATTACCACAGCACCCTCAAAAGCATAGGACAATGCAATTGCCCTGCCTATACCTGATGATGCACCGGTAATAAGTGCAATTTTTCCCTTTAATCTCATATTTCTACCTCACACAATTGTAAAATGATATATACAATTCATAAATTCTATTACATTCTGTTTTTTCAAACATCCTATAGTCAAAACATAAGAACTATACTATTTTAAAAAACAAAATGTAAGAATTTTATTGGATTGTATTTAAAACCTTTTCCAAAGATTTCATATCTTCTACATTAAATCCAGTTTTAGTCCTATCAATTTTTCTTACAAAACTTGTTAGGGTTTTGCCTGGACCTACCTCTATAAATATTTCTACTCCATCATTTATGAGCTTTTTTATATTATCTTCCCATCTAACAGAGGAAAATATTTGATTTTTCAACTTGCTTGTTGTATTATTTATATCACAGTTATAATATTCATTATCATAATTTGATATTACCATTATATTTGGTGCATTTATTTGCACCTTTTTTATTTCTTTCTCGAGCTCTTCCCCTGCATCCTTTAAGAGACTTGAATGAAAGGGTCCGCTTACATTAAGTATAACAGTCTTCATTGCACCTGATGATTTTAATACTTCGCTGGCCTTTTCAACTGCTTTAGCTTCACCTGTTATTACTATTTGGCCAGGACAGTTATAGTTTGCAACTTCTACTATTCCATTATTCTGAAGACTCATGCAGCACTCTTCAACTGTTTCCCTATCTAAGCCTAATATTGCAGCCATGGCTCCAACACCCTTAGGTACTGCATTTTCCATTATTAAGCCTCTTTTTCTAACAAGCTTAAGTCCATCTTCAAAACTTAAAGCATTAGAAGCTACAAGTGCTGAATACTCTCCAAGGCTTAGTCCAGCAGCATACTCTGCTTTAATATTATTTTCTGCTAATACAGAGTATATTGCCATGGATGTTGCAACTAATGCTGGTTGAGTGTTTTCAGTTCTTGATAATTCTTCATTACTTCCCTCAAAACACATCTTCGCTATATCCATTCCAAGAGTTTCATTGGCTCTATTGAAAACATCTCTGGCACATTTATAATTATCATAAATTTCCTTGCCCATTCCGCTGTACTGAGAACCCTGTCCTGAAAACAAAAAGGCAATTTTTTTCATACTATACTACCATTCCTTTACCTTGCTTAGATTTTCATTGTATTCCTTTATTATATCCTGAATTATTTCATTACAACTTTTTATATCATTTATCATTCCTGCAATTTGTCCTGACATCATTGAGCTATTTTGAGTATCTCCATCAACTGCAGCAGCTTTTAGTCCGCCTTTTCCGAGGTTCTCTATTTCTTCTATACTTGCTCCACTTGATTCTAACTTGTCGAACTGCCTTGTAAGCTTATTTTTAAGACATCTAATCGGATGTCCTGTTGTTCTTCCTGTTACAACTGCATCCCTATCCTTTGCAGCTACAATTGCCTCTTTATAGTTTTGATGAACCCAGCATTCCTTAGAACATACAAATCTTGTTCCCATTTGTATTCCCTCTGCTCCAAGTGCAAAGGCTGCATGCATTCCTCTTCCGTCTGCTATACCGCCTGCTGCAAGTACAGGTATGTTTACTGCATCTACAACCTGTGGTACAAGGCAGATTGTGGTTAATTCACCTACATGACCACCTGATTCTGTACCCTCAGCGATTAATCCATCGACGCCTTCCTGTTCAAGCCTTTTAGCAAGTGCCACTGAAGGAACAACAGGGAATATTTTTATTCCAGCTTCCTTTAGTGATTTTACATATTTTCCTGGATTTCCAGCACCAGTTGTAATCAAAGCAACCTTTTCTTCAAGTATTACCTTCATTACATCCTCAACAAAGGGTGAACGAAGCATCACATTAACTCCAAAGGGTTTATCAGTAAGCTCCTTTACACTTCTTATCTGGTTTCTTACATATTCAGCATCTGCATTTCCTGCAGCTATTATGCCTATTCCACCTGCTTCTGATACAGCTGCAGCAAGATGGTAGGTAGAAACCCAGGCCATTCCCCCCTGAAATATAGGGTACTTTATTCCAAGTATTTCACATATTCTATTCTTCAAAATATTACCCCCTAAATTAACCAGTTGATCATAATTGCTCCATATGTCAATCCTGCGCCAAAACCAACAATCACAATCTTGTCTCCAGCTTTTATGTTTCCTTTATGATACTCTTCAAAAAGAGTAACTGGTATTGATGCTGATGACATATTTCCAAACCTATCAATTGATATACCAACTTTATCCATAGGCATTCCAAGTCTTTTAGCAGCAGATTCAATAATCCTTATGTTTGCCTGATGTGGTATCAGATAATCGATATCAGAAACATCAAAACCTGTCTTTTCCAAGAGTTTGTGTACTGCTTCTGGCATTGCTTTTACTGCAAACTTAAATACCTCTGCTCCTTCCATTCTTGTAAAGTGCTCCCTGTTTTCAACAGTTTCCTTTGATGCAGGCTTTCTTGAACCACCTGCAGGCAGATGAAGATAATTTCCACCAGTTCCATCAGCCTTAATGTATTCATCAATTATTCCAGCCTCATCTGTTCTTGAAATAACTGCTGCGCCTGCCCCATCTCCAAATAGAACACAAGTATTTCTATCTGTAAAATCAGTAACACGGGATAGTACATCACAGCCAATCACAAGAATGTTTTTGAAAAAGCCTGTTCTTATGAATTGGGCTGCCGATGTAACACCATATATAAACCCTGTACATCCAGCAGATAGGTCAAAGGCTGCTGCATTAACTGCTCCAATATTGCCTTGGACAATTGCTGCTGTTGATGGATACATCATATCTGGAGTAACAGTACACACAATAATTAAATCGATGTCCTCTGGAGTTATTCCTGCCATTTTTATTGCGTCATGAGCAGCTTCAGAAGATAAATCAGAGGCTGCTATATTAGCTTCAGCAATTCTTCTTTCCTTTATCCCAGTTCGTGTTGTTATCCATTCATCGCTGGTTTCTACCATCTTTTCAAGGTCACTATTTGAGAGTATCCTTTCTGGAAGCCCTATGCCTACTCCTATGATTCCTGCATTGTATGTCATAAAATATCTCTCCTATACATTTTTGTCACTATTGACTCTTTCTATCTCATTTCTGATTCCCTCTACAACACCTCCTTCAACTATTGCTATTGCCTGCTTTATTGTATTTTTAACTACCTTAGCAGTTGAAGTCCCATGTGCTTTTATAACGGGGCCATCAACTCCTATAAGTATTGCGCCGCCATATTCATTATAGTCAAAACGCTTTTTAAACCTTTTAAATACAGGCTTTAAAAGTAATCCACCAATTTTACTTCTTTTTGAAGACATTATTTCCTGTTTTAATATATCAAAAATAGTTTTAGCAACTCCTTCAAACATTTTAAGGACTACATTTCCAGTAAAGCCATCACCTAAAACTATGTCTACATTTCCATCTGGTATATCTCTTGCCTCAACATTTCCTTTAAAGTTTAAATCACTTTCCTTTAATAACTTATGACATTCCTTAACAAATTCTGTTCCCTTTTCCTCTTCAGCACCTATATTTATAAGTCCTATGGAAGGATTTTTAACTTTTAAAACACTCTTTGAATATATATCTCCCATCATTGCAAACTGAAGTATGTTCTGAGTTTTACATTCTGCATTAGCTCCAGCATCCATAAGAAGGAATGGACCATTTGTACCTGGTATTACAGGTGCTAGGGCTGGCCTGTCTATTCCCTTTATTCTACCTACAACAAAAAGTCCACCTGCAAGAAGTGCTCCTGTATTTCCAGCAGATATAAAAGCATCTCCTTTTCTTTCCTTTAACATTCTCATTCCAACAACCATGGAAGAATCCTTCTTTTTTCTTATGGCCTGTGCAGGATGATCATTGTTTGTAATAACCTCTGTTGTATGTACTATCTCAATTTTGCTTCTATCAGCATCTTCAGATTTTAAAACATTTTCTATTTGTTCATTATCTCCAACTAAAATAATATCAACATTAAATTCTTTTGATGCCTCAACAGCACCCTTTACTATTTCTACTGGAGCATTATCTCCACCCATTGCATCAAGTATAATTTTCATATTTACACCTCTTCCTTTTCATCCATAGCAACTAATGCAAATTTTCCTCTGAATACCTCTTCGTGATTAACATAAATGAAAACCCAAATAAAAAATTTATTGCCTCTGACTCTAATTACTTCACCCTTTGCGACCATTCTTTCCCCAGAATGAACAGGCCTTTTATACTTTATGTTTGCTATTCCTGTCAGAGCAGCCTTTGCATCAACTATGGCAAGAGCAAGAGTTTCTGCCATTGCATATATATGCTGACCCTTTACAACCTTAGTCTTCTCAAAAACCATATTTTTATCAGTATCAAGTATTGATATTGCGCTTTTACCAGGTGTAATGTCAATTAATTCTCCAACAAATTCTTTTCCTGCTATTGTCTTTACCTTTGCGAAATTGTTTTCTGCAACATTTTTAACCCTTTCCCTAAGCTCGGGAATTCCAAGCTCCATCCTATCAAGCCTTATAGTTTGAATGGACACATTAAACCTTTCAGCTAGATCCTCATCTGTAATAAAGGGATCTTCCTTCAGCACGTCCATTAGAGAACTTTGTCTTTCACTCTTTTTGGATTTCACCTTCATAGGTCCCACTCCTTATACTTTATTTTATGACCTACTACTAATATTAAGTATATAGGACATTTAAAAATAAATCAATATTCTTATGATAATACGATGCAAAAAATCTATTACATTTCATCTTTACAAACATCCCAAGGGGTGAACCAATGCTATAGGGCTGTTTGTAAAGATAAAATGTAAGAAATTTATACAACCTATATATAAATCGTAAAATTCTTTACATTTTGTTTTTTTAAACAGCCCTGCAGTATTGGTCAGACCTTAGGATGTTTAAAAAGACAGAATGTAATAGAATTTTTGACTTATATATATATAATACCAATTAATTATAAAAAAATTAAGGACAAAATAAAAAGAAAGTCTACATGAGACTTTCTTATTAGAAATAATTATTTTTCAACTACAACTCTGTTTTTGTAGTATCCGCAGTTGCCGCATACTCTGTGAGCAAGCTTCATTTCATGGCACTGTGGGCATTCTACCATTCCTGGCATTTCAAGTCTCCAGGTCTGTGCTCTTCTTTTATCTCTTCTTGCTTTTGAATGTCTTCTAGCTGGATTACCCATTGTTACACCTCCTTAATCAACCTTAAAAAGGTCTTTAAGCACTGCAAATTTTGAATCAATGTCTTCTATATTACAGTTACATTGATGCCTGTTTAGATTGCTTCCGCATTCCGGGCAAAGTCCCCTGCAATTCTCACTACATAGAAACTTTATTGGTACATGCAGAATAAGATTATCGATTACCATATCTGTTAATTCTATGGTATCGCCTTCAAAAGGATATACATCCTCATCCTTTGTGAATTTTGCAAATACTTCATCAAAATCCACATTTACATCATAATCAAAGTTTTCAAGACACCTAGAGCATATAACCTCAAAGAGTCCTGAAATACTTCCCTTTAGGTTTATAACTTCCCCATCATATACGGCATTTCCACTTACTGTAAGAGGAGATTTGAGTTTTACTTTAAAACTCTCCCTTTCCACATAGGGTTCCTCAAACTTTATTTCAAAGGGCATTTCTACCGTTTTTTTTCTGAGCAAATTAGAAACATTTAATAACATAGGCTCACCTCAAATTAAACGCCAAAATAATTATATAAATTTGCCCGGTAAAAGTCAAGAAAAATTGTAATAGTTCCTATTAATGGTATTACTATTTTCCTATGATCTCTTCTGTATCCTTAGCAATCATTAATTCCTCATTTGTTGGGATAAGGAATACCTTAACCTTTGAACCATCCTTTGAGATTTCTCTTTTCTGTCCTCTAACATTGTTCTTTTCCTTGTCAATTTCTACTCCAAGGAATTCAAGTCCCCTGCAAACTTCTTCTCTTGTATCTGCAGCATTTTCACCAAGTCCTGCAGTAAATACTATTGCATCAACACCGCCCATAACTGCAGTGTAAGCACCTACATACTTCTTAACTCTGTAGTGGAACATATCAAGGGCAAGCTTTGCTCTTTCATTTCCTTCTTCTGCTGCCTTTTCTATATCTCTAAAGTCACTGCTAACACCTGATATTCCAAATACTCCAGACTTTTTGTTCATTACATTGTTTACTTCCTCTACTGACATATTAGCTTCATTCTGAAGGAAAGTAACGATTGCTGGATCCATATCTCCACATCTAGTTCCCATAACAAGACCTTCAAGTGGTGTGAATCCCATGCTTGTATCAATTGCCTTTCCCTTTTCAATGGCAGCAACACTTGCTCCATTTCCAAGGTGACAAGTTATTATGTTGCAATCCTCAAGCTTCTTTCCAAGCATCTCTGCTGCAACCTGTGATACATATCTATGTGATGTACCGTGGAATCCATATCTTCTAACTCCATGGTTTTCATATAATTCATATGGAAGAGCATACATATATGCATAGTTAGGCATTGTCTGATGGAAAGCAGTATCAAATACAGCTACCATAGGTGTGTTTGGCATTAATCCCTTACATGCCTCTATACCAATCATGTTTGGAGGGTTATGTAATGGTGCAAGCTGAGTACATTCTTCAAGTGTCTTCATAACCTTTTCATCTATTAGAACTGAAGAAGCGTATTTTTCTCCTCCATGTACTACTCTATGTCCAACTGCTGATATTTCTGACATATCCTTTATTACACCATGTTTTGCATCTACAAGTGCATTAAGTACAAGCTTTATTGCATCCTTGTGATCCTTCATTGGCTGCTCAATTATAACCTTATCCATTCCCTCTGGTCTGTGTGTAAGAACTGATCCTTCAATTCCAATTCTTTCAACAAGTCCCTTTGCCATTACTGCTTCATTTTCCATGTTGATTAGCTGATACTTCAATGATGAACTACCACAATTGATAACTAAGATCTTCATAATAATATTTTCTCCCTTCACTTTGGTATTCATAATTATATGCACATTTTTTGGTGCAAAATTAACTTTATTATAGGTTCATTCCCTGAGCCTGAACTGCTGTTATTGCTACTACATTAACAATATCCTCTGCACTACATCCTCTTGAAAGGTCGTTTATAGGTGCAGCAAATCCCTGGCATATAGGTCCTATTGCTTCAGCTCCTGCTAATCTCTGTACAAGCTTATATCCTATGTTTCCAGCCTGTAAATCAGGGAATATAAGAACATTTGCCTTTCCTGCAACATTACTTCCTGGTGCCTTTAGATTTGCAACCTTGGTAATCAGTGCAGCGTCAAGCTGAAGTTCTCCATCTATCATTATATCAGGAGCCATCTCCTTTGCCAACCTTGTTGCCTCAACAACTTTATCAACAAGCTCATGCTTTGCACTTCCCTTTGTTGAGAATGAAAGCATAGCTACCTTTGGTTCTATACCACATAATGCCTTTCCAGTGTTTGCACTTGCAACTGCTATTGATGCAAGCTCCTCAGCCTTTGGATTTGGATTTACTGCACAATCTCCAAATATGAACAATCCATTATCACCTAAATTGCAGTTTGGAACTTCCATAACAAATATACTTGATACTATTGACATTCCAGGAGCTGTCTTTATAATCTGCATTCCTGGTCTTAGAAGATCACCAGTTGAATGTACAGCACCTGATACAAGTCCATCAGCATCCTTCATCTTTACCATCATAGTTCCAAAATATATTTCATCTTGAACTATTTCTCTTGCTTTTTCAATTGTTACTCCCTTGTTCTTCCTTAATTCATAGAATTTTTGAGCATAAGCTTCTAATTTATCAGAAGTCTTTGGGTTAACTATTTTTATCCCCTCAAGATTTGCTCCTTCATTCTTTGCTGTTTTAAGTATTTCCTCTTCATTTCCTATAAGAATAACGTCAGCAAGGCCTTCTTTTTTAATTATTTCAGCTGCCTTAACTGTTCTTGGTTCATTTCCCTCAGGTAAAGCTATTACCTTTCTATCTTTTTTAGCACTCAACCATATTTTTTCTACCAAACCCATATAAATTCTCCTTTCGATAATAAAAAATTCTCCAACATGTTAAATTTCTATACAAAATCAAAAATTCCTTCATACATTTATAATGTTTATAATTTATTAAATTATTTACTATATTTTTCAATAACACTTGTCCATTTTCAGTTTTTCTATTTAAGAGAATGAAAACCCACAATCACAGCTTAGTTTTTAAACTCTCTATGATTGTGGATTATATTTTGTGTTTATTAAATTAACTGTTCCTTAAGTTATTTAACAGGAGTTACATTCTTATCCTTTAATACAACGTCATGAGCTCCACCTTCAACAATACTTACGGATGAAACCAGTGTAAGTTTGGCTTTTTCCTGTAAATCAGGAATACTTAAGGCACCGCAGTTGCACATAGTGGAACGAACCTTGCTTAACGTAATACTTAAATTGTCATGTAAGCTTCCTGCGTAAGGTACATATGAGTCAACACCTTCTTCAAAGGAAAGCTTAGAAGCACCACCCATGTCGTATCTCTGCCAGTTTCTTGCTCTTGCAGAGCCTTCTCCCCAGTACTCTTTCATATAACTTCCATTTACAATAACCTTGTTAGTAGGACTTTCATCAAAACGGGAGAAATATCTTCCAAGCATACAGAAATCGCAGCCCATGGCAAGTGCCAATGTAATGTGATAATCATGAACAATACCACCATCAGAACAGATAGGTACATAAATTCCTGTTTCTTTAAAATATTCATCTCTTGCCTTAGCTACTTCAATAACTGCTGTAGCTTGTCCACGACCAATACCCTTTGTTTCACGTGTGATACAAATAGATCCTCCACCTATACCAATTTTAACAAAGTCTGCACCTGCTTCAGCAAGGAATCTAAAACCATCTCTGTCAACTACATTACCTGCTCCAACCTTAACGCTTTCACCATATTTTTCACGAATAAAATCAATAGTAAGCTTCTGCCATTCAGAAAAACCTTCAGAAGAGTCTATGCATAAAACGTCTGCCCCTGCTTCAACCAATGCAGGAACACGCTCAGCATAATCTCTTGTATTAATACCTGCACCAACAACATATCTCTTAGAAGAATCCAATAATTCAAGAGGATTTTCTTTGTGAGAATCATAGTCTTTTCTGAAAACAAATGCAACTAGTCTTTGATTATCATCAAGAATAGGTAATGCATTGAGTTTATTGTCCCAAATCATATTATTAGCTTCTTTTAGGCTTGTATTCTCTTTTGCATAAATAACATTTTTAATGGGAGTCATAAATTCGCTGACTTTTGTATTTTTGTCTAAACGACTAACACGATAATCCCTACTTGTTACAATGCCGATTAATTTACCATTAGGTGTACCATCATCGGTAACAGCAACTGTAGAATGTCCTGTTTTTTCTTTTAAAGCAAGGATATCTGTTAAGGTTTGATCTGGTTTAATATTTGAATCACTTGAAACGAATCCAGCCTTATGGTTTTTAACTTTTCTAACCATTTCTGCCTGCTGCTCTATTGTCTGTGAGCCATAAATAAATGAAATTCCGCCTTCCTTTGCAAGAGCAACCGCCATTTTATCATCTGAAACTGATTGCATTATAGCAGAAACAAGTGGTATGTTCATAGAAAGTGCGGGTTTTTCACCTTTTTTAAATTTTGTAACAGGTGTTCTTAAAGAAGCATTTGCTGGTATGCAATTTGCTGAAGAATACCCTGGAACTAATAAATACTCACTAAAAGTATGCGATGGTTCGTTATAATAATATGCCATTTCATCTACTCCTTAAAAATATTTAAAGATTAGTATAAAGCTTTCTTATAAAAATATCAAGTATTTTTTGCTTTTATATCAATCGACTAAAGATTTTAAACAAGGCATTGTGAAATTAATGAATCAATGCATATGATTATTGCAGCAATATCATTTACATAACTTCATCCAAGCATTAGAATTGAATTAATCCTATAAATTATACAGATGATATAATCTATAAATATTACAACGGAGGATAAAATGAAAACAGCAGGTATAGTTGTTGAATATAACCCGCTTCATAATGGTCATATATATCATTTAGCAGAAACTAAAAAAGCTACAGGGTGTGACTCAATAGTGGCTGTTATGAGTGGTAATTTTGTTCAGAGGGGAGAACCTGGATTTTTAAATAAATGGGCCAGAACTAAAATGGCTTTAAAAGCTGGAGTTGATATTGTTTTGGAACTCCCTGTAGTTTATGCAACAAGCAGCGCAGAGGGCTTTGCCTTTGGTGCAGTATCAACCCTTGATAGTCTTGGGGTTGTTGATTATATTTGTTTTGGAAGCGAGTCTGGAAATGTGGATGTTTTATCATCAATTGCCCAAATCCTTGTTAAGGAACCTGATGAGTATAGAGACCTTCTTAAGTTTAACCTTAAGTCAGGTCTTTCATTTCCTGTATCTAGACAGTTAGCTTTAACAGAGTATTTTCATAAAATAAAGGATTCTGATTTTTTTACCAGAGAAATAGAGAATATTCTTAATAACTCTAATAATATTCTTGCTATAGAATACATAAAGGCACTTAAAAGCCTTAATAGCCAAATACAGCCTTTTACTATAAAAAGAATTAGCAACAATTATAATGATGAACATATAACAGGTAGCATTTCAAGTGCAACTGCTATAAGAAAAAATTTTCTTTCAGATTCAGCAAAAGAATCACTACCTGGTTTTGTTACAGATATTATTTCCCAAGAAATGGGTTTTGAGAGATGTCCTATATATCTTAATAATTTTTCTGATATAATTCTTTATAAACTAAGAGACATGAGTTTAGAGGATATAGGCGAGCTTATGGATGTTTCAGAAGGACTTGAATATCGAATTAAAAGGGCCTCGGAGGATGCTTCTGACATCAATGAGCTAATAAAACTTATTTCAAACAAACGTTATCCATCCTCAAGAATCCAAAGAATACTTATATATTCCCTTCTTGGCATAACAAAGGAAACCAAGTCCCAAATTAAATCTCCTCCCAACTACATAAGGGTGCTTGGTTTTAATGATAAGGGAAAAGCCCTGTTAAAAGAAATATCAAAGAAATCCACTATACCCATAATAACCAACCCTTCTAAAAACGATTTAGACCTTTTAAAACACGATATCCATGCAACCGATACTTATGTTCTTGCCTACAAATCCTCTAAATACAAATATGCAAAACAGGATTTAAAAAATCCTCCAATATATGAAAAACTCTAAATTAGGGATACACTATGATGTGACAAACATTGTGTATCCCCAAACATATTACCAGAAGAAACGGCGGAAGAAGAAGAATGGGAAGAATGGGAAGAACGGGAAGAAGAATCTTCTTCTAAATCTCCAGTCCCACCCCCATCCATCAGGATCACCATCAGGGTCATCATAGTAATTTCCGCCATACATTCCACTGTATCCATTATATCCGTAATATCCAGGATATCCACTTGAATAAGGATTATATTGCCAATATTCATTATAATCCATAGAAAATCCCCCCCAATAACATTATTCTACTAAGGATAAAATAATCCGTGTAATCTGTATACTTAATATATTGTAAATAGACGGAGGTGATGAACACCTCCATTTTAATTGGCAGCTTAAATATCTGGTAGTGGATATGGGTAACATTACACCTTCATTTTAATTAGCAGCCTGAATATCTGATAGGGGATACAGGTGGCATTATTGGGTAATTTCCTTTACATGCACACGCAACTAGCAGGAATATTGCGATTATGAAGAGACCACCATTATTCACAAGTCCTCTTTCTGGAGATATAGGTCCTCCTGGACCACCAGCTCCATCAAATCCATTGCATCCTACTCTGAACCATTGCAGAACAATTAAGATAAGAATTATCCAGATAAAAGGGTTGAATCCGCCAAATCCATTTGGCATAAATACCACTCCTTAACTTAAATTTATATATTCTAGAAAGAGGTAAGTAACATTTATCAATGATGAATAATGTCGATATTTGTATTTCCCTTTTCCTGGTATAATATATTCACAAAACAAAATATTGCTACAATACAATACAATAGATGGGGACGGTTACTTAACTATTTGTATAGAGAATATTTTCTATCATCAATAAAACA
>DAMCZI010000014.1:0-111325 GCA_032095175.1 Clostridiaceae bacterium
AGGCTATCGCCATTTTGTCATCTTACAACTTCTTTGCGAGCGAAGTAGTCGACGGAAGCAATATTTCTTGACCTTCACGGTCTATTACAGATAAGCCTAGGTAGGATGCTACGCATTTTCCCTAACTTATAAATCAAATTTCAAACATGTTCACTATATCCTGAAGGTTTTCTGTGATGGTTTTCATGCTTTCAACTGCTTGTGATATGGTTTCCATTGCGGCGTACTGTTCCTGGACAGAAGCTGAAACCTCCTCAGTTGCTGCTGCAGACTCCTCGGATATTGCAGAAACTCCTTCCATGGCACTCATTACTGTATTTTTATCATCATCAACAGTTTTAACATTTAAAATAAGATTATCAATATGGGTTATTGTATTTTCAATGGACTGCTTAATTACATCAAAATTATTTGTAACATCATTAGCTGCTCCATTTGCTATCTCACTTGCCTCTTTTCCGATATCAACATTTTTTTTGCAGGAAGTTATCTCCTTCTGTATATCCATAACTATACTTTCTATCTGTTTTGTAGATTGTGTTGTTTCCTCAGAAAGCTTTCTTATTTCTTCAGCAACCACCGAAAAACCTCTTCCAGCTTCTCCTGCCCTTGCTGCCTCTATTGCAGCATTAAGTGCCAGGAGATTTGTTTCCTCTGCCACTGATTGTATTGTTGTTATTATATTGCTTATAGAACCTGATTTTTCGGAAAGATTATTGACACTTTGTCCAACTCTATTAGCAGCATCATTATTTGCCTTGAACTTTTCAACAAGCTCATTTATAGATGTTAATCCATTTCTGTTTGCTTCCATGGCTCCATCAGAATACTCCTTCACAATACTTGCACTATTAGCTGCATCAGCTATTTTTTCTGCCAGATTATCCAACCTTGCAACTCCATCCTGAACATCCTTTGCTTGCTCTGTGGCGCCCTTTGCTAATTCCTCTACAGTAGTTGAAATGGCTTCTATGGAGCTAACAGTATCCTTTGTGGAATTTGAAAGTCCTGCTGAGCTATTTGTTACCTCTTCAGAGTTAGTTTTTATTTCTTTAACTATGTTTTTAAGTTCCTTCTCAAGCTCCATAACAGCTCTTCCCATAATTCCTGTTTCATCCTTGCTTTTAAGGATTATTTCTTTTTCTTTTTCATTCAATCCTGTTTTTAAATCCAACTTTGAAATATTTGCTACATAGTTTGTAGCTATAGCAATTCTTCCAGATATATTCCTGCCTATTATTGATGCTATTACAAATGCGATTATGCAGCCTAAAACTACAACTCCAATCATTATATAGAGCATACTATATACTCCCTTTAGCACTTCCACCCTCGGTACAGTAATTACCAATATGTTGCCATTAATAAGCCTTGAATAGCTCATTAGTTTCTTTTGTCCTCCAAAAATTGCGTCTACAGCTCCAGATTTGTCTTTTTCCATTTTATCAACGATTGCTTTATACTTTCCTTTATCAATCTCTTTTAAGTTATCTTTCTGAGTTAGTGTTTTATGTACAATATAATCGTATTCTTCATTAAGCAAAAAAGCATATCCTGTATTATATGCCTTAATATCAAAAATACTTTTTTTAAAGTCCTCAAATGCTATATCTATTCCAACAACACCAATAAGTGTATTATTGCTGTAAATAGGCATTGTATAAGATACCGTTTCTACTCCAGACTTATTATCAACATATGGATCACTCCATACTCCCTTTTTAAGCTCTACAGCATTATAGTACCAATCCATATCTACATTACTTTCTTTAAAGTCATCCATAGTATACACATCTTGAAATACAAACTTACCATTTCTCTCCTTATCAATATAATCTGCAGTATATACTTTACCTGCTAAATCGGGATTTATAATTGCATAAATATTAAATATACCTTCTCTGCCTCCAGCAGCAGCCTTTATAATGGATTTTAAACTTTCATTGTAAGATGTCATATAATTAGTATCTTTTGTCCTATTTAAATCAATAAGTCCTATCATTGCAGACTCTATCCCCTCTGCCGTGTACTGAACCTCCATAAATTCTCTATCAAGCTCAGCAGAGTCACTCTTTGCCATTTCAGTTAGCTTATCCTCAGCCTCCTTAGTTATTATTGATGCACCTCTGTTTATTGCGATTCCACCCACTAAAAGAGCGATAAGGATACTGCACCCTATTATTGCAGCAGTAATTTTTAATCCAATACTTTTCACTATAACATCCCCCCACCAAAGTAATTATGAATATTTATAAGTACACTATTTTAAATTATATTATAATTTCATTTAAATTATAGTTCAACTTATAACTTTAATTTGTCAGTTTTGTGTCATTGACATTTGCAAATATGCACAATTTTACACTTTTCATTATAAATTGACATTAATAGATGCCTATTATAATATTATTATAATATCTAATAATATTAATTTTTTAGTAGGTGATTTTGGTGGATTCAGATATAGAATACAAATTCTGTCTAAAAAAACTTCTTCATATATTAAATATAAGTGAAAATAGGCTGGCAAAGGGAATCAATGTTGACCCTTCCCTCATAAGCAGGTGGGTAAACGGAAAACGCCCAATCTCAACAAAATCCAATTATATTGAAGATATTTCTTTATACCTTTCTAAAAGTGTTAATGATAAATTTCAAATACGTGCAATTGAAGATATGTGCAAGCTTCATGAAATAGAAACTAAAGTTGATATTAATAATATTAAGGAGTGTATATACAATCTTATAGCTACTTCCCAAAGAAGGATAATTGCTAGCCCCTACTCTAAAAAATATGTATCATCAATGGATGAAAAAATTGATAAATGTTATACATATCAAAAATCAAATCATGAATGTGTAGACATTTCTGAACTTGTCCATGGCAATTCATTAATATGTAGCAGTGTTTCTCCTTGTTGTATTGCAGAAAAATTTGAAATTTACCATGGTCATAAGAACATTCTAGACAAGGTGTTTGATATGTTCAAGCTTGCAACATGCAATTGTCCAACTTCAAAAAGGCCTATAATGATGACCTTTTTAAGTAATATAGATATTACTCCCGAATACGATGATTTTGCAGAGAAACTAATTAATATTCTGCCTAAAATTATAGCTAATGGTTGGCGTATTTCTATAGTTCTACTTCTAAACAACAATGGATATAGAAACAAAAAAATAGTTCAAGCTATAAAAAACGTTCTACCTTCAGAATCGATAGATGCATATTACATAAAAAAATATGGAATAATAAACAATCCTACTGAAAGAGTTATCGTACCCGGCATAGGTGCTATATCATGCTTTTGTAATGTTGAAAATACAAAAATTGAAAGTGCATTCTTTTTTAAGGATGAGGAAGTTATTAATGTACTGGAAGAACAGTTTTTTCACCTATACTCCCAGTCAATACCTCTTTTAGACAAATATTCAGGGAGCAGTAGGCTTGCCTTTGAACAGTCCATGCATGAAGCAGAAGAACATTATGGCAATCACTTCCTTTATAAGGAAGGATTAAGTTTTCTAACGATACCTCAAAATCTATTTGAAAAATATGTATCAAGATGTAATCTTCCTTCGGAAATTAAAAACAAACTTATTAAATACCATAAAATAAAACTTAATGCATTCTATAACCAGAAACACAAATATGCATTCTACAATATTTGCTCCAAAAAATCCCTTGAGGAACTTATAAAAAGCAACACCTATAAATCCAGTGCATCATACTTTTTCTACAATATAAAAGCAACAAATCAGGAATTAGTTGAACATCTGGAAAATGTAATACATCTTATTGAGAATAATGGAACCTTTAAGATCGCTTTATCAACTAATAGCAATAACTTTAAACCCAAAGCTACTTCATGGATTTTGAAGCAGAGCTCTGGTGTATTTATGGATGTATGTGATTTTAAAAATGAGAATAATAGAATTATCCTTTCAATATCAGAATCAACTATAACAACTGCCTTTGAGGATTCATTCATGGAAGCTTGGCATGAAATTCCTCCTGTGTATAGAGAAGATAACTGTGTTATTAAATGGTTTAAAGAAAAAATAAAAGAAATAAAAAAAAGAGAGCTTTCTGCATAAGGCGTATTAAAGGAAATAACAAGTCAAGATTTTGAGGATATTTTGCGTCAGACGAGGAAATGAAAGCTCAAGCTAGTTGGGCTAACTTGAGCTTTCTATATATGTTGCATTAAAATTCTTTACATTCCGCCTTTTCAAACAGCCCTGCTAAATTGGTTCGACTCTAGGATGTTTGAAAGGGCGGAATGTAATAGAATTTTTGCAACATATATACTGACGAAGTATGACACAAAATAGGCCAAAATATTGACTTGTTATTTTCTTTAATATGCCTAAGTTACAAGTGCCTTTTTCCTCATTATAAAACACCTGATAAAATATATCAGGTGCTTTAATTCTTTTCCTTTATATTCAATTCCAAAGCATTTTCAATTGTTTCCAAACCTGCAGCCTCCATCTTATATTCCAGTTCAACCTTTCCACCATCTTCGTCAACATCTATAATCACCTTACTTGGCTTTACTGTTACCTCAAGGGCCCCAAATGGAGTGCTATATAGGCTTACATGGTTTAAGCCTTTTTTAAAAACAAGGTTTGAATTGGTAGTACCATTTCTTATAATTGAAAACACATTATCCTCTATCTTAAGTGTAGTTTTAGTTCCTTCCATCCCTGAAATCTCTGATTCTTCATAATATGCAACATATCCATCCTTTTCCCTGTCATATTCCCCTTCTGTTATCAATTCTATAACTTCAGGTTGTCCATCAACAAACTGCTTTGTTTTTACAGATATAAGAACCTTTTTCATCCAAACGCCTCCTTTTCTCTTCCATAATCTATACAGGTTGCATTAAAATTCTTAGATTTTATCTTTAAATTTCCTTTAAAACTGTTAACCTGCCTATGCCAGAATCAAATACCCCTATCGGCCTTTCATCCAAGTCAATCCCTACCTTTGTACGATTAGATATCTATCAATTTCACTATCCTTTGCAGGTTCTACTTCTATTGTATTATAGTTTTTATCAGAAGCTCTTCTATACTTTACACTAGCTTGTTTCTCATCTCTTTCTTTACTGTATCTTGCACATATTTCTGCTGCTACTCTTATATCATCGTTAGATGGTTCTCCTTGAAGTATTATAGTTGAACCGCTGTAGTTTAGTGGTTCAAAAATATAATCATCTTTTTTTATAAGTGGAGCTATAGCCTTTCCTTCTTCTTGATCCCTGGTTGATATTATTTTTATTCCATCTCTTATCCTAAAATGCCTGCCATAATTTAATATCTCCACATCACCAAAACTGCAGTCTTTATTATCATTAAGAAGGTCTCTTAACCTGCCTGAAAAGCCAGGCTCAGTAAGCTTGCATCCACCTGCTGGAGAAGGGTAATCTATTATTCCCCACTCTTTTGCAAGCTCCATCTGTCTTTTTCTTGAACGTCCACTTATGTCAAGTAACTGCTCTCTATCAACAAGTCCTTCAAGCTCCATCTTTGTTGGAGGAAGATTTTTTGCACACAATGGTCTTAATATGAAGTCCTCAAAACCAGACTCCTTCTTCACTATATCAAGAGAACTTCTTGTTTGTGACATTGGTCTTTGATTAAGCACTTCCCCTGTAACTATAAAGTCAGCTTCTAATTCTTTTAAAAGCCTTCCTGTATATGACATCATCATTGCATGGCAATCAATACATGGATTCATGTTTTTACCGTAACCATGTTTTGGTTTTTTAAGCATTTTAAAATGTTCCTCAGAAAAATCAACAACCTTTAATGGTATATCTATCTGTTCAGCCATTTTTACAGCATGTTCATGGGTAAAAAAGGCTGATACAAAGCATATTCCTATAACCTCTATATCCTGATTTTTTATAAGCTTTGCAGCTAAAATACTATCTAATCCTCCTGAAACGAGGGCTAAAGCTCTAGTCATAAAGCTCAACTCCTTCCCTTTATTCCTGCCTAATCTATAATATTAAACCAATAGCTGTGATTTGTAAATATAATTCGTTGCCATTTATAAATTGATAAAGTTCTATAAGGCACATAAAAAAAATAAATGAGTCAGATTGCGAAGTAATTTTAATTATTTTCTAAATATAAATCAAAAATTCTATTACATTTAGTTTTTTTAATGTGCCTAAAATCAGCTTTAAAAAGAGCTGGCATTAAAGCCAGCTCATTTATTTCCCACCATTCTGTTCAGCCATCATTTTTTCAGCATATCTAATGGCGGCAGTTACAAGGTTTCCACAGTCCCTAGATGAAACTGATCCCCAACCTTCATTTTTAACTGTGTCATAAACCCCAATCTCTTTAGCAAGCTCATACTTAAGTTCATCTGACATAACACTTCTGTGCTTGCTCATATTATAACCCCCTTGTGACGTAATCAAATCAAACCTTCAAATATAAATTGCAATAGGTAGTCAGGCAAACTTCAGTAATTACTTATATAGCCTAAGAAGCTACTTGTGTTCAATGACTTTAATGCAATTTAAATATTCAGCATACATGATGTTGAACAGTGAAGATTTCGGATTTACAAATCCTTAATTTGTTCGTCACTACTTATATTTTCCCCCATTTTCAAATACCTATGATATGTAATATTTACATTGTAAGTTCACCATTTGGAGTTTCTAGTACTTTTAGTATCCTTTCTTCATTCCCATCAAGGGCATTTATGTATACTATGTATTTTTCTCCATTGTAGTCACCATAGAATTCATAGCAAAGAACCTCTCTTGTTGATTCCATAGGTATAACAGCCAATCTTATATTTGTAATATTAAGCTTTCTGCTTATATTTACTTTTGCATCATTTGCACTTATCCTTGGTTTTGCAAGGGTTCTTGGTCCATGGGCTATTAGATAATGGTTAGATTCAATACCAATCACATCACCATTATCCAGCGCTATTTTTAATTTTATTTGATCTGGATATATCACAACCTTATCCATTACATGGACATAATTTATTACTGCAATAGAATCATATTTAAGTGCATAGGATGGAATCATATCTTTGTATCCAAGTCTCTCCATAAACTTGGTTCCTAAAGTTACAGCCTGCTTTACATTTATTTTTTCCTTTCCAACATCTCTGGAATCCAGCATATATACTACTTTCCCACCATTTTTGCTTATATCTATATTTACATTTCCATCCTTTCTCCCCTTCATCTTTACACTAAATGCATATGCAGGTATAACTTCTCCTGTTTTATCACTGTATATGCTCATTCCATCTACCTTATCTTTTCCAAGAACCTGTGCCACTGATTCCTTTGCTCTATCTAATGTTATTTGTTTCTCTGACATCACCCTTGGTTTTATAGTTAAAACATTTTCAGAAAAAGGGCCATCATATATAAGAGTTGGATATTGCTGCATTTCACCTGAAATCTGTTCAAATTTTAAATCTACAGGATTATTCCCTTGTGCTTCAAATATCCTTCTTCCTCCTTGTTTAAGATCGCCCCATCTTAAATTGCCTGCTTCTACTTCTTGTTCAAGCTGATGAAGTTCAAGGCTTAGATATCCGGCATAATCCTTAAGCTTTTCAACATTGCTTAATTCTGATTGGTTTAATGCCGCTCCCTTATTACTAACCTTTAAAAGAGTGTAGCAGAAATCTCCAACCTGCCTTAAAAACTTGGATGTATTTGAGATTGCCACATGGGATATAGGAAGTGCATTAAGCTTATATTGAGCCATACTGGAGTCCTTCCATATCTCGCCAAACAATAGAAGACTTCCTTTAGAAGAACCAGCAACTCCTACCTTACCTAAAGACACCTGGAGATTCTCAACATCCGATATAAGATCATAAAGACTTCTCAAATACTGATTTTGAAGATAGTTTCTATAATCCCTTCTATCCAAGTACATAAGGGTCCCAAATGTTGATGTACCTGCTATAATTATTGATACGACAATTGCCAAAAAAGCCCTTTTTTTAAACATTATAATTCCTCCCTGCCATAAGTTTTTCCCCATGACTACTACAGCTTTAAGCAATAAACTTATTTGGAAAATTCTATAGAATATTTTTTGCATATATCTTTTTTTTATACCATTTGATACGCCTAATAGCCTAAAAATATTTAATAATAGAATATTCTATACTTTCCATCATCACTGACCTATTTACAAATTTGATATCAACCTCTATCCATTGTATTAATTGTCAGTATATGTTAACATGGAATATGAATACTTTAGTAAAAGTTATCTTACTTTACAGAACACATAAATAATCCAAAATATTACACTTGTAATATGCCCCACTAAACTAGTGAAATCCTGAGAGAACCTGGAGGACTGAATGCAATAGATTTTTATATTGTATTAATTTGTGAGGTGGTTTTTGTGCTAAAAATATTTGAAATTATTTTTTTTATTGGTGCACTATATGCCATTATTTCCTTTGTATTCGGTCACCTTTTTAATTTCGTAGATTTATTTGGTGATTTTGATATAGTGATGGATTTAAACCTTTTCCCAATCTCCCCATTCAAACCTATAGTTTTAGTCTCCTTCATTACAGTCTTTGGTGGTGTGGGAATAATATGTATGACTCTAGGTCTTTCAACAACCTTATCTATAATCATTGCTGCTGCATCAGCTATAGTTGTTTCCTTCATAATTTATAGATTTATCGTTATTCCTCTTTACAAAGCACAAAATACAAGTGCCGTTTCACAGAAAGAGTTAGTAGGTCATTCAGCAAGGGTAAAACTCAAAATGATAGGAAATTCTTTTGGAAGCATAACCTATGTTTCATGTGGAAACACATATACATCACCAGCAAAATCAATAGATGGTAAAGAAATATTACGAGGTGAGGAAGTAATAATTTTAGATATAAAAAATAATGTTTTCTATGTAGATAAATTATCCTAAATCTATAAATTTCGCCTTCTCAAATAACTTCTCATAATTAAAATACCATAATGTTTGATAAGGCAAATATAATTATCATACATTTATCTGCACAATAAAAAAATTATTTTAAAAGGGGGAGTTATATGGATCCAATTATTATTGCTGCAATAGTTATTGCAGTACTATTCTTATTAGTTTTTAACATAACAATAATGTGGAAAAAAGTTTCACAGGACAAAGCTCTTGTTATCACCGGCTTGAAAAAAAGAGTTATATCAGGCGGAGGAGGCTTTGTTATACCTCTACTTGAAAGAACCGATAGAATTTCGCTTGAAAATATGAAAATTGAGGTAAGGACTGATGGTGCCTTAACCGAACAGGGTGTTGACATCTCTGCAGATGGAGTCGCAGTAATTAAGGTTAAATCAGATACTGAATCCATATTATCAGCAGTTGAACAATTCCACACTGGAATTGAAAAACAAACCATCGATATAATAAAGGATACTGCTAAAGACGTACTTGAAGGAAAACTTAGAGAGATTATTTCTAAAATGACAGTTGAGGAAATTTACAAAGACAGAGAAAAATTTGCCTCCCAGGTTCAGGAGGTTGCTGCAGTAGATTTAGCAGAAATGGGGCTTGAAATAAAGGCCTTTACTATTCGGGATATATCTGATAAAAATGGATATCTTGAAGCACTTGGAAAGAAAAGAATTGCAGAGGTTAAAAGAGATGCTAACATTGCTGAGGCTGAAGCTAACAAAGAAACAAAGATTAAGACAGCAGAAGCTAACAGACTTGGCGAAGCTGCAAGGTTAATGTCTGAAGCTCAAATTGCAGAATCAAATAAGGATAAAGAGCTTAAGGTACAGTCCTATAGAAAGGACCAGGAAACCACAAAGGCTACTGCAGACCTTGCATATGAAATAGAAGCCACAAAGGTTCAACAGGAAGTTGAAAAAGAAAAAATGCAGATTCAAATCGTTAAGAAGCAAAAGGAAATAGAACTTGCTGAACAGGAAGCAATAAGAAAGGAAAAGGAACTGGATGCAACAGTTAAAAAGCTTTCAGAGGCACAAAAGTATGCAGCTGAAAAACAAGCAGAAGCATCAAAATATAGTGAAATACAAAATGCTTTAGCAGAAGCAGAGGCCATTAAGACAAGGGGTCTTGCAAATGCAGAAGCAAGAAGAGCTGAAGGTATGGCAGATGTTGAAATAATAAGAGAAAAAGGAAAAGCTGAAGCTGAGGCAATGATGAAGAAGGCTGAAGCATATAAACTTTACAACGACGCAGCTATTACTCAAATGATTATAGAGAAGTTACCCGAAATTGCAAAGGCCGTAGCAGAACCTCTATCTAAGACTGAAAAGATAGTAATTGTAGATTCCGGCAGTTCTCAAGGAAAGGGAGCTGCAAAGGTATCCGGCTATATAACAGAAATAGTATCATCCCTTCCCGAAACAATAAATGCACTTACAGGAGTTGATTTAAAGGGAATACTTAAAAAGGATGTTCAAAAACCCCAAAGCTGTATTGAAACAAAACCAACAGAAGGACCTCAACATGAAATTATAACAGAGGATAGTCAGGCTTAAGGCACATTAAATAAATAAATAAGTCAGATTGCGAAGTAATTTTAATTATTTTCTAGGCACTCAATCACGCGCATACTAGCTGTATGTAAGTGATTGAGTAACGACGAAAAGAATTAAAAGGACGAGTAAGATGACTTATTTATTTTTTTAATGTGCCTAACCTGGCTACCCTCTATTTTTAATATATCTTGATATCTTTTCCAATATACTTTTAATCAATTCAACAGATTTAAATTTAAATTCAACACTTGGTTCCATTGGATTCTTAGATTTATCAGTTGTTGAAATTGTATGTATAGCTGCAGAATTATTTGGGGATATACTCTTCCCATAACCTACAACTTCCATTTTCGGAGATTCCTGCTTGAATGCCGTTATGCTCTCTACTTCCTCTTCATTAAGTATCTTTTTTAGTTCCTCATCTGTTATATCACTTGTTAAACCCTTTGTTATATCTATAAAACATAATGGAGGAAACATTACACACCACCAATTTTTCCCATCTCCATTCCCTAAAGCAACTTTTAGTGCTGTATATTGTCCTGCTGGGAGCGTTATATCACCATAACTTTTTATAGGGAAAGCAAATTCCCCTACTTCTGCTTTTGCTCTATACTTTTTGCCCTCCCTTGTCAGAATTTCATTGGCTATTTTCTCAATTTCCGATATTCTATCCTTCATTATATCAATTGATTCATTTCTATCCTCTGAAGCCGAAAGGACTGGACCCATTTTTTCCAATATAGCATCTCTTACCTTTAATTTAACAGCTTGATCTGATTCGCTATCACTGTTTGCTACAACATGAAACCTCAAAAGTTTTTCATTTACGTTTGCATTGGTACTTTTTAATGGATTTAGCAAGAAAACAGAACAAATCATAAGTAAACATAAAACTAACACAAACAATCTTTTCATAATAATTTAATCCCCCTGGTACTTATTTTTTAATAGATTACAGAAATATTATGACACGCTAAAAATATCCATCTGCATCTTCTATATATAAGTGTTTCCAGAAGAATGAATTTTAAACATAAAAATAAGTTTTTACTTATTTTTTGCTAACTTGGGCTTCTATTGACGAAGTATGATGCAAAATAAGCCAAAATATTTACCATTTATTTCCTTGAATATGGCTTATTTTTTAGATGTTCCAATTCTTCTTACATTAACTTTTACTTCATAACTTATGTCTGCACCTTTAAATGCATCATCCCAGTTATCCTTATACTTTTTATATATTTTATTATGATACTTATGTGTATAGCTATCAAAGCCAAGATAATCATGACCTATTTCTTTTTGAAAATATTCTGTTGTTTCTTTAAGCTCCTTTTCCATATCGCTTCCTATTTTCTTTTCAATATTTTTTATAAGCTCAGCATTAAAAAGCTCCTTATTAAACTCATACTGAGTAATGTCGCCTTCAATTTCATACCTAATTATATATTTAAGATTTTTCTCATCATCCATCCATATCTTTCTATCCATGGAATATATATAGTAAGGTATTATGATATCATTAATTTTTGTTAATTCTCTTCCCTTATCAAGTTTATTAGTTATTATTTTATACGAACCTACATATTTTGTATCCAGATATTTTAAAAACTTATAATCTTTAATAAGTGACAATTCATCTATTACATAATCCCCATTATTTGCAGCGCTTATCTTTAAAGTAGGAATAGCAACCGAGCCCTTTCCATCTCTTATTTCTTTAAACAATTCAGCAAGTGTAAGTGAAACTACTTCTGATGAAATGCTTGAGTTTTCCACTATACCCGATATATATGCTGCATTAAGATTTTCAAGCTTAGGTTTAACATCCAAAATCTTATTAGGATCGCCCTTTATAACTACTACCTTCATCTGCTGATTGATTACTGCTCTTCTCTCAATATCATCCAAAGCCTCCCTAAGAAGCCTTTCATCCCTCATAAATTTTTCAGTAAACACTAACAGCCTTGTATGGCCAAAAAAAGGTCTTCTCGATATTCTTGATGAAAGTCTCTCTGCTGCATCGGGAAAATTTATACCTTTAACTTTTTCACTAATAAAGGCCTCTTCAGAGCCCTGAATCTTTGAGGGATTTATTAAGCCAAAGCTTACATCAATTCCACTTTTTCTCACAAGGTTTTTATTATTGTCCTCTTCTATTTCTGTCTTGTCAAACATTAATGCTCCAACTATAGCCCTCTGTTCAATCTCTATTTTATCCCAACACCCTGAAAGTATTATAATAGGAAAAATCAGGAGTGCCGTCATCATCCTTTTAACTTTCAATTTTTTTATCCCCCTTTCCTCTTAAAAGCGAGAATATAAACATTATTATAGGAATAAATACAATTGTGTATAATCCAAAATATGTTGACAATCTATCAACCATATCAAAAAGTTCAACAACACTTCCCCCTGAAAGTGAGAAAATATACATTATAGGAATTGCTATAGCCACAATGTGCTTTCTTTTTTTTTGATTTATTATATCTCCTATAATAACAGAAAATCCATACATAACAGCTGAAACAGTTGTAAATACAAATATTACCCAAAGGGAAAGCAGAAGTCCTTCAATCCTTTCTATAAATGCCCCCGGAACGGAGGATGCCTTTAAAAGGCTTAGAGTCGGATATATTAAGGATTGAGTCTGTTCTACTCCTAGCTTTGCAATACATTCGATTATTATAACAGCATATAATCCAGAAATAATAATTATAGGAATTGCAGCTGATTTATATGCTTCTTTAGGTTTTCTTATAAAGGGAAAAATTATTAAGTAAACTTCATAGCCTGCAAATGCAAAAAGCCCAGATTTAATTCCAGTAAGGTAACTAGTCAATGGCTCCGAAAAAATAGGTCTAATATTTGTAAAATCACTATGTGGTAAAGGTGCTATAAGAATCGATACTATAATTAATATCGACACTGGAGTTATTGCTTCATAGAATCTAGTGATAGGCTCTATCCCTGATCTTACAAGAAAAACTGCCAGTATCATAAGAGGAATTATTATAAATTCAATAGGTGTATTGTTCAAAAGATACACCTTTATAGTTTCAGAAAAAATTCTAATTTCAAGTCCCGAAAAGATTACATAATATGCTGCAACAGGTAATGCAAGCAGTGTTCCAAAAAACTTACCAAAAAGCTTTCTTAACGTTCCTATAAAACCATAACTGCTATATTTTTTTCCTACACTGTACATAAAATATAACAATATCAGATTAATTGCTCCTGCTAGTAATGCAACTATCCAAGCATCCTGATTTACAGCTTTTGTTAATGTGGCTGGAAGAGTAATAATTCCGACTCCTAAAACCACATTGTAAATAAATACTGCTAACTGAAAACTTGATATCTTATCATCACTGGGAGTCATCATTATCACCTCCCTGTCTTATTTTATCCTGTGGATCAAGAAAATTAGGCCTCTTTTTCATATACTTCCAGGGTGTTACAAAAAATGCGGTATCCTTTATATCACCGCTGTGAAATGGTGCTATTGGTGCTAGGTATGGTACATCAAAGCTCTTTAAATTTACAAGATGTATCAGTGTTCCTATTAAACCGATCAAGGTCCCATAAAGTCCATAAATAGCTGCAAGTATCATTAGAATAAACCTTACTAATCTAAAGCCCGCTGCCACTTCATAATTAGGTATTGCAAAGGAAGCTATGGCTGTAACAGATACCACTATTACCATTATTGGGCTTACAATTCCTGCTGAAACTGCAGCCTGACCTATTACAAGTCCTCCAACTATACCTATTGTAGATCCTATTGCCCTTGGAAGCCTTACACCAGCCTCCCTCAATAATTCAAAGGTTAATTCCATTACGAATGCCTCTAAAAACGCAGGAAATGGAACTCCCTCCCTACTGGCTGATATTGACACTAAAAGCTTTCCTGGTAGTATTCCTGGATTAAAGGAAATGAGAGCAATATAAAATGATGGTGCTACAACCGAAAGTATAACTGCCAGAAGTCTTATATTCCTTAAAAATGTGGAGATAATTGGTCTCGCATAGTAGTCCTCTGCTGATTGTAAAAAAACATTCATAGTTGCAGGAATAATGAGAGCATAGGGGGAATTATCCACTAATATGCTAACCCTTCCTTCATACACACTCGCTGCTACAGTATCTGGCCTTTCAGTCGCCTGAACCTGCGGAAAAAGGCTAAACTGTCTATCCTGTATAAATTGTTCTATATAGCCGCTCTCAATTACTGCATCTATATCTATTTTATTAAGTCTTTTATTAAGCTCATCAAGAATTCTCTTGTCAACAATATTATCTATATATAATATAGCAATATCAGTTTTGGATCTTCTCCCAATCTGTATTTGCTTCACTTTAAAATTCGTATCCCTTATCCTTCTTCTTACAAGAGCAGTATTGAACCTGATGGTTTCAGTAAATCCATCTCTCGGCCCTCTTATAATAGTTTCTGATGTAGGTTCTGAAGGTCCCCTCGCAGGCCATGATCTTACTGCAAGTATTATACATTTATCATATCCATCAATTAAAACAGCTGCTTCCCCAGACATAACAGCTAAAAGGATGTCCTCAATACTTTCAACATCTTTAATGTCTGATACGGACATAGCTGAACTCTTTATTACCTTATACAGTCTATTCTTTACCTCATCGAAATCAGGCGGAACCTCCCTTGAGCTTATCATAACCGGAGTTAATAAAAACTCATCCAATATTATTTTGTCAGCCATGCCATCTATATAGCATAGAAACATTCTTTGACCATCTGGCCCTCCAACATTAAATTCTCTATACACCAAATCATTGCAATCACTAAATGCTTCCTTTATCCTAGCAATATTATCATCAAGGTTTTTGCTTATACTTGTATTACTTTCTGGTTTTCTTTCATAGACTATTTCTTTTTTCCTTCTTCTGTTATAAATCCCCATAACATTTCAACTCCTATAGCTTTATGTTTTTAGCAACTACATAGAGTATTATTCCTGCTGCAATATAGAAATATCCAAAAAACTTGGCTGTCTTATATTCCCTTTTATAACCCTCCTTTTTATACTCCCTCGTATCAAGCAGCAGTAAGAACATGCTGGAAATCAAAAATAGAATTAAAACATTCATATCAAATACATCTTCAATGAATTTAAGTATCGCTATCATAACATCACTCCATGGAACTTTTTATATAATCTTTGCAATATTTAGCTTTATTATTCAAAAAAGTGTCAGGCACATGGCAAGTGGCAAGTTGGACAGTCCTGGATTATCCAGGGCTATCCAACTTGCCACTTGCCATGTGCCTGACACTAGATATGCTTCATTACAAATTCAACATCCGAAGGCTTATCTACATCATTTCCTATCTCAGGATATTCTGTTCGGATTGCACCGCATCTAATGTTGAAATCAGTTCCAATCCTACGCTCAACCATTTCTACTGAAACTCTACCAAGAATAAGCATCGCAAGAAATTTAAATCCTAAAATTCTTCCCATTTTAAATGGGTTTTTTCTATTTTCAATCATCATCCTTGCCTTTTCCCCAAAGGCTTTAATTATCCATGGTTTCACATATACAATATTCCCTCCTGTATATGTCCCATCCTTCATTTTAACATATGTCCTCTTGACCTCCGGATATTTTAAATCATTTAACCTTTTATCTATTATGGGGTATCCAAATTCCAAATTTCTTTCCTGGCAGCTTTGGATAAAATCCTTTATGGCTTCACCCTTTACAAGGGGAATATCTGAAGTGCATATTATACAGGGTACTTCATCCTCCCCTATGTATCTAATAGCATTTTGAATGTTGTCCAATATTCCACCAGAGGAATGTACGAACCCATCTACCATTTGCCCTATTTCCTTCTTTATTACATCATTTCCAACTATGTAAATCTTATTTATACACTTAGAATCTCTAAGAGAATTAATAACATATTCTACCATAAACCTCGAAGCTATTTTCATAAGTGCCTTGGAATTCCCGTTCTCCTCACAATCACCAGATAAGACAATGGCATTTACCATTAGTTACACCTCTTTATTGCAGGTTTTCACCATGTATACTTCCTTTAAGTAATCCTTTAGTCTGTTATAGCATTTTTCAGCTGCTTCTTTAGATTCAAATAATCCAAATACAGTAGGCCCGCTGCCGCTCATAAGACTTCCTAATGCATGAAATTCCATCATTATGTTTTTAATTTCAAATATTACAGGATGTTTTTTAATGGTTACATTTTCAAGTACATTTATCATGTTAATCGAAAGGCCCTCTATATCTTTCTTTTCTATAAAGTTAATAAGCTTTTCTGTATTCGGGTGTCTTGGAATCTCATCTATTTTCAATCCACGGTAAACCTCAGCCGTTGAAACAGCCACAGGAGGTTTAGCTAGTACACACCATACACCTCCAAATGATTTAATAGGAGTTAAAACATCTCCTATTCCCTCTGCCAAGGCAGTCCCCTGCAGTATGCAGTATGGCACATCAGAACCAACCCTTACGCCTATCTTCATCATTTCCTCTACTGACATTCCTAGATTAAAAAGAGAATTCATACCCTCTATAACCCCTGCTGCATCAGTACTTCCACCTGCAAGTCCTGCTGCAACTGGTATGTTCTTATCTATTATTATATCCACACCCTCGTTTATTCCAAACTTTTCTTTGATAATTGCAGCAGCTTTGTATGCTGTATTTCTGCTGTCCCTTGGAACATATTCTCTGCTGCAGTAAAGATTAATCCCATCATTGCTTTTTTTAATTGTTATACCATCGTATAATGATACACTTTGCATTATCATTTTAAGCAGATGATACCCATCTTCTCTTTTCCCTATCACATCAAGAGATAGATTTATCTTAGCCGGGCACATAATCTGTATTTCATCCATACCCACTCCACCTTCCATAAAATTTCAAATTAAAGGTAATTCTGAGTAAGATATATTATATACCAAGTAAGCTTGTTAAGCAAAGTTTAACCTTTAGATAATAGGTGGTAAGTAAATTCCATCTAAAATATAGACCGGGTTTTAGCCCGGTCCACATTCACCTAAATAACTTCACTGCTTATAAGCCCTTCAGGCTTATAGTTTTTAAATGAGCTTATTGTATTGATAATACTGTCATATTCCTCATAAAATACAACAATGCAGTCACCCTCCTGGGCATTTTCCATAGCCATTTTAAGGGCCTCAGCTTCGTCCAATACTATTTTATAGGAAGTCTTGGATTTTCCCTGAGAAACTACACCACTTTGGAGAAGCGCTGCTACTTCCCCTTCCCTTCTTCCTCTCTTATCTAAATCCTCCTTTATATATACATAATCAAAATTTCTCCCACTAATACTTCCCAATTCCCTTATGTTTTCATCCTTTCTGTCACCTGGCACTCCAATTACTCCAACAAGTCTTTTTGCATTCATCTTTTTCAGTCCATCTATTACAGCATTGTACCCTCCAATATTATGACCATAATCAACAACAACCTTGAAATTATTAAAATTGTATACATTAAATCGTCCAGGGTTTTGAGTATCATCAAGGAAAAATGTTTTAAGTCCCCTTGCTATAAGTGTTATATCTTCCTTGAGTCCTATACATGCCGCTGCAGCTGCCATGGCATTTTCAATGTTGTATTCCAATATTCCTTCCATAGTCGACGGAATATCCTTTACATTTATTATAGGTCTTGATAACTCTCCATCACCAAAGCATATAAAATCATCCTTTAGGAATACCCCAACTCCTCCATCAAGGAGATGTTTTTTCATCAGGATATTGTCTGGATTTTTTGAGAAATATATTATATTGCATTTCACCCTCTGACTTATTATATTTACACTTGGATCATCAGCATTTAAAATTGCATAACCATAATCCTTAACAGCCTCAGCCACAAGAGATTTTACGTATACAAGCTCATCTAAGGTTTCAATTCCATCAATTCCAAGATGATCCTCTGATATATTAGTTATCACTCCAACATCAGCAAGGTCATATCCAAGCCCTCTTCTTAATATTCCTCCCCTTGCTGTTTCTAGTACTGCTGCTTCAACACTTTTATCCATAAGAACTATCTTTGCACTATCAGGACCTGTGTTGTCTCCCTTTACTATACATTTATTATTTATATATACTCCGCTTGTAGTTGTCATGCCTACACAAATACCCTTTAGAGACAGTATATGATTAATCATTCTTGTAGTTGTGGTTTTACCATTGGTTCCTGTAACAGCTACAATAGGAATTGAATATTCCAAATTGCTCGGGAAAAGATAATCTACTATTTGCGATGCTGCATTACGGGACTTCCCTTTTTCAGGATACATATGCATTCTTATACCTGGTGCAGCATTAACCTCAAGTATAACCCCTCCATCTGCTGTTATAGGGCATGCTATATCCCTTGTGCATATATCAACACCTGCAATATCAAGTCCAACAGCTTCCACTGCTTTTATTACCATCTCAACATTGTCAGGATGTATTATATCTGTACAATCCTTTGCATAGCCTCCGGTCGAAAGGTTTGCATTGAATCTAAGCTGAACCCTTTCACCGGCAGCGGGTATAAAATCAAGTCCCTTATTGTTTGATTTAAGATAGTTTATTGTAAGCTCATCAATTGGTATTTTAGTCATCGGTTTTTCATGATCATAACCTCTACGCTGGTTTTTATTTTCTAACTCTATAAGTTCTTTGATGTTGTGTTCTCCATCTCCAACTACAAATGGCGGAATTCTAAGAGACACTGCTGCAACCTTCCTGTCCACCACTAATACTCTATAATCCTTTCCTTCTATATATTTCTCTACAAGCACCCTTGCATTTACCTTAGAAGCAATGTAATAGGCTCTTGCTGCAGAATCATCATCCTTGATGCCAACTGTTACACCCTTTCCTTGATTTCCATCAAGAGGCTTTATTACAACAGGAAAACCTATTTGCTTGCATATTTTTAAGACATCATCTAAATTATCAGCACATTCTCCCTCTGCAACCGGTATTCCTACTCCTTTTAGTACCTCTCGTGTTAATTCTTTATCACAGGATATATCAACAGCTATACATGGAGTTCTATCCGTTAATGTAGCCTCAATTCTTCTCTGGTTTTTTCCATACCCAAATTGAAGAATACTCTGACCTCCTATTCGAATAACAGGTATACCTCTTTTTTTGACTTCATCAAATATACCCTTTGTACTTGGACCAAGCCTTATATTTGCTATTTTTTTCTCTATTTCATCAAGTGCACCTGTCATGTCGAAATCCACTTCATTGATCAGAGAGTTTATACACTTCAATCCCTGTTCCGCACAAAGAAGCGCAGTTTCTTCCAATTCATATTGGAATATCACACTATATATCGATTTTTCAACACATCTTGCTTTACCATATCTTACATCTTTAAATCCGAGAAGATTTTGCATCTCTATCAACATATGCTCATATACATGCGGAAGATAGGTTCCAGTCTCCAGCCTTTCAACAAAGCCGCCTTCATATCCCAGTGAGCATTTGTGCTTTACAAAGCCTGGAAGAGCTTTCAAAAGTCTTTCATTAAAACCCTTTATATCCATGGTTGGTGTATCATACAGTTCTCCTACATCAACTGTTAACTTAATACATAGTTTATGGCTGTATATATTTCTACCTCTATACACCCTTGTTTCAAGAATTTCCATGTTTATCCTCCTCGTGTTTTATCATCGTCATTGCTATCCTTCCTAACATATCATAGCTGTAATCCTTAGGAAGTATGTGAAGCTTTATATCTGTTATTGCCAGGCTTTCATCGGGAGAGAGTTCTGAAACATTTGTATGGGATATTAATTTCCCATCCACAACTGTTACAGCTCCTGAGCCTATAACTCTAAATATATTGCTGCCCTCAACAACAACTGCTGTGTTTTCATCTATTCCTATTCCAAGTATTTCAGGGTTTTGAGCCACTGCATTTAAAAGTCTTCCTATTCTTCCTCTCTGAGCAAAATGCTGGTCTATTAAAACACCTCTTATCAAATCTAATCCCGGAGCCATCTTTATTGTACATTTTCTTGGAGAATCGTCATCCTTTCCTGAAACTATCATAGTAGAACAAAGACAGGATGCCCCTGCACTTGTTCCAACAATCAGAGTTCCATCAAAGTAGGCCTTGTTTAGGCATTCAAATAAAATGGTTCCTCCTATCAGGCTTGTTATTTTAAGCTGATCTCCTCCAGTAAAGAATATACAGCTTGAGCCTCCAAGCTCACTGCCATAATCCACTCTGTTAGCATCTTCTCTAGATTTTATATCAATCACTCTTACATCATCATATCCAAGCCTCCTGAAGGTATTAACATAAATCGCTCCTACTTCCTCTGGATATTCTGTCGCTGCTGTTAGTACAATAATTGGGCCATCCTTTTTTTTTGACTTTTTGACTACTTCCTTTAATATCTCACATTCCTCTTTTTTATCTTCTGCTCCTCCAATTATTATTAGATTGCCAAACTTTTCACTCATATTCTCACCTATATATAATGCATAAAAATTTCTACTATATGCTGTAATAAGCCTTATGCTGCATTCTGGTTCATATCATAGCCCAGTCCATATAGCAGAGACATCCAACAAAGAAATAATATTAGTACAAACTATGAAGACCAAAATATACAATACAGTCACTTAATATTTTTTCCAAAGGCTTTTTATTTATACAAATTTATTATCCATATAGAAGGTTAGTTGTATAATAAAGGCAATAAAAAATGCCAGGCAAATGACAAGTGGCAAGTTGAATAACATCGCGATGCTCCAATGTTATTCAACCTGCCACTTGCCACTTGCCTGGCACTTAAGTCGAAATTATTCGTTACACAACAACTTTCATTATTTGGAAACCATTCTTTTTGGTATCAATATTTTCATTCCTGGTTTTATATTATTTTCTTCTTCCATATCATTTATTTCAACGATATTCTCAGCTGTAGTATTATATCTTTTTGCTATCTTCCAGAGAGTATCATTGTTCTGAACAGTATATATAACGATACTTGGCATATTCTTTATATTTTCAGATATATCTGTCTCCTCGACAGCTTTAACCACATCTATTGAATTTTTTCCGTAAACCTTTGCTGTACAGCCAAGTATTAATTTTAAATCTACTTCTGTAGAAGATGCTTTGTCATAGGATATGTGCTCAATATCCGCCATTGTCCTCACAAGCATATCAAATTTAACACCAGGTATATCTATTGTAGATTTAAATGGTATCTCATCTGAATGACCTACCATTTTTGCTTCCTCCCCAGAAGCCAGGTACACAATACTGCAGGATATCAAACCTTCCATTACAACCTTATCGTCAACAACCTTAACATCAGTAAGTATTGGTACTGCATCCACATGCTTTATGTCCCCCATTTGTCCCTTATCCTGTGGAACAACAATTCTTTCCTTTATTGTCTGACTATCATTACCTGAATCAAAAATACTTACAGATTTTACATTCGAATTTTCGAAATCATATCTTTCCCCTGGTGAGTAAGCATCCTCAATTATCTGTATTTCTCTTGGCATATATCCCTTCACCTTAACGCCTACTGCCATCTCCATCTCTATTATCTTTCTTTCAGAATTCTCGTCCTCTTTTATATCTTCAAAGGCATCCTCAATTTTATAATCAACATCACATTTCATTCCTGGTTTTATACCTGGAACATTCATTTCATGGGTAAAGGCTATATCCTGTTCATCATAGCAAATGTTCCCACCTGTTGCCTCATACATTACTCTTACAAGGGCACAAGCATTTACAACTACCTTTTCCTCCTGAACTATAACATCTGTTTTATGAATATGGGCATTGCTCTTTAATATGGATACTGCCTCTCCTTTTTCTTCTGGTATAGCTATTTTCCCTCGCACTATGGACTGTCCACTATTTTCCCCTATGAACTCATCTATGTGCTGAGAATTTTTCAAAATTTGTACATCTTCTCCTTTAATATCAGAAATAAATTCCACCGTATCCTTTTCATACACCATTCCCTTTAGACTTATAACAGCACTTACCTTTATCTTTCTTCCGCCCATTGGTTCATATTCAAGATTTTCTACCTCAGGGTTTACCAGACAGGACATATTGGGCATAGCACCAGGTACCTGAAGGGTATGATTAAAGTTTGAAGCTGCACTTACTTTGTATATTCCTGCATTGTCTTTTGCTGCTGAATAGAGTATTTCAAATAATATTTTTCCTTCAACAAGTATGCTGTCATTCATTACTTCACTACCTGTTATTATGACTTTACCATAATTATTTAGTATTGTTTCAAATTCAGGATTTCTTTCTGGCAGAACTATATCGCCATTTACCATTGTCTGACTTGTCGATTCTCCAACCAGCTTTTCGTAATTTATCATATCTCTAACAAGTTCTACTGACATTGTATACCTCCTACCCATAATTAACCTAATATAGTATATATTTGCGAATATTAAAATATGACAAAATTATGGGAGGGGTATGTAGGAAGGTAACAGGCACTTGAGTTTTGAGTTATTTAATTAAAGCATCTGCGATACTTCTGATTAAATAACTCAAAACTCAAGAGCCTGTCACCTAACTTATAACTTAAATACCTTCCTTCTAAAATACCTAAAAAAAATAAACCGAAAAATTCGGTTTATCCAATCGCAACATTGTTGCCTTTAAATACAATTTGAACATTTTGTGTCAATATATCTGAGTAGCTGTATGATACTGTTCTTCCTATGCTGTCTACTCCTTCAATTCTAACTGTGAATATGTTGGGGTATGTTTTCTCAAGGATGCCTTCTCTTACAACGATCTTTCGCCTTCCACTGTTAGCTTTGAGGAGAATCTTTTCTCCAACGTGGCCATCGATATCCTTTTTAATGGCGTTTAATACTTCTTTTCCTCGCATGTAAAACACCCTCTTTCCACAATTACAATTATACACCAACAGAAAGAATCCGTCAACAAAAATCATAATATTGTATCAGTATTTTTTTCCCATGTCAATATTTAATTTATAACAGCATTAGCTAAATATATTGAGAAATAGCGATTTATTAAGGCATAAATCAGCCTATAAATAGATTTTTAAAAATTTTTGCCCTTGATTTTTTTAACATTATAACAATTTTTAAAATACATAGAAACACCCCGGATAAATAATCCGGAGCTCTCAAATATTTAAAAAATCCCAGGTTCTATTTCGTAGTATTGGCAAAGACTTTTATAAATTGCCTCTGCTATTAGTAAATAGGTTCCTTCATTATATCTTAGTTTGTCCTTATCACCTGACATATACATGCATTCAATTAATATTCCACTTCGCTTGCATTCTCTTAGAATATAATAGTCTCCAGTTCTAACCCCACGGTTTTTTATTCCTGCTATATTACTTATGTTTTCAAGTATTATCTTCCCAAGCTTCATTGCCTCATTATCTCCATCATAACAATAAACCTCAACTCCATTAACCCCTGGAAACATAAAGCTGTTTTGATGTATGCTTATAAATATTTCTGGTCGGAAGTTGTTTATAACACCGACTCTATCACTCATGGGGATGTTTATGTCATCATTTCTGGTAAGTATTACATCCGCGCCAATACCCTTCAGCATATCTCTAAGAACCTCTGTTATTTTTAAGTTAGCATTCTTCTCATATATTTCTCCCGAGATATTTCCAAGATCATCTCCCCCATGTCCAGGATCTAATGCAATTTTTTTACCGATTATCATACTGCAAAGATTAGATTCGTCTATAAAATCAAAGTCCACACCAGTATAATAATATTTTATAATGTCTTTAAAGTTTCCTCCCTGATTTGCTATTTTTTCTGCTCCTTCAAGGCACATACCAAGCCCCATCCCCCGGCCTACACTTCTAAAAACAATGCTGTCTTCTACAAAATATATTCTATTGCTTGGAGTATTAAAAAAATTTGCAAATTCCTCACCTGACATCTTCTGTCCCATAAAATTAACGCTCAGTATTCTTCCTGTTTCATCTCTTTCAACTTCCCTAATTACACCTGCTACCTCTTCCTTATGTGAAATCTCTCTTATATTTAATTTTCTTGCGAATTCTCCAATGGGTATAGTATTATCAATATATTCCTGACTGCAGTGTTTACATAAAACCTTTCTTAAATAATTAATTCTATACCCCAATATATCCTCTGAATTTGCAGTACCTCCCCCACAGCATCTAGTATAAAAAAGTTCAACTGTTTTTTCTCCGCTTATAGCTACCATGCCCTTTGTTTCAGCTATGGCCCTTTTAATACTATTCTTTATTTCATCTCCTATATTTTCTGCACAGCTTTCATCAAGCTCGATACTTCTTTTCGAAATTACTGCATATTTAGAATTTTTTACTTCCTTCATAATCCTGCTTCTTTCTAGAACTGCCAAGGATTTTATTACTTCAGGGCTATAATCCATATCCCATATATCAAGGGCCGCCAATCTATAATAAACCACATCGTCAAGTCCCATTTTACAGGATTCTTTCCTTCTCTGTGAGTAGATGTTTAAAAATATTTGCTCCATAAAATCCCTCCCTAGGCATAGGGAGACAATGGGGTTCCTTCCCTATACATCCCCCTTGTTTGAAGACCACCTATACCCTTCGACCCGGTAATTGTGTTCTCAAGTATTTCATTGGGAGTTAAGAAGCGAGAAATGTTCCCAAAGGCTATTTTTTCACATATGAAAACAGGGTCAAGGGCATGAATTAGAACCCTGTGGGGAGAGCTGGCAAAGTTTGCCCCCACCTCCATCAAGGCTTCAAAATGGGATTGACAAGCTCCTGCAAATATCACCAGATTATCGTAAGCTGGCTGATATTCCCGAGCCCTTTTAACAGCTTCAACAAAGTATCTGGAATTTCTATAACTGTTTATACTTCTAAAATGCTGACTTCCCTTTAGCATACCATCATGTCCTGTTAAAACAAGTATATCTGGTTTATACTCCCTGAGTAAATCAACAACTACATCTGGCTGCTGCATTTCTGGAACTATTTTTCCGTAGGCTTCGATTCCGAGCTGTTTGTATCCCCGAAGGCAGATGTTGATGTATTCTTCATCTCCATCAACATGCAGCACCCTCCCAGCTCTTCCAAATGTTACTTCTCCATTTTCACTTTTTTGAAAGACACTCCCCTTTATACTTGTCATATGACTTTTTCTTTGAAGCATTATTTTTCTCATCAAAGCCTTAGCTTTTTTATTGTATATCTCCTCATTTGAATTAACTCTATTTAAAGCAGGCCTTTCCAAATCACCTGCTGGAGCATCTGCCAATATTCTCATATCAGTGCCCTTAAGTATATACAGATTTTGACCATCCTGCCTTTTTACTATTTGAGCCACCTTAAAATATATGTCTCCTCCATAGGATTTTCTAACTACAACATCTCCCACTCTGAAATCCTCCATTTAATCACTCCTATAACCTATTGTACATTGCAAAAGCTCTATAAGCATTCACCTACATTAATCGCACTAAAGAGTTTACATTGGGTGTTGTGCGATTAATGAATTAAAGAATATGATTTCGCATAAATGCTTAGGGTCAAGCAATGTAGAATCATTTATGCCAAACATATACATTATGAAGATAAATGCAGGAGTTTTAGCGCAGTTCACATAGTATATAGTATGAAATATCGACATTTTTTGTGACCAAAACTCTATTGTACTTTTCCAATCATATTATATGCTCAAAGCTTGTAATTTCAATATTTCCATACACCACATCCATAAAAGGGCAATATTATCATTGTTGAATTCTATTTCATAATATAAACCAAGGAGTATCGTATTAAGACTCTATACTGGTTGCTGTACGATTAATTAATCGGGAAATGTGATTTAGGTTCAAGCAGTACAGAATCATTTATGCTAAGCATATAGGGGGTGAAGCAAGGTGAGATGCGTTATAATACCCTGCTGCAATGAAGGTGCTCATATGGAAAGCATAATTTCTGAAGTAGAGAAAAGTTCTGCTGACAGGGTATTGATTGTTGAGAACGGAAGTGAGGATGAAAGCTTTGATGTTATTAAAAAAAATCTTACAGTCAAAACCAACATACTATATGTAAATATGCCGCTGGGCCATGATATACCAAAGGCAGCAGGGCTGTATTTTTCTATTCTTGATGGAGGTGAACACTTTGTATTCTATGATGGAGATATGATAGGAGTAACTAAAGACGATATAGATGTTATGTTTAAAGCCTTGGAAGCTGGTACGGACTTGATTCTAACAGATTGCTACTACGATGGAGACTTGCCTTCAGGACTTGCAGCCTATGTCCTTGCATTTAGAAGGATGCTTAACAAAGAATTGAATATATTTGGCTCCATTAAATATGCCTCTCCTTCCCATGGCCCCATGGGATTATCAAAAAAACTTGCCCTATCAGTTCCAATAGAATATATGGGAATACCTCCACTTGTTCTTGTATATGCTGTAAAAAACAACTTCAAGGTAGATATAGGGCTAAAAAAGCTTCATGCAGATCTTGGCTCTAAAGAAAGAGAAGAAAAGCAGAGGCTTAAAATGGCTGAAACATTGGTAGGAGATTGCATATATGCAATGAAAACATCCAAAGACTATATCCCAAATAGGAAATATGATGGAATTGAATATACAGGTTTTCATGAAGATAGGCGCTTTGACATACTTGAGCTTATTACATTAAATGCGGGTCTAAAAACCTAGACCCGCATCTTTAACTATATCATCCATATTTGAAATCAAATTCATATATTTTTCTCTTTCATCTACTATTTCCTTCATTTTCTTTATAAAGGTAGTATCATTCCAACCTGCTTCCTTATAGTAGTATCTGTTTGCAAGTCTCCAGAACCTTTGCGGGAAGGTAAGCAGGGATTTAAGTACATTATATTCATCCCTAGATATAGGATTAACACTATTATATGCTCCAAGTATAAGCTTCGCCTTATCCATATCCCAATCCAATCGTTTCAATGCCTTTACCATAATGGTCGAAACATCATAAACCTGTATCTCCCACTTACAGTAATCAAAATCTATTACATGAACATTTTCATTTTCATCAAAAAGTATGTTGTGATAAGTATAATCATGATGACATATAACTCTATTCTTTAGTGCATAATCACATACCCTGTTATAGGATTCCATATTAAAGGTTTTAATCGCCTTTTGAGCAAGCTTGCTGTAAAACTCAACATTTGACAAATATAATATGTCAAATTCAGTTTTCTTCTTATTTTTTCTTGCTATTTCCCTCATCTTGTTTAATGTTGAAAGCCTTTTTTCAAATGTGTTGGGAAGCCTTCCTATATCACATCTTACAGCTACTCCATCCTCCGGGGTAAAATTCCTGGCGCTAAGATGAAATTCAGCAAGAGCCTTTGCCGCCGCCTCAAGCTCCTCATCCTTTTTAAAATCACACTCCCTGCCATTTATCCAGTTTGTTACAACATATATATCATCATTAACAAAGGCATAGGGGGCACCCTGAGGTGTTAATTCATTTCTATCAATCCTATCATATCCCATGTCAATGATATGTTCCTTTGCCTTATATATATACATAAGCTTCTGCAATCCATAACCAACCTTTTTTAAGCATTTGTTTCCTCTATCTGTTTTAATTAAATATACTCCCTTCATTGGTGCTACCTCATATATTTTAAATCCAAATTGAGTAGATATTTCGGTTTCCCTTACCATAAACACTCACCCCCTCGATATTTTATATGTCACAAAACTCCTTTATATGATAAATACCCATATAAAATTTAGACATATTCAAGGAAATAACTAGTCAAAGATTTTGAGGATATTTTGCATCAGACGAGGAAATAGAAACTCAAGCTAGTTGGGCTAACTTGAGCTTCTATTGACGAAGTATGATACAAAATAGACCAAAATATTGACTAGTTATTTCCTTGAATATGTCTTAAGTTTAAATCACAGAAGCCTGTTAACAACCATATTATGATAATGTAAAATCAATGTTTTTAAGGAGTAGCATAAGGTGAACATAGGAATTGATGCAAGAGCCGCAAGATGGTATAGGGGTACAGGAATAGGAACCTATACCTATCAGCTTATTTATAATATAAATCAAATGGATAAGCTTAATCGCTATCTTCTTTTCCTTCCCGATGAAAATATATCGGATCTTAATCCCGGAGATAATATAGATATTAAGCTGATTTCCGAGGATAAGAAAGATAATTTTTGGGAGGAGATTGATATACCTAACATACTCACAGATACGGGAATTGATGTATATCATGTTCCTCAAAACGGAATTGGTCTTCCTAAAGAAAAAAACTGCCCCTCTGTAATAACACTTCATGATGTTATCCCATATAAAATGCCTGAAACTGTAGGCCCTCAATATCTTGACATATATAACAGAGAGATTCCCTGGATAACTAAAAACTGTGATTCAATTATAACCGTATCAAGCTATTCAAAAAAAGATATTGCAGACACCCTTGGATTTCCAGAGGAAAAGATTTTTGTAACTCATCTTGCTGCTGAGGAAATATATTATCCTAGAAACAAAGTTGAGTGTAAAAACTTTATAAATAAGGAATATGGAATAAAGGATGATTTCATACTATATGTTGGTGGTTTCAGCCCAAGGAAAAATATAAAAGGACTCATACAAGCATTTGGAAGGATTAAAGAAAAACTTAAAAACAACTGCAAGCTTGTGATACTTGGAAAAAAGGGCCGTTCCTATTATGATTACAGGGATCTTGCATACAACCTTGGTCTTAAAGAGGACATAGTGTTCACCGGCTATGTTCCAGTTGAACAACTGCCTATATTCTATAATGCAGCAGCAATATTCTGCTACCCATCCTTCTATGAAGGTTTTGGCCTCCCTCCACTTGAAGCAATGGCATGTGGTACTCCTACAATTTCATCAAATGTAACCTCCATGCCTGAGATACTTGGGGATGATGTTATATATGTTGAACCTGAGGATGTAGAGGCAATGGGTGAAAAAATACTCCAGCTTTTAGAAGATAAAAAACTAAGAATTGAAATGTCATTTAGAGGTCTTAGAAGAAGTGCAATGTATTCCTGGAAAAAAACAGCTATAGAAACCATACAAGTGCTTTCAAAAACAGCAGGAAAATAGAAATCCTGCTGTTTTATTTTATATTATTTTCATATAAAAACTCATCATCACTAATAACTTTATTATAATCATCATCCCTTATAATCGTATGAGCAGTTGAAAAAACTATTGCTCGTTTGAAAACTCCATTTACATATTCGAAATCATGGGTGGAGCATATGATGGTTTTACCGCTGGTGTTGAGCTTTATTAGAAGTTCTCTTAGGAACCTCTTTGTTTTAGGATCTAAGCCGTTCATCGGTTCATCCAGAGTTAGAATTTGTGGATTGCAAGCAAGAACACTGGCTATGGCAACCTTTTTCTTCTCTCCTCCACTTAAGTTATAAGGAGTTCTGTCTTTTAGCCCCTCTATTCCAAGGAGCTCCATACAATCTTCTACCCTTTTTTTTACCTCAGCATCACTAAAACCCATCTGCACTGGACCAAATGCTATTTCCTCATAAACTGAAGAGCAGAAAAGCTGAGAATCCGAATTCTGAAAAACAAATCCTATTCTTTTATGAAAGTTCCTTGAGAAGCCATTGTTCTCCATCTTTTTTGAGGTTATTTCACTATCATCAAAATAGTAGCTTCCCTCATTTGGGAGTACTATTCCGTTTAAAAGCTTTAAAAAGGTGGATTTGCCACTTCCATTAGGACCTATCAAGGCTATGGATTCTCCACTTTTAATACTAATATTTATATTCTTCAAGGCTTCTACACCTTTATATCCAAAGCTTATACCGTTAATATCTATTATAGTGTTACTGTTGATCAAACTTAACGCCCCCTGTATATCCAAAGCAAAATAAGTGCTGTGTTTACTGACAAGTATAATATATCATATATTCCCATACTAAAGGAAATCCTTCTTTCATACTCTCCTGTAAATCCTCTGCACTCCATGGCTGAGAACATCTCGTCTCCCATTTCCTTTGATCTTAAAAACAGATTTCCCATTATACCTGATAGAGATGAATATTTTTTATTATTTATACCTATAGACCTTTTTCTAAGGGCATAGAGCATATCGAGGGAAATGTCCCCTAAAAGAAATATATATCTTATTGTAACATCCATAACGAATATAAACATGTCAGGCACAAAGAAAAGCTTTAGAGATTTTGTAACCTCTCTCCATGGAGTCGTTAATGAAAGAATGTTTATTATAAAAGCACCAGCTGACACCTTCATTATAATGAATATACTGTTTTTAACATTACCCATTATAATTGATGGTACAAGCATTATTCCTGTTATAAAAAAAGCTATAAGTGCAGGTGCTATTGATTTTTTTACATCCTCCCAATCCATCAAAACTAGGTTTAAAACAATATATACATATGTAGTCCCAATAAAAATAATATTTCTGGACAAGGATAGCAAAATCAGCATTAAAACTGCCACAGGCAGTTTTAATGCTGGATTTATATTGTATACAATACCATTTGTCTTTTTTAAATCATCTCTCCTAATTCTTGAGAGAACCTTAACAATAGAAAATATGCTTTTATCTATGAATTTACCTCTATCATCCTTAGGGACATATTCATCCTCTTTAAAAAGCCACTCCAAAATCTCACCTACTTGTTAACCGATTTTTCAATTCCTTTATTTATAAGTTTAAAAAGAAGGTATATTATTACAATTCCTACCACAGCAGAGATCAAATATCCTGATATCTCAGATAGTTTAGCAACAGCGTAGTCTGGCATAATGGAATTAAAACTAAATCCCTTCTCCATACCACCTGGAACAAATCCTGCCACTTCCTGTATCTCTTCTGCTCCCCATTCTCCCCATGCAGTTCCTGCTGCAAGAAGTCCAATTGGACAAAGCACAACCATCGCTGCTATTAGAGCATACAGTGGTTTAAGCTTCATTTCCCCACCATTATATATTATATCAGGTGAAAGCTTTTTTACATAGGCATAAACTCCTGCTGTTACAATTCCCTCTATTATTCCAGCAACTGCAAGATGTGGTATCACCATTGCAGGAATTGAAACCCAAAATGGATATGGGCAGTAAAGAGGCATTCCATCTGCTCCCTTAAAGAGCAGAGGCTGAATTCCAAATTCAATTGCTGTAAAAAGTGCTGCAATATTTAGGGATATGTATCCAGCTATAAATGCTGCTGCATATTCACCCTTGCTTCCCTTAAGCTTATCTTTCAAAAATCTGAATATATAATATGCCATAAAGGGCATTATAAATGCCATGTTAAATGTATTAGCCCCAAATGCAAGTATTCCACCATCTCCAAAGAACAATGCCTGTACTGCAAGTGCTATCGTTACTGATATTACCGCAGAAAATGGTCCAAGCAATATGGCGATTAGTGCTGCACCAACAGCATGTCCCGTTGTTCCTCCTGGAAGTGGAAGGTTAAACATCATAATTAAAAATGAAAAAGCTGCTCCAATTCCCAACAGTGGTATCTTTTTTCTTGTAACCTCTAACTTCACCTTTGCCGCTGCTCTCTTCCAAACCGGTAGCATGGCAGCACCTAAAACTGCACATGTAGATGGACTTAAATAATTATCTGGTATATGCACCAAAAACACCTCCAAAAAATAATAAGGCAGCATAAAGCAGTAACCTGCATAATGCTACCTTCGTGGTATGCTCTTAAAATTTTTATAATCTACTATGCACCCATGGGATTTAATCCAGAGCCTTCGTGACTCCACAACTATTATACCCAATCATATCCAAAATTTCAACAGGTATCTTTAGCCCATTTCACACAAATCGAATTAAAACAATCAAGTACCGTTGAAAAACATTCTTAGTTAGATTAGAATTTAATGAAGATAGGAATATCTTGATTAAGTTTTATACTGGAGAAATAATGAGATGAAAAAGAATGATGATAACAGGATATTGGAAGAGGATTTGTGCAAACCTGTAAGTGATTTTCTTGTTGAGCAGGGATATAGCGTACGAAGCGAGGTTAAATATTGTGATATTTCTGCAATAAAGGATGATGAGCTTGTTGTTGTTGAGCTTAAAAGAAACTTGAGCGTAGAGCTTCTTACACAGGCTGTTAAAAGACAAAAAGCAGCAGATTCAGTTTATATCGCAATTCCAAAGCCTAAGAGGATGACATTCACAAAAAAGTGGAATGATATATGCCACCTTATAAGGCGTCTGGAGCTGGGACTTATACTTGTTAATTTTAAAGGTGATGAAGCATTTGTTGAAATTCCAATACACCCTGTACCCTTTGATAGAGTGAAAAGCAGGAATATGAACAAAAAGCATAGAGCTAAAATAATAAAGGAGGCACAAGGAAGATACAGTGATCAAAATGTTGGGGGGTCTACAGGCAAAAAGCTAATGACTGCCTATAGGGAAAACGCCATCTTTATTGCCTGCTGCCTTGATAAATTTGGTCCTATGGCCCCTAAAGGCCTTAGAGAACTTGGAACAGACCCAAAGAAAACTTCCTCTATATTGCAGAATAACCATTATAAATGGTTTAATAGGATAAAAAAGGGGTTATATGAATTAACTGATGCTGGTAGGGAAGAAATGAAACTTTATCCACAAATAGTGGATTATTATTGTAGAAAAATAGCAAAATAGCTTTAGATATAACCTAAAAACCGTTCCAACCATCATATTTGCCTCTTAAAGATATGATGATTGGAACAGTTATCATAATTGAACTATCTTCTTAATCCCAAATTTTAAAATGCAAGCTAAGCATTGTCTATCCAAATTCTCTTAAACTCCTCTAGGAATTTTTCTCTGTCATCTTTATAGCCTGCTCTGGTTCTGAGTTTGCTTAGGAATTCATCCTCATCCCAGTTTCTCGTTCTCATATAGTAGCTTGTTGATATATCATAGAAGTCCTGGGGGAATAGGAGATAGCTGTACAAAACTTCTATCTCATCCTTTGACATGGGTTTATATTTCATATATGAATCCATGATTAGGTTTGCTGTATCTATATTCCATCCATTATGCTTTATTGCCTTTGTTATGATGTTCGCAATGTCATGATAAGGGAGGTCAATAAGTGAATAGTCAAAATCTAAAAAATATACCTTCTCATCATTTCCAATAAGGATGTTATGGTGCGCTAAATCGTGGTGGCATAGGGTGTGATGTGTTTTGCATAGTTCCTTATAATTTGAGTTCTCAATATAATCATGAGCTTTTATTGCATAGGAAATATAATAGTCTACATATTCAAGATAAAGGGAATCAAAGTAGCTTTTATTAACATGCATCTGAGCAATTTTTTTATATTTTTTCATATCTCTAATTCTTGTTTTTATTTTATCAGGCATCATAAAGAGGCCACATCTTGTACTGCAATTTGTATCAATTCCCTCTCCTGCACTATGAAGCTTTGCTAATGCTTCTAAAGCCGTTTTTAAATCAATGGGATTTTCATACACACACTCTCTGCCATTTATAAGATCTAATACAACATATATGCCTCCCTCATATTTTACATATGGATTCCCATCTGTACTTAATCTGTAGTTTATAACATAAGGATATTTCTCTCTTATTCTATTAAGAGAATCATATATAAACATAAGCTCCTCAAGGCTGTAATCAACCTTTTTAAGTATCTTTATTCCCTGGTTAGTAGTTAGTATATATACAGAACGCACAGGTGCTGCGTCCTCAACCAAGAAATCAAAACTATCAAAAAGACGGGTATCAAGCATATAATTTGAAAGATATGCCTTGTCCCTGTACCTATATTCCACAGTTACACCTCCATTACATCCGTCCATTGTTCAAGCTCTACATATTCCTTAAACTTCTCTAAAAGGCTCTCCTGCTCTTCAGGGTATTTTGTATATCTTATTATAGCTTTTATTGAATCATAGGGATATGAAACCAGTGCCCTGATTATGTTTATGGATTTATCCTCAAGCCATCTATATTCTTCATATCTTTCAATTACATCATTAAATGCTTCTTTTTCCTTACATTCTTCAATTGCTTTCTTTATAAGAGAAGCAACATCTTCCTCTGTCATGTTATATCCCATATCAAAAACTTTAACTATTACAACCCTGTTTTCCTCTACCCTTGCAGTGTAATTTGAAATGGAGTTTAGGCATATCTCTTTCCTTTTCATACTGCTTTCAAGAGCATTAAGGTAATCTAAAGATCTTAGTACTTTCATCGATGCTCTTGCTCTTCTTATAAGCTCATCTATATAACTAAGTGTAAACTCTTCAAAGGGGTTTTTAGCCTCGCTTTTTATGGTTTTTGCATACTTCTCCAACTGCATTGTAAAAACTCTGCACCTTTCCATCTTCTTTCCCCATCTAACAGGAACCTTTATACCAGGTGGCTGTATAAAATATTCACCTGCATTGTGAAATCTAGCTAAAAGCTCTCCCATGTCTGCTGCATTTTTTCTGGTTTTAAGCTTAAATTTATCATTAGATATAAAATCCATAAGCACAAGAAGTCGTTCTCCATCCCTTATATATGGTTTTCCTTCTCCATTTCTTTTAATTGTAATTATATTTTTAAAGCCTCTTTCTCTTAAGTAATCTATTATAGCACAGGCGGCCATTACATCACTTTCTGGAACACTTACATTTTTTAAAATAAGATTTGATTTTGAAAGCTTAATTATATAACCTTCATCACTCTCTATTATTCTTTTGAACTTTAGACTATAGATTTTGCCTATATCCATGCCACTACCTCCACTAATGCTTTCTTTTCTTCTTCTCCACCCTTTCCATTCGTTTTTTTTCCTTTCTTCTTCTTTCCTCTATATCACCAAGTATTTCAACCTTCTTTTCCTCAAGCTTTTCAATCTTTTTTTGGTGCTTTTTTATTGTTTTAAGTGCCTTTACGTCCATTTTTAATTGTTCAAGCTTTTCCTCAAGGCTTTCAGAATTACAGACCTCTGTATTTGAAGATATGTCCTGAGGGCCATCTAATACATCCTCCACACCAATATCTATATTATTTCTTAAACTTTCAATTTCCCTGTTAATATCATCGATTTTATTCTCTGACATACTATCCCTCCAAAAAACTTGTTTCAAAGTCTCTTAAAAACTCCATTCTATCCACACTATCCCCAACTATCCTGTTAAGTTTCTTAATAAAAAACTCTTCTCCCCAGGGCTGTTTTTCTACATAGTATTGAAGCCCTACCTGCCAAAAATCCTGTGGAAACTCCATAAAACAGAATATTAGGTATAGTTCATCATCATCAATGTATATGTTCTTTGAATATATGTCCAAAATGTAGTCAAAGGTATAAAAGTTCCAGTTTCCATGCTTTAGATTTCTAATAATTATGCTTGTTAAATCATGTAGATATGAATCCATTACACAGTAATCAAAATCTATCATATATACCCTTGAATCCCCTGTTATAAGGAAGTTATGATTTGCAGTATCATGATGGCAGAAGCCTTTAAGTACTTTGTGTTTATCCATTATCTGAATATATTTGGATCCTTCTATATCCTTTATTGTTTTAAGTCCCTGCCTGTAGTGGGAATCAAAGTGTCTTTGATATATACTGTCAAATTCACTTATCTTATCCTTTGATTTTATAAGAGCCTTAAAATATAAAAGTTCATCACACCTTTTCTTAAACTTATCCATCCACCTTCCGTAGTAATTTCTCCCCCTGGTTTCAGGTGGAGGCGTAAATCCTCTGGACATTAGGTGAAGACTGCTTAAGGTTTCTATACACATTTTAAGCTCTATAGGGTTTTTAAAATTTGCTTCTCTAGATTCCACCCATTCGCAAAGAAATGCATATCCTGTATTGAACTCTATAAAGGATTTTCCATTCCTCGCGCTGCAGAATGGAAGCACAGCCTCAAACCCCTTGTCTAGAAGGTATTTAATACAGGCAATAATAAATTGAAATTGTCCGAAATCATACTTAGAGGCCTTAAGGCACTTGTACCCTTCCTTCGTCTTTACTTTATATACATTTTTTATTTTCTCTATACCCTCTACCTCTATTCCGTAATTTTCTTCAATCAACCTCATTACATCTTCCAAGCTATCACCCCAGAAATTGATAGAAAAATCCAATTCTATTTTATAATATGAAGTTAGGTTATAAATGTGATAAATACCTGATATTTTATGCACAATTAAGCCTCTAAAGTAATATTTATAGTATATAAGCTGAAAAAATAAACGGGGTGTGAATAGATGAAAATTGCCATAGATGCAAGGGGGGCTAACTGGTACTCTGGAACTGGAATAGGCACCTATACTCAGCAAATTATAAAATACCTTTTGAAATATGATATTCAAAACGAGTACTTTCTCTACTGGTGGGGAACAAACTATAGAGAGTTATATGGTAAAAATGTAAATGTATCAATAGCTTCAAGGAAGCATCATAAATTTTTTGAAGAAAATTATATACCTGCAAATATAAAAAGCAAAGGTATAGATATATATCATGTTCCTCAAAATGGAATAGGTCTTCCCACTGCTAAAAACTGTTTAAATATAAGTACAATACATGATTTAATTCCTTATGTTATGCCTGAAACCGTTGGAAGAGGATATTTAAAAAAGTTTATTTCACAGATGCCCCAGATTATACAGGGCTCAGATATAATAATCACAGTCTCGGAGTTTTCTAAAAAAGATATTATGAGAATATTTGACATTGATGAAGAAAGAATAAAGGTAACACACCTTGCAGCAGATTCGTATTTTAAACCAATTGATAAGGATGAAGCCCTTAAATTCTTGGGAATGAATTATGGAATTTGTGATAATTTCATACTATATCTAGGTGGTTTTAGTCCAAGAAAGAATGTTAAATCTATACTTGTTGCATTTTCCAGACTTCCATCCCATATTATAAAAAAATACAAGATATTAATAATTGGACCATCAAAGGATGAGCATTCCTATCTGATGAAGCTTGCAGAAAGCCTTGAAGTTTCTGATAGAGTAACCTTCACTGGTTATGTGCCCTATGAGCATCTTCCAATGTTTTATAATGCATGTTCACTTTTCGTATATCCATCACTCTACGAAGGCTTTGGTCTTCCCCCACTTGAAGCAATGTCATGCAGAGTTCCTGTCATAACCTCAAATACATCATCAATACCAGAGGTTGTAGGAGATGCTGCTCTCCTTATAAATCCATTTGATACAGAGGAGTTAAAGGATGGAATGGAAAAACTACTGGAGGATGAAAAGCTAAGCCAGGAACTCTCTGAAAAAGGTTATGCTCGCTCTAAAGAATTCACCTGGGATAGAACAGCTGCAAAAACTCTCAACATATATGAGGAAGCATATGCAAAATATAGGTAGTTGCCAGGCACATGAAGCTGCCGCATAAAGAGAGGCTACACACTATACCCCCTGGTGACAGGCTCTTGAGTTATGAGTTGTTTTAGAAAAACTTTCTTCTAATACCCCTATTTCATTAATAACTCATAACTCAAGTGCTTGTTACCTAGGAATATCTCAGGGTAATTTGAAAGGAGAGGGAAATTACCCTCTCCTTTCAAATTGCCGCGTGCCTGACACTTCTATAATCCGTATACTTCACTATACTTCCTATTCAAATAATCAATAAAATACTTTGCAGAAAGCTCTTCTCCTGTAACCATCTTAATAAGCTCTGAAGGCTTGTAAACAGCTCCATGCTTATGTATGTTTTCATTTAACCAATCCTTAACTACCTTTAGATCTCCCTTTTCAACTCTTTCCATAACATCTGGAATATCCTTTAACATTTTTGCATAGAATTGAGCTGAATAGAGGTTCCCTAGAGCATAGGATGGGAAGTATCCAAAGCTTCCGCCTGCCCAGTGTACATCCTGTAAAACTCCATCAGCATCGTTTTCAGGTTCAACACCAAGGTATTCCTTATACTTCTGATTCCAAATCTCAGGCAAATCCTCTACCTTTACCTTTCCGTTTATAAGAGCCTTTTCTATTTCATATCTTATTATAATATGCAGGCAGTAGGTTAATTCATCTGCATCAACTCTTATAAGGGATGGACGTACAGTATTAATTGCCCCATAGAAGTCCTCAAAATCAACCTTCTCAAACTGAGGAAATTCCTTTATAAGATCTGGATAGAAATGCTTCCAGAATGCTCTGCTTCTTCCTATTATGTTTTCATAGAACCTTGACTGGGACTCATGTATTCCTGATGATACACCAGTTGCAAGGGTAGTTCCTATAAGTTCATCAGCTATATTCTGCTCATAAATAGCGTGTCCGCCTTCATGAACACAGCTGAAAACAGAACTTGTAAAGTCATTTTCAATGTAGCCTGTAGTTATTCTTACATCTTTGTTATGAAAACCGATTGTAAATGGGTGCACACTAACATCCATTCTTCCAGCTTCAAAATCATATCCCATTTCATTAAGTATTTTCAAGCCAAGCCTTTCCTGGTTCTCCTTTGGAAAGCTTCCCTTAAGACATTCTATATTGGTAGTATGTCCTGATTCCTTTATCCTGTTTAAAAGATTAACTATTGCATCCCTTAATTCAGAGAATATGGAGTCAATCTTTTCAACTGTAAAGCCTGGTTCATAAAAATCAAGAAGGGTATCATACATGTTTCCTTCATATCCCCAGTAGCCAATCAATTCCTTTTGGAAATCAACAAGCTTCTCAAGATATGGCTTAAACATGGCAAAATCTGATTTTTCCTTTGCCTCTTCCCATTTTGACTCAGCCTCTGAAGTTAATATTATGTACTCCTTATTTCTGTCCTCTGGTATCTTTTTTGTCTTCTCATAGTTCTTCTTAACATTTTCAACCATAGACTGAGTTACCTTATCAAGTCCATCAACATTTGAAAGATAATCTATATACTCCTTCATCTTATCAGATGTTTCAAGCTTATAGGCCTCTGTTGATAGATATCCAACAACCTCAGATCTATATGGTACCGCTTTCTTAGGTATCCCAACTCTCATATCCCAATACAGCACTCCAATAGCACTGTTTAAATACTCAAGCTTTTTAAGGTATTCTTTAAACTCCTCTACCTTTTGTTTTACTTCCTTTTCCATCCCATTTCCCCCCATTTCCAATGTTGCTCTGCATATTTCATAATATAATATACACAGAAGTTTATTCTTATAGTAACATATGGCAAACAAAATAAAAAGAGGGCATATCGCCCTCCAGTGCTATGTGCACACTACTTTTAAAGTTCCTTTACCAGCTGATACATACTTCTTACTCCTACTCCTGTTGCACCCTTTGATAGATAGTCAGCATTTTTATCAGAGCTTGAAGTACCTGCTATATCCATGTGAATCCATGGCTTACTCTTTACAAACTCTCCAATGAACAGCCCAGCTGTTATTGTTCCTGCGCTTCTTCCACCTGTATTCTTTAAATCAGCTATATCAGATTTTAAAAGTTCTTTGTATTCTTCAAAACCTGGAAGTCTCCATATCTTTTCCCCGCTTGCGCTGCATGCCTTTTCAAGTCGTCCATAGAATTCATCATCATTTGTTATTATACCAGTTGTAACTGAGCCAAGTGCAACTCCTACTGCTCCTGTAAGTGTTGCAATGTCAACTACTCTGGTTGCCTTTTCATTTTCTACTGCATAATAAACTGCATCAGCTAGGGTAAGTCTTCCCTCTGCATCTGTGTTTAGAACCTCTATTGTCTTTCCTGCCATAGAGCCAATTACATCTCCATTTTTATAAGCTCCTCCGGAAAGCATATTTTCACAAGCAGCAACTACTGCAACAACGTTTTTCTTAAGCTTCATTCTTGCTATTGCACTTATTGCACCTATAACAGAGGCTGAACCACCCATATCACCCTTCATCTCCCACATTCCTGCTGGAGGTTTTAATGAGTATCCACCACTATCGTATGTAAGTCCCTTTCCAACAAGTGCTGTTATATCATCCTTGTTTTCTGGGTTTCCAAAATACCTCATTATTATGAACCTTGGAGGTATTTCTGAACCCTTTGCAACTGCCATAAAGGCATCCATTCCCATTTCTCTTATTTTAAACTCATCAAATACCTCAACCTCAAATCCACTTTCCTCACCCTCTGTCTTTGCTCTGTCAGCAAGTTCCTCTGGAGTTAAGTAGTTGGAAGGTTCATTTGTAAGTTCCCTTGCAAAATTTGTTGCTTCTCCAAGGACTCTACCTTCTTCTATTCCCTTTTTAAACTCCTCAATACAGCCGCATTGACATACAACAGCAGCTTCCTTTACAGTAGATTCCTTCTTCTTAGACTTGAATTTTTCATACTTATAGTCTGCAAGTATTACTCCTTCTGCCATTGCTCTTCCTAAAAGCTCACAGGATATTCCCGCATCAATTCCCATTACATTCATTCCTATGTAATTTGCATCCATCTTTTTACATTCTCTAAGTGCCTTTGCAGCTGCTGCTCTTACCTTTTCAAGAGAAAGCTCTTCCTTTTTTCCAAGTCCTAATACTATTATGTTTCTAACTCCATTTTCAACAGGTACTATAAGGCTTTTTACATCCCCTGATTTTGCACAAAACTCTGATGCCTTCAATGCCGTCTCTAAAAGTCTTTTCATGTTTTCATCCAATTCAGAAGAACCTATACCTTCAAAGCCTTCATATAATGGGATTACTCTTGTATCAACATTTTGAATCTCATCATAGTTTTTGACTACTCTAATATCCACAGCAACTCCTCCTCTTAAATATTTATCTTATATGTAAGGCAATAAACTGCCTATACAAGCAACCTGTATAAACCATAGAAGATAAATCCAAGTCCAAATATTAATATGCACCACATCAAAGCCTTTGAAATCCATTGCGATGAATCAAGGGATATCTTCTTATTCCCCTTTAAGGCTAAAAGGTTTAGTAAAGCAAACCATGCTATCATTCCTACAATTAATGAAATTATGAACGTATAATATGCTGCTGTACTACTTTCCTGCCACAGCCTCATTACAGTTCCACTCATTGTTATCCAAAGTGAATGGTTCATTGGGTTGGAAAGCACAATTAGAAAACCTGATATATAGGGCATTGATTTTAAATTGCTGGATTTCAAATTAATTTCGTGGCTTTCCTTGCCCATTTTATCTTTTTTAATGGACATAAAGCCCATAATTGAAAGAATTACACCTGATATTATCCAGAATACTCCCTGACTCTTAGAACTGCTATCTAAAAGATTAAATATGCCAAAGTTTATTAATATTATATCAAGGGTATCAGCACTTACCGCTCCAAGGGAAACTAAAAAGCCTTCCTTGTACCCCTTTGAGATAGTCCTTTTCACCGCCTCAAACCCTGCAGGACCTATTGGTATTGAAAGAAGTATTCCTGTAAAAATCCCAGACAATGATGCCTTTAACATCATTTCAAAATTTCTTATGGTAGGAGCAAATGCGTACACATCCCCAACTCCTCTCTATATTATGCTTTTTTAGGTTATGTCTCCTAATATTATACTATAATCAACCCTAAACTAACAGGGGAGGCAATTTTGCCTCCCCTGCATTAATTTTCGTAAATATTCTTTATAGCTATGGTTCCAATAAAACCTTAGAAGGCTTTCTTTTTTCATATTTATATATATGCTTAAAGCCTAGCTCCATCAACATTTTTACAACTGTATCAAAATCACATCCAGTATCCTTCCTGTTATGAGAATCTGAACCTATTGTTAATATCTCTCCTCCAAGCTCTTTATAAAGCTTAAGTATCTCAACCTTAGGAAATGCTTCCTTTAAGCTTGTCCTAAGACCCGATGTGTTAACTTCAATTCCTATCCCTCTATCTATTGCTAGTTTTAGAATCTGCCTGATTTCATCCTCATAATCCTTAAATTCATAGTTTCCAAAGACATCAAAGGCATACCTTTTCATCAAATCCAAATGTCCAAGCACATCTATATCTGAATACCTTGCAGTTTTATAAACCTCCTCAAAGTAGTCCCTGTATGCACCATATTTATCCTTGCCTTTAATATAATTTCTTAACTTTAAATCTCCTATGTTATGAACAGAGCCAAGGATAAAATCAAAGTCCTTGCCCTTTAAAAATTCTTTATTCTCATCGCTTTTTACATGGGGTTCTCCCAATTCTATGCCCCTTTTTATTATTAATTTTTCACCTAGTTGAGCCTTGCATAAATCAATATCTCTTGAATACTTTTCATAATCAAAAACGCCAAAACTTGGATCATGTGGATTTATTGAAAAGTGTTCTGTAATACACACTTCATGTACCCCTAATTTTACTGCATCCCTGCATATATCAATTAGTTCATCCTTACCATCGAATGAATTTTTAGAATGCAAATGATAGTCAAAAACCTTCATAGTTTCCCCCCTAGAAATAAGCATAAACTTTACATTTATTCAACTTCATTTAAGCTTACAATTCTTTCTCTATTGTTATAATTACATTGTCATATATATTTCTAATTTCCTCCATAGATGGTGCCTTTGTACCAACCTGCATAACCGCTGAAGTCGATGCAGCTATCCCAAGCTTAAATGCATTCTCAATTGTTTGCCACTCATTCATTCCAGAAGCCATGCCTCCAACAAGTGAATCTCCTGCCCCAACAGTACTCTTTACTGCTACTCTTATAGAAGCACCACGCATAATAAAATCTTTACCAATAAGTAATGCTCCCCTGCTTCCCATTGACACACATACAAGGGTTACACCACTATCTATAATATCCCTGCATACATCTATAACATCCTTTTCATCATCAAGGTTCTTTCCTGCAAGTTCCTCCAATTCGTGAATATTAGGTTTTATCATATAGGGTTTCGCCTTAATTCCTTCCTTTAGATATGGTCCACTTACATCAAGTATAACCCTGCAGCCAGCCTTATTTGCCATATCAGCAAGTTCCTTATAAATATCAACTGGTATACCCTTTGGAACACTTCCTGACAGTACTACTATATCACCCTTTTTAACTGATTTTTTAAAATTTATTGTAAACTTTAAAAGCTCATCCTTAGAAATTTCTTCACCAGGCTCGTTTATATCTGTAGTTTCTTCTGTAGTAGAACTAACTATCTTAATATTAGTCCTTGTTGTCTTCTCTACAATTGTAAAACCTTCAGTTATTTCCTGTTCTATAAGGTCTCTCTTAATAAAATCTCCTGTATCTCCGCCTAAAAAACCAAGGGCAAGAGTATTCTGCCCAAGGCTTTTTACAACCTTTGAAACATTTATTCCCTTGCCACCTGGATCAACTATGCTTGATATTGCCTTATTTACCTCTCCCTTGTTAAAATCATCAACATAAATTGTTCTGTCAACCGCAGGATTTAAAGTAACAGTAACTATCATAGTCTTTCCACCTCTATATCTATTCTACAATGTTAAGTATCTCTTTTCTTACAGCTGCTACATCTGGCACATAGCTCTTAAGAACTTTTATATTTCCTGATATACTATACTCTCCAAGACATGCAGGTATAAGTATACTCTCTCCCTTTCTTATAGTCTCAGTGCCATCCTTATACTCTATCTCACCCTCTCCATCAACGCAGGTGAAGATATAGAATCTTTCCAAGTCACTCTTCTCTTTCATGCTCTGATTTATATCATAAAGTTCCAATGAAAACTTATCATTAAGGCAGAGATATGTTTTGCTGTATCCCTTTTTTTCAAGCTTTAAGCCTTCACTTTTTTTGCCCTCAAGAGCAAAATCTATAACATCAAGTGCCTTTTCTATATGAAGCTCTCTTCCTCTGTTGTAATCATATACCCTGTAGGTTGTATCACTGTTTTGCTGTATTTCCACAATCAGAAGTCCTCCTCCAATAGAGTGTACAAGTCCACTCTTTATAAGATAGGTATCTCCCTTTTTAACCTCAATAACATTCATATACTCCTCTGGATTTCCATTAGCAATTGCATCCCTAAACTGTTCTTTTGTACAGCCGTTTGTTCCAACAATTAGCTTTGCACCAACTTCTGCATCAACAACATACCATACTTCAGTTTTTCCAAGCTCATTCTCTTTTTCCTTTGCATATTCATCATTTGGATGAACCTGAACTGAAAGCTTATCACTTGTATTTAACAGCTTTACAAGCAGAGGAAATCTATCCTTTGAAATACTCTTTCCTATAACCTTTTCAGCGCTTTTATCTATAAGCTTTTGAAGGGTCATCCCTTTAAATTCACCATTTGAAATTACACTCATACCATGGGGATGGCAAGATACATCCCAGCTTTCGCCAATCTTACCCTCTGGCAGATTCTTTCTTATTTTCTCAAGTCCTCTAGCTCCCCATACCTTATCAAAATAAAGATTCTCAAATTTCAATGGATACATAATATCACAGCTCCTATTCCTAATTTACTACAACTATTTCTTCAAAAGTCCATACTGTCCAAGTGCCCTTATTATACTTTCCTTTGATGTTAAAACATCTATTCCACAGGCTTTAATCTTTTCATAGGACATTCTTAAATCTCTTTTTTTATTCTTATATTTTTCATTATCTGCAATAACTATAGATTCTATCATATCCTTTGAAAATCCAAGCTTCTCCATTATAAATATAGCAATTTCATATGTGCTTGAATCATTTTCACTTCCAAAATGATATGTGTCATAGGGAAGCTTGAATACTCCCTCAATATTATCTATGAGATCATATGCATGAGTTATTCCCCTGAATTCATTGTTAGGTATGCTTACGGTTTTATTTGAAACAACAGCATCCATAAGCTTCATAGGAAGGTTTGCACCATTGGGCATATTTCTTTCTGGCAATCCAAAAAGCCAACTTAACCTTAATATCCACAGTTTTTCAATTTCATCCCTGAGAAGTTCTTCTGCTTTAAGCTTTGTTTCTCCATAAACAGTACTTGGAACTGGTACCTGCTCCTCAGAATACGGCCCTTCCTCGGGATTTCCATTAAACACTTGCTCACTGCTTAAAAAAAGCATACTTGCACCATTTTTCTTTGCTGCCCTTGCTAAGTTTAATGATCCATCTACATTTACTTTATATGCCTCCCTCGGGTTGTTTTCACAGTCAAGGGTTGCGGTCATTGCAGCCGTATGGATTACTATATCTGGTTTTAAAATATTGAAAGCTCCTAAAACCTCATTATGATCAAGTAAATTTAAATTTTTTCTTGAAATTCCAACCACATTATACTTTTCATCAAGCTTGCATAATAAACGTGAAGCTAAAAATCCGCTCGCACCTGTTATAAGAATCCTTTTATCCCTCATTTTAAACCTCCAATTATTAACCTCATATGTTTCAATAATATAAGCTGCTAAATTACTGCAATCTTCAATTTCTCAAGCTTACTTTTTATTGCTTCAGATGGTTCTTTATCAGTTATTAATATATCTATTTCATCTATATCAGCAAATTTATATATGCCATCGTAAAAAAACTTTTCATTTTCCATAACAAGTACTACTTCCTTGCCAGATTTTATAATAGCCTTTTTTGTATTTCCATCCTCAACATTGAATGTGTTTAGGCTTCCTGATTCAATATCAACTCCACAGCTTCCTATAAATGCCCTTTGAACCTTGTATTTTGATATTGCATCTATTGCTGCAGAACCAACAAAACCACCTATGTTCTGATATAATATACCACCTGGTGATATAATTTGAATGTTAGGATTTCTACAAAGTGCATGGAGTATGTCAATGGAGTTTGATACAACAGTTATCTTTAAATCAGAACCAGCTATTCTTTCAGCAAGAAGTATATTTGTTGAAGATATATCCAAAAAAATAATCTCACCATTTTTAAGTAATGAAAAAGCCTTATCAGCTATTTTTCTTTTAGCTTCTGTATTTTTGTTTAAACGTTCCTCAACTCTTACAAATTGCGGAATATGTTTTTTTAGAATAGCACCTCCATATGTTCTTTCAAGCGCCCCTTTTTTCTCTAGATACTTTAGATCCTTTCTTATTGCATCCTCAGAAACATTAAAGGTTTCACTTAGTTCTTTAACCACCACCTTACCATCTTTTGTTATAATATCAATTATTTTATCAAGGCGTTCCTTTGCAAACACAAATTCTCTCTCCTTATTATTTATGTATTTATTATTACTTTTTATCATTTTGTATTATTTTATCACTATTTAGTCAATTCTTCAATGATATAAAAATAACATTTGTCTAACTATAGAATTCTGCTTACACTTCTAAATAGGAATAAGATACACTTTATAACTATAGCAAAAAAATAATCACTTAAGGCTTATTAAAGGAAATAACAAGTCAAAGATTTTGAGGATATTTTATGTCAGACAAGGAAATGAAAGCTCAAGCTTGTTGGGCTAACTTGAGCTTTCATTGACGAGCATGACACAAAATAGGCCATAATATTGACTTGTTATTTTCTTTAATAAGCCTAAATTAAAAAGGACGAATAATCGTCCTTTTTAACTTATATATTTTATTTAAACAAAACAGCTATAATATTTGTATGTTCTATAAATATCTTAAGCCCAATCAGTATAAGTATAATCCCTCCAAAAAGCTCTGCATATTTTTTTAGTAGTTCACCACATTTCTTTCCAATGAAAACACCTATAAAGCACAAAACAAAGGTTGTAACTCCAATTACAATTATTGATTCAGCTATATTTACCTTTAGAAATGCAAAGCTAACGCCAACAGCAAGTGCATCAATACTTGTTGCTATTGCCAATAAAAGTATCGTTTTATTATCCAGAACCTTTCTTCTACATTCTTCATCAGAGCATTCCTCAGTTTTTTCTGGCTGAAGAGTTTCATAAATCATTTTACCACCTATAAATCCTAATAGTATAAGTGCAATCCAATGGTCAACACTTGTTATATATTTTTCAAAACTTATTCCCACTGCCCATCCTATCAATGGCATTAATCCCTGGAAGATTCCAAAGGCACCACTTATCTTAAGTGCATCCTTAGGTTTAACATGCTTTAGCATAATACCGTTTGTAACAGAAACAGCAAAGGCATCCATTGATAAGCCTATTGCAATAAATAAAATAGTAGCAAAATTCATCCTTAACACTCCTTTGTAAGATTTACAATAAAAAAAGACCCATGTATAGCGTAAAATACACTATACATGAGTCTCATTATTTAAGGCTAGCCAGACTAAAAGTCAGTATGTTGACTTTGCCCCACAGTAAACTGTGCCAACTACTCCCTCACATATCATGATCAAAATCTTTATTCAACTAATAGGATTTTAACATCTTTCCATATTTTTTGCAACCAATGTCATCCATATAACTTATAACTTTTTTGTATTTTTTTATAAGTTATATGGATGACATTATTTTTTACTAGTTTTTCAGCTTCATTTCTTGTCCAATAACTTCATTCCATTTATCAAAAATCTCTCTTATTATGTTTGGTCCAATCTTAGATATGATTACAAGCTGTGATTCTGTTTCCTCAGTATCCGAAAGCTTATAATCAATTTTTTTATTAACTACATCAACCTGATTCCATCCATCCTCCAGCTCAAAGAATCCCTTAATTCTATAGGCATCACCAGAAATACAATCAATGAACCTTGTTAAATCCTCTTTGTTAATCTGTCCATTAAATGTAAGGGTTAATGTTTTTGGCTTATTATCAGGTGTATTAGTTGTGTCCTCTGACTCCACCCACTGATTTTTCATAAGATCCTCATTAAGGAAGTTGTAATCAACCTTTCCAAACAAGGATGTCCTGATTTCCACTTTATCATTGATTTCACGAATTTTGCTCTTTATAACTTCAAGGGTTTCATTATCCACTAAATCCACCTTACTTATTATTGCTAAATGGCAGTGCTTCAATTGTCTTTCCACTGTTTCCAAGTCCTTTATTTGCTCTAAAAAGTGAAGAGCATCAACAAGGCAAATTGCCCCTTTATAATCATAAACCTCTCCCTTGAATTCCCTTATGGCATCCATTATATCACCTATGTTAGATGGATCTGCCAAACCAGAGCTTTCAACGAAAAGATATTTTAAGCCGCGATCAGCCATTTCACACATTGCTTGTACAAAGGATATTTTTAAACAGGAACAGAATATTGAGCCTCTATTTATCTCTGTAAGCTCCATTCCATCTTTTTTAATTATTGTTCCATCAATCCCTACTTTTCCAAACTCATTCATTATAACTCCAACCTTTTGGCCAGATAAATCATTAAGAACATTTGTTAAAAAAGTAGTCTTTCCTGCTCCTAAAAATCCTGTTAATATATATAAATCTGTTTTTTGCTCCATATATACAACCTCCCTAAGTAAGCTACCTAGTGGCAAACACTTGAGTTAGGTGACAGGTTCTTGAGTTATGAGTTATTTAAGATAAATTATCTTCCAATGCTCTTCTCTCATAAATAACTCATAACTCAAGTGCCTGTTACCTTTACACACTGTGCAGTAGCTCTACCAAATTATTATAAATATTTCTTTATTTCTTCTACAGTTAAAACTCTTCCCATAGCCTTCACCTTTTCATCTACCACTAAAGCAGGAGTTGACATAACTCCATATGCCATTATCTCCTTTATGCCCTCAACCTTCTCTACCTTAGCTTCAATCCCTAACTCTTTTATTGCCTTTTCAACATTTTCTACAAGTTTATTGCAGTTACAGCATCCTGAACCTAAAACTTTAATTATCATTTAATACTCCTCCTTTAAATAAATATATATGAGAATGCGTTAAATAGGTATCCCATTATAATTATACTTATTGATACAATACCCACAAATATAGTTAAAAGCTTTGGTTTTACAACCTTTCTCAGCATAACTATTGATGGAAGTGAAAGAGCTGTTACTGCCATCATAAAGGATAAAACAGTTCCAACACCAACGCCCTTAAAAAACAGTGCTTCTGCAATTGGAAGGGTACCAAATATATCTGCATACATCGGAATGCCTATAGCTGTTGCAAGTATTACCGCAAATGGGTTTTTACTTCCTACTACACTTTCAATCACAGGCTGTGGAATCCAATTATGAATTGCTGCTCCTATACCAACTCCTATTAAAACATACAGCCAAACCTTACCTACAATTTGTTTAACCTGGTTCTTTGAATAAACTATTCTGTCTTTACGAGTCATTTCCTCAAGCTCAACTTCACCACTTTGTATTCCCCATACAAAATCTTCAATATACTTTTCCATTTTTAACTTACCAATTATCGTTCCGCCTATCACTGCAATAACTAATCCTACAACCACATAAGCTATTGCGATCTTAGCTCCAAAGAATGACATTAATATCATAAGTGAAGCCAAATCCACTAGGGGTGAAGATATTAAAAATGCAAAGGTAACTTCTAGAGGAAGCCCTGCAGATGTAAATCCTATAAAAATTGGTATACTTGAACAGCTGCAAAATGGAGTTACTGTACCTAATAGAGCACCAAATATGCTGCCCTTTATCCCCTTAAACCTTCCAAGAATCTTCTTAGTTCTTTCTGGCGGAAAGTAACTTTGAATGTAAGAGATAATAAATATAAGCACAGATAAAAGTATAAAAATCTTTATCGTGTCATAAATGAAAAAGTGTATGCTCCCTCCAACATTACTTTTCACAGATATTCCAAAAACCTTTTCTAAAACATAACGAATAATTTCTGATAACCAATTCATTTTGAGTACCTGATTATTAAGCCAAGTAAATAATTGACCTACTATACCCATGTCATCCGCCCTCCTTATATTTTTATAACTATACTGCAATTTTATAAACATTTCATTTCTATATATAATACTAGTCTATTGCAATTTTCTCTTACACATATCTATAAAATTCTCTGTACTATTTATCTTTTCTATATCGCTCTTAATTACTGGATAATCATCTATATTATCGACAATCTTCTGTAATATATCTCTAAGTAATTGATTTTCAATAGTTAAGTAATAGTATATAAACTGTTCCTGCCTTTCATCCTTCACAAACCCCATATCACGGAGCTTTGCAAGATGCTTTGAAACCTTTGGCTGCGACTCATCCATTATTCCGTATATTTCACAAACACATAGTTTCTTATGAAAAAGCAGTACTAAAATCCTTAAACGAGTTTCATCCGATAACAACTTGAAAAAATTAGTCAGTTTATCCATTCTGCGTCACTTCCTTTCCGACATTTAATATTCTTCAATCACATTCTTATATACCCATATGCGTATATATACATAGTATGCTTTTCACTTAAATTTGTCAACTCTTTCTTAACATAATGAAAAAGACCAGAAATCTGGCCTTTTTCATTAATATATCACTTATTCATATTTTGATTTGGGAACCAGTCCCTTGTGTTATTAGCTATTTTAACAAGCGTAAGCATTATTGGAACTTCTGTTAATACTCCAACTACAGTAGCCAATGCTGCACCTGACTTCATGCCAAATAACGAAATAGCTACTGCTACTGCCAGTTCAAAGAAATTGCTTGCACCAATCATACCTGCTGGAGCAGCAATGTTATGAGGTAGCTTCCATATTCTCGCCCATCCATAAGCAATACCAAATATCAAGAATGTTTGTATAGTCAAAGGAATTGCTATTAATAATATGTGCACTGGATTGTTAATTATAATCTCTCCCTGGAAGGAGAATATTATAACTAAAGTAAGCAGTAATCCTATTATTGTAATGTTATCGAATTTCTTTAAGAATCTATCGTTAAAATATTTTAGCCCTCTTTTCTTTATAACAACTCTTCTTGTTAAGTAACCTGCTGTTAGTGGTATAACAACAAAAAGTATAGTTGATAAGATTAACGTCCCATAAGGCACTGCAACATTACTTACTCCTAATAAAAATGCTACAATCGGGGTAAATGCAACAAGTATTATTAAATCATTAACTGCTACCTGAATCAATGTATAGGCAGGATCCCCCTTGGTTAAGTGACTCCAAACAAACACCATTGCAGTACATGGAGCTGCACCAAGAAGAACTGCACCTGCCAGATACTCTGTGGCTAAATTTGCTGGTATAAATGCTTTAAATACAATTTTCAAGAAAAACGCTGCTATTAAATACATTGTAAAAGGTTTAATAAGCCAGTTCGTTACACAGGTAACTATTAACCCCTTAGGTTTCTTTGTAGCATTTACTATACTTGAAAAATCAATCTTTAACATCATTGGATATATCATAAGCCAAATAAGTACTGCTACAGGTATGGAAACATTATAGTACTCAAATTTATTCAATGTCTTGGGTATTACAGGCATAAACTGCCCAATTAAAATTCCTGCAACTATACATAATGCAACCCAAATAGTTAAGTATTTTTCAAAAAAGCCAAGACCTTTATTATCCTTTTTTATATCTTCTGCCATTCTTAATCCCCCTACAAAATGATTTCATTATTTTTAATTCTTTCTGCTAATGCCTTAACTTTTTTCTCAATCATAATTGCTGTTTTCTTAAACTCTTCATCGCTCTTCCCTGTTGGATCATCTAATCCCCAATCTTCTTCATATTTACAAGGTAAAAATGGACAGACAACATTGCATCCCATTTTTACAACAATGTCAACCTCAGGTATATCACTAAGTAACTTAGAATATTGAGTTTCATTCATATCAACATCATATAAATCTTTTATAATTCTCACAGCATCCTGGTTTATCCTTGGTTTTGTCTCTGTTCCTGCAGAGTATGAATCAAAAACCTCAAAAGCAAATAGCTTTCCTAATGCCTCTGCCATCTGTGATCTGCATGAATTGTGAACACAAATAAATGCTACTTTTGGTTTCATATTTCTCCTCCATAAAAAACTATTTTAAATCAGTTATCAAAACATACTCTCCCACTTTTTAAATCTTCACAGCCTAAGCCACTGTTTTTATATTTTTTCAACCTCTCATAATCTATGTTACATCGCTTTAGTTTCATAGCTTCCTTTTCAATTATTTCCTTTATAAAAGGATATTCTGTAATAATTTCCTCATTTATTCTGTAATAAACATATTGAGCTACTTTGTAATACTCAATAATATTTGCATTTGTAAGCTTATTCAAGTGTCTTGAAGCATTTGATTGGTTTATATCAAGTATTACCTCTATTTCACAAACACATAAATCACCATTCTTCAGTATGTTTAAGATTCTCATGCGTGTTTCATCAGATAGTGCCTTCATCACCTGTATTAAATCCAAAATGACCACCTCCTATATGCATATATTCGTTTATACTCATATATTATCTATAAAAAAGTTCTCTGTCAATTACTAAAAACTTCTCTAATAACTCTTCAAACTCCTTAATGCTTTGTATTAATAATTTGAAATAAAAAGGCACATCATCAGTATCTTAGATAAGAATAATCCTTAATCTGATATATGTGCCAAGCTTTTATTTACAAATTTGAAGTTTGTTTCATTGCAGATATTATTTAAAATACTTTATATATCTCTGGCTTATTTAAGTTGGTAAACTCTATCTGCCCAGTTTGTAATATTATCTTTATGAGTTATAAATAATACAGCCTTCGTTTTACTAATACCCTTAACAGTTTCTAAAATATACTCTTCATTTTGCATATCAAGTGCAGAGGTAATTTCATCAAGCAGCAATATTGGTGCATTTTTAACCAATGCTCGTGAAATAGCTATTCTTTGTTTCTGTCCTCCTGACAAGCTTCTACCATCATCAAGCAACATTGTATCATACCCATTTTCTAAATCACGGATAAATTCATCTGCTCCTGCAAGCTTTGCAGCGGATATAACATCATCTTGGGCTGCATTTTCGTTCCCGCATGCAATATTGTCATAAATGCTGCCCCTAAACAACATTGCATCCTGTGGAACATAGGCGGTTTTATTACGTAAACTTTTGAGTGTAACCGCTTCATCTCCATCAAAAACTATACTGCCATACTTGGGTTCATAAAGACCTAGAATAAGCTTTATAATTGTGCTTTTACCAGAACCACTTTCTCCAACCATAGCGGTTACCTTATTATTTTCAAGAAGCATATTAAATCCATTTAATACTGGTGCATCTTCATCATATGAAAAACTTAGTTCATTAATTGATAGTGGATGATTTATTTTATTTATTACAAAAGACATTTCTCTTAATATCTTTTCCTTTGGAGTGTTAGTTATTTCAAATAAACGCTTCACTCCTGCAACATTTGTCTGCATCCCTGCCATAAACTGTCCACATTCTGAAAACAACATGTCACCAGTATATTTTAGCCCTGCCAATGAAATAATTGTTCCCAGGTCTGAGAGCTTAAAATATACAAATAATGCTCCAATAAAGAGAATTGCAATATAAGTTATTGCATTAATGCCTATGATAATAGCATTCATCTTGGAAGATATTCTACCACTTTTAATCCTTGCATCTGCTTCAAGCCTTGTATTTTCATTATAGCCTTTAGTTTTATAGCTGATAAGATTATGCAGTCGGATTGTTTTAGCTGCCTTAATCAGTTCATATGCATCTGTACTACTTTTGGCAAGTCTCTTCTGCAGCTCTGTACCAATCTTTTCAAGCTTTTTGCTGAAATAAGAGGTTGTGATAACAGATAAAGCCCCAAGCACGCATACAATAATTGCAAAACGCCAGTCAACAACAGCCATTATAATAATTCCACTGGCACCCACTATGGCTGAATTCACCACATTAAAAAAGTTCCCATCATAAATTTGCTCCAAACATGCTGTGTCATTTGTAACTACTGATAAAAGCTCACCCTTTGCTTTAGTATCATGATACTTCATAGGTAAATCTATAATATGCTCACAAAGGTTTGTCTTTACATCTCGCATAGTTCCTTTAGAAGCAATAGCACATAAATATGATGAAACGGGTGCATATATCCACCATATGATATAACCTAATGTGAACAGAAAAATAGATCGCCAAAAAAGTAAATAGTTCCTCTCACTGATTGCCGTTATAACACCCTTTGTCCCAAGTGTAGTTAATACAGCAATATTAATTTCAACAGTACAAAACAAAAGAATACAGATTAAAAACATTTTGCTTTTTTTGCCCATCAGCTGTATTGATTTGATTACTATAGGTATATTATAGTTTTTAAATAAACTCATACTATTTCAGCTCCCTTCAAATTTATAACCTCATCAGCAATATCAATAAGTGACTTACGGTGAGCAGAAATAATAATCAGTTTTTTCTTTGACATCTTTTTAATTACATCTAAAACCATACTCTCTGTTTGAATATCAAGTGATGATGTAGGTTCATCAAGCAGCCAGACAGTGCTGTTTGACAAAATTGTTCTGGCAAGAGACAAACGCTGTTTTTGACCACCTGAAAGATCAGCATTCCCTTCCCCGAGCATAGTGTTATATCCATCTGGCAGTGCCCTTGCGAATTCACCTGCTCCGGCTATTTCAATTGCCTCTATTACTTCTTCATCAGAAGCATTAATTCTTGCAATCCTTACATTCTCTATCAAGGACATGCTGAAAAGATATGTATCCTGTGATACTACAGAAACATTTCCATTTACATCTACACTGCCACATTCAGGCTGATAAAGCTTTGCTATTAAATCAAGCAGTGTTGTTTTTCCTGATCCTGATTCTCCACATATTGCAATTATTCCACTGCCGTTATGATGCAGTGAAAATCCCTGTATAATTGGTTTATCATCTAAATACCCAAAGGATAGATCATTAATATTAATATTAGGTGTATTTGAAAATATCATTTTGGGTATTTCCTGAACTTGAGGAATTTCTTCCAGTCTTTTTATACGGTTTATTGATGCAGCAGACTCATTAAGGCTATTCAACATGAATGGAAAGTATACAGTTGGACCTATAATATAGCTTAACAAATCAAAAATAGCAACAAAAGCCCCTGATGTTAAATTACCGCGCATTACCATATAACCTGCAAAAATCATGAAAACAATACGAGGAATACTGGATGTCGATGAACAAGCAGGCTGTAGAAGTGCTCTCCATATTGATATTTTCATTTCAGTTTTATATACATTGTCATACTGCTCATAAATTTTACTTCTAATTTGTTTTTCCATCATAAATGACTTAATTACAGGAATCTGCGATAATGCCTGTTCAACTGCTGATAAAGCCTCACCCCTGCGGTCGGCATTTAAAGAATATAGCCTGTTCATTTTACGATTTAGGAATAGAGTGAAGAACATACCAATGGGAGTGTATGCAAAAGTCACTATTACAAGGAGAGGATTGACACAAACCAAATAGACAGCAGTCCCCAATGCCATTGCAGCCTGTGAAAAAAGGCCAATTAAATCCTCCGAAATAAAGTTACATACAATTCCTGTATCAGTATTTACTGATGACAGTGTATCGCCAGACTTTAGTTTTACTATTTCTCCATACTCTGCATGAAGTAGAATTTTGTAAATGTGTCGCTTTAGGTCTGCTGAAACATTTGCAGACAGCTTTGAAACACAAACACCCCTGATATAACTCAAGGTAATGTTTACAGATATCAAAATCACAAACATAACCAGGGAGTCCATGATTTTCCCCATCCTGCCATCTAAAGAGCTATCAATCAACATTTGTGTTACTCTGGCATTTAAAAGACCAATTCCTACTAGTACCAGTGAAATAATCACTGCAGTTATATACCACTTTTTATATGATTTTATAAATTTAAATAGAAATGAAAATGCAGATTTATAATTTGATTCTTTATTTTTGGGCATAAAAATACCTACCTTTCTAACAAGTTATGAATTGCTTCTACTGAAGCCTTCATAACTTCAACAAAATTGCATAACAATAAAACCCTGAAATTTCAGAGCTATTCCCTTGTAAATTTTACAAGTTGTTATTAGCGAATTCTGTTGTTGTTAAAAAGATAAGCACATCTTCTCATTAGCTTATATCCTTTACCTTTCTTAGTATATATAAATTATAGCATATAATGTTTATAATGTTAAAATATTTATATCAAGCATATTACCTATAACTCAATATTTTCAGACTTTTCTTCTTTGTCCATACATAAAAATTATATTGTTCAATACCATTCATATAGCTTATTGTTGTGCTTCAATATACCACTTACTCTGTGACTTGAACATTGCAGCATATTTTCCGTCTTTCTCCATAAGCTCATCATGGGTTCCTATTTCAGATATTTCGCCATTATCTATAACCACAATTCTGTCTGCAATTTTTGCTGCTCCCAACCTGTGGGTTACAATAATAGCTGTTTTACCCTTTGACATATCTGAAAACTTTTTATATATCTTTGTTTCTTCAATTGGATCAATGGCTGCTGTTGGTTCATCCAGCACTATTACATCATTAGCCTTGTAGAATCCTCTGGCTATTGCTATTCTCTGCCATTGTCCTCCTGATAAATCTATACCATCAAACTCACGTGAAAGCATTGTTTCATAAGATTCCTTAAACTTTTCTCCATCCAAGAGTAAATCTGCCTTATCTGCAGCATGCTCCAACATTGCATCATTAAACTTGCCAATATCCCTTAAATCACTTATGGATATGTTTTCACCCAGGCTCATTTTATATCTTTGATATTTTTGAAATACTGCTGATATATTGTTGTATAAGGATTTTGCAGAAATTCTTGCTGTATCTACTCCTCCGAATATTACTTTACCATCATTGGGGACATACAGGCCTATTATAAGATTAACCAAAGTAGTTTTTCCTGCTCCGTTTTCTCCAACTATTGCAATTGTTTCTTCAGGATTGATCTTTAGGTTAACATTGCTTAATGTTTTTTTCTCAGCACCAGGGTATTTAAAAGAAACATTTTTTAAGGATATGCCGGGAACCCCATTTATAGGTATATCCTCCCCACTTCTTTCAGGCATTTCAAGAAATCTTATCAAATTTCTTATGGTTCCCAGGCTTCCAGTGAGCCTTCCAATAAAGACACATATAATTTCCTCCATTGTGTTAAACATTCTTACCAATGAAGCAAATACAGCTCCAAAAGCTCCCACAGAAATATCTCCTTTAACCAATGAGTTTACAAGAAGATATAATACTCCCATGTAGCCTAAAAGGGTTATACATTTCATACCAATTTCTATAAGCCCTGATTTCTTTTCAGCTGTCCAGGTTTTCCTGTCAAGAAGTCTTAGAGATGATACATATAGATTTTTGAAATATCCAAATGCACCTAAAAATCTCGTTTCCTTATAATACTCCCTATCAACGATACACTTTTCGTAATATTCATATTGCCTTCTTATAGGAGCTGATTCATAGGCTAGTTTTGTAAACACCCTAACTCTTATAAATTGAGTTAGTGCCACCGGTATGAATATTAATAACAATGATAGAGCAAGTAATGGTTTTAAGCTATAAAGGTATATCGCCATGAAAATAAAAAATGGAAGGTAGAATGTCAACAGGTTCGAGGTCAGAAAGAAGAAAAATGCGCTACTATATGCCCCCTCATCAGCCTTGTTTATGTCATCTAAAGCAGAGGGATTTTCAAAGGTCAATGCATCCAACCTTCCAGCCTTTTCATGAATCTTACCCCCGATATATCCTACAGTTCTATCTGCTACATCCTCACCAATCAAATTATGAGCACCATTCAATATTTGATTTGCTATTAACGCCGCTCCTAAACCAAGAGCCAGCAAAATTACCTTTTCTAATACTCCTCCAGTGCTCACCAAATCTGTTATAGAATCAAAAAATTTTTGAGTTATATATGTATTAATGCCCTGTGAAATACCATGTAGAACAGCTATTATTGTACTAATGATAAAATAAATGGGGCATGCCTTGAAAGCCATAGGAATTATTTTGTACCCTATTTTAAAAATAGAAATATCTTTTTTGTTCTTCATTATAGATACCAACTCCTTTGATTCTCATACATTTGGGCATACACACCATTTCCCTCCATAAGCTCTTCGTGTGAACCTTTTTCTATTATTGTGCCGTTCTCTAAAACGAAAATTTCATTAGCTAGTTTAGTTGAGCCAAGCCTATGGCTTATAAATATGGTTGTTGAACCCCTGCTTATTTCCTTAAATTCATCATAAATATTACTTTCACTTATAGGATCAAGTGCAGCAGTAGGCTCGTCCAATATTCGAAAAGAAGCAGCACTTATAATTGACCTTGCCAAAGCTATTCTTTGCCACTGACCTCCAGATAAATCCTGACCATCCTCCTTAATTTTGCCAAGAGGTGTGTCAAGTCCTTTTGGTAATACATAAACAGCATCCCCCATGTCCATTAATTTTACTGCATCGATAATTTTCCCTTCTTGAAGTTCCTCTCCCATTCCGTTAACATTACCTAGGGAAACGTTATCCTTTATAGAAATAAAGTATTTTGTAAAATCTTGATAAACGATTGAACACATGGATTTTAGCTGACTTAGCTTATAATCCTTAATACTTTTGCCATTTATTAAAATATCACCTTCAAATTCATCATAAAGACCTGTTATAAGCTTGGTTATAGTTGTTTTTCCGGCACCATTTGTACCAACAAAGGCATAGTGCTTTCCTTTATCAATCTTAAACGATATGTTCTTTAATATATAATTATCTGTACCTGGATATTTAAAGAACACATTCTTAAATTCTAATGAATCCACTTCCAGTATCTCAGATGAAGGCAAGTCTACCGCATCCTCTAATTCATCCAGTTTATTAAAATTGCTTAAGTCTTTTAAGTATTCCATTCCCTTTGATAATTCATCTGCATAATTGCTCAACCTAAAGGACATAATTCTAGTCAATTCTAAAAGTCCATTAGCAATGGATATAAACATACCAACAGATAAAAGCTTATCATATACAGGTTTTATAAGTATAATAATCATAAGTATCGAAATTGCAGCAGTAACTATACTTCCACCCTTTACTTTAACAAAATTTTTTAATCTTGCTTCGAATTGAAGCTTTCTAGCAGTTTCATATTGACTTTTCCACTTTTCATTAATCTTATCCGTGTATCTAAAAAGAGTCCTCTCAAAAACCGCTTCTCTGCCTAGTAGTACCTCTCTTAAATATTCATGCATTCTTTCATACTTAGATACCTCTCTACTTGCTTCATAGGATGCCTTCCCGCATTTAATAGACAAGAAAACAATAGGAATACTCATAAGCATAATCAAAATGGCTGCCCACCATACCTTAGTTACCAATATAGCTAAAAGCCCTAACACCCTTAGAAGTATTGCGAAGAAAGACAAGACATTTAGATATGCATTTTTCAGTTTTATTTCAGGATTTTTTGAAACTCTAGATATCAAATCCCATGACTCTTGATTTTCCACATGCTTATATTTAAGCTTTGCAATTTTTTCTATAATACTAATTCTAAAGCTTTCCCTTAATTTAAATTCAAGCTTTACCTCTATGAATTTTATAACCTGGTTAGATATCCATGAATAAGCTATAAGAATGATCAACAAACTTATTGGAATCAGTATGTTTATAATCTCCTTTTCTCTACCGACAACTTGTATTGCAGTATCTAGAAATATTGCTGTTACCAACACTTGAATACTTGGAATAAGTCCCTCAGTTAACTTTTGAAATGCTATTAATCCAGAGTAAGTCTTTGAGCATCTAAATGGTATTTTTATCATATCAACCATACTATAATCTTTACCCTTCAAACTTTTCACTTCTTTCTGGTTTTATATCTTGATTTCTATAATATTAAAAATAGCTTGGGAATCTGTTAGATATTTAGCTGTAAAATACTCATAGCTCAATACTTTCGAATTTTTCTTTATTAAAATCTATAATCCATCCTCTTATACTTTTCTCATCACAAGCAACATTAAACACATGTGTTCCATTTATTCTTCTATATCCAAAGTCATCGTGAACATGTCCACATATAAAATAAGCAGGTCTTTTTAACTTTATCATCTCCCTAATAACCTTACTTCCATGATTAATATTATTATTATCTTTATCCAGGCATTTAAAGGGAGGAATATGTGAAATTATAATGCTTCTATCATTAACCTTTAGCTTTTCTAACCTATACCTCATATCCTCTTCATTTCCTTCTCTTTTATGCCCATACATAAAAAAGTTAGTATATTCCAAAGCTACAAAATCTTTAAAATCCTCATCTCTGTTATACATCAAATAATCGGTATCCCCTTTGTCCACCTCAAAAACATCATGATTTCCCAATATATATTTAACCTTTTTTCCATTGTTCTTTAGCAATCCTTTTATCTCCAAATAATTTTCATACTGTTTTTCCTCCAGTTCACTAAAAGAATACCAATCATAATCCCCTGTAATATCCCCACAAAGTATAATAGAATCTATATCATTTCTCTTCTTAGCAAATTCAACAATTTTATTTATTGCAGATATTCTTCCATGAATATCGCTGGTAGTAAATATTTTCATAGATTTGCTGCTCTCCTTTACAATATAGGGATGCTTCATTCATCCATTATATATTTAGTATAGAAAAATGTTCTTTCCATTTTGAATCCAACAGTGAATTACAACAATCTTTAATTAACTTAATATGCTGTGGTTGTAAAATAAAAATGTAATCTCTTATTGTTCCTCTTTTAAACTTCAATCCTATAATAGTTGAATTTTTAAAAGTCTTGTTCTCTTTTAGTTTTCTAAATTTATCCACATATTCTTCTTCAGGTTTTCGCTCTCTATGGTTATAAAACACTATACTTATACCCAAATTAAAATAATCCTCTAATTCTTTGTACCCTATATATTTATTACCTTTCACAGATGTTAACGATGTACTTTTAACCTGCAGTCCATTGTCTGGATCTAAAAATACAAAATCACTGTTGCATAGTTTCTCAAGTGCCCTTTTATGCCAATTCTCTCTTAATGCTCTACGATGAATCCAATTAGTTACTTTATTGAAATCCAATACTTCATTGTAAAATATCATATTTTGAGGGAAAATATTTGATTTTTCAACACTATCAATATTTCTTTCTCCCCCATTTATAATTTTATATAGAATATCATACAATTGTTCATCACATTGCCTATAAGCATCCTTTTCACTATATGAAGTATGCTTACCATCTCCTGTATTTTTTTCATCTGGAACCATATACCAATTTATACCTATAGTTAAATTAGTCCTGGATAAATATCTTAATAAACCATATTTACCGAAATCCCCTATATCCCCCACATATTTATTTTGCATTAAATCACCTTTCCTTAAAAGTTTTACCTTAGACATGTCTCTTTTACTTAATATATACTAGTCTATCAAGGAACTTGTTGCTATACCTCATTACATGCTACTTTTCTTACGTGCCATGAATTCAATTACACCATGATAATGTGGTTCTCCATGACCTGAATCATATTCTAATCCTTCACAACAGCATATTAATTCAAAATCCTCAAAGTACTTTTTTGTCTCTTCTTGTGTAAAAAAATGTGCATACGAGTCCTTTTCATCTATATAAAATGTATTTTCTTCTACTTGTTTCTTATTTTCCTTTATTGAGTTATATTGAGGTTCTAAAGTTGAAAATACACTCAAATATACAATTCCATCTTCCTTTAATCCTTCTTTTATTCTTTTTATTATTACATCTATCTCTGACTTTCTAAAAAAATTTAAAACATTAGCTGCTATTATTGCTGTATAGTTATCTTTCTTTACTTCATATTCTTTTAGATTAGAACAAATTAAATTAATAACAGCATCCCTATCACCAAGATTCTCCTTACATCGTCTTATTGCTGTTTCAGAAATATCTATTCCATCAATATTAAATCCTGAAAAAGCAAATGGGATAGCATTTCTTCCTTCCCCAATTCCTAAATCAAGCATGTTTCCTTTTTTTATTAGTTCAAAATATTGCATTAATTTCGAATCTGGATTTGAACTCCATAGTCTTTTTGTATTTTGATAGCTTTTTTCCCATACATTATTATTTTCCAAAATGCATCACCCTTTTTTAAGATTTAGATTTACACATTTTTCATGGCAATCTAAGTGAATTATAGACATAATAATCTATTATAACTTTACTAATTGAAGCCTCTACTTCATACTATAATTGCATCAACATATCTGTAAAAATTTCCACACATCTATATCTTTCTATAAACCTTACCAATCCCCTTCAAAAATAGCCATAGTTTCATATGACATAATACGCTATAATTTGACTATAGCCACCATTTTAGAATTTTAATACTACAATAAACCCAATTTCTTAACTTATAACCCAAAATAAAAAAGACACCAACTACCTCATTTAAACTATCTACTGGTAATCAGCATCTTCATATTATTTTTAATCAAATTATCTGCTAGCTCTATGCTCTCTAATGTCATCAAGCTTCTGGTTTTCTTTCCACTCATTAGTGGTATAAAACTTAAAGTTAGAATGTCTTCAGCTGTAAGATGCTTTTTAGTACTAATCTTATCTCTCAAATATCTAAGCTTTTCATCTCCGTCTATGTTTTTCATATAGAAAGCTTCAACTTGATATTTTATTGTTCCTGCATCTATATAGGTTTCTACATTATCTATGTCTGCAGAATAGATTACCATTGTCCTAACTCTTCTTTTTTCCTTATAAAACAATGATGCATCATAATATAGAAACCTTTTTATGTCTTCCTTTTTATCTGTAGTTTGAAATTCAAAATGAAGATAATTCCCATCCTCAGTGTAAAACAGGTAATCCATGTAGTTTGTTTTATTTCTACATTCTTAATTTGTGTTTCTGCTGGAGCTATTATTCGAGTATTAATACCGAAAAAATCTACAGCATTATTCTCAAAAAACTCCATTGTTTTTTCAACACTGCATCTTCAATTTTATTATAATCCATATACATCCTCTCTTTCCACTGTTATATATACCATTATTTCCAACGGAAAGATAATTATGCGAACTTACGTTCTTTTTTGTTTATAATAAATGTGTCAGACTCTTGACATATAATATATCAATATCAGGAATCTGGCACCTATAATATTCTGCTATTGAATTAATAGAAGAGAAATTATAAAAGAAGAGGAAATATTGTAAAAATTCTTGGTAAGAAAGAGGTAGAAACAGCTCAAAAAATTATAAAAAATAATATAAATTTATGAATATTTATTTCAATATTTACAAACACTATGTATATAAAAATAGTGTAGGTGATATATATGAAAGTACCAATAGGAGTAGTGGCAAAAGAGGCTGGAGTTACAGCAGTAACTTTAAGAATGTGGGAAAAGGCAGGCAAGATAGTATCTGAAAGAACAAAAGGAGGACATAGAAGATACGATTTAGAATCGGTATTAACCTATGCCAATCGGAATAAAAGCTGTGAAAAGGTCACTGCAATATACGCTCGAGTATCAACCCCATCTAGAAAAAACGATCTTGATATACAAAAACAAGTTCTTCAGTTATACTGTGCATCTAAAGGATGGAAATATAAAGTTATAGAGGATATCGGATCTGGGCTAAATTATAACAAAAAGGGTCTACTAGAACTGATTAAGTTAATCGAAACCCATGCTATAGAACGAATTGTGCTTAATTATAAGGATAGACTTTTAAGATTTGGAAGCGAAATAATATTTGAAATATGTAAATACCACAACATTGAGGTGGTAATACTTACTGAGGATGAAGAAAAGTCATATGGGGAAGAACTTGTTCAGGATGTACTCTCAGTTATAAGAAGTTCTTCCGAAAAACTTTATGGGACTAGAAGTCATAAGAATAAAGCTATAGTAAATGGTGTTAAGAAACTCTTTGAGGAGGAAGGATACAACCATGGAAACTGTAGTGAAGACAGTGCGTCAGCACAGCCTTGCAGTTAATAATATAGATGAAATTAGGGATATTGCTAAAGCTTATACCACGGTAAAAAACTATGTATATTCAAGGTACAGTGGAATAAACAGTTTGCTTCTAATAAAAGGTTATAAAAAGAATATAAGAGATGAATGGATGAAATCTAACTTTGCGGCACAATGGAAACTTCCGGCTAGATATTGGAAGATGGCATTGGATGAAGCAATATCAAATATAAAGACTGAATGGTCAAATACAAAAAATAGGGTAAAGATTGCAGTTATTAATAATGAGAATTTAACTGAAAGTGAACGAGGCTTTATATTATATATACTTAAAGCTGACAGTATCCTTTATTCCATATTACATAGAGAGGGCTTTAAAATACCAGAAAAGCTGAAGGGACTTACCATAAGAATGCAATATATATGCAAACTTGTAAGGAGATATATAAGAAAATATAAAGGAAGTGTACCCTATTCACACAAGAAGACCAGTTTCATGATAGATAGAGATATGTATGAATATAAATTTATAGATAACAACCTTAATATCTACATTCAAGGTCTTAATTGGGGACAGCGAATAGAAGTAAAGCTTAAAGATAGAAATAAACACAAAGGAAATCTTAGAATTGTCATAAAAGATAAATCAATAGAAATACATAAGGCAAAATATATTAAAGTTAAAAATGAAGAAAAAGCTGAAGAGAAATCAATCGGCATAGATAAAGGATATAGATGTTTGATTGCAACAAGTGAAAATAAATTCTATGGGGAAAAGCTAAATGACTTTCTCTCAAAGGAAACTGAACGATTAAATCAAATAAATGCTAAAAGAAATAGATTGTGGGCATTAATGAAGAAGTATGAAAAAGAAGGCAATACCCAAAAGGCTGACAATATAAAAAGGTTTAACATGGGAAAAGTGAAATATAACAGAAATAAGAACAGGTTTGATTCTCAGGTTAAAAGCTACATCAATAGAGAAATAAATAGATTCATTACAAATGATAATCCATCAGAACTTATAATGGAGGATCTTAGCTTTGTAAGCTGGGAAGATAAATTTCCAGCACATATTAAAAGGAAATTGTCTAGATGGATAAAGGGATATATTAGGGAGAGATTAAATTATAAAAGTAATCTTAACAATATAGACCAAGTTATAGTAAACGCTGCTTATACATCACAGGTATGCCATAAGTGTGGAAGGTTTGGAGTTAGAAACAATGAAGTGTTTACCTGCCCTTCATGTGGAAGCATGGATGCAGATTATAATGCAAGCAAAAACATAGAAGCGAGAAAAGAAGATAAGGAAATAACCTTATATACTCCATACAAGAAAGTAAAAGAGATACTAATAAAAAGATGCCCGGCTTAAAGAAGCTTCCTCCATTACAAGTATAGCTAACCTCAAAAGAAAGGCCATACTTTACCATAAGGGGGTGGATGAAACTTTAAAAAAATTAAAAATGGTTGTGGGAAGTACATCCTCTGAAAATTTTATTTCAAGATGTACACTGGCTCAACCTAGACTTCGTAAGAAGAGCAAATTATAGAAAGATTTATAGATTTTAAAGGCCATTTTATAAATTTTTATAGATTTTTCTGACCAGTTAAGTAGGCAGCTAGAACTTGCTGATGTTAACCATTGTTTATCATTTGAACAAGTATCTGATGAATTAATAGAGTATTTTAATATACCAGAAGGTGATTTTGATTCAGTAGGATTATGTAAATATAGTGCCCCAAGTTTCCAAGCAATAGGGAAAGCATACCGAAGTCTAATAATTGATGTGAGTTCCGAACAAGATAACATAGTGGATGTATTATATGATGTATTTCAATCTTTTATCAGTGAAGAAATTTCTGATTTTAATTCATCCGTCTACTATAGCTCCCCAGAATATTTAAAACATTCTTATTTGGAAGGAAAACTATTAGCATAAGAAAACTCCATGGCAGCCGCATAACATATATTTTTTAAATAAGTTATATGTTATATGGCTGCCATTTGTTATATAAGCAGTTTATTAACATCAACTAATTCAACTACATTGCTCTCCTTCAAAAATTGATTTAATAAATAGATATGGCTGCTTCCTATGATAACTAATATTCTATCATCCTCTGATGATGCTAGGCGGCAAATATTTGAAAAAAGCGTTAAGTTGCGCTGGTACCACCATATCAACCAATCAATGCCAACATATTCTCGCACATGACCAATGCGAGCCATATTTATATACATTTCATGACTTTTTTTAATTTCATCTGGATCATTACAAACCTGATACATCTCTAATATACTTTTATTTGTATCAATATTAAAAATTTCTGTTTGCAAGATTTCATTAAATAACTCAGGTTGATTTGCTTTTGCCCATTCATAAACCTCACCATAAGCTCTAGTAGCAGCCCCTACTTCCATCCAGTCAATAGGATATACTCTTTCATGCCCTAATTCTGAAGCTATACGAAATCCTAACTGCTGTTCTTCTCTTGCTTCTAATTGAGACTGTCCATTGATATATGCCTTATATGTATTATTTATAGCTTCATCTTTTTCTGTAACAATTTCTAATGCAACTTTTGTTGGATTAAAGGCTTTTAATCTGTCTACAACCTCACATATTTCTTTCTGCCTTGTTTGAGAAAGAAGATTGTCCACTTCTGTATGATGCATATCTGGAGTTTGTCTCATATGAAACGTACCAACAAGAAGTACCTTAGGTTTTGAAAAGGAACTTTTCATTTTTGAATGCCTCCCATTTATTTATTAATGAAATAATAATCAATTTAAAATTCTCTAAATGGATTCAAAATGTGATATTCCAAAAAGCTATTCCATACAACCTTATTTACTATAATATAATAGACCTGCAGCATATTCTTCTAAAGTTTGATCACTGTTATGGGGAAAAATGATCATCTGGGTTGTACCAATCATCCCCCCATCGTCCACCATATCCCCAATCTAAAAATTTCTTTGACTTTGATACTATATATTTAACCCCTACTCCTTCAATCAATTTTATTATATTATTCAAATGTTTTTCAGCAATTGTTAAATCAAAATTTCCCCAAATTCCAGGATATCTATCCTTTTCATTTTCTTCAAGTATGTAATAACGCAGTACAAACTCTAAGGTTTGAGAATAAATCATAATCCTTACATGAGCATCTCCATGTCTGGAATTGTAAATGGTTTGTTCATTCTCTAGATTTTTTATATAATCATCCCAGGATATTTCTATAGATTTCATAATACATCCATCATGTTCATGCCAATCATGATTTAAATATATTACTTTATCATGTACATTTTCTAATAAATAATTGACTATTTTTCTTAAACACAAAAGCAAGTCAGAAACTTTTATAAAATCCTCCAAGAAAATAATTGGCTGATCAAATGGATATTCACCTTTTTCCCATAAAGTGTTCAATCTATCATCCACTCTAAAAATCTCCTTTATTTTTTGATGTATAATATATGAAAGTTGTGAATTAATTCTTGTTTATTATGCGAAAGAATAAAGTTCATCACTTTTTCCTATTTCATAATGACACTCAATTATTTCACCAGGTGCAATTCTTTCTGCATATGTCAATGTTCTTATAACCATTTCATGGCATACCATTATCACTTTATTATAATTAGCGTACTTATCAGCAACCTTTTTAACTCTACTTCTTAATGAATTTAAGTCTTCCCATCGTCTTGTCTCTCCGTTAGGATAGATACCTTTATGATTATTAAAATCTTTTGTTAAGTCTAAACATTCTTCAAATACACGAAGTTGAAAGGTTAAATCAGGCATCCATTCATGTAAGTCCATCTCTACTGTTATATCAATATTTGTCTTTTGAGAAATAATTGCAGCAGTCTGTAAAGCCCTTGTATATGGGGAAGATACAATAATATCTGCACTTTTTAATCTCGGGTCTAATGCTGTTGCCAATGCTTGTGCTATACCTTCTTTTGATAAAGGCGCCAAATCTTTGCCATGTCCTATATATCCTCTTTCATTACATGGGCTATAATCTGGTTGTCCATGTCTAACTAAATAAAATTGTGCCATATAACATCCTCCATTTAATTCGCATTTTATTACTGTTGTTCACTAACATATGTATAACTACATATGCTTGAAATAACATATTACTGTAATATTCCACAAATTTGTAATCATTCCTCCTTTATTTTTACGCTTATTCCATACATACACCAATTTTTAATAATGTATATAAATTCGATAGTACTCTTTATTCCTTTCCGGTTCAATTATTTGAAAATACAAAGGAAGCTATCTTTTCATTAAAGTATGATTTACAGGAGAATATAGTTTAAAAATTTCAAAAATAAATTATAATAGAATAAAGAAAATTATATAGTGATGATTAATAAAAATATTGTTATAAATAAAGGGTGATATAATTTTGAAAAGTATAGCTGTAATTACAGATAGCCATTCTTCATTGGCTGCTTTTATTAAAAGAAATTTAGAGGAAATATACAGCGGATATGTAACCATCAATAACTATTATTTAAATTCACTAAAGGAAGATGAAATAATCGAAGATGATTTAACTCTTGTAATGATAAAGGAGAGAGTTTTAAAGGTAAAAAAGCATGTCAAAAACATTAAAGATATCGTTGTATTAAATAGGACCATTAAGGAAAAGGAAGTATATAAAATATTTTCAATCCCTGAAGGTATGGATGTTTTAGTAGTTAATGATAATATAGAAACCACAATGCAGACATTAACTCTTTTTTATGAGCTTGGAATTAATCATCTTAATCTCATTCCCTACGAAAAAGATAAGGAATATAAAAATGTAAAAATAGCACTTACCCCAGGAGAATCAAAATATGTACCTGATTATATAGAAGAAATTATTGATGTAGGCGACAGATGTATTGATATATCAACCTTTATAAAAATAACTTCAATACTTAATATTGATAATAAAGAAATAAGCAAACGTCTAATAAATTATTCCGATGAAATAATCAGCCTTGATAAGGGTATCAAAAACAAATATAAAGAGCTATTTATTAAAAATGAAGAAATGGATGCTATTATTAACCTATCAACAGAAGGTATTTTATTAGCCTCAAAGGAAGGCGAGATAATACTGTACAACAAAAGTTTTGCAAGAATGCTTGATATCTCTGAAGATATAACTAACCTTAATATTGATAAAATATTTCATAGAGATATGAAAAAAATAATTATGCCCTCCAAAATAGAGAATGAAGTAATAAAATATAAAAACAAATACCTTAATGTGAATAAATGTGATGTAATTCATTTTGGTCAAAAGACGGGAGTATACTTTAACATACAAGAAATTACTTATATAAGGCAGCTTGAGCAAAATTTAAGTAAAAAGCTTAGAGAAAAAGGACAAGTATCTAGATATACTTTTGAAGATATCATAACAAACTCACCCAAAATGCTTGAATGTATAAAGCTAGCAAAGAAAATTTCAAATTCTGATCTTACTGTGCTTATTACCGGGGAAAGTGGCACTGGTAAAGAGCTATTAGCTCAATCAATGCATAATGGCTCAAAAAGACATAACCAACCTTTTGTAGCTATTAATTGTGCAGCAATGCCAGAAAACCTACTTGAAAGTGAGCTTTTTGGTTATGAAGAAGGGGCCTTTACTGGAGCCTTAAAGGAGGGTAAAGCAGGGCTTTTTGAGCAAGCTCATAACGGAACCATCTTTTTAGATGAAATTGGTGATATGCCTCTGCATCTTCAGACTAAACTTCTTAGAATACTTCAAGAAAGACAGGTTATGAGAATAGGTTCTCAAAAGATAGTAGACATTGATGTTAGAGTAATCGCAGCAACAAATAAAAATCTTCTAGATATGATGCAAAAGGGCGACTTTAGAACGGATTTATACTATAGACTAAACGTTCTCCCTATCAATATTCCTTCTTTAAAGGAAAGAAAAGATGATATTCTGCCATTGATTATTCATTTTATGGGAAAAAATGCAGTTCTAGATAAGGAAGTTAAAAACATATTTCTTTCTTATAAATGGCCTGGGAACATAAGAGAGCTAAGGAATATTGCAGAATACCTTTCTTTAATGTGCGAAGGCCTTGAGGTAAATGTAACTGACCTGCCTTTTTATTTACTGGATGTAAATGATACATTCGAATCTGAAGTTGAAATATTAGAAAGCAAATGCAGCCTGCTTAAAGCTATAGATATAATGAATATAATAAAAAAGTTTAATGAAAGCAATTCTTCCTTAGGCAGAACGAATATAGTAAAAATCTTTCAAAAAAATAAAATCTTTATCACTGAAGGAGAGGTTCGAAAAATACTTGCTACTTTAAATGAATTAGAATTAATAACCTCTTCTATAGGTAGAAAAGGCAGCCAAATTACAGATAAAGGCTTAAAATTTTTAAACAGGTTAGAAAATAGGTTAACGACTTAGCCTATTTAACCTATTCATCTTGTATGCAAATGTTAATATTACCATGTTATTACTTCTATTTTAAAGAAAATTCAAAGAAATGTGATAAGTCTATACTTTCTGAAGCTGTTTCATATGTTAATGAGGCAGCTTTTCTATTTTGGCATAGAACTTGCTATATAATATTGTAAATTGATTATACTAGGAGGATAACGATGAGTAAAAGACTAATAATTGGAATAACCGCCAGTATACTGATTGATGAGGGAGGTATGTTTCCAGGTTACGAAAGAGCCTATGTCAACAATGATTATGTTCAATCTGTAGTTGCTGCTGGAGGGACCCCATATGTAGTTCCAATGGTATATGATGAAACTGTTATTAGAGAACAGATTGAAATGGTAGATGCAGTTATAATGTCTGGAGGACAGGATGTTAATCCTTTACTTTATGGTGAAGAACCATCACAAAAACTAGGTGGTATACTTCCAAAGAGAGATACCTTTGATGCAGCAGTTATTAAAGTAGCTATGGAATTAAAAAAGCCTATCCTTGGTATTTGCAGAGGACATCAAATGCTCAATGTAGTTAATGGTGGCACTCTTTATCAGGATTTATCCTTTATTAATGGATGTTATATAAAACACAATCAAGGTGCATTGACAAGCACTGCAACTCATACAGTTGATTTAGTTAAAGGTTCAAAACTCAATGAAATACTTGGTGATGAGGTTTTAACAAACAGCTTTCATCATTTAGCAATAAAGGATTTAGCCCCAGGCTTTGTAGCTTCAGCAACAGCAAAGGATGGAGTTATTGAGGCTATAGAAAAGGTTGGAGAAGAATTTATTATAGGTATTCAATGGCATCCAGAGATGATGGCAAAGGATCATCCTGTTATGCTTGAAATATTTAAAAAATTAATTAAAGCCGCACAAAAAAAGGAGGATTAAATCATGGGGGAAAAAACAAATAAACTCGGTTTCTGGAGTATTGTACTTTTAGGAATCAACGCAATCATCGGTTCTGGTATATTTTTATTACCTAATAAAGCTATGAAGCTTATAGGTCCTGCAAGTATGTATGTAATAATTTTTGATGCTTTTCTAGTAATCTCCCTATCACTTTGCTTTGCAGAGGTTGGTGGAATGTTCAAGAAAAATGGTGGCCCTTATGTTTATGCTAAAGAAGCCTTTGGTAATTTTATAGGCTTTGAGGTAGGCTTTATGAAATGGGCAATAGGTATTATTGCTTGGGCTGCTATGGCAGTAGCTTTTACAACAGCACTAGGCACAATCTGGCCTGTTGCTGCATCAGGAACTACTCAAAAGATAATAGTTACAGCAATTTTAGTTGGACTTGGATTAGTTAACATCATTGGTGTTAAATTATCAAAGGTTTTAAACAACATTATTACCCTAGGCAAATTAATACCACTAGTAATGTTTGTTGCTATAGGAATCTTCTTTATAAAGGGAGGCAACTTTGCTCCAATGTTCCCAGGTGGACAATATGCCTCAGGTTCCTTTGGAGATGCAGCTTTATTAATATTCTATGCTTTCACTGGCTTTGAATCTATAGCCGTTGCAGCTGAAGATATGGATAACCCAGAAAAAAATGTACCAAAAGCTATTATTACAGTTATTCTAATAGTATCAGCATTTTATCTTTTAATACAGGGTGTTTCCATAGGTATATTAGGACCAGAGCTTGCAAAATCCGCTGCTCCTGTAGCTGATGCTTCGAAGATATTCCTAGGACCAATAGGTGCAGCTGTAGTAACAGCAGGAACTCTAGTATCCATAGGCGGAATAAACATTGCAGCTTCCTTTATCACTCCAAGATCCGGAGTTGCTCTTGCTGAAGATGGATTGATACCAAGAGCTATTGCTAAAAAAGGCCCTACTGGCACTCCTATTCTAGCAATAATCATAACAGTAGGTATAGCAATTCCTCTAGCTCTATCTGGAAGTTTTGCACAGCTTGCTGCTATAAGTGTAGTATCAAGATTTGCACAATATCTGCCAACTTGTCTATCTGTTCTTATTTTAAGAAAAAAGAGACCAGATCTAAAAAGTACTTTTACTATCCCATTTGGCCCAGTAATCCCTGTAATAGCTATGGCAGTTAGCGTATGGCTATTATTGCAGGCTACATCAGACAAAATAATCTGGGGCTTAGGTGGATTAATAGTTGGTGTTCCAATATACTTTATAATGAAATATTTAAACAATAAATAAAGACATAAAAAGCCTTGCGAAAATATGCAGGGCTTTTTTTTATGTAATAATTACTTTTATACTATTTTGCCAAAGTATTTCATTTTACAATTATCTGTGAAAATTATAGTTAATTATTTCTACAATTCATTTTTGTAACCTGATTCTAAGACTAATGTATTCGCTATATTATCATGAAGTGCCTGTTTCTCTTTAGAAGTTACTATTATTACAAGTTCTATTAAACCCAGCATAAGGGATATAATTTTGAAAAGAGACCTAATAGCTGCTTTTTTAAAGAATAACCTTTCTCCTTTATAATCCACAAAAATAATCTTGAAAATCATTTTCCCTATAGACGCTTTAAATTTAGAACTTTCAAATAGTGAAAAATATAACCAAAACGGTATTAATTCTATTAAACTTGACACTATAGTAATCATAATAGGACTTAATAATTCCCTATTATGCATCCAAACAATAAAACCATACAAAAATGGTGCAATTAAAACTATAATAATCAACATGTCAATTAGTAATGCACCCAACCTCTTAGATAGATTAGCATAAATATGGTTTCCACGTATACCACTATTTACAATTACCGGTTTCTCTTCTACTAAATCAACATTACAATCAGCACACCTATAAAATCCATCTCGATATTCACACCCGCATTTTGGGCAATACATTAGTATCCCTCCTCTTTAATGGGATAATTCAACTAATATCATTATTTAAGTAATAATCAATCATTCTCTTATAAGAAATAAAATTAATTTTACCATTTAAAATTGGTGTTATAAGTGAAATATAAACACCTTGTATTTTTATATTAACCTCCCAGATAATATTATTAAATTAATAGAAACGCTATATATCTAGACGTGCAACCGCTTCACCTTCAACAAATTCCCCTGTTTCGATAAAGCCAAATGATGCATATAAGTTCTTTGCTACTACATTTTTAGGTTTATATGAGAGATAAACTGCCGATGCTTTTCCCTGTGGAAAGGTTTTAATCAATTCAAGAGCTTTTGCAAATGCTTCTTTGCCATATCCTTTGCCTTGAAATTCATCGTCAATCATAAATCTGCAGATACCATAACATTCTTCATCACCATGATCATTTTCTTCTGCTGTATCATGGTACATCATAGTAAAACCTATTACTGTATCATCCTTATAAATAGCATATGTCATAGGCGGAAGTTCATCATTTAACAATGCAACATATGACTGTGCAAGACTGTACATGTTTGATGCTATAAAATCTTCCTGTTCTTCTTTGATTTTTAATCTTATGCATGCTTCCCAATTGTCCCAAGTTATTTTTCGTAATTCTATCATATGAATTTCTCCTTGTTTATAAAATACAAGCACTTAATAAGTTGAGCCTGTCCAAAGTGAACATAAAAATTAAACTTATTTTACTTGGTTAAAACATTGATTCAAGAATGCATCAATATCTTTATTATTTCTTAAAGTAATAACTTTTTCTTGATATGAAGAGATTCTATCCTTTTATTTATCTTTTCCTAAATCATAATCCTTTGACCACTTCAGCATACATTTAAGCATCTCATATTTTGGACCATAAATACATTTCTCAATACCAAGTCTCTGCTTTATCCAACGTTTAATTATTCTGTAATTCATTATTATTGTAGGAATTTCAAGTAAGACAATTATGTTTGCTTTAAATAACTTTTTTGCAAGTGTGGATTTGCCACTAAAAACTGAACCAACAATATATATCTTCATATTTTAATACATCCTATCTCATAATGAGCTTTATTTTGTTTTGTTTAATGTTCAGTATAAGAAAAATTGTATTAACTCAACCACATATTATACTCACTTTTCTCCATCAGACAAGTTGGAATTTATCTATATTTCAATTGTGATTTATTTTATATAAGACATATCACTCATTTGCTTAATAAATCTTTTCCCATCAGCTGATTCATGCATAAAGCTAACGCCACCAGCAAAACCAAATAATTCACCTTTATCAAGCATTTCAATATCCATAGCTAACCACATTGCATTGAATACACTTAGCAAATCGCCATGGGAAACAATAATTATATTCTCATGCTCATTGTTCATTATCTCATTAAAAAATGGTAATAACCTGTTCCATTCATCTCTTCTACTTTCTGCGTCTGAAAACATTTTATCATCTATAGATTTTTCTTGACATTCAATATTATCTTTCATCCATTTTACAGATTTCCCAACACATCTTCCAAGGTTTCTTTCTCTTAATTCTGTAGCTAAAATTGGAGTAATTCCTAAATGTTTTCCTACAATTTCAGCTGTATGCTTGGCTCTTAATAAATCTGAAGAATACATTATGTATTTTTTATCTTTTAACTGATTTAATAAATTTTTCCCTATATTATCTGCTTCTTGTATCCCCTGCTCTGATAAATCCCAATCAGTCCAAGAACCAACCATACCATTAGTATGATGAATAGACTGTGTATGTTGAATAGTTATGATATTTTTCATTTATTTATCCCCCTTTGCTCTTTATAATTCTTAAATACATTTTTTCGCTAAATTAGAATTTAACTACTACTTCTTGCTGGTTTTCTTATTAAGTTTTAACACAATATTTCGCTTCGCTGCCATAGTTTTAAACAGGTTTGCTACAAATGTAGCTTTTTCTTTTAGTGATAGATTGTCCAATTCTGTTTCAGTTGCAATTTGTTCCACTATGGATTTTACATCTTGCAGTTCCAAAAGATTAACAGCTATGCAGAAAAAACTCTTTCGCCGCCCATCGTTGTAGTTTGCCAATAAATATATTAAAATTTCTATTTTTTCAGCAAGTTCAGATTGGTAGGAGCCTATTCCTATTTTCTTGACTTTCTCAAAATCCTTCAACTGATTGCGATGAGTAATAAAGGAGTCAAACACATCTATACCATCATATTTTTTACAAGGATACTCATCACACAAATAGCAGTATTCAATTCCACCATGCTGTTGGCTGCACCTTGCAATTGCACATGGTTGGTTACCAGCTCCACCCCCACAACCAGGGCAATAATTATCCAAGTGCATTGAACACAGCCCACAATTTAAGCCACAAAGCGAAAATAAAGGATAGCACCTTTTGAAATTTTTCATTTATGTACCTCCTCTATTAAATTCCTATTTACAAAATCTATTCTTCAAGCAAAACATTGTTAAGTCTATCTTTCAAATTATTCGTGATTTCAGTTAATGGTAATCTTACTTCAGCTGAATCAATAATTCCTAAGATTTTTAGACAGTATTTAATTGGTGCAGGATTAGGCTCTTCAAATAACATAGGAATAAATCTATATAGAGATTTCCATTTTTCAAGTGCTAATTGATGATTATTATTTTTTACAGCATTATAGACGTCAATAAAATCTTTAGTATGCAAATGTGAAGAAGCCAATATTCCACCATCACCGCCAAGTGTAAGCGTGCTATAAAATAATGCATCTTCTCCTGTTAAAATAGAGAGATTTTTAGGTGGGTTCATAAGTAGATTCGTTGTTTGCTTTATATCCCCACAGGAATCTTTAAGAGCAACTATGTTTTTTAATTCCGCTAACTTATGAATAGTATCGTTTTCAATGTTTCTACCAGTTCTATAGGGTATATTGTATATGATAATATTTAAATCAGTTGCTTCTGAAATTTTTAAGAAGTGCTCATATATCCCCCTTTGATCAGGTCTATTATAATATGGGCATACTGATAGTATACCGTCTATCTTATACTTTTCTACTAATTTAAATTGATCAATAACCTTGCTTGTGCAATTACCACCAACTCCTACAAAGATAGGAACACGATTATTACAATATTCAATAGTTTTTTCCAACATTTCTTCATATTCATATTCAGAAATAGTTGGGCTTTCTCCAGTAGTAGCTAATGGGATAATTCCACTAATATCATTACTTAAGTAATAATCAATCATTCTTTTGTAAGAATTAAAATCAATTTTACCATTTAAAAATGGTGTTATAAATGGAATATAAACACCTTGTATTTTCATATTAACCTCCCAGAAAATAATTATTTTTAATTTTTGCTATGTTAAAGAATATTACTGATATTACAGCAGACATTATCGACTATTTTTCTTAAATACAAAAGTAAATCAGAAACTTTTATAAAATCCTCCAATTAAATTATTGGTTGATTGAATGGATATTCACCTTTTTCCCATATAGTGTTCAACCTATCATCCACTCTAAAAATCTCCTTTATTTTTTTGATATATAATATAAGATTGACATGTCATTACTTTAGTAATTATAAAGTAACGATAATCCTTAATTTATGAAGTAGAACGGATTATCGATATTCTTCACATTCCATATTTTTGTACACATTCGGAACATTGCTTTTGCATGAATCCTATCGTGCCATATAAATCTTCTTAAAACCTTACTCAACGACCATTGTTCTCCATAACTACCGTCATAAACCTTGTTCTGTAAATAATCATCTGTTTCTTCTATTCTTTGAATAGCTTGCATTCTGTTTTTCAAAATATCAGGCAAATTTTCTATAGCAATTCCAATTTCTCCAACATAATAGTTTGTCACATTATTCGTATGAAAGTACATTTCTCTTGCAGTCCGAGGAATTAAACCATAAAATGTTTTTCGTTCCATAAGACAGGTAGCATCTTTATCAGGAACCGATTCATATAATCTTAAAAAATCACATGCAGATTTTATTGTCAAACACTTCAATCTTTCATATTCCATTGGCATCAAACGCTTTCGTTCTATATCAAAAATAACGTCCGAATCTGCGTCACAAATATTAAGAGCACTCTCTTTCTCTTGTACAACATTAGTTTTGATTTGACCATCATTGATGATATCTATTTCTGCCCATTTGCAGTACTGCTCAATTTCATTTTGAAATTTTGCCAGTGCCTCATTTTGAGTCTTTCCTCTTACATATGCACCAGGAAAGCTTTCAGAATAAATTAAATAACCATCCTTATTGAACTCCACAACTGCATTATTAATAATGTCCATGCTTTCCCCTCCCAAGAAAAATATACATTATTCTTAGCTTACACTTTCCTACTGCTGTTCAACAATATAAGAATAACACTCATTTACTTAATCCTATTAATCCTATTATTTTACCTTGTACTAATATACAAGGTTATTCCATTAATTATATTAAGCATTGCAAGTAAAAAAAAACATAAGCGACCTTTGTTTTGATTTCCAATATTTTATCAATCCAACACAAAATGCATATATATAACTATTATTTTTGAAATAACATATTATTGTAATATTCCACAAATTTGTCGTTTTACCTTCTTTATCCTCATATTCAATCCATACATACACCAATTTTTAAATAATATATATAAACTCAATAATGCTCTTTATTCCTTTTTTATTCAATTATTGAAAAATACAAAAGAGGCTATCATTTCATTAAAACATTAGTAAAAAATCTCTGAATCTATATTAAAGAGAGTATAATTTAAAAGTTCTTAAAATTCTTTATAATAGTATAACGAATTTTCTATTAAGTAATAATTATAAAAAATAATATTATAAATAAAGACATAAAAAGCCTTGCGAAAATATGCGCAAGGCTTTTTTATGTAATAACTAGTTTTATAAAAATATTAGTTAGCTTCATTTATCTCACTTAAGACATTGCTTCAGGAATACATCAATATCTTTATTATTTCTTAAAGTAATAACTTTATCTTGATATAAAGAGATTCTATCCTTTAATTTATCTTTTCCTAAATCATAATCCTTTGCCCACTTCAGCATACATTTAAGCATCTCATATCGTGGATTATAAATACATTTCTCAATTCCAAGCCGCTGTTTTATCCAACGTTTAATTATTCTGTAATTCCTTATTTTTGTAGGAATTTCAAGTAAAACAATTATGTCTGCTTTACATAGCCCTTCTTCAAAACAAGGCCTCCCTACATCTTCAATAATCCATTTTGGCTGTTGTATTATTGAATAAAACAACTTGTCCCTTTCTTCAACCTCTCTTTTACGATTGCCCCAAGAGCTTGATTTGTCGGGAATATGTACAACTTCATCAAGTGATTTATAAGGAATGTCTAATGCTTTAGATAACTTTTTTGCAAGTGTGGATTTACCACTAGAAACTGAACCAACAATATATATCTTCATATTTTAATACATCCTATCTCATAATGAGCTTTATTTTGTTTTGTTTAATGTTCAGTATAAGAAAAATTGTATTAACTCAACCACATATTATACTCACTTTTCTCCATCACACAAGTTGGAATTTATGGCTTTATAAATTCGGAATTTAGAATAGCATATTCATAAGTATCTTTCCATATAGGTTTACCTTCTTCATCCTTAAAGAAAAATATATTCTGAAGCAGCATCCCTTCCCTTCTCATGCCAACTCGTTCAAGCAGTTTCCATGATTGAAGATTTTTAGGGTCACATTGTGCAATAATCCTTCTTGCTCCTAGGGTAGAAAATGCATATTTCATTAGTGCAATCAGACTTTCTGTAGCATATCCATTCCCCCAGTATTTTTCATTGAAAATGTAGCCAACTTCCCATGTTTCAAAATCTCCCTTTACAAAATATAAGTTGCCTATCAATTTCCCATTTTTCAAACATATAGCAAGAAATTTCTCATCACTTTCTCGTCTTTTTGCTTCACTATAAGCTTCATCTTTTGTAAAAGGCTTAAATGGCTCAAATTCCAGTACTTTGGGACTAGAAAAGTATTCATATAAATCTTCACCATCATTTTCTGAAAATCTTCTTATTATCAATCGCTCTGTACTTAATTCTATCATGTTTCCCCTCCACAAATTAGAATTTGTCAGCTTAATATATCGCTTATTTTGAAAAGTATTACTTTAACCGCTTCCTCATGACAAGCCCTTGTTCAGTCTCAAAAGACACATCAAATCCACTTTTTTTATACATCTCAAAATAGCCGCCAAAATCTGATGATTGATAACTAGATTCTTTGTATGGGTATGCCTCCACAAAGTCAAATCCATCCTGGACCGCATCCTTACACACACGCTCCAATAGCAGTGTGGCAATGCCTTTTCTTTTCATCTCCGGCGCAATCACAAAACAAAATATGGATTTTACCTTTATGCCCGTGTTAGATTCCTCTAAAGGTACATAATCCATAAATCTTCGCCAACTAGCGCATTTCAAACAATCTGATTTCGTATTTGCGTTGCACCATCCAACGACCGTATCACCACTATAAACGAGATAACCTTGAATGTTATTGCCTTTAACATATTGTAAGGCACATTCTCTTCTTTTCTCTACTGTTGAAAGATCTTTGCCCTCATAATCATCGTTACACCAACACACACAATAACATTTATGCTCGTCCACATTGTTATCGTGTGGCGTAGTGTCAAAAAAATGCACGTAATCTTCTGCAAGCTCTGGTATTAACTTGCGTATCTCAATATCCATTCATTTACCTCCAGTAATATGAATAATTTACAATTCAAATTCCTATTTACAAAATCTATTCTTCAAGCAAAACATTGTTTAGTCTATCCTTCAAATTACAATATTCAATAGTTTTTTCCAATATTTCTTCATATTCATACTTAGAAATAGTTGGACTCCCTCCAGTAGTAGCTAAGGGGATAATTCCATCAATATCATTACTTAAGTAATAATCAATCATTCTTTTGTAAGAATTAAAATCAATTTTATCATTTAAAATGGTGTTATAAGTGGAATATAAACACCTTGTATTTTCATATTAACCTCCCAAAAAATAATTATTTTTAATTTTGGCTATGTTAAAGAATATTACTGATATTACAACAATTATTAATGAAAGCTCATTCAAATTTATATTAATTGTTATTTATAAAATATTCGATTTGTCCTACAATAAACCTTCAACATATTTGTGAAATTTATATGGAGATATTGATTTATAGTATTCCAAATCGAGTATTAATTCATCTCTATTCATTTCCCCTAATGATGGGTTGTAGTTCCAAATTACAAGAGGCCATATTTCATATAACTCATTGTTAACCTTCTCAAATACTGATACATATTGTGGAAAGCGTTTGTCATAAATTGTTCTTTTACTTTTGTATTCCTCACTTCCATATGAAACAATCTTGGCGATTCCATGAATTTGCAATGTTCCAACACAAATTGCTACATATGGATTTTGTGATACATTCTTACATTTCAATGTATCTGAATAACTTCCAAAATACAGATGTAAATTTTCATCATATGCAAAGCAAACAGCAGAATTATCGGGATATCTACTATTTGTTGTTCCCAAGTAAAGGAGTTTCTCCTTTTCTAATATATTTATAATATTTTCCGAATTAAGTTCCATATCATAATCTCCATATTTTATTTATTTAAATAGCAGAGTCTTAATTTTTTAGGTTTAATAACTACAATAATAAAAACTGTGAATTATACTAATAATAGTTAATTATCCAATATAGCCACCATGAAAAATACATTCATACACTTTTATATTTCTATAATAAATCTCTTCATGACCATGAAACCAATCAAATTCACCGCTTACAATGCAATGATACTTATAGTCTCCATTTTGATATACCATAGGTCCGCGATATGGATGTTCTTTAGGCACCAACAATAACGCTTCTCTCAAAAATTCTCCTGAAAAACCTTCTGCAACAATTCGTCCAATATAGTTCATTGACCAAAATGGAATGTTATCATTCCATAATGCTTCTTCTCCAGCAAATTTTTCTCCACCTAAATAAGTATCAATATATTTAAAATTACCCTCAATATAATTCAAATCATGAGAATGAGGTCTTGAAGACGGAACTTCGTCACCTTTGCCTGCAAATGTTGCTTTTTTTGCCCTGCATAAAAAATCTATTACATCCTTATTCATACTATAATTTTCGCTTTTTTCTGAGGAAAAGCAGCAATTCTCATCAGAATCTTTAACTAATTTATCAATGCTAACTTTAAACAAATTACTAAGGGCAATTAATTTGTCTATGTCAGGATATGATTGTCCTGCTTCCCATTTTGCAACTGCTTGTCTTGATATTCCAATGCTCTCAGCTAAGTTTTCTTGAGATAGCCCCTTTTCTTTTCTCAGTGTCTGTAGCTTTTGTTGAAAACTCATTTCAATCACCTCAAATTAAGTATACTAAGGAGGGAAATAAATAACTACCAAGTAATCATAACAATTTTGTCAACCAATAGTTGCGTTTTAACTTTTCTATAACATATTATATATATATATCAGATACCTATAAGGTCTTTACATTCAATAACTATAGCCTTTTCTATCCCTTTAAATGTAAACCTGATGTATTGATAATAACCTAATATAATTTTGTAAATAATATTCTACTGTTCTTCAACAATATCAGGAAAAAATAAACCTGTTAATGTTTTATTAGTATCCTAATTGTTCCTCCAATAATTAGCCCACCACTTATTATTGTTATTACTGCATTACTAAATATGGTCTCTATACTAAAATCGCCAACTAAATTATATATTATAGGTATCGCCAATATAATACCTGCTATCAACATTATTACAGGTGATTTAAACAAATTCCTCAATGGCAGTAGAGCTTTGCCCGATCCAATAAAATAACCAGGATTACTTGCATTTTTCTGCCATTCATTTATTTCTTCTATCTGTTTTTCTAGTGGATTTTTCTTATTATTATGGTTATTCATAACCTCAACTCCCCCAATAATTCAATATATCTTGATAATGTGTAATATAAGAATATTAGGCGCAATATAAAAGTATTTCATTGGCTAAATTATTCATATTAGTTAATGATTCTTGTGTTAGGCCATATGCTCGATAAACTTTTAACCATAATTCTTTGATATCATTATCCCAACACATAAATAAATCATTAAAGGATGTATCTGATACCACTTTACCACTTGCTTTTCTGTTAATATTTTTAAGGTAAAAAAAAGGAGTAAACACAAAATATTGATAGTGTGATTCAAACCAAAGGGATAGTCCTGCATCATATTCTTTACCCTTTAAAATAGCTCTTTCAACCTTATCATGCAATTGATGGTAATTCGTTTGAGAACACATTTCCATTAACTCGTTCCCAGCGCCAAATAAACCTAGTTTCATTCTTTTAATTCTCTTAACTATATCTATATTATTTGACATCTTATCCCTCATTATTTTGAATAATTCATCATAAACATTCAATAATTCATGATATTCATCTTTTGTAATGTCAAATCTCAAATATTTAACAGCTTTATCAAACCAATCACTATGTCCCAATTCTGTACCAATCCTGTGTAATTCTGATAATATTAATGAAGTTGCTGCATATCCTCTATACCTATAAATTAACATGCTAATAGCCTCAAAAATTACCGATTCAATCCTTATAGCTGAAGGAATAAGTTGTCCTAATTTTGCTTCTGCAACTCCAAGGCTACCTCTTCCCTCAACAATATCCTTAACCCTTTCATATTCACATTTAATACTATCATCAGAATAATACCTCTTTAATATTTCTTTTTGAAAAGAAAGAAATTCACCAGTCTTATCATATATAGGAACTGTATGGGTTAAAAATCTTACTGATTCTCCATCATTAATACAATCATCTTTCCAATCATTAAATGATTTATACTGAAGATCAATTGGTATGCCTTTATAAATGATCTTTTTAATAGGTCTAGTCCTTCCGTCTATTAGTACATCCAGATCAATATCACTCCCACTACCAGAATACCCCCCAATAGAAGATCCAGTCAAAGCTATAATAACCATTTTGCTATCTTTACTCAAAATCTCCTTTGCATATTCTGCAGCAATATTTCGTAGTTCTATGGATTTTACAGTGGGACTTTTTAGAATAAAATCATTCTCTTCGAGATATTTGATACTATCTGACATTGTTTGTGACAACATTGATTAGATCATCTCCTTAAAACTATAAATATACATTTAATAATTGAAAATGTTATTAATGAAAGTCATGGAGTAATAAATATTATATACTGGATAGTATCATCTGTTATATGAATTATCAATTCACATTTACTGCATAGGGGAATAGGTAACCCAAATAGCATAAGCTTTGACCAATATTGCCGTTATTTTTCACAAAATTTCTTGACATGTTTAGGGTTTGGGTATATGCTACTAACGTAGTTTTTTAGATAATTGTTGCGATAAATATAGTTGTATCAGTTTGATTTATGCATTTTTATAAGTTCATAATTTAATTTAAAACCAAGGTCTATACAAGTATCAATTAGAGACTTTTGATCAATCGTTAAAACTAGAATATCTTTTTCTAAATTTAAAAGCCTTCGTAATGAGATAAGCGAATCTATGAGGTTAGCATAAGGATCAATAATTTCATAATAAGAACATCCTGGGAACTCTGAATTTAAAAAACATTTTCCTATAACATCATTATTACAATTAATAAATTCTAATTCATGCTTATAGCTCTTAGATTCATATCCATAAATTGAAACTGCACTAATTTTATTGTTTGAAATATTATGTTCCAAAAGCAATTTATTAATAGGAATAATAAATTGGCACTTGCTGCCAATAGGTGAAAATCCATATTTCTCATATAAATGTATAGCATACTTATTCGTTGTTTCAACAAATAGTGAAATACATGGTTTATTTATACTACTTGAAAAATTAACAAGTGTATTCATTAACTCACTGGCAATCCCTATATTCCGATAGTCTTTTCTTATACCAATTCTAGATAAATGTATATCCTCTGATTGATTTTTTATTGCTATATAACCAACTGGTTTTTCATCAATATATGCTACCCAAAAATCACTCTGTCTCATGTCTTCAAATTGCAAAACACTATAATACTCATATGGGAAGCATTCTTCATCAATATCTCTAAAGTTATCATAAGTTAGATTATAATCATTATGCTTAATAACAGTTTTCAAAATACCCACTCCCAGATAATATTATTAAATTAATTGAAATGCTATATATCTAGACGTGCAACCACTTCACCTTCAACAAATTCACCTGTTTCGATAAAACCAAATGACGCATATAGGTTCTTTGCTGCTATATTTTTAGGTTTATATGAGAGATAAACTGTTGATGCTTTTCCCTGTGGAAAGGTTTTAATCAATTCAAGAGCTTTTGCAAATGCTTCTTTGCCATATCCTTTGCCTTGAAATTCATCGTCAATCATAAATCTGCAGATACCATAACATTCTTCATCACCATGATCATTTTCTTCTGCTGTATCATGGTACATCATAGTAAAACCTATTACCGTATCATCCTTATAAATAGCATATGTCATAGGCGGAAGTTCATCGTTTAACAATGCAACATATGACTGTGCAAGACTGTACATGTTGGATGCTATAAAATCTTCCTGTTCTTCTTTGATTTTTAATCTTATGCACGCTTCCCAATTGTCCCAAGTTATTTTTTGTAATTCTATCATATAAATTTCTCCTTTTTTATAAAATACAAGTACTTAATAAGTTGAGCATGTCCAAAGCGAGCATAAAAATTAAACTTATTTTACTTGTTTAAAACATTGATTCAGGAATACATCAATATCTTTATTATTTCTTAAAGTAATAACTCTTTCTTGATATGAAGAAATTCTGTCCTTTAATTTATCTTTTCCTAAATCATAATCCTTTGACCACTCAAGCATACATTTAAGCATCTCATATCGTGGATTATAAATACATTTCTCAATTCCAAGCCGCTGTTTTATCCAACGTTTAATTATTCTGTAATTCCTTATTTTTGTAGGAATTTCAAGTAAGACAATTATATCTGCTTTATTTAACCCCTCTTCAAAACAAGACCTCCCTGCATCTTCAATAATCCATTTTGGCTGTTGTATTATTGAATAAAATAATTTATCTCGTTCCTCAACCTGTCTTTTACGATTACCCCAAGGATTTGTTTTATCGGGAATATATACAACTTCATCAAGTGATTTATAAGGAATGTCTAATGCTTTGGATAGTTTTTTTGCAAGTGTGGATTTGCCACTAGAAACTGAACCAACAATATATATCTTCATATTTTAATACATCCTATCTCATAATAAGCTTTATTTTGTTTTAGTTGTTTATGTTTAGCATAAGAATATTGTTTACAATATAAAAATACATTGTAATTAATTAGGCTTTTGCATTTAATTTATTAGATTAATCAATAAGTTTTTCAGCCTTCATTATATTTAAAGACTCATCTATTGATTTTTCAAGTTCTTCTTGAACAGAGTAATATACCGCTATTTGCATTAATGCAACCATTGCTTGTCTAATTTCACCTGCTAAAGCTTCTTTACTTGGTTCACCATGCTTCAACCTTTTTATACCACTGTTTTCAAAATGATTAACTTCACTTGCAACCTCACCACATTCTTCTAATAGCCTTGTTACCATTTGAAAAGGTTCTACACCATCAGGAAAGCGTTTAAAGCAACCTTGAACCATTTTATATAATTTATCCATTTTATTTACCCCCATATGTATGCTGCTAATTCTTTTATTTGTATTTTATTGTACTAATGTTTAATATAGGAATGATGTCCGATATTCTCCCAACAAAAAAATAAATCAAATGACTTTACTTACTAAATGCAATCTACAATACCCTGGTTCATAAGATATAACTCCCTCATCTTTAAAACCGTTATCTAAAAACCATTTTAAATCACCATTAGGGAAATTTCCAACCTCATCACTAATAGCAATGATCTTAGAATACTTATCCCTTAAATACCCTTCTAAAGCTTTAAACGGAGCAGATTTATAATCATATCTGTCTGAGGAAAGATATGCACATGTTAGAAAAGCACTATCTTCGGACTTTGGAATATCATAAGGAACTATCTTGGATGGAACATATTCAACTCCACCTAATAGTTTATTATCCTCCACATTAATAAACCCAAAGACATCCAAACAACAATCCTCCAAAAACACAAGCTTCTTATGACAATTTTCAGAACAATTTCTTCCTGTACATGTCACAGCAACTTCTATATTTTTTTCTGTCAAAGGTATAATTTCACCTACATACTTTTCTCTTCCATGGCTTATTACATAAGGCTTCTCTTCAGGATATTGATTATTCAATAGCTTATTCAAAAATTTATCTGATATAGGACTAAAATACCTATTTACTCCATTGACAACAGTCAAAGTAGGGAAAAACAATCGTTGTTGTCTTGCAATTTCAAAATCATCTTTAACGTTATAAAAGGCTATCTCAAAATGCTCACTGTACTTTTCAAGCAATTTCAACATTGCATTGTTTATTGGACATTGCATGTCCCAGTAATAAAACTCTATCTTCATATATGTCACCTTCCTTAAGCTAACATAACTATACATAATTTTACTATTATAAATTAAACAGTTTTGCTTATTTTGCATTATATGAAGCACGCCCAGCTTCTGCTGAAAATAGATGTCTGAAACCTGCTTCATAACAAATTCTTTCTGAAGTTATATGTGCAGGCCATTGAAAACAATTCTTCAGATTATTTTCTCGGCAATAATCCGTTACATAGGAAAGAAGTTCTCTTGCATACCCTTTTTTTCTATAATCTTTTGAGATAATTATATAGTCAAATCTGCAGCAATCATATTCAGATATATGCAAATATGTAATAGCAACCGCCTTGTTTTCTACATATCCAATAAAAGCCCTATAGTTTTTACAGTTTACACTACCTTTTATAACTTCTATTTCATAACTCTCGTTGGAGGGAATACAAATATCTGTTGCAATACGCTCATCCCATTCGGTAATAAGCCTAATATCGAGCTTATTATTGCTTTTTATATTGTTTTCAGCAGCCAATACCATAAAATTATTCGGGCCTTCAATCCAAATCGAATAACCATGTTTTTTAAATACAGCTTCGTTTTCTTTAAAATATCCCTCATCTTCGACAGCTTGATAAATATCAGGGTTGATATTCATCTTAGTATAAAATTCAGTTATAAAGTTAAGCACTGAGCCTAAATCTGTTATTTTGTTTTTATAGATTAATGCATGATTGCTATCATATGAATTTTTATTCTGTTCATTATAAAACAGTATTCCAAAATCTTTTTCTATAAAATTCGTAAATGTTTTGGGAAACATATCTTCTTCAAGCTTGATAGCTTGTATGTTATTCATTGCTTCCACCCCTCATAGCCTTAAATATTCCATATTGTTTATGACATATACCATATTGTCAGTCCATGTATCAAACTTATAGATAACTCCTTTTAGGGTACATTCAAGTTCCATTCCTGCCCGTTCAGCAGTCTTTTGAGAAGCAACATTATCTAAATTGATATTTGCCTCCAATCGATGAAAGACAAGTTCATGAAAAGCCACATCAATTGCAGTTTTTTACATTTCACTTCCATAACTGTTAACCCAATGCTGATTTAGCAGCCAATACCCAATTTCTGCCCACCGAAAGTCTTGACGTAAAATGGTTTTTATAATAACACCGCCAATATACCTACCATCTGCCTTTTTGAAGACACGACATAAATATGCTTTATCACTTACTGCATTGAGATATTTTTTCCAGCCTTACCCTGCATTCTGAATCAATAGGTAAACGTTTTTCAATAATATCACATGGGTACATAGAGCAAACGCCACAATTATCAACAGTTTTATTCTTTGCACATTTTCTGATTTCACAGTCACCGCACATTTTACTGCTATCATTTTTACTCCAAAAGCAACCTTCGCAGGTCATATCATCAGCTGTAAAGGTAGTGCTTTCAGTTGAACAACCAATCGCAAGTTTTTTCTTTGCTTGTAAATCGTTATTTTTCGTCGCAATGTATAAAGGACATTCATAACACAACAGACCACAATAAGCTATGTAACTCATTTGTTTTCCTCCGATTTTTTATAGGATATGTAATGTGAAACATCTTTCTTTTCCTCAAAATATTGCCTAGCCCCGACTTCTTTGATCCTTTGGTTGCCATTTTTCCAATCAGATAAAATAGTAGCATTTATTTTTGCAAAGAAATCATTTGCTTTTTTGCATGGGAAATCAGAGCATTCCCCACAAAAACTTACATTATGTTCCTTTGCACATGATGGTATCACACAACCTTCAATACAACCGGTACCAGAAGAAGGATTATTACGACAAGCTACGCAAGGTCGTTTGGTGTACTTTTCAAGCCTATTATAAAAAGTTTTGATCTCATCAAGATATGAACGATACTTTTCTGGAAGATTGGCATCGTTGAAATCATAGTAACCTTCAAAATAATTGCAAAGCTTAGAAGCACACTTTGGAATAACTCCATCTTTATATGCAGGACATGTATAACAAAGCAATGAACATGGTGCAACATAATTTAGTAGTTCCCCCATAGTAATCTCGCCCACTTTAATCCCTCGTTTCATAAAAAATATATATTATGAATATCTCATAATATATTCCAATTTCAGTCTAATTTAATTATATAAAATAATAAGTATATTTGCACATAAATAAATTATAATATCTTTTAACATTGATTATTATAATCATACTTTTATCATGAAAATATTGACTTTTTATACATAACGTACCATATTAGAATAAATATAAAAACGTTGATGGGAATTAGTAATATTTTGCACAGTTCAGAGATTTGCCGGTTGGTGCGAGGTAAACAGATGCGAAATATGAATCTCCTCCCTGAGTTGCCAGACGAAATCAAAGTTATTTGAGAGTAATTGTGGTCGGCTGCCTCCGTTATCTTAGGCTAGGCTGTAGCAGCAGCTAAAAAGTGAAAAGATAAAAGTCAAAAATTATGTCTATACATTTATCTTTTAACAAGAGTGGTACCGCGGAAGTTTAGCCTTTCGTCTCTTATGAGACGAAGGGCTTTTTTATTTTATATATAAAGGAGTGATCAATATGAAGTATTCTCAGAAGACAGATCAAAAATGGCAAAAGAAATGGGCTGATACTAGCTTATACAAATTTGATGAAAATAGTCTTGATAAGAAGCTTTATTTGCTTGAAATGTTTTCATACCCATCTGGTAGTAACCTGCATATAGGGCATTGGTGGAATTACAGTCTCCCTGACAGTTGGTCCAGAATGAAGCGTATGCAGGGGTTTAACATTTTTCATCCAGTAGGATTTGATGCTTTCGGACTACCTGCTGAAAATTATGCCATCAAAACAGGTGTGCATCCCATGGATTCGACCAATAAAAATATTAAGACAATGGAACAGCAATTTCATACCCTAGGCTCAACCTATGATTGGGACTATGAAGTGAAAACCTGTGTTCCAGAATACTACAAATGGACACAATGGCTGTTTTTAAAACTTTATGAAAAGAACCTTGCCTATCGGAAAGAAGCACCGGTAAACTGGTGTCCTGAATGTAAAACGGTCCCTGCAAATGAACAGGCAGCAGGTGGAGTCTGTGAACGATGTGGTTCTCAGGTTCTTCATAAAAATATGACACAGTGGTTCTTTAAAATCACTGCTTATGCAGAAGAATTACTTGAAGGACTGAAAAATCTAGATTGGCCAGAGAAAACAAAAAAGATACAGGAAAACTGGATTGGGAAAAGTGAAGGAGTAAGATTCAGTTTTACTGTTGTAAATAGTAATAGAAAAATAGATGTTTTTACAACTAGAATTGATACAATTATGGGCGTTTCCTATATTGTTCTCGCTCCTGAGCATCCCATAATCGATGAAATAACAACAGCCGGATACAGGAAAGCTGTTGATAAATACAAGGAGTTTGCTGCAAAGCAGACAGAAATCGAACGCCTTTCCACAGTTAAAGAAAAATCAGGTGTTTTTACTGGCAGTTATGTCTATCATCCCTTTACAGGAGAAAAAATCCCTATATGGATTTCAGATTATGTAATCGCAAGCTATGGCACTGGTGCTGTTATGGCAGTCCCAGCCCATGACGAACGAGATTATATTTTTGCCCATAAATTTTCACTGCCAATCATACAGGTAATTCAGCAAAAGGAAGCTAGCTTCTCTGAGCTTCCATTGATAGATGATGGAATCCTAATCAATAGTGGGGAATTTAACGGGCTTACTTCAATAGATGCACGAATAAAAATCGCATCCAAGCTGGAAGCAATGGGACTTGGAGTTATTATTAGTAATTATCGCTTGCGCGACTGGCTGGTATCAAGACAGCGATATTGGGGTGCACCTATTCCAATAGTCTACTGTGAACATTGCGGTATTGTGCCAGTTCCAGAGAGCGATTTACCAGTAATGCTTCCTTATAATGTAGAGTTTAAGCCAACAGGAGAATCCCCTCTTGCTTCATACAGTGAGTTCGTTCACACAACATGCCCAAGGTGTGGAAGCGTTGCGAAAAGAGAAACTGATACCCTTGACACATTTGTATGTTCTTCATGGTATTATCTACGTTTTTTTGATAGTAATAATTTGAATGAACCATTTGATTTCAAGAGGGTAAACCAGATAATGCCAGTTGATAAATACGTTGGTGGAGTTGAACATGCTGCTATGCATTTACTTTATGCTCGCTTTATCACAAAGGCTCTGCATGATATGGGCTATCTTAATTTCAATGAGCCTTTTAAATCCCTTGTCCATCAAGGTACAATTCTTGCTTCGGACGGCCAAAAAATGAGCAAATCAAAAGGCAACGCAATATCACCTGATAATTATGTTTCTGCTTACGGTTCAGATGTGTTCCGAATGTATCTGGCTTTCGGATTCTCTTACACCGATGGAGGCCCATGGAGTGATGAAGGCTTAAAAGCAGTTGCCCGATTTGTTTCAAAAATTGAGCGTATTATAGACTCCTTTATTAAATTTAGCAAAGTAGATAAAAGCAGCTGCACTTTCAATACAGATGATAATCTGGACTATGCCCGTCATTATGCAATTAAGCAGGTTACAGATGATATTGAATCTTTTAAATTTAATACAGCAATTGCCCGTATTATGGAGTTTGCTAATGCACTTACAAATTATCAACAAAGTCATAATAGATACACAACTTTTGAGAGTGATGTTGTTTCTGATTTACTCACAATTATGTCACCATTTGCACCTCATTTTTGTGAAGAAATGTGGGAGGTATTGGGACACGAGTACTCTATATTCAATCAAAAATGGCCATCATATGATGAAAAAATACTTGCAAAAAATACCGTAGAAATGGCTGTACAGGTAAACGGAAAAGTTCGTGGTTGTATTTTTATAAGTGCGCATACTGATGAAGAGAAAATAAAAAAGACAGCACTTGATAATGAAAAAATAAATGCTTATATTCAGAACCGCCAAATTAGAAAGATTATTATTATAAAGAATCGTATCATAAACATTGTATGTGACTAAAATATTGCTTGGTTGATTTCAAATGCTAGGGAGCTGTTGCACTAACGAAAATAGCTTTCAAAAGTGCTAGGCACATGGTACTTAAGGCGATAATATTCCTTAGTGCAGCAGCCCCGTTTATTCTTATTACTTATGTTTTTTAAATTTAACAGAATAATTCTATAACGCTTATAAGTCAAGCACTATATTTTCAACTCTTCTTGGGTTGTTGTTTTTCCAATTCTTATTTTAAAAAATCCAATTTTAATATCTATCAATTATTCTATAGCATTACTAGTAAAATACATCTATATCCATATTCCATAAACAATATACATATACAAAATTTATAGTTCCGTCCCTTATTGATAATATTGAGCCTGCGCATTCCATAATTCAAAGTATTTCCCTTCTACATCCTTTAGTAGTTCCTCATGATCTCCAAATTGTACAATTTCTCCATTATTAAATACAACAATATTATCACAAAATCTACAAGATGAAAGTCTATGCGAAATAAATACAGCTGCTTTATCCCCAATTATTTCGTTAAATTTCGAGTATATTTCAAATTCAGCAACAGGATCAAGTGCTGCTGTTGGTTCATCAAATATTATTATAGGAGCATCCTTATAAAATGCACGTGCAATTGCTAATTTTTGTTCTTCACCACCTGAAATATCCATTCCATCCAGTTCAACGTACTTATAGATATATTGTCTTATATTCAAAGGAAGCTTATGCACCTTATCGCCAATACCTGCTACCTCAAGGGAATGCCATACTTTCTCATCATCATATACTTTTGATGTTGCTACGTTTTCTCCTATTGGTAAAGCAAGGAGTTTAAAGTCCTGAAATACAACTGAAAATAGTTTTAAGTATGCATTATAATCATATTCTCTTATATTCTTCCCATTTAATGTAATATATCCTGTTTCTGGTTGATATAATCCACAAAGTAATTTAATCATTGTTGTTTTTCCTGATCCATTCATTCCTACAATCGCAATACGACTATTTGAGGATATCTTTATTGATAAATTTCTTATTGCATATTCTTCACAAGAAGGATATCTAAAACTAACATCATGAAATTCAAGCTCCCATCCACCATTGCATCTCTCCGGAATTTGATTACCCTCATGATGCTCAGAAGGTGTATCAAGAAACTCATAAAGGATTTTAAGATAGTTATTGTTACTTTTAATTTGCGAAAGTGAAATAGACAAATTCCCTATAGACGAAACAAGCCTAATTATAGACGCATAGCTTTTTGTAACACTTCCAAGGCTAATAGATCCAGAAAGAGCTTTTAAACCCACAAAAATATATGTAAAACCGCCTATAAAAGCTGATATTACAACATTTGTACCAAAATATCTCTGGCAAAGGCTATATCTTCCCTCTAGAATTTTCATCCAAGGTAGACGTCCTTTAGAATGCACTTCACCAATAATAAGTTTTCTCTGATCAAATATATGTATGTCTTTACCAGCTTGATCATCCTCCATATAATTAAAATGGTAATAGTCAAGATATCTGTTCGTTGCACAGTTTTGAAATAAATTAAATTCTTTCTTATTTTCCATTTTCGAATTTCTTACTGTTAATGCAATACATGCTATTATTACTATCATTAATAACAAGAAAAACAAAGTCGAATTAAGGATTCCACCCGAACCAATAGACGATGTTTGGGATTCCATAGTTGATCTTTGTATTATTACCAAAGCTATTATGACTGAAACCATATTATCAACAATCATTGTAATTAATTTTACTACAGAGCTAATTCCACCGTTTACCATAAACATGGTTCCGATAATTTTTGCATGCAATTCTGTATACTTTGGATCCTCTAACTTTGAAAAATCCATTGTGAGTTCAGTATTATTAAGGTGATTTTTAATTTTCACATCAAACATAGCATTTAACACATTTATTCTTTTTGAAAATAGTTCAGCTATGATTGTCGTAATTAATGTACCACCCACAGCTATGAATACATATATGATAAGTAATTTAAAGTCTCGTTTTCCAACTAGCTCGTCTATAATTAATGCTGACATATATATTGCAATATATGGGATAAGAGCATTGATGAAGGCTCTTATAATACTTAATCCTAACATCCCTGGAGATAATTCATTAATAATTCCGCATGCACGTTTTATCATATGTAAATCTGTCATTAATTTTCTCTTTTCATTTTTCTTTGTCATATTGCTTTCTCCTCACCACTATCTTTATAATATTGACTCTGAACATCAAAAATTTTCTTATATCTTCCGCCACATGCCATTAATTCATCATGAGTTCCCGTTTCAATAATTTTTCCGTTCTCAATAAAAATAATTCTGTCGCAAAACCGTGTTGAAGAAAGCCTATGTGATATGTATATTGCAGTCTTGTTTTTTGTCAGTTCATTATATTTAAGATACATCTGATTTTCAGCTATGGGATCAAGTGCAGCAGTTGGTTCATCAAGAATAATCAATGGAGCATCCTTGTAAAGCGCTCGTGCTAACATTAGTTTCTGCATTTCGCCTCCTGATAGATTAACACCATCACCAACAATGGAAGGAACCAAATTGGTTTCAAAACCATAAGGTAAACTCCTAATCTTTTCACTTAAATTTGCTTGTCCAATGCATTTTTTTAATTTTTTTCTGTCGATATCATTTTCAGACCTAAATGTAATATTTTGAGCAATACTCATTGGCAGCAGACATACATTTTGAAATGCCGCGGTGACAAGCGTGTAGTATTCATCTCTGTTAAATTTCTTAATATCTATTCCATTCATAAGAATACGCCCTGAAACAGGTTCCAAAAGTCCACAAACAAGCTTTATTAAGGTAGTTTTTCCCGCACCATTATTTCCTACAATAGCAAGTTTCTCACCTTTACTTATTTTAAGACTTATATTATCAAGGATAAGTTGATCGCTGCCTTCATAATGGAAACTAACATTTTCAAGAACAATTTCAACCGGTTCATTAATCAATGGAAGTTTTTCACCTTCATCCCTTTTTAACTTATCTCTTGTATCAATCAAATAACGATAATCATCCACTTTGTAGTTTGCATTCGATAAATTATTTATTCGTTCAACTATTTGCTGGAGCCATTGTCCAAATCCTGATATAGCTCCAAAATAAAGAGTAAAGTCTCCAATCGTCATATCTGTATGAAGCATCCTCCATATGAGATATATATACCCGCCTCCATTTCTTATAAAAATCAAAAGTGCCTCAAATAGCCTTTGTACAAAATGCTTCGTTTCAACCTGTTTCTCTAATGTATTTTTTTCATTCATAAATGATTTTGCAGAACTATTTATCCAGCTTTTCATGTCATATATTCGTATATCTTTTGCAATAGAACAGTTATTAATACTATCAAGTATATAATAAAGTTTATTATCAATTTTTGCCCTCTTATCCTTAATTCTATGCTCCCATTTCTGTATATATAAAGTGACTAATCCATCCATGGCATAACTTAAAAAAAGCAAAATTATAATAACAGGGTTAAGAATAGCAATGACCGCACAGTAAGAAACCAAACCTAGTATACTTTTTATAAGTTCAACAAGATTGGGATAGAATGAAGCCATATTGACATTAACATTTCTATTTACTGCATTGTGCCCTTTTTCAATTTTGATTTTGCCTTCTGGAGATGTGGATATTGAATAATCCATATCAAGAACCTTCCAATCCTTCTTAATATAAAAATGCATATTCAATATTCTAACTGCACTTTTAAATACCCCTTGCTCTGTATAATAACTAATATACCCCAAAAACATTAATGCAATTGTTAACAAACCGATTCTAATAAGAAAAACATTGGCTGGAATTGATCGACCTATAGCATCTAATGCAACTTTTGGAAACCATATTCCCATTAATGATACTGCTAGATCTGAAAGAATCCTAATGAACGGAATTACAGCTGCTTTCTTTTCAAAAACCCATTGCTCATGAAGCATAAATTTTAGATTATCAAAAAATCCATGAGTAATCTTTTCTTTTTCACCTTTTATCATTTATAATCTCCTTTATAATTAATCTTTTATTAAGACATTATTTTGAAGTCAAAATAATAAACGTCCTCTTATTGTCATAAATTGAAGGACCTTATAAGAAAAATATATTATCTTTAGACTTATCAATCCTTATTGAATACACTTCTACCATTTATTCATTAGACCTAAAATGCTTAATAATTGATTTAGGGAATCTTTCCTTCTTCTACTAAGATTACTTTGTTCGACATTGTACCTATCGAGGGATGAAAAAAACGCTTATATCGCATTTATGATTTGTGAAACAAAAAGATAAAATCTTCACGTTACCCTTCTTATATCTTCCAATGATATTACAAAGGGAAATTCATACAAAATATAGTTACAGAGCTTATACATTCTGAAACATGAAATAGAGCAAAAAAGAATATTATGTGTTATCTATTTTTTATAACTATAATCGACTCTCATATTCAAATACAGCCATGTGAATAAAGTAGAAATTTTTATTCTATCTATGCAAATATTTTGCAGATTCAATGATTAAATATCAGAATTAGAAGTTAAATATAATTAAGATTTGAGTAACTGATATTAGTAGTAAATGTTTTAATCTCGGAGATAAATGCATAAACTTTGTAGATAAAACATTTTTTATAGTTGCATATTTTGGGTCAACCACTATATAGTGCCATGTATGTTTCCATATGTCAACATATGTAGAAGCTGAAACATTATCTTATTACCATTTCCCATTAAATTAAAAAGCCAAAACTCCCAATATCTTGCTTTTTTGTATGATATCTAAATTTTTCATTTTTTTATGCAACCTTTTTATCTTCTCAGTGCATTATAGTAACAGATGCCTTTTCATCAAAACCCTGCTATAGCCTAATACTACATTATAGACAATTTCTTTCAAGCTACCAAAGAAAATAATAGTTTTCTCTGCTTGGGTATAATCAATACTTCTTACATATCCAATTGATTTTTTTAGAATTCTAGTTTTTCACTGTCTTATCAACCCAAGAAAAAAATTACTGTCATACTAGACAGTAATTGTAAATATTGTATTTATTTAATATCAATTAATTCTTTTTTATCATACTAACAAAATTAACAATATTACCATCTGGATCTCTATACCAGCAGGACCTAGTCCCCCATGGATGTGTTGTTGGCAGTATAACAAATTCTACACCTAATGCCTTGAGTCTTTCATATTCAGAATCAACATCCTCCACTTTAAAGTTCACTGTAAAGCCACCATATCCTACTCCATCCATAGAACTAGGAGCCATACCTTCCATACCCTCTATAGAAAATATTGCAATATTTCCTCCTTCAGTTTTCAATTCTGCATGGACATTATCGCCTTCTGCTTCAACACATAGTACCTTTGTATAAAATTTCGTTAATGCAGAAACATTACTTGTAATAAGACATATTCCTATAAACTCCATTGCAGCTTCCCCCCTTAACTACACAATTTTAACTTTATTTTATAACTATATGCTATTCAGTTAGGAAACACGAACCATATAATTATTAAACCAAATATAGCAGCTATTCTATTTATAAAAAGATAAACTGCGCTTGGTTCCACATTTTATATTTCCACCCCTTTGTTGTTCAACAATATAAGAATATTGCGATTCAACCCGCTTGGATTTTTATGCTAAGTTTTTTAATTATCTCTCAATGTATAATCGAACCACTTAGGAATAGTCACGTTAAAATTATCATAATCAGCTAATACCATTTCAGCACGTTTTATCATTCCATCTACATCATCTTTACCGAATGGAATTGCCCAAACTATTGAAAATAATATTACATCTGCTACATACAATGATAAAATATCAAAAAAATCCTTTGGAATATCATTTTCATAATATCCATTAATTTGACCAGTTGCAAATGGTATGCTAAGTTCTCTACTGAATAGTACCATTTTATAAAATTCTTCAACTGTGTCACCATAATCCCAACGATTAAAATCAATTACACCTAAAGTGTTATTAGGAGTAATTATAAGATTACCTATGTGAAAATCGCCATGCTGGTATTTCTGAGAACGATTTTTTAATAAATGCAAATTTTTATTGATATGTTTTATAGCAAATTCATCATTTAAAACTTTAATTCCACATTCTTCATATCTAATAAGGTGTTTACTGATTTTTTCAATCATCCTTTCTTCCCAATCTTCTTGTCCAATAGGTGCTGGAATAGTATGCATTTTTCTAAGTATCTTTCCTGCTTCAACTCCTAATTTATACTGTTCTTTATAAGAAAATTTTTTTATAACTTCATTTACTGATTGACCATCTATCCAAGATAAAAGAGAATATACATATTTTCCATCACCACATATCCCAAAGTCAATTGGCTTTGACATGTTTATCCCTAACTTATATACTTCCTTCATGCTCTCAAATTCTTTTTTCTTAGTATCATAAACATTAAAATCAGAAATACGAAGTAAAAACTTTTCATTTATAATATTCTCTATATAATATTTTTTGTCTGTAGACCAACCCTTATTAATTTTTTCAATAGTAACCCACTCAGAGTATGATGGTATATCCTTAAAAATGCTATCAATTAAGTTGTTATCCATTTAGCTTTCTCCTTTATATCCAAAATAAATTTGAAACACATTTCTGTTAATCTGAATATAAGATCAATATTACATAATATAAGTAATGAGAACTTTTATTCATTACTTATCTTTTCTTATTTCTTTATAAAAATTTAGAATAAGATTTGCAGGAAATAAACGCTGCCTAAACAAGATAATCATTGATAAAGCAGCTTCAACTACCCCAATAATAAAAAAAATAACATGCAAGCTGACAACTGTATTAAGCATTATACATTGGACAATAATCCAAATAACTAAAGCCCAACTAAAAACACTGCTTATATATCCTTGAAATCTTGACTTAAAAGGAATCATTATAGCACTAAAAACATTTCCGAGTCCAATTACTGTAAATAGGATAATACCAGGTATAAGATAATTACTAAAAGGTGAATTTTTTAAAGCATCAGTCGGCATTCCTCCTGGGCATTGAGGATTTAAAATAGCCATCATCCCTCCGCCCATTGCTCCTAAACCTACAAATGCATGTAAAGTGAATAATAATCGGTATACTTTCTTCATTTTTATTCCCCCAAATAAGGTTTTTATAAACAATCTCTGCGTTTTACTGTTGTTTAATAGTATAAGATAATTGTAAACTTGAGACCGAAATCATATTATGCATTGTTCTTCAAATTAAACTCCATAATTATTTCATCTTCATCTACTTCACCTGTATGGCAGAATCCCATGTTAAGGTATAAATTACATGCGACTTCATCACCTTCTATATAGCAAAGAATTATTGAATCATATTTCTTTTCATTCTTTATCATAGAAAGCCAGAGTTGCAAAGCAGTCTTTCCATAACCCTTTCCTTGATATTGTTCTGCAATCATGAACTCGTTGAGTACACATGACAATTTATCATTCTCCTTATAATCATATTGCATTAATATTCCTATAGGCTCGTCCCCATTATAAATAGCATGTACACGACTATTATAGTCTCTATATGCAAATGCTCTTGCAAGTATTACCACATTGGAAGCAACAAAATTTTTCTGTTCATCTTTAACCTTTAATGCATTAAAAATACGCCAGTTTTCAGGAGTAATAGTACTAAAATAAACACTCATAATTAGCCTCCAAAATATAAATTTACTACCATTGTTCAACAATATAAAAAATGCATATTAATATCTATCATACTAGCTTAAATAATTGTTTTACCCTTAAATAATTCTCTTCAACTGAACTGCTACCATCTACTATTATATTATTCAGTCTGCAATCTTTTGCCTTCTGAGATACAATCTCTGCATATTTTGCATCCCTTTCCATCCAATTCTCAAAAGCTTTTACAGGATCTGAACAACTAGCTAGGTAATGTTTTACCCATTCTCTCTTGCTGTATTTTTCAATCTGAAACTTCTTTGTTGGAACAATGCAAATATAATGATTTTTATCTATCCCTAGTTTTTCTACAAATTCAGGTAATATAACTGCACCCTCAACTAATATGTTGTTCTCTTTATAATTATTTTGTAAATCCTCTAATATTGTTTTTAGGGCTTGTCGGTAAAATTCAAATTCATCCTCAACTTGTTCATTTACATCTCTCAACCAAGTTTCATCAATATTCATGGATTTAATTTTCTTCATGATAGCATCACCATTGTCAAATCCTATATCAGTATATCTATCCAAGTAATCATCACATTTATATAATTCAAATCCATACTCTTCTACTAACAATCTCGGCAATTGTACTCTTACCGCAACATGGTGCTCCCCCTATCCAGTATATACTTGATAGCCTACTATTTATTCTCTACGGAACTACTTTATCTTGATTGCTATTTTTATACTTAACGTTTTTATCCATGTTTCTATCAATAAATGATTTTTTATTTATCCTTATAGGTTTATCCGCCATACGATCAAAAGTTACATGTTCTTTCTTCTTTTTACCCAATATCATTACCTCCAGAATATAAATCTACTACTTTAGATTTAAATACACTAATAAAATAATCTTCTTCTGGTGCATTCCCAATAAAATCAAAACCTGTATTAGAATAAAAGCTTCGTAATTTTTCATTTCCAGCCCAACAATCTAAGTATAAAGATTTGCCCATATTTTCAGAGTAATCAAGAGAAAACTCAACTATACTTGATCCTAAACCTTTTCCTTGGTATTCAGGTAAAATTGCTATTCTATAAAGATATTTATTTTCAGGTTTAATTAAATCAACATTAATGTTGTCTGTATCTTTTATAGAAAATGTACCAACTATTAAATCTTCTACAATTAATAAATAGACCAGCTTATTTTCAATATCATGTTTTATTCTATTAGTATCCCATGGATATACCCACTGATTAATGCCCTTTTTATGAAGATATAATGTTACTTTATTTAGTAATTCAACAATAATATCCTTATCCTTTAATTCTGCTAATCTAATTTGCCTTATCATATATCTTCTCCATCTTCTATCCTTAATTTAATATTTTCTGTTTTTCAATGTCATTAAGCTAGAACCTATACTTATTAAGCAAATGCATATGTACCTTATCGTTTTTATTTATAAACTGCATAATACACATAAGTTGTCCTTTAGTTATTCTATTCATCTCATTTATGATGTCCCCAGGCTGTTCAATGTTTTGAATTCCTAAGTTACTAGTCATCGTCTCAATTGAACTATATTTAAATGGTGTCATTCTTGCATCAAAAGTAATTATGCTTAATCTATCATATAAACATTCAAATTTATAATATTCTTCATTCCTTAAAAGAATTGTGGGGCTAAAATCTGTATCAACAATGTATTTCCACCCCTCTGTTATTCTCCAAGCCATTTTGGAATTAATTATTCCAATAACTAAAATGATGCTGATGATAATTTTTAAAATATCACCACTTAAACTTACCCTTTCATAATGGAATAAATCCACAACAATATACTTTCGTTAAACAATATAAGAACAATGCAAATCACTTTAGAAATGTACATTTTTTCTGAGTGGTTACAACTTTCTAAAAATGTAGTATTTCCACGCTGATTCCTTATCTAGCATAACTTCCCTAACAAAATCAAATTTTTCTGATGAATACCTCTTTAATTCTTCAAGTGAATGTAAATAAAAATCTCTGTCATAGTCCTCACCGTCAATTGATGTATAACTTGATTTTGAATTCTTTCCAGTACCGTCTTTGACAGCAATAAACAAAAATCCATTGTCACTTAAAACCTTATTAATCATATCAAATGCTCTTGCAAGTTTTTCATCTGGAAGATGTACTAATCCAGCTATTACTACACAACCATTAAATTTACCAAGATAAGAATAATCGTTTAACATATCTTCAACAACAAATCTAATATTCGTGTTCCTTTCTTTTGCAATAAATATACTTTTTTCACTAAAATCAATCCCTGTGACATTAGCACCAAGTCTCTGCAATCTCATACTTTCATATCCAGCACCACAACATAAATCTAAAACACTTGGATTTTGCGGCAAATAACTCATAAATTCTATTAGATATGGGAGCAAAGTCTCATCCTCATACCACTTATCAGCCCACTCTATTGCTGTTTTATTATAAAAATCTTTTGTATTTTTCAATAAAATACACTCCTTTCTGGTTTCACATAGCCAACTCTGTTTTTAGCTAAAATTATATAAAAAATCCTTGCTTCCAAAATTAATTAATACATTAATTTTACTGTTGTTCAGCAGCACAATAATATTGTTAGTCAAATTCTTCTGTATATATTGGTTTAATTTCTTTCGCATTGTCTGCACCATCTCATCAACCAATCAAGTTGTCTATCAAGAAATTTCTCATCAACACAATCAAGCCCATAAATTTCGATAATTGTTGCTTGAAGCTGATAATGGTAAATTGCTATTAGATCATAGAAAGCTTTTAATTCCATATCACTGAGTGTGCAATATTTTGTATATCCTTTTAGAAAAGATTCATATGTACTTTTTGATTTTTGATACCCTTTTTCATCAAAATCAAAATAATTCGTTGAATTACACATTATCATTATGTCATATATCGGAAATGCATTGCATGAAGTATCAAAGTCCAGAAGATAGTATTTGCCTGAAGATGCTCTCAAAAGATTCCCTCTATGCATATCTCCATGACAAAAACCACGCGGAAGTTTTTTCACTCTTTCCCACAGGGTGTCACCATATTCACGAAATATTTCAATTTTGCTAGCATTGTAATTCTTTTTTTTAAGAATATTAATATAGCGATCAATAAAGAATTCTTTGCCATGTTCCTGCAGTTTCCCCTTGTATTCCCGCATAATGCTGTGCAACTGACCAACAAGTGCTCCAATGGTTTCAATATTCTCTCCTTCACTAGGTTCACAACCATCAATGAAATCAAACAACACCACAAAAATTCTACCATCTGATTCATCTAATTCAATATATGGAAATCCATTTTTTGATAAAATTATATGCGGAGATGGAAATTCTTTTTCTTCAAGATACATTAAAATACTGAGAGATTGTTTTACTGTATCCATAAAAGCAGGAGGGATAATCTTCATAAAGTATTTTTTATTCTCACCCCAGACACAATAAGATGTACATCCACCTTCGTGCAGCAACTCCAGTGTACAAAAATTTATATTATAAGAATCAGCGAGTGCATTAAGTATTTTCTTATCTTCCAACCTTCCATTACCCCCTAAAATACAAGCAATCTATAGTTCGCAATTAAACTATTATAATATAAGATAAGAAAAATAGGGCTTACCCTAATTATATAAGATTGCATATTTTATGTATTTCATTTAATTGCTTTTGTAAAGAATATATAATTGTACTATCGTTCTCTGTTTCTATCCCATTATACTCTAGCGTAACAATGTCTGGTTTTGTGTAATTAAGAGCCCATTCTAGCAATTTGTAATCTTCATCCTCCATAGCTTGATGTGTATCTGCTGGGAAGCCTTCTTTATCATAACCAGAACCATTCACATGGATTTCTTTAACACGATCAAGTGGCAGCTGTCTGATGTAATCATGAATATCCCATCCACGATATTGTGCAGTTATTTTTGCATGAGTTAAATCAAGAAGAAAAAACACATCATTATCAACAAGTAGTCGTCTTAACTGTTTTGGCATAACATAAGGATGATGATCAAATAGCACGCGATCTTGTGGAGAGTCAGGAGTATTTTCAAGTAACAATGGGACTTCAATATTGTTCTTAAAAGCTTGAATCTGTTTAGACATAAGCTGATATATATTTTCCTCAGTCATACCTAGAGACATATCTGAATTTTTAATTGAAAGATGAAGACCATAATGAGGAGAACTACACTTTTTTAGCAGTGTATTTGCTAAATTAAAATCAACTATTTCTATATTTTTCATTCCAGCATGTTCAAAGTACCCTAGTCCATGTAATAAAATTGGACGAAGTGATCGCATGATCGGAAACTCTTCGTCAAACGTTCCATAAGCACCTGTCTTAATATAATCTATTTTAATAGATCCATTTTCAATAAGAATTTTTAAAGCCTTTGACCAATTGCACCCAATAAGCATTTTAGCATCACCCTTCCATCAAATCTAAGTAAAAATCACTTCCATTTACTTTAATAATATCAGCAAGTTCTGAATCAATAGAAAATACAGGTTCTATAATCATCTTTATGTATTCTTCAAAAAATATTGCCGTATTAGGTTTGACTATTTCTTATAAGTACATAAATAAACTCATGCTTTATTCAGAAGGCTACCATTCTTACCCACTAATCAAAGGCACATCCATTTTACCTTCTAGTATCCATTCTGAAGGTAATGATAGCTGAATATATGAAAAATTCCAATCTCCTTCTTGGTTGATTAATATAGCAGATAATCTACATAACCATGTATATCGTTCTCCCCTTGAAATTTCTTCAAGGGTAAATGCTATATCTCTACGTATTTTAAATAATTTTTGAGTTGAATCACATGTAGTTTCATGCATTATAGAATTAATATTGTTAATTTGTTTCTCAAGTGCAGTCTGTTCATCTATTACTGATGTAATTAAGCCATATGTAGTTACCCAGGCTACTAGCCCATCTGAATTTACTATAGCATTATTTATATCAATAGAAATATTATCCCACATATTTATACAGTGCTTGAAATATTTAATTATCTCAATCTTACCTCTATGGCAGGAATTTTTTGTATCTACCACTAAAACCTGCAGGTTTCTTGCAAAAATTCTATCATATCTAATATCAAAAACTTCTGATTTGTTATTAAATATATCCTCCTGAAGCTGATAAACTCTATTTCTGATATTAGTATACTTATTTTTGTTTCCATTAATATGCTTGCTAAGCTTGTCTCTAATAACTTCATGTATATTATCATAAATATCTTGATTATCAATTCTTACATCTGGAAATATTGCATTGTTGGAAACAGAAAAATTCATATGCTGAAAAATCCATTCTTCTGTTTGTTTTGTTAATACAGCAAATATGCTGATTGGATAGCGATATTTTCTGATACCCTCTTTTCGGTATGATAAAATGTGGCTAATTATCAAATTCATTGATGTGAGTTTTGCCTTCGCTGATATATTATACAACTTATCTTCTCTGTTAAAGTAATTATGAATATAGTTTAAAATTTGTTGATGAGCATTTTCACTGTTTTCAAAGTTAAATGTTACATTAGCAGGTACAGTTAGCCAAGCTACATTATTAACACTATAAATTAATGCATTATTTATATCAATATTTACATCTCCCCAATGCTCCCAATCATTCTTTATAATCTGTTTTACTTCTTTAATACCCAAACACCATTCACTAGAGCTTGTTCCAACAATCGTTACATCCTTTGATTGATTAAATAGTTCATTCATAAAATCATCAAGTATAGTCAAGTCTCTTTTTGTATAACCTTCTTGAAATTTTAACAGTGTATGTATTATCTCATTTTTATAGAATAGAGGAACATTACTATATGTATTTTCCATACAATTCACCCCTTTCTTGTCTTTTGTGCCATTATGGAATAAATCCATAATAATATACTTTTGCTAAACAATATAAGAATAAGGTGTAATAAAAATAATACTTATACTACAATATCCCAAACATACATATCTATTTTCTCTGTATGCAAGTTTTGCATAATTTCATCATCAGGAACATCATTTATAGTAATAAGCGTCGCTCCTAATTTTTCTATTGTTTTTCTTGAGGCAATATTATCATACCCAGCCCCTATAAACAAACACTTAAATCCATGAGCCAATGCAACTTGCTTAATAAGTTTACATGCTTTCATTGCGTAATTATGCCCGGAATAATCAGGGGAAACACCATAACTAAGATGACCTCTTAAATATTGTCTGCGTGTATTGTCTACTGCAAAATAAATTACGCCAATATCTTCATTATCATTGATATGTATTATAGAAAATCCGTATCTTGGTAAAATTCCTTTTTCATAATCAGGCAAGTCTTGGCTTTTCAAAACTAATTTAATTTCATCATCTTTTAAATCATTAAATTCTAAAAACTGAAACATACATACCTCCACTAAAATATTTTTTTGTTACGCCTTATCGCGCAAAACCACACTTTAAGAAAAATGTGAACTAAGGGTTATTCTCATTTTATTTAGACATACTTTTTTCTCTTTCTGCAATTTCAACAACTTTCTCAATAAACGGATTTTTCCCTATGGCATAATTATCTCTATTATCATAAAAATTTTTTTCTAAACATTTCTTGAGATTAGAGTATTTAATAATAATTTGTGGATGTTTATTTAAGTAATCCCGAAATAAAATATGATTACTCCATAGTTTCCCGTTAATTGGTTCTACATGTATATAGTGTGTAGTTGATTCTCCGTCTTTCTTCTTAAAAAAGTGCCTTCCAGGTATTTTCCCATCCCCGTCATATGTATAACCGATATTACATAATACAGTAATTAATTGTTCTCCATATTCTAAAGATTCAATGCCTATCGCTATATCAATGATTGGTTTAGCACAACATCCTATTATTGATGTACTGCCAACATGCTGTATATCTACATCATAATCTTGTAATTGCTTTTTCAACAATGTTTTCTCTTTTTGAAACTCGTCTTTCCATTCTGGATTATACTCTTCAATTTTTACTGTTCCACTCTTTAAGCCCAACTTTAATATTAAATTCACATCCTTTAATAGGGTAAATAATATTTACTACGCTTAATCTTACTATTGTTCAACAATATACTAATAATGTTCATAAAACCAAACTTATCATGTTGGTATATTAACCATCATCCCAATAATTTTAGCTGCTGCACTATTTATAAAATCGTTCAATATATTAAAATTTAAATATTTTATAGGATCACTATGCTTACTTACCTCTAAATCATACCAATGTAGGGTTCTTACCCTCCATTTATCAATCTCTTCTTTGGTAAGCAGTTCATCAACATCCAAAGCATATGCTTTTTCAAGTAAACACCAAACTTCATTTCTCCATGAATAAAACTTAAATAGCTTAAAATCCAGTTGATCAGTTTCATTATAGTATATTGAACTTTGCTTATTTTTTTCAATATTATCTCTATCCATCATCATTCTAACTTTGGAATGTATACTATCTTCCCATAATAAATCAGTTAATATATGTATCATATAACCAATATAAAAAGGCTCAATCTTTCCTTTACTATTTTTGTGTTTCGATGTAAATTTAATAATATCATCATACCATGTATCATCATTGTTTCTAATGTGGGTTTTACATTTATCTAATCTATTTGAACCAATCCTAGAGTGTATGGCATCAGGTGCTATACTACCTAAATAGTAAAGAGAATCATTTATTAGCTTGGAATTTGATAATGCAATATTTCTAGCAACACCAAGGTGCACCATAGGAAGAGGCATAAAATCACACCTTTCATAGCAAGCCAATATTGTACTTGTAGCCGTATAATAAATTACTGTACTACAAATAAAGGACTCAATTTATAATCATTTCAAATAACTATGTAATGTCTTTGATGCAAATGGAGACAAAATATTTTTATTTAGTTCGTATTTTCCCACTGTTCTATACTCCAAGAGTATTTTGAAGCAACTTAATACTATCCAATCAATAAAATATTCATTTAAAGTAATTACTTTTTCAAGAACAAATCTCTTCTCTTTAACCCATTTGCCTTAATTGACTGTCTCCATCCCATTTCCGCACTAAGTTTATACAAAATTCTTGGAAAATTTGGTGTAATAAATATATTTTCTTCTGAAGTACATTTTAATATATTATTTGAAAGGTTCTTCAATGCTTTCCCTAAGTTTTTCTTAGGTCCATGCCCAATTGGAACATTTTTTACTGCTGGGAGCATTCCCCCTGCACCAATTCCAATCCCTTGTCCCCACTTAAGTCCAGCTTTTGCACACCAATTCTCCATCATTTCAATTGCTAAAGCATTCTGATGGCCTTCATAAAATCCACAGTTCACTAAAGAATAAACTGTTATATCTTTTTCTTTTGTGGCCGAAAAAAATGTTTCTAATTGAATAAGGCAATTTAATAAATGAGATGGGATTCCATCTACATATAAAGGAAAAGCAAATACCAGAACATTGCATTCTACCAATTGTTCCATTTCTTTTGTATCTAATTGTGGCTTTCTTAAATAATATTCATCAATTATATTACTGTCGCATTCTAAAAGAGTTTTCAATTCTTCTAATAGGCAACCAGAAGAAGTATCTTTTATTTTAGGGCTTCCGTTTATAAGAGTTATCTTCATAATATCTGCTCCTCCATTTCCATAATGTTGTGAGCAAATGTAATTCTACTGACATTACAAAATAAATTAATAGAATTCGCTTTTACTAACTTCTGAGCAGTTTGCTTTTCTTTTTCTGTTATATTTTCACCATAAAACCATACCTGCATATCTATATAATTTTTGTATCGTCTTTGATGGTGCATTTCTCCGTTCCTTATTTTAAAATAGGGATGCACATATGAAATGCTTCTATCTAACACGTTTTTAACAAATGGACTAAATCCACCGTAGCAGCATTTACTTATAATAATCATCTCTTCACATTTTGATAAACATTCTCCCATATCCCCATATTCATCACGTATTACACAGGCTGCAGGCGTCTTTACCCAACAGCCGAAACATCCTATGCAATGATGTATAGTCCCATTATTTGAAATAACCATCGCATCATCTAACAAATTCGGAAATAATTTTTTAAAGTCCTTAGTTTCTATATCATGTATGAATAATTTCATTTCTTAACCTTCTTTCGCGGATAACATAAAACAACCTTCCCACAAATCATTTCTAGATAAAGAGTTAGTAAGAAATACCGCAATCTCATCTCTAACTTCATATTCTGAGTGACATGATGAACAGGTTATATCTGCATTTATTATCCTATCATCATTTTCCTCTTTTATATGCCATTCCAATTCGTTATGACACAAAGGACATATAAGCATATCCATATAGTGTTTATGCATTTTTCTTTCCTCCTTAAAATCTTTTCTCGATTTATAAATTTAATCTCTGCAACTTCCTACAACCTCTTCTTAATCCATTCATCAATAAATTCAGATGACTCTACAACAGATTTCATTGATGTATCTAATAATGTAATATTAGGCACTGTCTTTTCTGCATTATCTTTTAACCATTTGTTAAAGGAAATAGATCCTTTTATCCAGTTTTCATCACTCACATTTCTCCCTTGTCTTAATCTGTTTTCAAGTAAATCAGAATCACACACACAGGCTAAATAATGTATTTCTGAAAAATATCGACGTTCTACACACTTTTCGAATTGTTCCGGAACAGCACAACCACATAGAACAACTGGCTTTCCTGCTTGAGATATATTTTTGCATACACGAAGCCAGGTTTCTCTATATGTTCGGTAGTTATCTTCATAGGTATTAAAAAAGTCAAACCATAAGATATCGGACTCAAGAACTACATAATCCGTTTCCTTTTTATATAATTCAATTGATAGTGTTGATTTACCAACACCACTTGCTCCTGTAATAATAAATAGAGGTAATCGTTTAAATGGTTGTTTATCATTACAGCTTGGACATATCATATATTTTCCATCATTAGATATGATTTTATCAGCATGATATTGCCCACAATTTCTACAATAATTAAGCATTTAGCTTACTTCCTTTCTTTTATAAATTATTTATATAGTACATCAATGAATTTTGTTTAAAATCATTCTTGCATATCCATCCCAGTTTAAATCATCAGTATTTATTATCATAGTTGGTACTGTAGATTTTTTAGCGAGCTCAACAAAATGTCTTTGATTTTCAATATATTTCGTTATGCCTTCCTGTGTAACTACTTCGTTTGTGTAAGTTGATCTGTGAATAAGCCTTTGTTCAGTATTCTCATGACTTATTGTGCATAAAACTACTTGAGCATTTAAATTGATTAATCTTTGCTCAAGTTTTAAATACCCAGTAGAAGTTATATCATTAAAGCTATAGGCATAATTTAAGTGAAATCTTTCAAAAACAAAAAACAATCCTCTTGACCAGCGATGATGCTCCCCCATAGAATTTGCATAATTATTTAGTTGTTCAAGCATTGAAATTCTATCCGACAATACCCTTAAATTCTCCTCTTGGCTTAGCATCTGCAATTCACCATTAACACAATTCAATGTTTGTGAATAATGCTCTGCCAAATATATTACATTGCGCTCTCCATCATCCTCTAAAAGGTGGCAGCGCTTTATTGCATTAAAAATAGATGTTTTACCGGAGCAAGATTGTCCTTCAAGAATAATTCCTCTAATTTGTTTTGACATAACATCCAACCTTTCAATCAAAAAATTTAATTTATCTTTATTAACATTCTATTTTTTAGCAGCATATTACTATAATATTCCACAAATTTGCAAATATCCCTTCCTTGTTTTATATTGACTACATGCAAAAAAAAATTCGCATAAATGATTTATTTTTAAAATATAGAATCATTCATGCGAAACATATAATTATATAGTTAGGGTAAGGCACAAGAAAAAAATAAAGTAGTCATCTTACTCGTCCTTTTGATTATTTTCGTCGTTACTCAATCACTTACATAC
>DAMCZI010000015.1:0-111082 GCA_032095175.1 Clostridiaceae bacterium
TATTTCTTGACCTTCACGGTCTATTGCAGATAAACTAGGGTAGGATGCTACGCATAATCACTAAATTGCAAAGAATAAAAAATAGGGCATTAGCTGCCCTATCAATTATTTTATGTTGAGCCATTGTTTGAGGGTTTTCCCGATGGTGTCGCAGAGACCCATTTTGGAAACGTTTTGGTCTATAATGATGTCTGTTTCGCCTACCAACTTTTCACCCTCAAATGCTTTAACCTTTCCAATACACTCTCCCTTTTTAATAGGAAGTTTTATATCTTTTTTGATTTCAACTTTCTTTTCAGCATTTATTGGATTTCCCTTTTCATATATAACACTTAGATCATCAGCGGCAAATATACCTATCTTTTCAGGTTTACTTCTTGGAATACTAATCTGACCGAGGTTCTCACCCTTTGTTACTAATTTTTTGCTTTCATACTTTGCAAATCCAAAGTCTAAAAGCTTTCCTGCCTGAGCATTTCGTTCCTTCCAGGATGGAGCTCCCATTATTACAGATATAAATCTTATACCTCCCCTTTTTGCTGTTGAGGAAATACAGTATTTAGACTCCGGAATATATCCTGTTTTTAAGCCATCACATCCTTGGTAGAACCTTACCATTTTATTTCTATTAACAAGTGTAAATGGCTCTTTTCTTCCTTCGCTTATGGTCTCCATCCATATTTTTGTATAATCCAATATCTTGTTATGCTTTAAAAGCTCCTTTGACATTACTGCAATGTCATAGGCTGAGGTATAGTGATTTTCTACAAAGAAGCCTGTGCAGTTTACAAAGTTTGTATCCTTCATTCCAAGCTTTTTTGCCCTTTCATTCATCTTAATAACAAAGCCCTCTTCAGTGCCTCCAAAATGCTCTGCAAGAGCCACTGCAGCATCATTTGCCGACTCAACACAAATACCCTTTAAAAGCTCTTCAACAGTCCTTATCTCACCTGTTTCAAGATACATTGTACTTCCACCCATTGATTTTGCTCTTGGGCTAGCTACAACCTTATCACTAAGCTTTGCCTGACCATTGTCCACTGCTTCCATTACCAATAGCATTGTCATTACCTTTGTAACACTTGCAGGGAGCAGCTTTTCATGGGAATTGTGCTCATAAACAACCTTGCCAGTACTGTATTCCATAAGTAGTGCTGACTTACAATTAAGGTTAAATATGTCCTTTTTATCCTCCTTTGCAAAGACACCTACTGGCATGACTCCAACTAAGATGGCTATAAGTATAGCAGAAATATATTTTTTCACGTTTGCACCTCCTAAAAATTATCCTATTTCAATCTTATTTTCCCCTGATTTAGTAAATTTATAATGCACTTTGGGACTGAAAAAATACTGGAGAGTTGTTGAAGAAATGATAATGATAACTTTAATGTATTACTACATATTAGTGCAACATGATATAATTGAATCTGGGGGGATTTTGATGGAAGAAACCATTGGAAAAATTACGAAAATGCTTTACAGTATTGACAAGAAGCTTGATAGTATGGACAAAGGGCTTAGCAAGTTAGAAGAAGAGAGTTATAAGACTGTTACAAAAGATGACTATACAAACCTTCTTGATACTATTACATTAAGATTTGATAATGTGGATAGTGAACTGAAAAATGTTAATGAGAAAATTGTGGAATTAAATGAAGTTACAGTTCAAAACTGTGTAGATATAACAAGGCTAAGATTTAAGGCTGTGAAATAACAGCCTTTTTTATTTATAAAACTAAATAGTGTTCAATTTCTCCATGAAAGGGGTGTGCCTAAGCGACACACCCTTCTTTTTACACAATCACATCATAAATATGTTTTGGTGGATTCACTTGAACATCACTGAAAGAATAAGCATTTCTTATCATATCTTCTGATTCTCTTGTATCATCTATATTGGTATGCAAGACACAGATGGTATCATCTGTATTTACTTTGTCACCTACTTTTTTAATAAGCGTGATACCTGCAGAGAAATCAATTTTATCTTCTTTTGTTTTTCTACCAGCACCAAGTAACATAGCTGATATACCAATCTTTTCAGCGTCTATTGATTTTACATATCCGTTGCTTGAAGCTTTAACTTCAATATGATTCTTAGCTTGTGGTAGTTTATCTGGATTATCTACAACTTCTGGATTGCCACCTTGTATTTTAATAAGTTCTTTCAATTTCTCTACAGCCTTACCAGATTTAATTATCATCTGTAACTCTTTATATGCTGTATCATTGTCTGTAAAAGCACCTCCAAGAACAGTCATATATGAAGCTATGGTTAATGCAACTGTAGTTTCATCCTCTGCTCCGTTGCCTTTTAAAACATCTATTGCTTCTTTTATTTCATTTGCATTTCCTACCTCATGCCCCAATGGTTGGTTCATATCAGTAATTACTGCAATTGTATTTCTGTTTAATGATTTACCTATGTCAACCATAGTTCTTCCTAGTTCTTTTGCTTCATCCAATGACTTCATAAAGGCACCAGAACCTATCTTAACATCCAATACTATTGCATCTGAACCAGAAGCTATTTTCTTACTCATAATAGAACTTGCTATTAGTGGAATACTATCCACTGTAGCTGTAACATCTCTAAGAGCATATATCTTTTTATCAGCAGGGGTTAAATTTGCTGATTGACCAACTATAGCCATTTTGTGAGTATTAACATTAGATATAAATTCTTCACTTGTCAAATCGGTTTTAAAGCCCTCTATTGATTCCAGTTTATCTATTGTACCGCCAGTATGACCTAAACCTCTACCAGACATTTTCGCAACAGGAATACCCACAGAAGCAACTAAAGGGATAACTATAAGGCTTATCTTATCTCCTACTCCACCTGTTGAATGTTTATCGACTTTTATTCCATGAATCGGTGATAAGTCAACCTTATCACCAGAGTTCACGAATGACATTGTAAGGTCTGCTATTTCCTCTTTGTTCATTCCCTTAAAATATACTGCCATAAGGAAAGCAGACATTTGATAATCAGGTATTTTTCCCTTGGTATAACCTTGGACTAAGAAGTCTATTTCTTGCTGTGATAACACTTCTCCGTTCTTTTTCTTTTGTATAATATCAACTGTCCTCATACTATCCCTCCTACTGAGTTTTTTTATCATATTCCTCACGTTTCCATCTTTCTACTCGGTCTATAACTAGCTGGAAGGTTTCATATCATACATTCTCATAGCATTACCTCGCAAAATTTATATTATATTTCATTTACAATACCCCTGATAAGGGCCTTGAAGCTATCTCTTACTCTGTTTGATGTTTCAATTACTTCTTCATGGTTTAATGGCTGGTCTAATATTCCCGCTGCCATATTTGTTATGCATGATATTCCAAGTACATTCATCTTGCAGTGGTTTGCAATTATAACCTCAGGTACCGTTGACATTCCAACAGCATCTCCTCCAAGTATTCTTACCATTCTTATCTCAGCAGGAGTTTCATAGCTTGGTCCTGTCATCATAAGATATACTCCCTTTTTAATATTGAGTCCCTTTTCAGAAGCAACTTTTTCTGCAAGTTTAATAAAGTCCTTGTTATATGAAGATGACATGTCTGGAAATCTTGGTCCAAACTCATCCATGTTTCTTCCTATTAGAGGATTTGTTCCTGCCATATTAATGTGATCAGTAATAATCATTAAATCTCCAGCATTAAATTCTGTATTCACTCCACCAGCTGCATTTGTAACAATTAGATTTTTAACACCAAGACGATTTAAAACCCTTATAGGGAAAACTACATTTTTCATATCATAGCCTTCATAAAAGTGGAACCTTCCCTGCATCATTATTACCTTTTTTCCCTCTAAATCTCCAAATACAAATCTTCCTGCATGACCCTCAACTGTTGAAACGGGAAAATATGGAATATCAGAATAATTTATTTCTGTTCTATTTTCCACTTCATCAGCAAGTACCCCAAGACCTGAGCCTAATATTAATGCAGCCTCAGGTACCTCTTTTATTCTATCTCTCAAAAACTCCACTGCTTCATTTATCTTAACCATTTCTTCCATACTAAAACCTCCTAAAGTAATATATCCTTTGCAAAGCTTTCTCCACTTATATCATTTTGTACTGAAAGCATTTCTCCAATTGTTTTTCCTATATCAGAAAAGGATTCTCTTGTTCCAAGGTTTATACCGCTCTTTATTGATTTTCCATATACAAGCATTGGTATGTATTCCCTTGAATGATCTGTGCTTGAAGTTGTTGGATCACAGCCGTGATCAGCAGTTATTATCAGTACATCATCATCTCTTAATGCATCGATTATTTCAGGAATTTTTGCATCAAATTCTCTAAGGGCATTTGCATAACCCTCCACATCGTTTCTATGACCGTAAAGCATATCAAAATCAACAAGGTTTGTAAATATCAATCCTTTAGTAGGTTCCTTCATGTATTCTATGGTTTTATCTACTCCATCCATGTTGCTCTTTGTATGAACAGCCTTTGTTATGCCGTAGCCTCCATAAATATCCTCTATCTTACCAACAGCACACACATCAAGTCCCTTTTCTACTATATTGTTTAAAATGGTTTTTCTAATTGGCTTTAATGAAAAATCTCTTCTATTAGTTGTTCTTTTATAGTCTCCATTAGATCCTACAAATGGTCTTGCTATAATTCTTCCAACAGCATGCTCTCCCACAAGCATATCTCTAGCTATCTGACATATTTCATAAAGTCTTTCCAAAGGAATAACATCCTCATGTGCAGCAATTTGAAATACACTATCTGCAGAAGTATATACTATAGGATACCCTGTCTTTACATGCTCATCCCCTAAATCCTGTATTATTACTGTACCAGATGCAGGATAATTCCCAATTGACTTTGTTCCTATTCTTTTTTCAAATTCTGATATTACATCCTGTGGAAATCCATCAGGATAGGTTGGGAATGCTTGATCAAGTATAAGCCCTGCTATTTCCCAATGTCCTGTTGTTGTATCCTTTCCAGGTGATTTTTCAAGGGATCTTCCATATGAACCAACTGGCTTTTTTTCACCTTCAAAACCCTTTATGCCATCTATATTTCCCAGTCCAAGCTTTTGAAGATTTGGAAGCTTTAATCCCCCAATCTTTTTTGAAATGTTACCTAAAGTGTTGCTTCCTTCATCATTATAGAGTTTAGCATCTGGCAATTCACCTGCTCCTACACTATCCATAACAATAAGTACTACCCTATTAACCATTAACTCAACTCCTTTAAATACTTTCTTTTTTATATGTATTATTTATATAATTCTCCAACAATAAAATAATAATTACAATTTTATTGTTGAATATTTAATTTAACATAAAATCATATCAATTTCTAGATATAAGGCACATTAAAACAAAAAAACGAGCATGGAAAATCATACCCGTTTAAATGCATATATATTTATGCTCTTGGATGAGACTTTTTGTACACATCACTAATCCTCTTTTTAATCATATCAGCATAAATCTGTGTAGTTGAAATATCTGTATGCCCTAGCATCTGCTGAACTGATTTTAAATCTGCTCCATTTTCAATTAAATGAGCAGCAAAGGAATGTCTTATCGTATGGGGTGTGATTTCCTTTTCTATTCCTGCCATGCCTGCATAATGTTTAATTATCTTCCAGAACCCCTGACGTGTCATTCTCTCTCCATGAAAATTTAAAAAAAGTGTTTCTTTATCCTTTTTCTTTGAAAAGGATTTCCTATAGTGTTCTATATACACATTCAAAGCTTCATTAGCTATTTTACCTATGGGTATTATTCTCTCCTTTGAACCACTGCATTTCACATATGATAGTTCGATATTAACATCCTCTATATTCAATGATATCAGTTCCGTTACCCTTATACCCGTTGCATATAGAAGTTCCAGCATAGCCTTATCCCTTGCTCCCTTATAATCAGATGCATTAGGCATTGAGAGCAGCTTTTCAATCTCATCTATTGATAGTATGCTTGGAATCTTCTTCTCTATCTTAGGAGACTCTAAATCAAGGGTCGGAATACTTGCTACTATTTGCTTTTTAAAAAGCACATGATAAAAAGACCTAATCGATGCAAGACTTCTTGAAATGGATGAAACTGCTTTTCCTTGTTTTTGCAGGTATATTATATAGGATATAACATTGGATTTTTTTACATTTTTATAGTTAAATCCATTAATTTCAAGGAAGTCTAAAAACTGCTTTATATCTCTGCTGTATGATTCCAAGGTGTTTTTGCTCAGTTTTTTATCAACCTTCAATTCTTCAACATATCTGCTGATAACCTCATCCATTTACCAAGTCTCCTTTGTTTATACTTTAATAATATATTCAACAAAAAAGTGACAATTCCTCCATTGTTTATATTATTAATTTTGAGAATATATCAAAAACATTCTTCTTTATTCCATAGTTAAACATTACATATACACTGTTGCCTTTACCTGGTTTCCCATCATTAATAGAAAAAAAGCCAGATACCATCTGGATTATCTTAGGGAATATTACTCCTAAAATAACCAAAATCAGAAATACCTTAATATATAAAAATAAACCTCTTTCTCTTTTTTTCATACTGTCACCCTTATTGAGCAATCATATAGTTTGACATCATTTGAAGCAGATATGGTGATATATATGATTCTATAATACAGCCCGTACACATAATAAGAAAGGCTACGGCAACTGTTGTTGTATACGAAACTATACTTCCCTTAATATTTACTATACCTCTTTTTACTTTTCTTTTAAATACCTGAAGGGAAAAACACAGACTTACAGCAGAAATTACCAACAGGCATGGAATATACAGTATGTTTTGAGGTATAACTGCAGCTATCATAAATAATACACCCTTCCATCCAAGCCCTTGTATCAGGAATGATATAGTAAATCCAATTATAAATCCCCTAAAGGATGTTAAAAAAAGTGTAAATGGAACTCCTATAATCGTTATTCCAAGAATCCACATTAGGAACACAGTTTGGAAATTGTTCTTTAGAGCTTGATAAAGCACTCTTCCATTATTGACCTTTTCTCCGCTAATGGTTTGAAAAAATCCATTTAAGTATGTGACAAGCTCCTGTTTTTGATTATTATCAAGTGCCTTTACAGTAAATGCTCCAGCTGCTAGTCCAATTGCAAAAAACAATGTTACTGCAAAGTATGCCCACATATTTTCCTTTATATTTTTTTGCAGAGCATCTCCAAATTTGTTTTTCAATGTCCCCTCCTCCTTTCCACGTACAGTTATATATATGTGGAGGGGACATGCATTATGAAAATAAAAAGTCCTAACCTTTGATGTATTTTCCTGCCATAAGTATACCGGTTATTGTCTTTGCATCGGTTATCTCATTTTTATATATCATATCAATAGCCTTATCATATGGTATAGTGTCAATCTGTATTATCTCATCCTCATCATAATTTGTTGATGATTTTTCCATTTCATCGCAGAAATAGATATATAACTTTTCATTTGAAAAACCAGGTGATGGATATATTACATTCATTAACTCCATTTTTTTAGCCTTAAAACCTGTCTCCTCTTCTAGTTCTCTAATTCCACATTCAAGCGGATTTTCACCCTTTTCAAGTTTTCCTGCTGGTATCTCCAACAACACTTCATCAAAGGGTTTTCTAAACTGCCTTACCATTATTACCTCTTTTTTATCGTTGACTGCAAAAATCGCAACTCCACCATTATGCTCAACTATCTCTCTATAGGATTCCCTTCCTCCTGGGATTTCAACTTTATCCCTCCTAAGGTTTATTATTTTCCCATTATATATGTATTCTCTTTCTATCGTTTTTTCATTAAACTCCATAAAATCACCTCGAATAATAAAATTAGAATTGAATATATTATATCATACTAAATATAAATCAAAAATTCTATTACCTTTTGCCTTTTTAAACATCCTAAGGTCGAACCAATGCTGCAGAGCTGTTTAAGAAACCAAAATGTAAAGAATTTTACAATTTATATATATAACTATGAAGGGAGAATCTCTATGAATTGTACGATATCTAAAAATGGGATTGTTTTAAAGGGAAAGATTGAGGATATATGCAATTTTTTAGATTACTATAAGGATAAATATGTCTATGTAGAGGAGCTTATTGATCACTTGATTTCAATGGAAACCAGCAATTTTCTAAATTAACATAATTTTAAGGGCAAATATGCCAGCAGCACTGCAGTTTTCAAAATAATAGGCATCTTCATTGTAACTTCTTCCCATAACTTTGCCGTCTATTCCCCACTTTTTCATTGATATTTTAGCAAAAGCTTCAGGAACCTCTTTTATATTGTGCTTTTTATTTATTCTATTTTTTTCAAGTATACTATAAATCATACTTAATCCCTCATTTTTTAGAAAAGGAACATATACAGGAAAATCAAGGCAGCTCAATAGTGCTACTGTCTGCATACTTAATCCTGTATGTCTCCTTCGCTCCTCTGAAAAGCTGACTCTAGGAATTAAAATTGGAGTACAACCAAGGCTTTTTCCAGCATATACAGGTAGTATGAAATCAAGTGTTGAAAACCCATAATATGTTGATGTTCCAGCTATTCCTGGTCCACAGCAAACTATTACAACATCACTTGAAAGCTTCATAAAGCTGTATATTAACGCAGTGTATATATTTATGGCTTCAAAATCTCCTCCATGGCATTCACCTACTGTTACAATATAATCAACCAATCCCTTAGACTTTAGTTCCCTTAATATAAAGGAATTTTTTGCATTCATAGAACCTCCATAGGTGTATATACATGTTATTCGAACATCAGGGTTCTGATATTTTATTGTGCAGGCAACAGGCGGAAGCATACTATGAAGCATTGCATAAATAACAGGCTTTCCATTTAAATCTACAGGTGAATCAAACAAACTCCTAAACTCATCATATTCCTCAATGGATTTAACTCTAAACTGCATCGGAGTATACTTCATCTTAATAATATGCCCTTCAGCTCTATCATATTTAGCCTCAATTTCAGGATTTCTGCTTATATTACAATATACAATATGATATCCACTTGTCCCAAGCCCAAGGCGAACTCCTATTGTATTCACATATATGACATCCCCTATATTGCATCTGCCTGTTTCCTTGACGTAATTTAATGCCTTATCACAGCCTCCTACTATGGATATTTGAAGCATTTGTATATCATCATCTTCCTGTTTAATATCATAAACCTTTGCTTTTTCAAGACTTAACATCCTCTCCATCCTGCCTTTCAGTAAGGAATTTATCTAAAAAATCCAGCCATAGCCTTCTCTTTATTAATCCAGTAAGAGAATATTTATCAAAGGTAAATTGAGTTAATAAAAGCATCACTAGAATTAAGAGTAAAGGTATCAGCCCTGATGGTAAAACCTCACAGAGCATATACCCTGTAAGAAATCCTATAAGGTTTGAACCACCATCTCCAAGCATCGAAAAACCATATGCATCAAAATAATAATAAACAGTTATCACAATAAATAGAATTATAAAAAGTTCTCTGCACCATCTCATACTTCCCATGTATATTAGAAAAGAAAATATATAATAGAACTTCAAAGCTCTGCCTGGTCTAAGATCAAAAAGATTAAACAGGTTAGTTATAAGTGCGGTTATAATCCCCTTTAAAATCCAATATTCCTCATTAAAAACATAGTATACAACACATGAAATTACAAATATTAAAGGGGCCTTTATCAATCCAGTAGAGAATTTTTTTGCAAATAGAGATTTTATGTTTTCTTTTAATCCTTTTATCTCTGGGTTCCCAAATAAATCATCTATAATTCCTATAATATAGAGGCATAATGAAATAACCAAAAAGAATAAAAATTTTAATAATGATATTTCCCGATATGCATAATAGCCCAAAAAAGCCAGTGAAATACCTATAAAAATAATAGTTCCACCGGAATACGGAATACTTGCCCCTTTATAATTTTTCTTAACTAGTCCAATAACCTTAAATGTTCTGTTAAGAGCTAAACAAAGGAATATAACTGTAGGTATTAATAAAAGCTTTATCATCCTTTCACTTCCCTGATCTTAAGTTATACCTGAAAACATCAGCTAATTGTCTTCCCCTATGATAGAAACCTCCTATATCCCTCCCTGTAATATCATGAGAAAACTCTACATCGAAATTCTCTACTCTGTAGCCCTTATTTAAAAGCTCTACTGTCATAGAAACCTCACATGCAAACCTGTCATCTAAGGCATCTACTATTTTCTTAAGTACATCTCTTTTAATCACTCTAACACCACTTATGCACCATGGAGCATCGACTGATGTTTTTCTTTTTACAACAGCAGAAGCATAATTTCTAAAAATACCAAAACCTCCTCCCTTAATAGATGGAGTTAAAACCATGCAGTCATACTGCATAAATTGTTCTTTAAGTTTATCTATATGGGACATAACACCAGAAACATCTCCATCTAAAAGACATATAAAATCTTCATTAGCATAATATAATGCCCTTTTAATCGAATATCCCTTTCCGAAATTCTTTGTATTCCTTATTTTAATCAGGTTTTCCAATTGAGGTATTTTAATATATGTTCTATCCTTTGAGCCATCATCCACTACAATAATCCTGCCCTGAGAAAAATTCCGTATCTCCTTTATTATTGATGCTATATTTTTTTCTTCATTATATACTGGAATAATGTAATCTAATTTCATTATTTAAACACCTCCAGCCCAAATCCCAGTATAATTCCTCCATAAATCAAAACTGCAATTAAGGCTGCAGCAATAAGAAGCTTAGCCTTATTTGATTCATATCCAACATCAAAACCTTTAATATCATATATAATATGCCCATAATACAACCTTGTTAAAAGTGAACTTGACATACCCTTTCTTCCCTTTTCTATGTAGTCTCTGGAATTAAGTTTAAACCCAAGTGTATAAATCCTTTCGACTCCATTTTTAATACAGTATAATATAGCTGCATCCTCAGATGTACCAAAGCATGATATATACCCAATGTTTTTTATATCTGGTATCTTCCCCTGTCCAGGACATCTTCCATCAAGATATCTATGTATTAAAAAGTTATCACACTTTTCTATTGCTTCCTGTGTTATGCTGTCCATATCTCCTATAACCAACTGAGGCATAATTTTTAACTTAATTGCAGAATCTGCACCTCCATCAACACAAATAATCATGGGATTAAATTTTTTTATTATATATCTGACAGCCTTTATATCCTCTCTTTCATAAAATCCTCTTGATATTACAAGTGCTGTATTTGAAGTTTTAATTTCTAGCTCTGATATTGTTATATCTTGAATTAGTTCTACTTCCCTACTCATATATGAAATTGTATTACTAATGAAAGCTTTTATATATAATTCATTAGTTTCAATTTTAGGTTTAATAATATTAATGCATTTTCTGCCCACGACTATGTTGGATTCTCCATAATAAAGAACCCCTTCGCTTTCAAATAAATCAAATACAGATTGCTTAAGGAAGCATATTTTAACCCCATGTTTTTCTAACATCTCTAAATATTTAGTATTTATTATACTGTCCATGCAATTAATAACTCTTTTAATTCCCTTATTAATTATTAAGTCTGCTGTTGATGTATCTATAGCATCCTGAGATATAACAATGCATTTAACATCCTTATAATTTCTAACCTCCTTAGTTGTGGAAAACCTTACATACCTATAAAACATACTTCTCCACCTCATTAGTATTCTTCCAATAAAGCAAAAAAATAACCAATTCTATTTCTAACTCTTTAAAACAAAAAAAAAATAAAACCCACCCTCAAATTCCTCCTCTGGGAATAAAAATAAACGGGTGGGTTCTTTATTATTTCATGCCTTTCTATTTTGTCGTACACTGCTGACTGTTTCAAAAATATCGTGTACAAAATTTGCTCCTCTACTAATTAAGACTCCTGTTAACACAGTTCCTACATATGGTATTCTCATAGGTACTCCAATAATATCCATGATATCAATTCCTGCAGCAATTGCGATTACAAGTCCAACAATTAGTGCTCCTATCCTATCAATATTTACTTTACCATGCTGCCAGGTCATCTTGATTGTTTCCCAAATTGCTTCTCCTACAAGTGCTACAATAACCACGCTTAAAAAGTCCATAAAAGCACCTCCAAATTACTCTATAAAATTATATTCAAAAAATGCAAAATTAATAACTAAATGTTTCGTATATATGATTCTACATTACTCGACCCTAAACATTTATGCGAAATCATATCCCTTGATTCGTAAATCACAATGTATATTATTCAAAATCTTTATTGTAATTTATATAAATGATAAGAAAGTCTCTATAATGGTTATTACAAACCACTATAAAGACTTTCTTATCAAAATTATTTTAAATCATTAATTAATTGTTTTTATCGGTTATTGCCTTGTACCAACTGTAAATGTCCCAATGACCTTCTCTCCATTAACATCATAAAGTGATATTATCCTACCCCCTTTATTTTTAGCTTGCCATTCAATTGCTTCCTTTGGATTTTTAGGCTGAAAGCCATTTAAATCTGTAGCAAGTACATATCCTACTGTTTTTCCATCATCCCCCATAGCTTTAATAAGGTCTGGTTCTTTACCATCATGATAAATTGCATCTGATCCTATACCATATGTCTTACCATACTTGTTCTTTTGGTACTGTGAAACAGTTGAATAGTTATTGCTATAGCAAACATAAGTTGATGAGGAACAAATTGCTCCCGTTAATAAAGCAATTATTATGACAAAAGTTAATTTGAAATTTTTTCTCAAATCGAACTTAGTTTTCATTTCACATATCTCCTTTTTATATTATTATTGATTTTTATTAAAATATTCTACTAGTCATAATATGAACTACTTTGATAATTTAAATATATCCATAATAATCTCCGAACCATTTGCGGTATTATCTGCATAAGAAGCAATCCATAGACAATCTGAAGAAACATATAATCTCAAATGAGTTTTATCTTTGTCTTTATTATATATAGTATATTGGTATTCAACCTCATTACCAATAAAAGTACGAACATCAGCAAGTGGAGGTGGATTTTTAGGTATTTCTTCCTTAACATAACTTGGTGAACTGATTTCATATGTATTGTCTGTAGTTTTAACTCTGAATAGATCTTTTTTAATAGTATATTTAGTTCCTTTCAGCATTTTATTAATAAAATCACTAGAAGAAGATGACAAACCAGATAAATAGCTTACTTCATTAAATGTGTATGTTCCATAAAAATCTTGATTATCACCCCTGCTGCAACCAGAAATGCAAATTAACAAAATTAATCCAGCCATAGATAACCTTTTCATAATTTAACCACCTTACATTTATCATTTTTATATCCTTTAAATAACTTAAATAAAGCAATTAAGTTATAAATTAGTTTATATTCTAAGAATATTATGAATCACTCCGACTCTTAAATGAATCCAGTTTCTTAAAAATCAAAAAAGTACATATAGAAATTACTGCTGATAAGTAAAGAAAACCAAACAATTCGATTGGTCCACCTAAATTAACAAATAATATTCCAAGTGCATAACCTAAAAAAAACACTATTACTCCAATTAAAATGCTCATCTTTCCCCCTCCTTTTTGTTATATAATTTCATACAATTCTGTCTTAATAAACAATGTCTTATTAAGACATATTCCATTTACAATATCTATTGAAACTATCATAACATCAAAACCATAAATATACATATATGGAATAATCAAAATTGATTTGAATGATAAATTCCTCATTAACATTTAGCTAAGTACTCCTCTATTGTATATTTTAACTTTGTAATTTTAAGCAAAAGAAAAACACCTCTCTTTCCTAACTAATTAAATAATTAAGAAAATGAGAAGTGTTTTACTTCTGATATTAATTGATATAATTTAGATTAATCCTTGTATTTATTGCTCTTTTTAATCTAAACCACTGATATCAGCAGTTTTATCCTAACTTAGCCTTCAATCTCAGTTTATCAGCAACCATAGCGATGAATTCTGAGTTTGTTGGCTTGCCTTTATCATTATGTACTGTGTAGCCAAATATTCTGTTTATGGTATCAACCTGTCCTCTTGACCATGCAACCTCGATTGCATGTCTTATGGCTCTTTCTACCCTGCTTGGTGTTGTGTTATACTTCTTTGCAATTGAAGGATAGAGTTCCTTTGTAACTGCGCTAAGAAGCTCAACGTCATTAACAACCATTTGGATAGCTTCTCTTAGGTATAAATACCCCTTTATGTGCGCTGGTACTCCTATCTCATGAATTATGTTTGTTATTTCAGCCTCAAGAGAACCTGAACTAGAATAATTGTATGTCTCTGTAACAACTAATGGACTTCTTCTAATCTCAGCAGGCTGCTGTCCTTGATTAAACATCTGTCTTATTCTTTTGCTGAAAATCTCCATGTCAAATGGTTTTACAACATAATATTCTGCACCAAGGTTTATGGCTCTTTGTGTTATTTTATCCTGTCCAACAGCTGATAGAATAATAACCTTTGGCATTGGGATGTTCTGCATTGAATTGATTTTCTCAAGTACTCCAAGGCCATCGAGGTGCGGCATTATTATATCAAGAACCAGTACGTCAGGCTGATAGTTTGTAACCAGCTTTACAGCTTCTATTCCGTCTTTAGCAATTCCAACCACCTCAAAGTCATTTTGACTTTTCAAGTAATCACTTAGAATGCTAGAAAACTCCTTGTTATCATCTGCAATGACAATTTTAACCCTTGAATTTTCCATTTTTATTATAACCCCCATTCCCTTCCAGTTCTTAACAATAATATTATTCGACAAAACGATAGGATTTCCTTCTAACTTAATAAAAAAATTTTAAAATTTTTCCAATTATTTTATTATTCTATATTTTCCAATAGCATATGACTTCATTTATTATTATATAGTTTATTTTGTATAATTTCAAAGGTTAATTAAAAAGGAAATGGGAAGGTTAGATATGTGGTATTGTAAAGGTAACAGGCACTTGAGTTTTGAGTTATTTATGAAGTATATGCATTGGTAGATAATTTTGATTAAATAACTCAAAACTCAAAAGCCTGTTACCTAAATCATAAGCCAAGTGCCTGCTATCTTTTAATTTTTATATACCAATTCCTGCTTCATCAAGCATCCATTCAATATATATTCCATATCCCATATCTGGCCTATTGACAAAAACATGGGTAACAGCTCCAACAATTTTCCCATTTTGTATTATTGGACTTCCACTCATACCTTGTACTATTCCCCCGGTTTTCTCTAAGAGTTCCTTGTCTGTAACCCTTATTATCATACTCTTTGAACCTGGTTTGCCCTGGATAGTAAGCTTCTCTATATAAATATCATAAGCCTTTACCTCAGAACCTTCTATTGAGGTCAAAATAACTGCAGGTCCTTCCTTTATATCATTTTGCCTTGCAATTGGCATAGGCTTATTGTACATATTTCTCATCGGCTCATTACTCATAGTACCAAATATACCCGAGTTTGTATTCTTATTAAGATTTCCTATAACATCATCCTCAGTAAACATTCCTCTTAACTCACCTGGTTTACCCTTTACACCCTGTTCTACTGATAATATCTTTGCATTATATATATTTCCTTCCCTTACATTCAAAAGCATCCCTGTATCCACATCATTTATTGGATGTCCAAGTGCACCAAACCTTCCAGAGGACGGATCATAAAATGTTAAAGTACCAACTCCTGCTGTATAGTCTCTTATCCATAATCCAATTTTAAATTCACTTCTATTTTTTGTTCCTATAGGCTTAATTTTAACATTCTTATATTCTCCCCTACGCAAGAGTTTAACATTTACGTTCTGAGCTCCATTTTTGTTTATTATTTCAGATACATCTTTATTACATTTTATTTTGACACCATTTACTTCTATAATTGAATCTCCAACTTCTATTCCACTCATGTGAGCAGGGCTTTGCTTTCTGCCAGAAGTTGTATCAACATCAGCAAATCCTACAACCAGTACTCCTTCAGTATAAAGCTTCACTCCAATAGGCTGGCCTCCTGGAATTAATTTAACCTCCGGCATGAAGCTTAATGTTACCTTCTTAACAGGAATCACCCCAAAAAGCTTTACACTAACATCCATTCCAGGTGTTCTATTTTTATAAACAGCTTCCCTACTGTCCTCAAGATTCATTTTATATATAAAATTTGATTTTAAATTTCTATTTTCAAGGCTAATAAGACTATCCTTGCTTCCAGATACCTTTATATTGTAAGGCATCGACATAACCTTTGCTGTAGCCATTACAAATATAAAAAAGAAAACTATGAGAAAGCTGGTTAAAATCTTAAAAGCTTTATTTCTCAAGTGCATCACTCCTTCTCAAGCATTTTCGTTTTTACCTCCTTTCTTACTAGTTTTAAATTAACCCTTTTGTTGTCCACATATACTATAATAAACTTCGTAATAAATGCAAATTGAAGCCATGATGTAAAGTGTCGCTATTTTTTGAAAATAAAAAACAGGAAAATTTTTTCAAATTTTCCTGCAAAAATTTCTTTAATACGCCTTATTTATTCTCTGCTTTAGCCCATTGGCCAATTCAATAACTTCCTTTGCATGATTTCTTGTCAATTCTGTCAAAACAGCACCACTAAGCATTCTTGCAAGTTCATCAACCCTTTTATCTTCTTCCAATTGTAATACATTTGTGGTAGTTTTATCATTTTCAACCATTTTTTGAATTTGAAAATGGCTGTCTGCCATTGATGCTATCTGTGGAAGATGGGTAACACATAATATCTGATGTCCTCTAGAGATAAGATACATCTTTTCTGCTGTAGCCTGTGCAGTTCTTCCACTTATACCAATGTCTATTTCATCAAATATCAAAGTAGGTATTCTATCTATATCAGCAATTACGCTTTTTATTGCAAGCATTATTCTTGACATTTCTCCACCAGAAGCAACCTTTGAAAGTGATCTCATTGGTTCTCCAGGGTTTGCAGTCATTTTGAAATAAACATTATTCCTTCCATTCTCGGAGAAGTTGTCCATTTCTTCAACTTCAACCTTAAATAATGCCTTTTCCATTCCAAGATACTTTAATTCCTTTATAATAAGGCTGCTTAAGTTTTCTGCCGCCTGTCTTCTGGAATCAGTCATATAAACGGCCATTTCCATTAGCCTTTCATTATTTTCATCCTTTTTCTTATTTAATTCTTCAAGTACCTCTTCACTTCTTTGTATCTTTGAAAGTTCATTTTCGGCTTCCTCACAGTACTTTAGTATTTCCTCTATTGAACCTCCATATTTTCTTTTAAGCCTGTTTAGTAAATCAAGTCTGTTTTCAATTTCTTCGAGTTCCTCAGGATTAAACTCAATTTTATCCTTATAATCTCTTATCTCATCTATTATCCCTTCAAGCTTGTAGTAAACGTCTTCAATACCTTCCTTTATGGATTTTAAGCTATCATCAAACCTTACTATTGTATCCATCTGGGATATGCTTTTTCCTATCTCATCATATACAGACTCACATTCCATACCCTCATGTAATCTTCCAAAAACACCTGCAAGAACCGTATATATTCTTTCTGCATTTACAAGTATCTCTTTTCTCTTTGCCAGTTCTTCATCTTCTCCCACCTTAAGGGATGCATCATTAATCTCTTCTATCTGAAATGAAAGTAAATCTATTCTTCTAAGCTTGTACTGTTCATCTGCAGTAAGTTTTTGTATTTCCTTTTCAAGTTCCTTGTTTTCATAATATAACTTTTGATATTCATCCTTACAGGATTTAAATTTATCATCACAAAAGGAATCTAAAATATTAATATGTGTGTCCTCATTCAAAAGTGATTGGTGCTCATGCTGACCATGTATATCAACCAACAGCTTTCCAACCTGCTTTAAGAACCCCATGGTTACAGTTTTACCATTTATCCTTGAAATACTTCTGCCATTCTGATTGATTTCCCTCGATATGATGATTAAATCCTCATTCTCTATTCCATTCTCATCAAGTATGTAAAAAAGTTCTTCTCCAAAGTTCTCAAATACACCTTCCACGTATGCAAACTCTTCACCAGACCTTATTATATCCTTATTCTGCTTATCTCCAAGTATAAAATTTATTGAATCAATCAGTATGGATTTACCGGTTCCTGTTTCTCCTGTTAAAACATTAAAACCCTTTGCAAAGTGTATTTCAAGACTCTCAATTAGGGCAAAATTTTTAATATGTAGTTCAAGGAGCATTTTAAATCCTCCTATTCATCTAAAAGTTTTCTAAACTTCATAACTAGTTCCTGACAGCGCTCGTTTGAACGTGCAAGAACAAATATTGTATTGTCCCCTGCAAGTGTTCCAACGATTCCATCCCACCCTAGTGAATCTATTGCCTCTGCAGCAGCCGAAGCAGAACCGGATATTGTTTTAAATACAATTGTATTACCAACATAGTCCAAATGTATAACTGTTTGAGTAAATATAGAAACCAGCTTTTCTGATATAGCACTTTCACTGTGTGCAATAGAAGCATACTTGTATCTTCCACTTTCAGACATTACCTTAATAAGCTTTAGCTCCTTTATATCCCTTGAAACTGTTGCCTGGGTAATATCCATTCCAAGCCTTCTTAATTCATCAACAAGTTCCTCCTGCGTCTCTATATCCTTTTGACTTATAAGTTCTAATATCTTTGCTTGCCTTGTAATCTTCATCTTCCAACACCTTTCTCCCCAAACATTGTTCTTTCTTTAAGCTTTGTCCTTAAAACGTCATAGAAACTTCTGTTTGACACCTTAATCAATTTAGCTGAAAATGGCGCCTTCTTTATAACTACCTTGTCACCATCCTTCAGCTTATAACCCTGTTGTCCATCTGCTGTAAGGTAAACTTCTTGATAATTATTAACTATATTTATTTCAATAATTTCATCCCTAGAAACAACGATTGAACGCGAACTTAAAGAATGTGGGCAAATTGGAGTAATTAAAATAACGTCAACCCAGGGACTAATTATTGGACCTCCAGCAGATAGTGAATATGCAGTGGAACCTGTTGGAGTTGATACCAACATTCCATCACCACTATATGTATCTACATAACTACCATTAATATATGTTTCCAATGTTATTATCCTTGAAAGTGTTCCCCTTGTTATTCCAACATCATTTAAACAATAAAAGTTCTCAACTTCAACTCCATCCTTTATTACAGAGGCCTCTATAAGCATCCTTTCCTCTATTTTATACTGCCCTTCTAGTATTCTTTCCAAAGAAGCAAAAAGATCCTCTGTCTCCACCTCTGTAATAAACCCGAGATGCCCAAGATTAACCCCTAGTATAGGAGTTCCAAGCCATAGAATCTGTCGTGCTACACCTAAAAGAGTACCATCACCTCCAAGTACCATAACAAAATCAGCTTGTTTATATATCTCAAGTGGTGAAAGGGCCAAGTCCTGTCTTTTCAACTGCTCTGCAGCAATTTCAGGTAAAAAAACCTGGCATTTTTTCTCTTCCAGCCATTCAACGATCTTCGCTGTAAATTTCAAACCTATGTCCTTCGTTAAATTAACAATTATTCCTGCTTTCTCCATGGGTTCACCACCTATTATGGTTTATTTTGCAAGCTCACCGTGGGATCTATCAACCACGTCTTTAACCTCAATCTCAAATTCAGAATTTAAATTGCATTCTTCTTTATTATATACAAAATATGAAAGATATTCTATATTACCTTCTGGTCCTTTTATTGGAGAAAAGGTCAATTCCTTTAATTTAAAACCCAATTTGCAAATTGCAGGAATTACATTCATTAAAACCTCTTCATGGATTTCAGGTTCTCTTACAACTCCTTTTTTGCCTACCTTTTCTCTTCCTGCTTCAAATTGTGGTTTAACAAGAGCAACAAGCTCTCCCCCTTCCTTCATTAACTCCTTTACAGCTGGTACTACAAGCTTTAGAGATATGAAGGCAACATCTATAGATACAAAATCCAGCATCTGTCCAATGTCCTCAGGCTTTACATATCTAATGTTAGTCCTTTCCATGCAAACAACTCTTTCATCATTTCTTAACTCCCATGCAAGTTGTCCATAACCAACATCAACAGCAAATACTTTACTTGCTCCATTTTTAAGCATACAATCTGTAAAGCCGCCAGTTGATGCGCCAACATCCATTGCTACCTTGTCTTTTAAGTCAAGACCAAACTCGGATATTGCCTTTTCAAGCTTTAATCCTCCTCTGCTTACGTAGGGTATGGCCTCACCCTTTACAAATATTTCAGCATCATCCTTTACTTTTTCTCCTGCCTTATCAACTCTTACATTATCAACAAATACAAGGCCTGCCATTATATTTTTTCTTGCTTTTTCCCTTGTGTCAAAGTATCCCTTGTCTACAAGTAAAACGTCAATTCTTTCCTTGCTATCTCCCATCTTCTTCTCCCTTAAATATTTTTAAGTATGGTTTCATATATTCCATCAGCATCTAAACAATATTTTTTATATAAAATTTCAGTACTTCCATGTGTAATAAATTCATCAGGATAACCAAGGTTAACAACTTTTCCCTTATAATCCTTAGTAGAAAGAAATTCAAGTATTCCAGAGCCAAAACCTCCTGCTCTATAGTTATCCTCAACTGTAATAATTAAATCATGGTCCATAATTATATCTTCAAGCATAACCCTGTCATAGGGCTTTATAAATCTACAATTTACAAGTGTTGCATCTATATTATTCCTCTTTAGCATATCCAAAGCTTTATAGGCTGTTTGAACCATTTTGCCAACTGCTAAAATCGCAACTTTATTTCCACTCTTTATTTTTTCCCATTTGCCCTTTATAATTTCACTATAATTTTCAAATTCAACTTCATAATCTCCTCCCCTTGGATATCTTATGGCAATCGGCCCATCAGTATAGCCAAAGCACCACTTCAGCATATTCCTGAATTCTTTTATATCCTTTGGAGATAAAATTGTTAAGTTTGGCAAGTGTCTTAAATATGATAAATCCAATACTCCCTGATGAGTTTCTCCATCTTCTCCTACTATACCTGCCCTATCAACCCCAATTATCACCGGAAGATTTTGAATACATACATCATGAACTACCTGATCATAAGCTCTTTGAAGGAAGGTGGAATAAACTGCAAAAACAGGTCTTAACCCATTTGCTGCAAGGCCTGCTGCAAATGTAACTGCATGCTGTTCAGCAATTCCAACATCAAAAAATCTTTTGGGAAATTTTTCAGAAAATAACCTTAAACCGGTGCCATCTCTCATCGCTGCTGTTATTGCCACCAGTTTGTCATTAACTTCAGCTTCCTTAACCATCTCTTCTCCAAATGCCTTGGAATAGTTCATCTTTGACACTGTAAGTTTCTTTCCAGTCTCTATCTCAAAGGGGTCTATACCATGGAATATATCAGGATTTTTTTCAGCATAGTAGTATCCTTTTCCTTTTTTAGTTACAACATGAACAAGTACTGGCCCCTTAATATTCTTTGCCCTTTTTAAAACATCAATCATTTTCTCAATATCATGGCCATCTATTGGTCCAAGATATGTAAACCCTAATTCCTCAAAGAACATTCCCTGAATTAGAAGGTATTTAAGACTTTCTTTAAGCTTTTCTGTTGACCTGAATAAGTTGTTCCCTATTGCAGGTATTCGTTTTACAATATTCTCTATATCATCTCTAAAATTGAGATAGGCTGGTTCCGTTCTTATTTTGCTAAGATATGTAGAGAGCCCCCCAACATTATGAGATATTGACATTTCGTTATCATTAAGTACTACTATAATATTTTTATTGGAATTTCCAGCATCATTTAATGCCTCAAAGGCCATTCCGCCAGTTAATGCACCATCTCCAATGACAGCAACAACGTTGTATTTCTCATTTTTTATATCCCTGGCACATGCAAAGCCAAGAGCTGCTGAGATGGATGTACTGCTGTGTCCTGCTGCAAAAAAGTCATATTCGCTTTCCTTAGGTTTTGGAAAGCCACTTAATCCCTGATACTTTCTTAAGGTATCAAACATATCTTTTCTTCCTGTTAATATCTTATGTACATATGTTTGATGACCTACATCCCATAAAATTTTATCCTGAGGCATGCCAAATACCCTATTCAAAGCAAGGGTTAATTCAACAATGCCAAGGTTTGAGGCCAAATGTCCTCCTGTTTTTGATACCTTATCTATTAAAAAGGTCCTAATCTCATCAGCTAACTGGTAAAGTTGACTGGTTGTGAGACCTTTAATGTCTTGTGGAAAATTAACATCCTCAAGTATTGCCATAATTTTTACCTCATCATACTATATATAAATCGTAAAATTCTTTACATTTTGGTTTTTTAAACAGCCCTGCAGTATTGGTTCGACCTTAGGATGTTTAAAAAGGCAGAATGTAATAGAATTTTTGATTTTATATTTATTTTCTTTTGATTGTTTCAATCAACCATGCTACACTAAATACGATATTGTTGCTTTGCGTAATTGCTAAACTTTTACCAATAGCCTTGCCTCCAACTGTCAATGATGCAATTAAAGCGCTTAATAATAAAGTTATTATGGTCTTATATTTTGCATCAGACATTAGAATTATTCTTGTAACAATAACCGCACCAATTGTACCACTTATAACACTGCTTACATCACCTATAACATCATTACAAAAGTTTGATACCTTGTCAGCATTTCTTATCAAGTATACCGATGTCTTGGCTCCCTTAACCTTTCTAGAAGCCATTGAATGAAACGGCACTTCGTCTGCTGCTGTAACAGCAACTCCTATTATATCAAATAATATTCCCATAGATATTATTGCTGCCAAAATCAGAAATGCCACAAAGAGGCCAACATTTGAAAGAAGTAAGTCTGAAGTATAGCTAATGGTAGCTGAAATAACGAAAGTCCAAAAAATAATTCCAAAGACCCATTTATAGTTGCATTTTGGGCCACTTATATTTTTTTTATAAAGTTTAACAGGCTTTTTATCTTTGCCTTTTTCTTTCATATATATATCACCTTATGTATGTTAGGTGACAGTATAAGAGGTTAAGTTTGCGGCTTAGGTCCAGCAGGCTTTCCCATTTTTGAGACCACAGCGTCGCCACTGCGGCGGTTTCCCTTTGACCAAAAATACATAACGTTACCGTATATGTGGCTGAATTACCACTTAGTCCACACTGCAATCCCTCTCATACTTTAAAATACAGTCTAGGAGTTTTCCTCAACAGCGCAATCCATTTCTAGCCTCTTTTGCAAAACTGATTTCCTATAGCGATAGTCTACATTCAAAGGCCTTTCGAATATAAACCTGATCTATCATCCGCCAGCTTCACTCAAGGCAGGCTACACTGCATGCAGCTTTTAACAACCGCAGTGCAGGTTTAATCCCATGCCGTAATCTATTATAAGACCACGCACATGGGTCTCCACGAAGGTAGGGTCGATTGCGCATGCCATTGCGGTCGCCCCATCCTCCTTACTCCCAGCACCAGCCCACTACTGGGCGTAGCAGGCCAGCACAAGGAACTTCATCGATGTGCCCTTTGACGGATTTTTAGCCCCGTCTTCAAAATGGATGTCACTGACTAGAATACTGCGTCACCCAAACAAAATAATATTTTATCATATTTTATATGCTTAAAACAATATTACAATATTACATTACTGTTATACAATACATTCTTTAGTTCTTTCTGTTAAGAAGATAAAGGGTTAATTCGCCTAAAAATCCTGATGCATCAAGGCTTTTAGCAATATCATATGCATTCTCTGAATACTTGTTTGCCATTTCCTTTGACTTTTGAATTCCAAGAATACTGACAAAGGTTGATTTTCCCTCAGCTTCATCTTTCCCTATACTCTTTCCTAAGATACTGCTGTCTCCTTCATAATCAAGTATATCATCAACTATCTGAAAAGCAATTCCTAGATTTCTGCTATATTCACCGACTAAATCCATTCTTTCCGTTTTTCCCGATATAATGCACCCTAGAAGTGCTGATGCTTCGATTAATGCCCCAGTCTTTCTCCTATGCATATCCTGTAATTCCTTAAGATCCATAGAACTGTTTTCACTTTCTATATCAATTACCTGTCCACCTATCATGCCTTTAACACCTGAAGAAGCTGCAACAATTTCAGCAGCTTTTACATATTTTTCACCATAACCTTTTTTAGCTATTTCACTAAGCATAACCTCAAAGGCATAGTTAAGGAGTGCATCTCCAGCAAGTATAGCCTTTGCTTCTCCAAAAACCACATGGTTTGTTGGTTTTCCTCTTCTCAAGTTATCATTATCCATTGCAGGAAGATCATCATGTATCAATGAGTAGGTATGAATCATCTCCATTGCACAGGCAAATGATAGTACATCCTCAATTCTTCCACCTAAAGCCTCGCAGATTGATATGGCAAGAATAGGTCTAATCCTTTTTCCACAAGCTAGCAAGCTGTATTTCATTGCATCTAAAATATCTCCTGGAGCATCCTCTATTTTCAACAATTCCTCTAAATGGCTATTCACCATATCCTGCTTCAGCTTTAGTATTTCTTGAAAATTCACAGCTATTCCTCCCTTGGGGTAAAATCTTCCTCTATCATTTCACCCTGAAGCCCCTTTGCAATTACATTAATCTTTGTTTCAGCTTCATCTAGTTTTTTATTACAGTAGCCTGCAAGCTCCATACCCTCTTGAAACACCTTTATGGATTCCTCAAGGGATAGCTCACCGCCTTCCATCTGCTTTACTATTTCCTCAAGCCTTTTTATAGCATCCTCAAACTTTAATTCTTTTTTTCCTGCTGCCATCTTTGACCCTCCATTATATCTATAACTTTACAATCAACCATACCATCATTCATGTGCATTCTAATCAGCTCATCCCTCTTTATATCAGAAACACTTCTAACTACAATGTTATTCTTTTCAACATATGTATATCCCCTGGCTAAAACCTTTAAAGGGCTTAAGCTGTCAAGCTTTCCAGAACAAACAGATACTGATGTTCTACCTGTTGAAACACTAATTTTAATATTATGCCCCAGCTTATTTTGCAAATTATCCAAATACTGCATATATTGATTTATTCTGTTCTTTGGAGAATTTGCCTTCATATGCTGAAGATAATTCCTAACACTAAAGGATTTTTGATAAATTCCATTGGATGTATGGGTTATAAGCATCTGTCTTAACTTATCAATCTTATATGTTATATCATTGTAGGATGGAACTGCAATTTCTGCAGCATGTGAGGGTGTAGATGCTCTTGCATCTGCAACAAAATCTGCAATTGTAAAATCGGTTTCATGTCCTACAGCAGAAATTACCGGTATTCTGCTTTTAAATATTGCTCTAGCAACATCCTCCTCGTTAAATGCCCAGAGCTCTTCTATGGAACCCCCACCTCTTCCAACTATAATAACATCTATATCATTTCTTGAGTTAAAATATTCTATGCCACTTACAATGCTCCTAGAAGCACCCTCCCCCTGAACCTTAACAGGGTATAGAAGTATATTTATTCCAGGGAATCTATTTGTTGAAACATTTATTATATCCCTTATAACAGCCCCTGTAGGTGAAGTTGCAACTCCAATCTTCTTAGGAAATTCAGGAATTGGTTTTTTAAATTCATTCCCAAAAAGTCCCTCTCTCTGGAGTCTTTCCTTCAATTGTTCATAGGCAAGATAAAGGCTTCCTAATCCATCTGGTTCCATCCTGCTGCAGTAGAGCTGATACTGTCCATCTCTTTCATAGAGAGAAACATGACCTTCTATCACAACATTCATACCATCCTCAGGAACAAACTTTAAAAACAGGTTTGAACCTCTAAACATTATGCACCTTATCTTTGAATTTTCATCCTTTAATGTAAAATACATATGGCCTGAAGAGTGATGTTTAAAATTGGATATTTCGCCCTTTACTATTATATTGTTTAAAACCTCATCACTCTCCATTAACGCCTTAATATAGAGGTTTAAATTTGTAACCGTTAAAGGCTGCCTATTCATAAAATCCTGACGCCTCCAAAACATTTTCAATAAGCATTGTTGTTGTCATTGAACCTACTCCACCTGGAACCGGAGTAATATAAGAAGCAATTTCCGCTACCCCTTCAAAATCAACATCTCCTACAAGCTTATTGTCTTTATAGCTGGTCCCGGCATCAATTACTACTGCACCAGCTCTTACCATATCCTTTGTAACAAGACCTGGCCTTCCAACAGCACTTATAATTACATCACTGTTTAGAAGGTGATTTTTTAGATCCTCAGTTTTTGAATGGCATATTGTTACTGTAGCATTTCTCTCGAGAGCCATAAATGCTGCAGGCTTTCCAACTATGTTGCTTCTTCCTATTACAGCAACCCTTTTGCCCTTCAAATCAATTTTAGCTTCATCAATAAGTCTCATTATGCCCTTTGGTGTACATGGTGGAATAGCCTTCTCACCCCTGTAAAACCTTCCCTGATTTATAGGGTTAAAACAATCTACATCTTTGTTTGGAGCTATAGCCTCAGCTATTTTATTCTGATTGATTTGGCCTGGAAGTGGAAGTTGAACAAGTATTCCATGTATATCTTTTCTGTTGTTCAATTCCTCAATCAGCTTTAAAAGCTCCTCTTCACTTGTTTCACCTGGAAGTTCATATGTAAATGAACTTATTCCAACTTCTCTGCAGACCTTATCCTTATTTCTTATATATGCAATTGATGCAGGATCTCCGCCTACTATAACACCTGCAAGCCCAATTTCTATTCCCTTTTCATTTTTTAATAACTCAATCTTATTTTTTAAATTTTCCCTTATACTCTTTGCTATTTTACTTCCTTCAATTACAACTGCACTCATATATGTACCTCCTATTTGTATTTTGTACTTCCAATGTATGCTGTACCAGCAGCATTATCTGAAGCATATCTTTCATCAGAAAAGTGTATATCATTATACCCTCTGCTTTTAAAATACAGTCTTAAAAATTTACTCGAAGCAACTCCTCCAATAAGTAAAACAGGAAGCTTTATATCCTTTTGTAGATTTTTAATAACCTTTTCAAGTGTCTTTCCTATACAAAGCATGACTGCAAAGGCTACTTCCTTGTGATTATATCCAGAATTAACATATTTTAATCCCATTGTCTCCTGTCCGGAAAGGTTGAAATACAACCCTTCAACATGAGATGGTATTCTTAGGCTTGTTTCTTTAATCTCTAAGGCATACTCATCCATATACTTACCTGCTGGAAATGACAGCCCCAAGGCAACACCAATTCTATCAACTAGCTGTCCAAAGCTTATGTCCTTTGTACCACCTATGATCTCTATTTCATATCCTTCAACATCAAAAGACACTTTTAATACCTCAGTTGTACCGCCAGACATATGGATAGCAATAAAGCTATCACTTTTAAAGCCTATGGAACGTGAAGCTGCTTCAATATGTCCCTCCTGATGTGAGGTTTTGTAAAAGGGTACCCCAAGAGCATTTGAAATAGACATGCCAACGCTGATTCCTGCTTTGAAAACAGGCATATAAGACCCCTCAACAGGTCTTGGTTTTTCACTTACACAAACAGCATTTATTCCCCTTACAAGAGGGGTATTTAATAGCAGAGGAAGATTATTGATATGTTGAAAAAGGGCTTCAGATTGTCTTAAGCCCTTTTCTCCCATCTTTACATTTAAAATGCATCTTTCATCGTATATTACTCTTCCGTCCTCAACAACCGCCACAGAGGTTGTATAATTGCTTGTATCAATTCCAAGAATTCTAGTCATTTTTACCTACTTCCTCAATAACTTTTCCAAGAATTCCATTTATAAATACTGAAGCCTTTTCTCCACTGAATTTTTTTGCAATCTCTAGTGCTTCATTAACTGCTACAATATTTGGTACATCCTGTCTCTTTGTCATCTCATATATCGAAAGTCTCATAATGGCAAGGTCAACCTTTGAAATTCGGTTCATCTTCCATCCCTTTAGATATTTCTCAATATACTCGTCTATGTGTTTAATATTTTCCTTGACGCCAGATACGCAGTTGATTATGTAACTTCTATCTTCGCTGTCAATTTCCTCTTCACTGTTTTCAAAGAAACTGTCTAAAACCTCCTGGCTATCGGCACCATTTATTTCCATCTGATAAACGAGTTTCATTGCTGCTTCTCTTGCTAATTTTCTACTCATGCTCTCCCTCCAAAAACTTATTTCCACTGATCAGGTAGTATTTTTTCTATAATTTCTACAATGCTTTCCTTATTATCAATCTTTTTTCCTATATAATATCCTAAAATCATAAATAATACAATAAACAACGTCTTAAAAAATCCTATCACCAACATGAACACAGCAATAAGAAGGCCTATAAGGGTACCTATAACCTTTCCTCTGTTATTATTAAATATTCTAACAAGTGTTTCCTTCCACACTGCAAATCACCCCTTATAACTATCGAAGCCTTGTACTTGCTGCAACATCTATAACAACTACCTTGATTTCCCCCACTGGAATCTCCGCAATTATTTCTATGTATTGTCTAACCTTTTCCTGTATATCCTTTACAGTTGCAGGTATATTAGTATCCGGCATTATATAGGTCTTTATAAGAATATTCATCTTTTCAGCACCTGGCTTTATCCAAACCTTGCTTTCCTTAATGCCCTTAACCTGCTCTAAGGTTTTCATTATTAAAGATTTAATTGTCTCATTTGATATATTAACTTCACCTTCGCTTGTATATTTTGTAACACCAAAGGTTGTATCCTTATCGCCCTTAAGCATGGAAAACATCAAATACAATCCAAATATTATAATTATTGCTGCTGCTCCAATGTATATCCATTTATAATTATCTGTTAAATCTTCATAAACTGCACTTAAAGTAAATTCCGGAATAAAATTCATAGTTAGTACAATAAATACTCCTGATAAAACCACACAAATAAAAATATAAGTAAAATGCAGGAATCTATCAGAATTTTTCATGACTTCCCACTCCTTTGCAACTTAATTAACCCTCTGTTTCCAGAGGGTTATAAAAAACCTATTTTGTTCTACTTGCTAGTTCCTCTTCTCTGTTTTCCTTTGGTATATTTATTCCTTGTATATGTATATTTACTTCTACAACCCTTAAACCAGTCATAGTCTCAACTGCCTTCTTAACGCTCTGCTGAACTTCCCAGGCAACATCAGGAATCTTAACACCATATTCTACATTAAGGAAAAGATCTATAGAAGTTTCAGTTTCTCCGACCTGTACTTTGATTCCTTTGTTAGAAGATTTAACTCCGAACTTTTCAACTATATCATCGGTAAATCCACCACTCATGCCTGCAACGCCCTTTACCTCCATTGCAGCCATTGAAGCAATGACCGTAACGACCTCCGACGCTATTTTAACCGCACCAGCCTCATTAACTGCACCAGTGTTATTTTCCATCTTTTACACCTCCTGCAATATAAATCCTAAATTATATAATACATCTATTATACCAAAAAATCAACCAGGATGCCAGTATCTAATTTTCAGGGTGCAAAGTGCCAAACACGTGGCACGTGGCAAGTTGGATAACCGTGGAATGCCAAGGCTATCCAACTTGCCACGTGCCTGGCACTTCTACATCTTGTATTCTTATTGATATCGAACAACAATATTAGAAGGCGCTATTGATGTTACCCTTACTATTACATCCTTTATCTTATTCGCCTCTTCAGCTGTTATTGCCTCAGCTGATTTTACCGTTATTTCAACTCCATTATCTACAATAAAGCAAAGTGCATCCTCATAACCTCTCTGTTTTACAAGGGTTTCAATCTCATTTTCCTTAGTTCCATTGTTATAAAGCTCCATAAGCTTTACAGTTGCTGATTCCTTAATATCCTTAGGCTGTGTCTCATCATTTATTATTTTTTCATACTCTTGTGCAGAAGCACTCCTTGTATTTTCCTTACCCATTCTTCCCTCTGCAAAGAAGTTTTCACTGGTTTTAACCTCATTTCCTTCCTTGCTTATAGTATTTACATCTCCTGCCTTGTCATTAAATACCCTTGAAAACCATGCAGCACATACTATAAGAACTATTAAAACCGCAATAACGATGTTCTGTTTTTTTGAATCCTGCATATTTCTCCCCCCACAATTATTTTCATAATTCTATATAATTATATGAGATAAATATATTCAATATACTGAGGAATTTATATATGTTGCATTAAAATTCTAATATTATGTCTTTACAACACATATTAATTATTTTTCATTGGCATTACAGAAACCTTATGATAAGGTATTCCAAGGACTGTTTTTACAGCGTTATGTATCTTCTCTTTTATTTCAATGTTTTGTGCTCCTTCTGCTACAACCATTACCCCTCCTATTGAAGGATTCACCTGCTTTACTATAACAGGCTTGCTTCCCCCTCCTTCGTTTATCATAACAACAGTTTGATTTTTTGAGATTTCATTTGTTGTTCTGGTTCCACCCTGGGTGTCCTTCTCATCAACCTTCTTATTGACATCATTATTATTGGTTGCAAGAAGTGATTCACTTCCTCCATCAAAATATATCATAACCTTAACTCTTCCTACTCCCGCCATCACAGCCAGTGTATCAACAAGCTCATTTCTTATCTTTTCTTCATAGGAGGAGGATATTGCCATTGCCTCCGAAGAGGTGTCAACCTCAACAATATTCTTACCCGATTTGGTTTTCTTTCCATTAAGATTTGTTGTAATATCCCCTATTAATATTAAAAGCACCCCAAGGAGAGCAACTACGATAAGGTTCATTATAACCTTCTTTTTATTTTTATCTTTAAAGTACTTATCAATCAATTTCTTCATGTCCATAGAATTCCCTCACTTTACAAATTTAACAGATGAAGATTTTATATTGAACTTGCTTTCAAGCAGTTCTAAAACCTTTTTGTCTGCTGGTCCGTAATCTGTCTTTTTCTCACTTATTACAACAGTATCAACTGGTTTAATATCACTATCCCCATATACCTTTTTTATTTCTATATTCTTTATATTAGAAAAATCCATATTACTAACATCCTCTACCATATCAAGCCTTGATACTGTATATTTTTTCCCTGTCTCATCATATATTGAGTTTTCAATAACCTTTTTTAAGTTATCCTTGAAGGCATCTATTGTCTTTTTATTCATCTGTTTTTGTACTTCATTGATATTAACTCCTGATTTATAGTCATCCATTTCCTTTGCATATCTACTAATGCTCTCTTGTATATTTGTTTCCCTGTTAAACAGCTTAAACACAGGTGAAAGTATAGTTACTATTACTATAAGCCCTGTTACAAACTTCGCATATTTTTTAATGTTATTTGAGGGCAGTATCATATCAACTATTACCATAAACAAAACTGTTGTCAGCACCGATGTAAGCCATATTTTTATCCCACTTATCATAAAATCACCCTACCATAACAAGTAGTTTTCCAGTTGACATAATTATTGTTATCATTATAAAGAACATCACAGAAACCGATAGAACAGAAGCAAATACAATTGTCAAAACATTTCCTGCAGAGGTTAGGCATTCAACTATTCTTTTATCCACAACAGGCTCCATAACCGCACCAACAAGCTTATATATCAATGATATAAGCATTATTTTAATTAGAGGGAAAAGGCAGATGCATATCATAATTAAAAGTCCCGCTATGCCTATTGCATTTTTAAGTACCAATGAGTAGCTGGCAACAGTTGATATCGCATCGGACATGCATTTCCCAACAACAGGAATAAAATTATCTACTGCAAACTTTGTAGTCTTTAATGTCAATTGATCCAATGCAGTAGAAGCAGTACTTCTAACCGTAATTATTCCTATAAAAACCGTCATTATAAAACCAAGGGCCCATGTACTCACTTGCTTTATAAGTCCTCCAAGCTTAGTTATTTTAATACTGTCACTTAAGTTATCTACTATGTTTACTACAAGTGTAAGCACTGCCATAGGAAGAATGAAGTCCCTTATTACATCACTTATTATCTTTATAGCAATCATAACTATAGGATCAAGGGTTGCTGCAGATGCAAATCCACCAACAGATGCTAAAAGTATTATAAGTGGTGGTATAAGCATATTTGTAAACTCAATCATCATATTTATTGTTTGCCTTCCTATTTCAACTGCATTTACAAAGCTTTTAACTAAAATAATAACCATAAGCAGATAACAGGCATAATATCCTATTTTTGAAACACTATCCTCAGAAAATGCATTTTGAACATTTTGGAGTACTGCACAGAGTATAGCTATAAAAAGCAGTTCCACCATTAGCCTGGAATTCAGTATCACTTCCTTCATTAGAAAATCGCCTATGCTCTTTGCAAAGTCCTTAAGTGTAATTCCTATTGAACCCGTTTGCTTATATGTATCAATTATCCTTGAAAAGCTTATCTTAGGTATATAATCTGTATTCTGTTGAAGCTTTTTTGAGAAATCCTCCAGAGATGATATATCAACTCCTGATAAACCATTATCAGATGCATTGACAGTTATCGGTAATAATAAAAACAAAACAAAAATTATTATAAACGTTTTTCTAATTTTCATTTTTATCCCCTTACGTCATTATTTTTAAAACCATATCCATGACAGCCATAAGAATCGGTATGGCCAATGTAATGATTAAGACCTTTCCTGCAAACTCTATTTTTCCTGCTATTGAGCTTTGCCCCGAATCCTTGCATAATTCAACTCCAAAGGATGCCAGATATGAAATACCTATAATCTTCAGCACAGTGTTAAGATACACTATATCTATATTTATTTTTGAAGCAATTTCCTGCATTGCTCCTATGACTATGGTTAATTTGGATATCATAAAAAGAAAAATGACTATGCCCGCAGCCAAACTCACCTGGAGGGCGATTTCAGGCTTCTCTTGTTTTAAAAGTGCAACTATTAAAGCAGCTAAAAGCCCTAATATAAGTACCTTTATTATTTCCATTCAACCACCCTCTAAAATTGAAAAATTGTTCTAACACTTGTAAATAATCTACCTATTAAATTTATTACCATCATAAATACCACAACCAACCCAGCAAGGGTAATAAGAGTCCCCTGTTCCTTTTTACCCAAGCTGTCAAATATTTTATCGAGTATTGCAATAATTATACCAACCATGGCAATTTTTAAAATTAATCCTAGTTCCTCCATAATCCCACCTCTATTAAACTAAAATAATAACAATCAAAAGTCCTGTACACACCCCTAGATACCTGTAAAGCCTTTCATTTTTTACTCTGGTTGCCTCAGCCTTCTTTTCAAGCTCCTCAAGCTTTTTAATAGTAATATTGAAGTTCTTTTTTTGGCCCTCAATATCACTGTTTCCTAGAGACTGCACAAAAGCCTCCAATACATCTATCTCCTCTTTTCCAAAGCATAATTGGTCTTTTTTTAACCTGTAGGCCTCCTTAAATGCATCATAAACATTATCCTTTGCCCTTGATTTCAATATCTTTGCCATTTCATCCAAAAGTCCAGCTATGGCACTGCTGCTCTTATTAGAAGTAAATTCAAGGGCTTCTCCTAGAGGAAGGGCAGAATATATCATTTCAGTCTCTAAAATCTGCAGAGCATACTGCATTTCCCTTGTCTGTCTAACCCTCTCAACATACATTCCAGAGTAGATTAATCCAATCCCACCTGCTGCTATAACTACTATCAAGCTTCCAAGTATTTTTAGCATTTTTATCCCTCCGTTAAATTTTTATGTTATATAAATCACAATAAAGATTTTAAATAATGTATATTGCAATTTAGAAATCAAGGAATATGATTTACATATATTGCATAAATGATTTTACATTTTTTAAAAATCATTTATGCGATATATTTTCCGAAATTCATATAACGCAATAAATACCATAATGTAAAATCTTTATTGCGTTATATATAGCATAAATGTTTAGGGTCGAGCAATGTAGAATCATTTATGCGAAACATATAGTCACTTTACCTCAATAATCTTCTCAATAGTTCCAGGTCCATTCTTTCCACTTAGTATTACTATTCTTTCAAAGGACTTTCTTTCTATAAGGCTCTTTATTCCTGGCTTTTTAACAATCTCCTCCATGTCCCTTCCATGAACAGTTGCTATTACAACGACACCTGAATTAATGGCATTTTCTATAGCCTCAGCATCATCTATACTTCCTATTTCATCAACAGCTATTATCTCTGGAGACATGGAACGAAGAAGCATTATAATCCCCTGAGCCTTTGGACAGGCATCCAATACATCTGTCCTTATTCCTACATCCCTCTGTGGTATTCCCATGTAGCAGCCAGCAATCTCGGAACGCTCATCTACAACCCCGACCTTATATCCGTCCCTGCCGTTTCCTCCTTCGCTGCTTAATATTCTTATTGCATCTCTAAGAAGTGTAGTTTTTCCGCATCCTGGTGGTGAAGCTATAAGTGTATGCTTAAGCCTGTCTCCATATAAAAGTCCAACAATCTCTCTGGCACACCCCTTTATTTCCTTTGCAATTCTAATGTTTATTCCAGAAATGTTTTTTATAGTTTTAATCCTTCCATTCTCAATTACTGCTCTTCCACAAAGCCCTACCCTATGTCCTCCCCTAAGGGTTAAAAAGCCCTGTTTCAATTCTTCCTCCACAGCATATATTGAATAATTGCACATAAACTGCAATATCTTTTCAATTTCACTTCTATCCAATACAAAGGCGTTTGAAGGTATGAGAGATATCCTTCCATCCCTTCCTACAAAATAATCTCTTCCACATTTAAAAACCATTAAGGGTTTTTCTGCTCTAATCCTTATTTCCTCTACGTCTTTTATATCTTCAGCAGGTATTTTTTTCAGAAGAGACCCCACCCCTTCGGTCAATACTGGATATATATCCCTCTCCAATATCACCATAGTTTTCATCTTAGAATTTTCAAGCAACTTGTCCCCTCCTTTCTTAGTTATATGTTTATTATGGTGAAGAGGAATTTATGACAAGAAAAAGGGGATAGAGAAAGGTAACAGGCACTTGAGTCGAATGAGAAAAGCGAAATAAAGAAAGAGGGAGGTACATGAGTTGTTAACTCATGTACCTCCCTCTTTCTTTATTTCGCTTTATTATTCTTCATCATCATGATGTCCGCAGCAATCGCATTCAAACTCAATTGGAAGCGGTTCGTTGCAGTTAGGGCAGAGTATTTCATCTTCCTCTTCATCAAGCATTTCTTCGTCTACATATACTGTCTCATGGCAGTTTGGGCATTCCATTTCGATGAATCCATCGTCTTCACCACATTCGCCGCATCCACAGCCACATTCATCATCTTCGTCTTCATCTTCATATAGGTCTTCTTCAACTACTGCTAAATCCTCGTCTATTGCATTTACATATTCGTCTAGTTCCTGAGTTTCTTCACCTAGAAGATCTATTTCATCAGCCATATCCTCTAAAACATCAATCATGGCCATTAATAGTCTTCCTTCCTTTGTGCTCTCGTCAATTGTTAATCCATCAGCAAGACCTCTTAGGTATGCTACTCTTTCCTTTATTCCATCCATTGCCTTAAACCTCCTTATAGTAAAACATTGGACCATCGAAAAATAAGATATATTTATTATGGTTTATACACGTGACATATATTCACCAGTTCTTGTGTCTATTCTTATAACGTCTCCTGTGTTAACGAAAAGAGGTACGTTGAAAGTAGCTCCTGTTTCAACAGTTGCTGGCTTCATGGTATTAGTTGCTGTATCTCCCTTAACACCTGGTTCTGTAGCTGTAATCTCAAGTTCAACAAAGTTTGGTGGCTCAACTGAGAATGCTTCGCCCTTGAAGAACTTAATGATTGCAAACATGTTTTCCTTAAGATACTTTATGGAATCCTCAACCTTATCCGCATTAAGTGGAATCTGGTCATATGTACTCATATCCATAAAGTAGTATAAAACTCCATCATTGTAAAGATACTGCATTTCTTTTCTTTCAATTATTGCTTCTGGGAACTTATCAGTTGGGTTGAATGTTCTTTCTACAACTCCACCAGTTAAAACGTTTCTTATCTTTGTTCTAACGAAAGCAGCTCCCTTTCCTGGCTTAACATGCATAAAGTATGTTACTGTAAAAACTTGTCCATCGAGTTCAAAAGTAGAACCATTTCTAAAATCTCCTGCTGTAATCATGAATTAGATCCCTCCATAGATATTATTTACATTTATTTTTTATTTTAAACACCAATATAAGCTGCTATATATGTTGCATTAAAATTCTTGCATTCTGCCTTTTCAAATAGCCCCGCCAAACTAGTTCGACTCTTGGATGTTTAAAAAGGCGGAATGTAATAGAATTTTTGCAACATATATAAACGCAACTTACATAAAACAAAAATATTTCCGCTCCTTAAAGGACAAAAAGGCCTGATGTCTAGTTTACTTCATCTTTCACATCATCAGGGATCTTCCCGTTTATAAGTGCCATGATGGCCAGAACATAGCCGTAATAGCCAAGCCCAGTTATCTGCCCAATACATGCGGGAGAGACAACGGATTTTCTTCTAAATTCTTCCCTTGCATATATATTGCTTATATGAACCTCAATCGTTGGCAAGGAAACTGCCATTATAGCATCATATATTGCTATGCTGTAATGAGTATAAGCGCCAGGATTTATGACGATTCCATCATATTTTCCCAAAGCATTTTGTATGAAATCCACTATTTCCCCTTCATGATTGCTCTGCAGTATATCCTCTTCAACTCCAATGCCTTCACAATACTTATGTATATACTCACAAAGTTCATTATAGTTCATAGTTCCATACACGTTTTTTTCCCTTATTCCAAGCAAATTAAGATTTGGTCCGTTTATAATTAGTATTTTCACAATACCACTTCCAATATTATGGTATATAATTGAAGAACAGCCTTTATATGCACAACAATTGTATTTTATCAAATTTTTAGCTATATTGCAAACAAATATTGTATTTCCTCAAAAAATGAATTATGACTTTTTCTACACTAATACTATATTAGGCATATTCAAGGAAAAATCTTTGACTATATTAATCGCACTAAAGATTTTACATTGGATGCTGTGCAATTAACAAATCAAGGAATATGATTCCCTTGAATATGCCTTAAATTATCTTATAGCTTTCCCTTAAGAAGTGAAGCTATTTTTATTGCTGTTTCATAGGGAGTTCCATTATTTATTATTTCATAATTGCAATATTCTTTATATATGTTATATCTTTCATCATAAATCTGGTGGATCTTAGATATTCCATCCTTAAGCAGTGGTCTGGTTTCTATATCTATATTCTGCTTAATCATATCAATTGGCCTGTTTAAAAATATAATAATCCCATTCCTTTTTAAGCATTCCATATTACAGCTTCTTTTTATAACTCCACCTCCAGTTGATATAACCCTGGAAGCTTTTTTTGACAGTTCCTCAGCTGCCCTTGTTTCACAATCTCTGAAATATTCCTCTCCTATATCGAAAAGCTCTGATATTCTTTTTCCCTCTTTTTTCACAATATATTCATCCATATCACAAAATTCCATCCCCAGTTTTCTGGCAAGAAGCTTCCCAACTGTGCTTTTCCCACTACCCGGCATCCCAATTAAAACAACATTCTTTCTCATACTCTCTCCTTGTCCAATATTTATTATATATATATTATCGTTAGCAGAACCCTTTTGATTACTCTGTCATATATTCTACAAACAGAACTCTTGATGATCCTGGAAGACTTATTTTCTTTTTATCACCAATTTTTATATAGGTTATGCTGTCCTTAACTCTTTGATTTCGTTCTGGCTTATCACTTTTTAAATTCTTTTCATCAGATATTATCCTTATTCCCTCCACTCCCCTGTATTCTAAAAGCTCTGGTACTACCTGAGCAATTGATATTCCGCTACTATAACTGTTAAGATTTCTTATAACAGGAGGAAAGGATTGCCCGGTTAATTCATCTTTTATGGTTACCATAATTCTTCCTGTAAGTTCACTTTCTGAATCTATAACATGGGCTGCAATTTTTCTTCTCTTATTTCTTTTTATTAGTACTATAACACAAGTTGCCGCAATTAAAACTAATAAACTTCCTCCAATTAAATAACCATTTAAATTTATTGTTCTATTTTTCTTTAGCTCAGGCTTTAAAGGTTCTATTTTATTTTCACTTACTTTAGTGCTGTCGGCAATTTTAAGTTTAATTTTTTCACTTTCTCTATAAAAGCTGCTTCCATCCACCCTTACCATTATTTCAACATTACCCTCAGCAGGAACTTTACAGGCCCCTTCAAATCCATTTTCTGAGTTATTCATTTTAATTTCTTCTATTAAATCCCCTTTTTCACTACAAACAATTATCTTTCCATTAAGTCCCTTGTAAAAATCCTTATCCTCAAGTCTTAGACCATTACTTGTAAGATATGCAGATACATTTACAACATCTAAAGGTTTATATTCTCCATCTGGAGTTTTAGTTACATCAAGTCCAAGTTCATAATTATATATAAGATTTACATCTGCATTTTGCCCTTTTTGTCCCTTTATTCCAAGGGTCCAACTGCCGCACCCTGGAGTAAGAAGCTTTACAAGTGTGTATTTATTTGAATAGGAGCAATATATATCATCAGCTGGAATACTCTTTATACTGCCATTATTATCTGTTATTTTCAATTCTACTTTACCCTGGGACATTATTGAAATATTTACCTCAACTACATTTGAATTTGGTATATCAATCTGTACATTTTGAAAATCTCCATTTAGCTGTACATTTCCCTTTGATATCATTTTAAGCTGTGAACTATCTGCAAATATTTCTCCAAAAATCCAGGGTAAATCTCTTGCTGCATTTATTATAAAGGACTTACCATTAGTTTCGCTTGCAATTTTTTTTAGCAGATTAACATCAACACTGCCATCAGCATTAAGCCCAATTGTATAAATTTTATAACCCTTTTCCTTAGATATTTGTATAGCCTTTGTAATATCGCCATTGGATTGTGCAATTGATCTTTCAGGGTCATTTTTACCATCAGAAAGTAGTATTATTGTAGGAATACCACCTTCCTTAGTTCCCTTTTCCAAATTGTTTATACTTTCTAAAAGCCCAAGACCTATATCCGTTGAATCAGATTTTGGTATATCCTTAATAAGTTTTTTTAGGTTATCCCTATCCTCAAACGACTTTATACCCTTAAGCTCAATGTTTTTTACTATTTTGCTTCCATATGCAGTAAGCCCTATACTGTCACCTTTCCCACGACACATGTCAATAAAAAGTTTAATTGCTTCTCCTCTAATATTTTCAGGATCACTTTTTAGCATTGATTTACTTGCATCCATTAAAAAAATGGCCTTTAATTTTTCTCCTTTGTTTCCACTAGCCATTGATGTATTAATATGAAGGGTAAAACAATATAAGAAAACTACCACAACTGAAGTCAACCTTTTAATTAATTTCACAAAATCTCCCCCTATAGGCTTAAATTCAAGCATAAAAATTTATATTATGTTTAACATAAATGTTTTAGGGTCGAGCAATATAGAATATATTCTTCAAATTCCTGTATTTCCCTTTATTGTATTTATAATTATAATTGATATATTTTTTTGTTGTTGATATAAACAGTAATAATGCAAAATCAGGCGTTCACATATGCAAACGCCTAAATTTCTATCCATTATTTAAAAAGATTACCCTTTCCATAGATTCCAGTATTAAAATCATAATCTATAGCCTTATCTGTAATTCTGCTGGTGTAATAATAATTCATTGTTAATATGAGATCCAAGTCTCCATTTTGAGGATCTGAGTTTATTCCAACTGCTTTAATATCAGCTATTCTTTTATCATTCTCTATAGAGTTTATATAACTCATTATAGGACCATAATCACCATTTGCATTCATAGAAACTGGAATAGCATATATCTTTTTTACACCCTCTTCTGCTTTAGAAGAATCAGCATTTGCATCAGTCTTAAATTCTATAGGCTCACCTAAACTTAATGTTAATATACTTACCTTATTAGTATCGCCAAGTTTTTTAAGATTGTATGCTATTTCAGGATTTCTCTCCATTTCAGGCATTGCATCGAGATATTTTTCAAGTGTAACTTTTAATTCTTCAAGCTCCCCTTTTTGATTATCAATATTTTTCTCAGCTTCCTTTATTTTTTCTACTACAACTTTGCATTTCTCTACCCTATCATTGGCAGCATCAATCTTCTTTAAGAAGGGGTTTAAAAAAACGATATAATATAAATAAAAAAATGCAGCCACTCCTAATATTCCAATTAATATCTTTTCTCTTTTACCAAGGCTACTCAATTTTTGTACCCCCTAATACTTTATACTTATTGAGCATGTGAATTCAGATTTATCTTGTTCTTGGTCTATTCCATTTATTCTTGCTTCACTGTATTCCTTAGATTCCTGTAGATTAGCTGCAAATACGCAAAGAGAATTATAACTATTTGATTTTGCCTGAATTGTTATGATTCCATTACCCCATGCAAGACTGCTAAATGACACATCACCAGTCATATATTTTTCAAGACCTCTTATCTTAGCTTCGGCATCCGGTAGTAACTTTGTAATTATTTCTACTGATGCTATGTGAATTTTATATGTACTTATTTCTTTTTTAATTTCCTCACTTTCCTTCAAAATTCCCTCTCCTGCTTTTATTTCCTCTTGAAGTTTCTTTTCCCTGGAGTTTATAACATTAAGCTCAATTATCGGGAATGCTACTCCAACAAGAAGTAAAGCCAATATAATACAAATGCATATTATCCTATTTCTTGTATTTGAGAGAAAACTATTCTTACGTTTTAGACTACTAGGAATAAGGTTTAATTCTGACATATGTCTACTCCTTTCTTAGTAAAAGTCCCACGGCATTTGCATAAACCTTCAAGTCAAAGCCTTCTGGAAACTTTATACCCTCTATCAAGGTATCAACAGAACCTAAAATATGTACGGAACAACCAAAGAAGTCCTTAATATATTCATCTATTCCTGGTATACCACTTCCCCCTCCAACAATATATATTTTGTCAAGGCTTTTTTTAATCTTACCATTGGTATAAAACTGTATTGCCCTGTCAAAGGATGATAGTGCATTTTCAAAAATGTATTGAATTCTCTTATCTATATCACTGTCATTTCTAATTCTTTTAAAATTAAATTTGTTATAAAGATATTCATAGGCTGCATCCTCACCTATAGAAAAGCTCTTAGATATTTCTATAACTGCATTTTTTACACCAAATGGTATTTCCCTATCCATGAAAAGTTTTCCCTCATCAAGTATTATTGTCTTGGAATTTCTATAACCGATATCTATTATGCCAATGCTTGCTTTATCATTTGAAGCCTTAATTGAGTGTTTTAATACCCTCGCAAGACAATTTGCGCTTATATCTATTGATTTAAGCTTTAAACCAAGTCCATAGGATAGTTCAACAAATTTATCCACCTTGTTCTTGGGAGTAGCAACCACCAGAAGGTTGTACACTTTCCTTGCTTTAATATTAATTTTTTCCAATATTTCATAGTTAATATAGTAATTAGCACCATTTTCCGGGAGGTATTGTGCTATCTCCCATTCAACTAATTTTCCTAAGCTCTTTTCTTCCATTAAAGGCATCTCTAATTGTCTTATAACTATATCATGTCCATGAAGTGCAAAGGAAACATATCCCTGAGATACTTTATTCTGCTCTAAAAACTCCTTTATTGAATCTCTAATAGAGTTTATCTCTATTAGGTTATCATCATGTACACTTTTCTCTGGAGTCTTTATCAAACCGCATAGCTTTACTCTCTGCCTGTTCCCTACAAGAACCTTTATATAACTGTCTCCTATATCAATGGCAAGTACTTCTTTATTAAGCATGCCTCCAAACCTCCTTTACCCTAAAATTTATTCTTAGTATTTATATTCAATTGACCATATTTTCTTGCCAAATAAATTGATAATATTTATATATATTTTTAAATCCACCAATCTGAATAGATACTTGTATTTTGCCTAATTAAATCAACAATTGCCTCTTCATTTATTACTAAAAGGTCATTATTTCCACTTCTATAGCTTATTTCACTGCTACTTGAAATCGATCCATTTGATAATTTAAATTCTATTTCTTCAGCAATAAAGGATATATTCAAATCCACTAAGTTTTTCTCAACATCATATGCTGCAAGAATACAATCATCGATTGTAAGCTTTCCCTTGCAGTATATTACAATGTTATTCAAATACCTTTGAGCCATTGTTATGTTTTTATTATCAAACTCACCTCTAATACCCTTAATTGTCATATCACCATCAATAAGCATCAACCGTACCTGGTTGCTGGATATCCCTGTCTCAGTTATAACTCCACTGTAATCCCTAAAGCCCCTAAATAGTTCCTCATTTGAACTACCTATACTGTTTAAATCAAGCGTTATATTCTTACCCTTTTCTGAAACATAATACATTATATTTGTTCCTGATGGTTTCCAAATTCCTCTTAATATATTCTGTGCTGATATATTCCACAGTTGATCACGCATCATACTTGAATTAGTAAAAAGGCCCTCCGAACTACTTTGCCATTGTATGTCGTTAGAATTGTTTGTAAATAGTTTTATATCGGCTGGAGTTTTTAACCCTTCACCAAGAATTAAAAATCGGCTTTTTTCTAGAAGATTTATTGCCGAGTTATTCATGGCTATTTGAAAATTCACTCTTGATGGCGCCGATATTTTTACTGCTGTAAATTTTCTTGACATATTTAGTAAAAAGTCTTTTTCAATTGATTTTTCTATTACATTTTTTACTCCCATATAGAAGCCTTCAGAACTTATTATGTACCTTTTTCCTATCAAGCCCTGTTTTATAGTAATACCTGCATAGCTTCTACTGCTGTCTTTATTTTCTGCATCATCAAAAAATAAATATGCAGTATCATAGTTATAATCTGTTGTATATCTGCCAGCTTGAAGCATTTTGATTCCATATTCAATACCTGCTTCGGCATTGTATCTCGCCTGTGTTCCCTTTTCCACTATATTTTCTGCAAAAAAATTTGTTGAAGCCAAGTCAAGCATCGAGGATGAGGCTAAGAGTACAGGAACCATGATTATAATTACATATATAATAGCAGAGCCCTTTGATTTCTTTTTTCTAAGCAAAACTTCATTCCCTCTTATATACATTAGTTTTAATTGAATATTTATCGGTGTTAATAGTTATGGTATACAATTTTTCTTTTTTCCTCTTAATTGAAAACGAACTTATTCCTGAAACAACATGATTTGATTTTTCATTGCATCTTATTATATTATTAACTATGTAAATTTTATCTGTGCCTGCTAATAGATATTTTGCAGGCTCGTTAACTGTATTTTCAATACAAATCTCATCAACAAATATTTCACAACCTTCAACCTTATTTACTAGTTTTATTCCCTTGGAATTCATTATTACATCAATAAAGTATTCAAGAGCTATCTTACAGTTTGTATTTTCATCTGTATCACTGCTCATTTTTATATAAATTTTATAATTAGTTATGTAAAATCCAAGGGATATTGATGCTATTATTGAAAGTATTGATAGTGCTATGATTATTTCCAAATATGTAATTCCTTCTTTTTTCATATGCATAACCTACCTCGCAGCAGTCATTGTTATTACGTTCTCTCCCATTATATAAACCTGAACATTAAGAATATCTATGTTTGGAGCACTTCCTTTTGTAATGCCTGTGGCAATTTTTTTTGATAAATTAATCATTACCACATATTTTTTATTCTTTGTTGCAGCTATATTTAAACTATTGCAGGATTCAACTTCATTTTTAAGGATACCTTCAATACTTTCTATCTCGTCAATGCTGTTCACTGGTTTATAGAGAATTTTGTAATCATCTTCTTTAAATTCCCTCCTTTCTGATTTAAACATTTCACAAACTCCCCTTGCTAGGTTAAAGGCTTCATCCTTTTTCCTTGACATTGCTTTTATTTTTACTGCTGATAGGTTAATACCACATATTGTTGCTATTAATATTCCTATAAGCACGATTGAGATCAGTACCTCTATCAATGCAAATCCCTTTTTTCGCATCCATCATTCCACCACCATTATCCTGGAAAAATCTATTGTAAGCGTTATTTGTTTTTCTTTCATTGTTTCAACATCCCTTAATACTATGGTACATGCATGTGGAATTACATTCCCCTTATTTCCAAAAGCTATTTTATCATCAGAGAAGGTGCTCCCCTCCCATATTATTATCCCCTTAGGCAGCTTTACACTTTTTAACTTCATATTGCTCATTCTGTTTGCATCGATGATCAAGTATCCATCATACCCATCCTCATGCTTTTGTTCAAAAAATATTTGTACTGAAGATCTTGTATCTGACATTGCATAAAGCTTTGCATATCTTAAATCATTTACAAGCTTATCTGTACTAGTTCTAAGATTATCCTTTTTCATAAAGTAATTCATGGAGGGATAAGCAATAAGGAAGGTTATGGACAGCACAGCAAGTGTACACATAAGTTCTATTAATGTTAATCCCTTTTTCATAGTACCTCTCCTTAGAGCAAGGGCAGATATCACATTATTATACTTTCTTCAAAAATACTATAAAAGTTGCTCTAAGAGCTATGAAGAACTAAAGGATATGCAGTCCCTGCAGAGTTTTTCATAAACATTATTAAATTTACCCCTGCTTATCCCCTAGTATTAACACCAAAAAGCATAACCATAGAAAGCTTAAGTCCAAGAAATATTCAACCATATAAATAATTGCCATTAATTTCTAATATTATACTTAAAATCCAAACTATATTAATTGCATTAAAAATTTTACATTGGGTACCGAGAGATTAATGAATCAAGGAATATGATTTCACATAAATGTTTATGGTTGAGCAATGTAGAATCATTTATTTGGAGCATATAGCTGCAACAATAAAAAAATTCTATTATATCCCACCTTTTCAAACAATCTAGAATCAAACCAGCTTTGCAGGACTGTTTGAAAATGTAGAGTATAAAGAATTTTTATTATTGCCTACATAGTTAAAATTTGATTGTTTAATTTGAAATTTTAAACTCTTTTGCTTAGTAACATTAACACTATTAATAACACCCTTCAAAACATTGAAACTTCAACCCGCAAATGCATATCATTAGCCAAAACTATTTAATACTCCATATATTATTATCCTTATCTAATTCCGCCACATAATTAAATTCCATAGTACAGGTCGGATCTGATACAATAAAATATTTCACACTAAAAATAACTCTAGGAATATCTGTAGAATTAACTGTATTTATACTTCCAATACTTACCTTCACGTACTCATTTCGAGCACCGGTCTTAATTATACTAACGTTATCAACATAATAATATGAAATTATATTCGCTAAATCGACACTTATATCATTATTATAATAGTCTTTATCAAATTTAATTGTAAACTCATTTACAGTATTTATCCCATCTAATTTACCGGGTCTTATTTGTTCTGCTATATGGTCATTTGGTGTTTTAAAATATAATACCTTTTCTCTAGAATCTCCTGCAATATCGCTACTCAAGTGCACATTTAAGCAATATATTTCGGGACTAATTGTATATTTCTTATCCCCTTCTCTGCCAGTCATTATAAATCTTAGTTCTTTTGGTGGTATTGGTGGTGATGGTGGTGCTATACTGTTATTAAACTCAAACCTAAATTCTTCTAAATTTCCAACTGACATGTTCTTTTTAAAAAAGCAATTCATATGAGTAATAGTATTATCAGTAGAATTAAAGTAAATATAATTTTCATATGGTTTTATACCCGCTGCAATTGCTGTATTCAAATCAGATTCACTTATTATTTTTATATCAGTTGCATACATAACCTGTTTTTTTATATAATCCCCTGCTAATCGAATTCTACTTTGTATGTCATATTGATTCGAACCATTTTTATAAGTTTTATTGCCAAAACCATATAAAGAATAAACACCGCTTAATACTAAAGACATAATTGCAATAACAATTAAAAGTTCTACAAGCGTAATACCCTTTCTTTTTTTTATCATTCTAAATTCCTCCTGCCGGAATAAGAGAAGTAACTTCGACATGATTCTTCCCATTCTCATAAAAAACAACTACTGTTAATTTTATATAACTAAGTGTTTTATTCACACCATTTATTGGCACTGTGATTGTAACATCTTCTTTAGTATATTTAGAATTCTTTCCGCTCTCATATACATAGAGATTAGATAAAGTTGAGTAATTACTGTCACCTGCAATTACACTATCATCTCCAGCTGCAAATGCTTTATCAACAATTCTTTGAGCTTCATTAACTTTATTTGTTTTTCTTCCCATTGAAAAAATAATTGAATAACCAGTAGCAAACATATTCAACAATACTACCGCCATTATTCCTAGTATTGCAATAGCTACTACTATTTCTATCAAAGTTAATCCTCTTTTTTTATAGAGGCTTTTCATAGCAACACCCCATTTAATTCTAATGAAAATTTATAGTTAAATATTTAATATAAGACTTATTTATTATCCCACATATAACCTTCTTTGCTTCTTGAAGAATCCTTAAACAACTCATCAAGAGCCTTTATAATAGCATCATTTGATATAATTTTTATTAAATCCTTTCCTGCAGTAGCCCCATTATATTCCTGCAAGTCAATTCCGTCTTTATAAAAATAATAACCACTATCTATTATTGTTCTTCCAGCCCTATCTACTGCTCCTCCAAAATAAACCAACCCATAATGATACCCAGGTTCAAATTTTTCTTCATATTCTGAATGCCAATTATCTACTGTTTGTGTTCCTATAAAAGCTTTATAGCGATTATAATTTTCAAAACCAGCACTTATTTCACATTTTGGTATTGCTCCTTCATGTAAAGTTCTGTAATCTATTACACTATCAGAGATACATAGTTGAAGCTTATCTCTATTTCTATTATTAGTATTTATATCAACTATACCTTTAAAATATATTATTTCAGCATCAAATTTAATATCAGTAGAGTTCTGTTGATGCTTAAAACTTATCCCATTATTAGAGTCTTGAAAATATATAATTGATGCTTGAAAACAAGAACCAACTCCTCCTCCTTGTGGAGCAGCAATATGGTTATTAATGGTATTTCCTTTAAGTTCTACCATTGAACCAATATATTTAACAATACCAGTTACCCCATGCATTAAGACATGTGATGCTCCTGCTATCCACTCATCAGGGTTAGTAAAAGACAGTGGAGCCAATTTAATTTTTGTAATATAAGTTACTGTATCTGATATTGTATTAGCGCCACCAATTTTGCCTACGGATTTTATTTTTAGCTCATTTTGACTATATTTTTCATAACTAAGTGCGCAACTTCCAACTGTAGTAACATTAAAAGATTTTGGTTTAGCATTTAATGATGTAATGAGTGCATCTATATTAGTAATATCCTCTTCTCTAAAAACCTCGTCTATAATCCCAAGTCCTATACATACTCCAGAACGCCCAACGTAATGTGCTTGAGTTTTTTTCTCTTGAAGTGCTGCCTGTTTTGCCTCTGCAAGGCTTACTCCCAAGAGAGAAAATCCAAGTATAGACAGTACCATTATAATAACTATGACTGTTATCAATGCCATACCTTTTTTTATCTTCATATCTTTTTCCCTCCAACAGTAAACTATTTATACCTAAATATATAATTTATTGAATATAAAGCCCGTCCTCGCTTAATATTTTACATTTTTTTCCTATTTGTATTATATCACATTTTGTCCCCTATATAATATATGATTTGTCAATTTTTTCTTTATGCATATGTTAATTTAAAGTAACAGATTTCTTATACGCTTAATAAACCCTTTAAGGAACCAAAGTGTTGCTTAACTTTATTCTGAAACAATAAAAAGAATCAGCAATTATTAATCACTGATTCTTTTCTTATATTTCTTAGATTTTTATGGTTTATTTCTACTCTGCTTCAGACTGTGTTGCAAAATACTGCAGTAAAATAACTTTGGGTATATTAGTCAATTTTATAGTTACCTTTTCCTCATTTTTAACTACGCATCTCTTCTTGGAGTTAATCTCTCCATTAATTTTCTCCATGTCGCAGTTAGAGTCATTGGTAATAACAATATTACCATCCCATCCTGGAGTAATTCTTATCTTTTCTGTTTCCTTAAACTCTGGAAGCTCAGATACAAGCTGTCTTAAGGTAACAGAATCCTCATATAAATCTAGCCTTCTAATAAATGGAGGAAAAACATTTCCTGTTCTCTCATCCTTTATCGATACCATAAGCTGACCAATAAATTTTCTGTCTGGACCTTTACTTTTCGAATATTTTTTAGCTCTTCTTTTACGTTTTTGGGCTTTTGAAATTATCAATAGTAATATTATTAATAATAGTATGCCTCCAATTCCAGGTATTGTGTAATCAGGTAACCCTTTAAATATAGGTAAATTTTTAATATCAGATAATTTATCCATTAGTGATAATTTATCTTCAACATTTAATGCAACATCAAATTTTGCAGTTGCTCCATTTGCATCCTGTGCTGTAATTGTAATAAGCGCTGATCCCTTGGCCAGCGGTATTATAGTTAAATTCTTCCCTCCATTAACTACACGGGCAATATTGGGAGGATCTACAGATACAGTATATGCAAGTTGCTGCTTGTTTGGGTCGCTAAAGACATTAGTTAAATCAATAACCTTTTTATCCTTTAAGCTTAATTTTATTTCCTCTATTTTATTATTTACTTCAAGAGTGCTGTTATTAACTCCAATAATCTTTGGCTCACTTTCCCTAAACAAACTGTTACCATCAATTCTAACCTTTAACTCATAATTGTCCTCATCAAGTAAATTGAACTGACCCTTAAACCCGTTTCCTGTGTTGGTCAAATCAGTTTCTGTAACGGCCCCAGTTTTATTATTTTTTATAATAAGCTTTCCCTTCAACTGCTTGTAAATGTCCTCGTCCTCCAGCTTACGAAAATTGCTTTTAAGAAATGCATCAACTTTAAGTACATCTCCAACCTTTAGATTAGATTTCGGAGTATAACTAACATCAAGCTGGAGGTTATAGTTAAATATGTAGTTAATCTTTATAGAGTCACCGCTTGTCCCTTTTACTCGCAATACCCACCAGCCTTCAATAGGAGTAATTATTTTTAAAATCGAGTATTTTTTTGATGCAGAATAATATATCTTATCCGATGGAATATATTGTGTAACTCCCTTGCTGTTAACAAGCATAAGCTCAACCTTATTCTGTGATATAACTGATATATTTGCCTCTACAACATTGGAATTTGGAATATTAATTGCAGTTTCCTGAAAGCCTCCTGTACATTGAGTAACTCCACCTGAAATCATTTTAAGCTGGGAGCTTTCAGCAAATATCTCTCCAAAAATAACAGGTAATTCATTTGCAGAGTTTATAATAAAGGATTTCCCTCCTGTATCATCTGACATCTTTGCAAGCAGTGCTTTATCAACAGTTCCATCATAGTTTAATCCAATTGTATATATTTTATAACCCTTTTCTCTCGCTGCTTTTATTGAATTGATAATATCCATATCAGATTCTGTCTTTGATCTCTCGGGATCATTTTTTCCATCTGAAAGAAGTATTATAACAGGATTTTTTCCATTTTCATGTCCACCATCCATAAGAGTTACTGCCTGCTTTATTCCCAACCCTATATCTGTTGCTAATGAAGGGGGTATTTGAGAACAATTAAGCTTAAAACTCTCCTTGTCAGCCTGGGATTGCATTTCCTTAACATCAATCTGTTTTACAATATTGCTTCCATATGCAACAAGTCCAATCTTGTCTCCTTTTACATGACACATGTCTATGAATAGTTTTAGTGCTTCAATTCTCAGGTTCTCAGGGTCACTTGCTTCCATTGATTTGCTGGCATCTAATACAAATGCAACTTCAAGGTTGGATGAATTATTGATCTCCCCCCTTGCAATAATAAAGTCTTTTTTCATAGGAATTAATAGAAATGTAAGACATACAATAAGCAAAAACGCAACTTTTCTATATAACTTCATTTTTCGACCCCCCAGACAAGATTTTCTTATTTACTATATTTCTATATAAACATTACAAATCCTTCCATGAAAATAATAAAAAATATGTAATTATATAGTTTAATTTATTAATTTATGTTTCATATAATGTTTTTTTAAAATAAAATATGACGAAACCCCATTTTTTTACACAAGTTAAAATAATGGGGTTTATAATTGCCCTTAAATAAATCTTTATACTATTTAAACAAATCACCTTTTCCATATATTCCTTGATTGAATTCATAATCAATCTCTTTATCTGATACCTTGTCTGAATAGAGCAAGTAAATATTAGTATTAGATTTTATTTTTCCTGATTTGGGATCCAATCTCATATCGATAGATTTTACAACAGCTATTCTGGAGTCATTTTCCATAGAAGCTATATAGTTCATAGTGGTATTATAATCACCTTCGGTTGTTATTACTGCAGGTACTATATAGAGTTTCTCGCTAGAAGTTGTTTTACTGTTACTCTTAGTAGTAGTGTTTCCCTGGTTTTGTTCATTCGCTTTTTGACTATTTTCTGTTTCCTTACCATCCTTCTTTGATGAGCTGTAATCCTGAATTCCTGTAAAGGTTATAGTTGAAAAATAAATCTTATTTTCATCAGCAAGCTTTTTCATATTATAAGCTATTTCAGGATTTCTCTCTGCTTCTGGTATTGCCTTAAATGCCATATTAAGATTATCCTTTAATTCTTCAATCTGCTCCTTTTGATTTTTTATTATTTCCTTGGCATTTCTTATTTTATTAACCTCTATCCTTGCTTTATCTATACTTTCACTTAATTCCTTCATCTTTTTTATAGCTGGATTCAAAAATAATGAGTAATATGCATAAAACAAGAGTACAATAGATAGGATACCTAGTAAGATCTTTTCCCTCTTACCTAAATTACCCATTTAATCCACCCCCTAATAATTAATGCTTATCAAGCATTTATAACAAGCTCGCGTTTTATCATAATTTATTTGTGATATTTCAGCATTTTTATATTCACTTGTTTCCTGAATGTTTGCAATAAAAACGCATATCGCATTATAGTCGGTAGACCTTGCTCCTACAATAATCTTACCTTCTCCATATGTAAAGCTCTCAAATATGACATCATTTACAATATATTTCTCCAGTCCCCTAATCTTATTAACTGAAGTTGATTTTAACTCCTTTATACTCTCAACCAGTGCAATATGTTTTTTAAAATTTACTATGTCACTTTTAAGCTTATCGCTCTCCTTTAATACTTCCTCTCCTCTTTTTATCTCTTCATTCAATTTATTTTGTTCTAAACTTAGCCTTTGAATATTTAAAAAAGGTAACCCTATTGTCAATATTAAAATTGCAATAATTGATATGATTAAAACTGGGCTATTAATTTTTTTAAAACTGCCCCTATGCTTTTGCCTAAGTTCATATGGAATTAAATTAAGCTCAGACATAATCCCTACTCCTTTCTCAGTAGAAGCCCTAGAGTGTTTACATACACTCTAAAATCAAAGCCTACTGGAACCTTTATCTTAAGAGAAATCTTTGAGGGAGAATTAACTATGTATACTGGAGAACCAAAATAATTTTTTATGTAGTTTCCTATTCCAGGTATCTGACATCCTCCTCCAACTAGATATATCCTATCAAGCTTCTTTTCTGATTTTCCTGATGTATAAAACTGTATAACCTTATCAAAGGTTGAGAGAGCGTTTTCAAATAAATTTTGTATATTTTTTTCAATCTCATTTTCATTATCTATATAGCCAAAGTTAAATTTCTGAAATAAGTAGCTGTATGTACTTTGCTCATCCTCTCCAAGCTTTCTTGATACTTCTGTAATAAGCTTTCTTATTCCGAAGGTTACCTCTCTCTCCATAAAGAGCTTGCCATTATCAAGTATAATTATATTGCTGCTGCTGTGCCCCAAATCAATTATTCCTGTGCTTTCTCCTGCTGTATTATCCTTTGTAATTTGTCTAAACACCCTGGAAACACAGTTTGCTGCAATATCAATAGTTTTAAGCTTAAGCCCAAGGCTAGAAGCTAGTTCTGCATACTTATTTATTTTTCCCTTTGGGGCTGCTACAATTAGAACACTGCATGCCTTCTTTTCCTTTGTATTTACTCTATTCAGCACTTCATAATCAATATAATAGTTCGTACCGTTTTCGGGAAGGAACTGAGTTATTTCCCAATCTACAGACTTTTTAATCTCCTTTTCATCCATAAGAGGAATTTCAATATGTCTGATAACAATATCATGTCCATGTATTGCAAAGGATATCTCTTCAGGCTTTGCGCTGTTTTCATGTAAGAAACCCTGTATTGCATTTTTAACAGCATCTACATTAATGATATTATCATCAATAAGGCTCTTCTCAGGAGTTCGTATTAAACCACAAAATCTTATCTTTTGATTATCACCTACCAGAACCTTTGTATAGCTGCTGCCAATGTCAACAGCTAAGCTTTCTTTAGTTATCATTAAATCACCTCTCATTTTTTTGTATATATTTTTAACCTGAATAAGTACCATCAGGTTAATAGAAACAAAACAATAAAAAATATAATTCCAATTACTTTTACATCAGCGATAAATACCATGCCATAATATTCTCTCCAAAGAATACTGTAATTACCGCTGCCAGAGAAATAAATGGTCCAAAGGGTATATAATCCTTTTGGGATTTTTTCTTTAGAAGTATCAACATAATGCCTACTGCTCCACCAATAATAAATGCTAAGAACAGCATTACAATGGTAAGCCTTAGTCCCAGAAAAATTCCACACATTAAGCAGATTTCAGCATCTCCCCATCCCATTCCATGGGTTATGAGTATTATCAGAGATATTAACCCTCCTCCTAAAAGACCACCATATACATATTCCATGAATTCTTTTCCCATAAAGCCGCTAATAACTGCAAACACAATTCCCACAATTATTCCTGGAAGAGTTGTCTTTAAATATACATCTGTAGTTTCAAAGTCAATAACTCCAATAACAATTAAAAAAGAAATAAACACTACAAACTTTAAAAATTCAATAGTTTGTCCATATTTTAAATATAATCCTATAAAAACTAATCCAGTTACAAGCTCAACAATAGGATACTTGATTGAAATCTTCTCCTTACAGTTTCTGCATTTTCCCCCTAAAAGAGCATAGCTTATAACAGGAATCAAATCATACCATTTAATCCTTTTGCTGCAATTAGTGCAGTGGGAGGGGGGATAGGATATACTTTCATCCCTTGGTATTCTATATATACATACATTTAAAAAACTTCCTATTAAAAGTCCAATTATAAATATCAAAATAGTTTCCATAGCTCCTCCATAATTTCAATCCTCATATCTAAAGTACATATCAACTATACCCATAGCATCAATTCCTAGTTAATTGCTAATGATACATTTTTATCGATTCTGTTCCCTATAGAATCTTTTAATACTACAGTAAAATTTACAGTACCACTTCTAGTAGGGGTTCCAGTTATGTGTCCACCAGAATCAAGAGATAGACCATATCCTATGCTTGCTTCTGTAAAGGTATAGACGCCATTTCCTCCAATAGCATCTAGAGAATGATTATATGCTTCCCCAACAACCCCATCTGGAGGAGGTAAATTTCCAATATCCATTGGATCCATATCACATACTATAACATTAAAAGTTTTACTTTCATTCTCAGTATCCTTAGTTAAAGTTGCTGTCAGAGTAACAACTGCATCCCCTTCATTAATACCTGGCCTCTTTACTATTCCATTTGATTCAATTACATCTGTATTGGAAGAAGACCATGTTATCTGAGATTCATTTTCCCCTATGTCTTGCAGCCTAATATAATCAATTACTGGAGGTGGAGGTAAAATATATGACGCACCAGCATCTATTGTCAAATGGTTATTTAGCGTTATTAAATTCAATAGTGTTTTATCAACCTGTACAATTTCAGGATTTGTAAATGGTCCAAAAGCTACAACAGAACCAGAATCCTCTCCAAGTATACTATTTGGAGTTGGCATATTTAATATTAATATGTCACTATCAATTTTAAATTTTTGATTTTCTTCTAATCCGTCTATGGTAAAATTTAAAACCTTACCATTTCCGGACTTCTTTTTAAAGGTTAATGTTGGTGTAAAATTAGATGAACCATTTAAAATTATCTTTTCATATCCCCCCATAAATAATTTAATAGAGTTTTCTTCCACATAAATATATTTTTTATTTCTGTCAAATGTAGCTGGAGCACTATCAAGTATTTCTATTGTATCCGCTACCCTTAGCTCTTTTGTAATGCTCTCTGATGATAATCTGACATAAAACTGGGCATCAGATTGCTTTTTACTTATGTTAAATGTTTTATTGTTAAACATAATAAAAGAGAATATCCCTATTGAAACAATTCCCAGAATAGCAAGTGCTACTATTAACTCTATAAGAGTAACTCCTTTTTTTCTACTTAATGTGTTCAAAATAGCCCCTCCTTATGGATTTGGTACAAAGGTGACTAATTCAGTTTTTTGTTTTCCATTATCGTAATTTACCATTTCAACACTACCATTGACATTAATAATTATTCCATCAAAATCAATCTCCATATCCTCATTTGTGCTTGTAATACTTACATTATCAATACTAACTGGTTTACCCGATATTTTATTCTCTAGAGCCTGCTGACTAATATAATTTGCCTTACTTTTATGCCCCGCATTAAAAACGCCCTTTAGTCCAGTTAAAAACATACTGGAAAATGCTATAGCAACAATAGCCAATAAAGCTATTGATAAAATTAGCTCAATTAGTGTAAACCCCTTTTTTTTAATTGCTTTCTTCACATAATCATCTCCTCATCAATACATTGTAATATCGATAAAGTTATTGCTTTAACCATTGACCCTTGGTAAACCTTTGTGTTTCTAAAGCATCGGGTGGCAGTGCTGCTCCTTCGTTTGAGTAATAGAAATCAGTAGTACCAAAATTATAAATTGCATCTGCTACAATTGCACCTGTGAATCTTCCACAACCTGCTAGATCAACTTTAGTACCTTCATCTGGTCCATAAATATAACCACTAAAAATTCTATTACCCTCAAAGTTAAGCAAACATCCCTTATCCAGGAATACAAATAGCTTTGAAGGACTCTCACCTGCATTCATATTGGATTTAATTCCTCCATTAATTTTCTTTACATATAAAAATACCTTTCCACTACCCTGTATAATTACTGAACCATTTCGTAAATTAAGTTCATTAACTACTACCCTCATTATTGAATCTGGATTTACGCCAGTATCAAATATTAAATTTCCATTTCCCAAATTTATACTGTTATATACATTTAGACTTCCAGTAACTGATATAGAACCTCTATTATCATTGAAGCTTAGATCTTCATCAGAGCTTGTTGGCTGTTGTGGAAAAATAAAAGGTGGAAACTGTGCATCTACTCCTGTTTCAGTAGGAATAACTCTTACATGTATCCCATGTGGATCAAGCGTTCCATCACCAGTTGCAATTACTCCACCATTATACATAGTGGCATTTCCACCATAGCTTACAAGGGTTATACCAAAAATTGCATATTTAAATATTGGCAATAAGCTTGTTCCATCATCAATAATTGACATTGCTGCAGTGTTATTTACTCCATCCACAGTAGCAGTAGCTTTAATATTTATTAAGGCTCTAGACTTTCTTGTTACTTCAACAAAATAACTTCCTTTACCAAAACTCTTTCTTAATGATGTTTTTCCAATAATACTTTCACCATCATTGGCTGGATTTACAATCCATGCTGCTGTAGCCTCAACTCCTGACTTAGCTAAATAATATGCCTGCATTCTTTTTAGATTACGAGCTGCATTCTTTGTTTCAAACAAACTCAACTCTAAAATAACAGCTCCAAGTATTGCTGCTATTAATATGGCAATTAGAGTCATTACTAATGCTGCTCCCTTTTTACATTTTTTCATTTTTCTTTCCCCCTAGAGTGAGATACTATATCCATAATATGAGTTAAGTATCTCTAAACTCTCAAGCTTATAACATATATTTTTAGCTTGTCCACTTATATTAAATAATTCGATTTTACATATCGGCGTTAAATTAATTGATAACGAAATAATCAGGAACCTGATATGAAAATGATTTAATCAGCTCTAATGAATTAAGAATATTGATATTTCTATTGTTTATTAATTGCATTTACTTTTTCGAGGTTATTTTATTGCATAAAAATTGTCGCTACTTTATTTCCTTATGTATCAACTACCAAATCAACTTATATTGCTTTTAATAAGCTTAATTTTCTAAACTACTTTATAACTTAACGCTAATAAAGCAATATGCAATGATAAACCATTACTCCATTATTTTAACTCCAATGACACTATTTGTCAATCTATTCCTAAATATTACTTTTTTGTATTATCTTCTAAGCGAAATATAGCTATTCTTTCTGCCAATATACCTGTTAATGGTATAGAAGAATCCCAATAGGGTAATATTTTTTTATTATAGATATTAAAAAAGGCCATCACACCATTTGATAAGTGCAATAGCCCACTTTTTGCTTCTAAACTTATAACCTATGCAACTGCTATATTATTTAATTACACATGTAAATCTGTTTAATATCTATTCCAGCATTAACAAGTGTAAATGTACCATTTTGCATATTATATAGGTATAGTACTTTACTGTTGTTGTAAACAGATTCTTTTTCATGTTCAATTCCATAAATCAGAAATAAACTAGGATTTCTAGTAGCAAGAACAACCTTCGTTTCAAAATTACCTCTTAAAGGTTTCCCAGTGTTTTCAGTAATACTGTACAGTGCAAACACGCCGTCTTGCTTCCCCCCTGCAAATATTCTGTCCTTCATAGGTTCCCAGTAAGTTATTGAAAATCCGCTTATAAGCTCGTTGCAGGTACTGTTATGAGTGTTTACTCCCGAACGCTTTGTAATTTTGTTATCTCCCGCAAAAACCCATGAGTTTCCTAAAACCGACTGATTGGTAATATTAAAGTTAATTATTGCATTTGATATATTTCCTTTTTCATCTATATATAAAGCTGAATTCCTTTGGGCATTTGATGTAGTTCTGTCATAGTCCTTAACATTCACATAGAGTTTTTTGTTAACTTCTATAATAGTCTCAATGCTCTTTATATCCATAGTGTAATTCCATGCCCCCGACCTGTATACATACATTACATCTTCATTAGGTACATCTACATTCTTCCCCATTTTGCCTATAAGAAATAGAGTATCATTGCTTACAAGTGATTTTTCAAACTTTAAATTTCTGTCCTTAAATTCATTATTTCTAACAAGGGTAGAAGTCCCCCTAGGGGAATACTCATATATATAATACTTTGTTGCACTACCTGTTTTAATGCTAAGTGTAAGATAGAATTTTTCATGATATGACTCCATTAGTACAACATTGGAACTTTCTTCACGATCAAATGCCTTAACTGCATACTTTTCCTCAAGCCTGTATAATTTTCTTCTGGAACGCTGGTCAGGCAGTATTGCATAAACCTTGCCTTCGCAAACTCTTACATCCTTAAAATCAATACTCTGTACAGGCTTTGATGAATTATTAGTTACTTTAGCCTTAATAAATTTATTTCCATCATAAACTAGAAGATACAATCCTGTTCCTTCCTGAGGTTTGGTTTTAATATACAAGCAATCTCCATTTATATTGTATTCAACCATTGCCTTTTTATTATCTATTTCTTCAGTATTCCAATTCTGATTTATTTTTATAATTGTATAGTTTCTGCTGCTATCATAGCTGTTTAGAATTATGCTGTCCTTAAAATTAATCTGCAGTGAACTATAGCAATCCCCTGCAACAAGTATCAGATCCTTGCCATTAAATCTATACAATTTGTATTTCTTATCCCCATTATCATATCCATAAAACACACGATTGTTCCCAAATTCATATGTGTTTGCAATATCAAAATTATCCTTTAAATTTACTAATTTTCCTTGTTCATATTTTACCAGCTTATTTTGCCTCTCCTGCCTATCATAAACATATGCAATAATTACACCTTCACGACTATACACTTGATTAACCGTAATGTTTTTAAAATTCTCATTATAAACACCTGTTTTATCCATTCTGTAAAGGTTAAATTGGTCTACACTATTGCTATAAAATATAAAATTGCCCATGCCATAATCTTTAAATTTAGTAATAGATACTTTTTTTGAAAGGGTGTCCTTCTGAACAGTAAACCCTAGTGCTCTAAATAGTTCCTCTGTTGGCACCATAAGCTTACCTGAAACCACCTTTGGAGGTCTTGTAAACTTTAATGTTCTTCCATTTATGGTGTAAGCCTGATTATCAGCTTTTATAATACAGTTGTATGTAGGTGATTTTGCAGTCAGAATTTTGCTCTTTGCATCATAATTTACTGTACAGCCTATCCAAGGTAGAATACCATCTGCCTGAGAATAAGTAACAGACCCTTCTATAAATGGTACTGCCGAAAACTGCTTTTTCAATTCATATACATAAAAATCCCTTGAACCAGTAGTAATTGTAATATTTACAAATTCATCATATGTAGCTTTTAGAGTGGGCATTGGCTCTGCTTTTGCTATTGTAGCAGGAGACTGCATCACCAATGCAATGCATAAGATAACCGATAAAATCTTTTTAATCATGATATACCTCCATAAAAAATATTAAAAGTACTTATTATAATTGATTATTAATATCATAGGCTCATAAATATTTTTTAAAATATAGTATTTTATTTACATATTATTTTTATATTACCATTATTTTTATTTTTTTGCAATTTAACCTTTTAACACATTTGTTTTTATATCAAGTTAATAATGCTAAGTAATACATTGTATTGTATGATGTGGCTGGCATCTTTAATCTGTCACTAAAAAACAAATTAGAACCAATCACAAAGATTGACTCTAATTTGTTTTTTATGGAGGGTCAGTTACACTATTAGCTCCATAATTCCTAAGTGTCCATATACATCCCTTATTTCTTTGCTATATATTTTGAATAAATGATTCTAAATTGCTCGACCCTAAACATTTATGCAAAATAATATTCCTTAGTTCATTAATCGCACAACACTCAATGTAAAATCTTTAGTGCAGTTAATATCCCCTTTTAGTTTACAACTTCCAGAAGGCTTCAATACCGGCCATTGTAATTTTCCTTCAAATGTAAATTCTAATGTACCTAGGATCTATTCCCCCAAATGTACAACCATTAATCTAGTTTAGCTTATAATGATTTACTTAAATCCAGGAGCCAGAAGTGCCACATACCCACTATAAACCCAAATTTATAAAGGTTGCTTAGACAACAAATACACTCTTAAAGAAATTGATGCATTTCTAAACCTCTCTCTATCTACTGTAAGTAGATTTGACTCCTACCATAACATTCCCACGAACCTTTTGTAAGTAAAAGGAGCTAGCAACCCGCCATCACTAACTCCCTCCTTTTTCTGATATCTCAAATATCAAGTATCTGCAACCTATGCCACAAATGTCAAATGTCAAGAGGCTGGCACCTATGAAATTTTGTGAAACTATTGTTCTTACTGGAAACCTGCAAATAAGTTCTGCTGGTAAAAGGTTTTGCAACTAGTTTTCCACCTTTTTTTGCAGTGAGTTAAATGAATTTGCAGACATGAAAATAGAACCAGCATGCTTCAATTACTGTCTCTTGAAATGTGAATGTGTAGTGCCTAGGTTACAATGCCATACAAAAAGAGCCAATCACTTAGACTGACTCTTTTTTCTCCATTTAAGGAAGGTCGGTTACACTATTAGCTCTATAAAGCCCAAGTGTCCATATACAGGCTTTATTTCTTCACTTCCCTATTATTTCACCTTAGCCAGCAGGCTTCTTTGCTGACTCTTGAAATGTGTAATGAGTAGTGCCTAGTACCCACCCACCCCAATTACAGGGTAATATGTTATGTTTTGTTAACATTCCCCATGGGTCCTTCCACTAAGAAATGGTTGAAGCCCTAGCCGAAACCGTTTCTTGGTTGCTACACACTTTGTCCATAGGGTTTGACCCTTTTGTTGAGCGAAGCGTGACTTACAACAAATTACTTGTTATTCCGTTAAAGTCATAGCTGCGCTTGTTTCACCTTCAACAGTCATATTAACATCTATAGATGTGTAAAATTGTAAATTATCACCACCAATTAAATTTACCATTTCAGTTTGGAAATCAGCAGCTGACCCACTATAAGTAAAACCAACAATATCATATGTTGCGGGGCTACCTGCAGCTGCATTAGCTGTAATCGTTAATGTCCATGCAGTTGCACCACCTGTAGGGTTTAAATCACCAGAAGCTAATAGGGTTTGTACAGAATGTTGCGCTATTGAAGCTAATTCTTTATCATTAGCTTGTCTCGCCTTATCAGTAAACCCTGCCAATCTTGGAATTGCAATTGCTGCCAATATCCCTAAAATCGCAATTACCACAATCAGTTCAATAAGAGTAAAGCCTTTCTTTTTACTGCTTTTTTTCATTTTTCTACCTCCTTTAAAATATGGAATATGATTAAGTTGAACAATATGAATGTTTTATGTAACCCCTCCCCTATAAGTACTTATGATAATTTATGTAAAAATTTTAGCCCTCCATAGCTTTATACATATCAAACATTGGAAGAATTATGGATAATATAATAAATGCTACTATAACACCGAGAACTATGATTATTATTGGCTCAATCATTGATGTAAGCTGCGCCGTTGCGGTTTCGACCTCGGTATCATAGAAATCTGATGTCTTTGTTAATACATCGTCAAGTGAACCTGATTCCTCCCCTATTTTTATCATCTGTGTAAGCATTAGTGGAAAAAGATTGGCTTTTGTAAGGGTGTCGGCTATTGATGAACCCTTCTTTATGTCATCTCTTGATGCATCTAATACCTTTCTTACCACTGTATTTCCAACTACGTTCGAACATATTCCTATACTCTGAAGGAGTGGTACACCACTTCCCATAAGTATTCCAAATGTTCTTGCAAACCTTGCAGTTAAAATCTTTTTATTTATCTTGCCGAATAGAGGCATTGTAAGCTTGAAGTTATCAAATTTTTCTCTGCCTTCCTCAGATTTAACCATTGCCTTTATACCGAATACTATAAGTGCTATTATTACCACAAGAATGTACCATTTATACCTTATAAAATTGCTTAACCCTAAAATCATTCTTGTTGGCAATGGTAGGCTAGCTGAGCCATTAGCCGATAATATGCCAACAAAAGAAGGAATTACCTTCGTTACAAGGAATATTACAACAGCCACAGCAACTATACATACAACAATTGGGTATGTTAATGCCTGCTTTACCTTTTGCTGTTGTTTGTACTCCTTGTCGTAATATGTAGCCATTCTCTGCAGAATTGTATCAAGTGTACCGCTGGCTTCTCCTACCTCTATCATGTTTTTAAGCATTTCTGGGAACTCTGGGTGTTTTCCCATCGCTGTTGAAAGGCTTTTACCCATCTGAACATCTTCATATACAACGTTTAGTATACCTAAAAGCTTCTTGTTTTCAGTCTGCTGCTTTACTATTTCAAGTCCCCTTAATATACTTATTCCTGCTGTAATTACAACGGAGAATTGTCTACAGAAAATGGATATATCCTTTATGGTTACCTTTTTAAGGTCCACCATGTCCACATTTAGGCCCTTCTTAAAAAGTCTTATATTTACAGGATAAAAGTTCTGCTGTCTAAGGGTTGATGTTACTGAAAGCTCATCGTTTGCTTCCATCCTGCCCTTTATTACCCTTCCATCATAGGATTTAGCCTCATATTCATAAAGGGGCATTCCTCTCACCTCCTAGAGATTCATCATTCTTGACATTATCTGTCTGTCAATACAGTAGGTCATTGCATCTTCATATGTAATTGCTTCGGATTTATACAGCTCTATAAGTGACATATCCATTGTCTTCATTCCATATTTGCTGCTTGTCTGAATAATGGAATCTATCTGATGGGTTTTACCCTCACGGATAAGATTCCTTATTGCAGGGGTTCCAGTCATTATTTCAAGGGCTGCAACTCGTCCACTCCCATCCTGTCTTGCAAGGAGTTGCTGGGAAATAACTCCCTCTATTACAGCTGAAAGTTGAACCTTTACCTGTTGCTGTTGATGTGGAGGGAAAACGTCAATTATTCTATCCATTGTCTTTGATGCACCTATGGTATGGAGTGTTGACAGAACCAGGTGGCCTGTTTCGGCTGCAGTTATTGCAATTGAAATAGTTTCAAGATCTCTCATTTCTCCAACAAGTATTACATCAGGGTCCTCTCTTAGGGCTGCTCTAAGTGCATTTGAAAAGCTTCTTGTATCCTGTCCAATTTCTCTCTGATTTATCATGCTTTTCTTGTGCTTATGCAGGTATTCTATAGGATCCTCAAGGGTTATTACATGGCAGCCTCTGGTATTGTTTATCTCATCTATCATTGCTGCAAGCGTCGTTGATTTACCACTTCCTGTTGGGCCTGTTACAAGAATAAGGCCTCTTTGCTTTGCAGATAAATCCTTTAATATTTCAGGCATTCCCAGGCTGTCAATGGTAGGCATTGAAATTGTAATAAGCCTTAGTGCAATTGCATGGGAGCCTCTTTGTATAAATGCATTAACTCTCATTCTCCCTAAGCCAACTACTGCATACGAAAAGTCAATTTCTCCCTGATCACAATATCTTTTCCACTGCTCCCCAGTGATCATTTGTCTCGCAAAGGTCTCAGTTACTGGAGGCATGAGTATTTCACTTCCAATAGGGGTAAGCTCTCCGTTTATTCTAAGTATCGGTGGAAGCCCAACAGTAATATGCAAATCTGATGCCTTAGATTCCACCGCTTTTCTTATAAGGTCTTCAAGTATATACATATTATTCCATCTACTCCTTTATGTGAGATAATTTCATCATTTCATCAAAGGTTGTAACACCCTTTAAAGCAAGGTTTTTACATGCCATTGAAAGTGTTTTCATACCACATTCAATGCTTAGGTCTCTCAACTCATCAGTGCTTTTGTTTTTTACTATATATTCTCTATGCTTTCTTGTTATTTCTATAATTTCATAAACTCCAACTCTACCTAGATATCCAGTTCCTCCACATACAGAACATCCTTCTCCACGGTAGAGAGTGAGGTCTGTGTTTTCATCGATATCAAGTGCCTTCTTTTCATAGTCCTCTGCAGGATACTCTTTTTTACAGTTTGGACAAATCCTTTTAACAAGCCTCTGGGCTATTACTCCTGCAATTGATGTAGAAACAAGATATGTTTCAATTCCCATGTCTGCAAGCCTTATAACTGCTGAAGGAGCATCGTTTGTATGTATTGTACTTAAAACTAGATGTCCTGTTATGGCTGCTCTTATTGCTATTTCTGCTGTTTCGTGGTCTCTGATTTCACCTATCATTATGATATCAGGGTCCTGACGAAGTATTGACCTAAGTCCTGCTGCAAAGGTAAGCCCTGCTTTTACATTTACATTTACCTGGTTTACTCCCTCAAGAAGATATTCAACAGGATCCTCAACTGTGATTATATTTTTGTTATCAGTATTAAGCTCATTTAATACTGCATAAAGAGTTGTAGATTTTCCACTTCCTGTCGGACCCGTAACAAGTATTATCCCATGGGGGATTGAAATTATCCTGTTTAGCTTTTCAAGGTCATCATCCTCAAGTCCAAGATTTTTCTTATTTATTAAGGAATTGCTCTTTGTAAGTATTCTTATAACAACCTTTTCCCCAAAAACTGTTGGGAGAACAGATACACGAAGATCAACATCCTTATCATCAACCTTTGTAATTATTCTTCCATCCTGAGGAATTCTTTTTTCTGCAATATTAAGATTGGCAAGTATTTTTATACGGGTGACCAGTGCTCCTAAGGATTCCTTTGAAGGTCTTAAAACCTCCATCAGCTCTCCATCGATTCTGTATCTTATTTTTATGTACTTTTCAAAGGGCTCTATATGTATATCACTAGCTCTTGCTTTTACAGCATTGTTGATTATTGAATCAATCAATTTTACAACAGGAGCATTTTTTATATTCTCAAATTCTTCTTCATTTTCTATGTCACCAGCATTCAGAAGATTTTCCTTTGAAAGTTCATCTGCGGCCTTTTTAACCAACTGCCCTGAATAATATTTGCCTATTGCATTTTTTATGGTTTCCTTTGAGCCAAGCAGAGGATCTACCTCATATCCAGAAGCAATTCTCACATCGTCCATTGCGAATATATTTAATGGATCATGCATAACAACCTGTATTCTATTTCCATTTACCGCTACAGGGAAAAGAGTGTGTCTGTTTGCAAGTGTTTCAGGAATAAGCTTTACTATCTCAGGCTCAATATTTAGCATTTCTATGCTCACTCTTTGAACACCAAGCTGCATTTCCAGAGCATCAAGGAAATCATCTTCTGTAATATAACCCCCATCAATTAATATTTCTCCTATTCTTTTCCCAGTTTTTTTCTGCTCTTCAAGAACTAAATTTAGCTGCTCCTGGGTAATCTTTTCTTGTTCAACCAAGTACTCACCAATTTTTTTTCTTGTTTTGGCAACCATCATATCACCTTTTTTATTATATTATTGCTTTTTTATTAAATCAATACATAACTTCAAATATTTTACTTTACGGGTTAAATATGTTTTAACAATAAATTACATGATATTTTTGACATATTTAATAAACATAAATATCCATGTACTCCATGCTGCTATAAACTTCGATTTTAGTTTTACATTACTTGAAAATATTGTATGAATTGTCTCTAAGAATTACTTAAATATATAATCATAACTAATCACAAATGTTTTATAAAGATATGCTAAAACAATTAAAAAATTTATTTATTAACCTATATAATATACTGCTACATTCTAATACTATTATGTTTCCATTTTCTAATAAATTCAATTTTATCATATTATGGTTATTTATACTATTTAATTTTATGTCATAACTTCCATAACCTGTATCGTGTTGCCCTTTTTTAAGGGAATCAGCCACTTTTACTGAATCCCTATTTTCTATTTTTTATTTTTTCATATACATCTTCGATTATATCAAATTTATAATCGATTCCATTCCATATTCTTTGGGACTCAATGGCCTGAGCAACAAGCATATAAAGTCCATTTATAGACTTAAGCCCCATTTCAGCTGCATAGCTTAAAAAAAGAGTTTCCTCTGGGTTATATACAAGGTCAACTGCTGATTTGTACTTTTTTATTACATCAAGAGAAACTGGGGATGCATCAACCTTTGGGTGCATACCGCAGGGAGTACAATTAATAATTATATCACCCTCCAGTTTTTTCAATTCATCATAGCTTATTATCTCTGCTCCTTTTTTTCTCCAAATGTCAACTGTGTTTTCCGGACTTCTTGATGCAAGTTTGATCTCTGCTGCACCCATATCCTTTGCACACTGGTACACCGATGCAGCAGCACCACCAGTCCCAAGGATTAACACCGATTTGTCCTTAACTTCTATATAAAAGTTTTCAAGGGTAGCTTTAAATCCAAAATAATCTGTGTTATATCCAACTGTGGAATCATTTCCAAAATGAATTGTATTTATGGCACCTATATTTTCAGCCTCTGATGATAGTTTATCTATATATTTCATTACCGATACCTTATATGGAATAGTTACATTTACTCCCTTTATATCATTTGCTTTAAACCAGTCAACTGCATTATTAAGCCTTTCCTCTTGAAACTCATAAATCTTATAATCTCCATCAATATTAAGTTTTTTCATAATAAGCTTATGAATTTCAGGGGAAAGGCTGTATGATAGAGTCTTCCCTAAAAGCCCATATTTAATCATTTACATTGCTCCTTTTATTTGTAACATTTTATTAATATGATTCATCGTATGTAGGCGTTATATGTTTCGCATAAATAACTCTACATTGCTTGACCCTAAACATTTATGCAAAATCATATTCCTTGATTCATAAATCACCATGTACATTATTAAAAACCATTATTGCGACTTATATAGATATAAAAATATATCCTCATTTTTTATCCATATAATCTATTTCCACACCCAATTTTTAATATTACCATATTATGTATTCTATTGCTAGTACCTATTTGCTTTTTTTCATAAAAATAGCTGGAGAAAATTTACTTTATCTCCAGCTATTACTGTGACCTTATTAATTCAGATATCTTCCAATTATGTCCTTATCCACCGAGTATGTAATTGCATCATCACGGGATATTTCCCCTTTTTTATAAAGCTCCACAAGATTCATATCCATTGTTGTCATTCCATATTTTCCGCCAGTTTGAATTGCAGAATCTATTTGATGGGTCTTTCCTTCCCTTATGAGATTTCTTATAGATGGTGTTGCTACCATTATTTCAGTTGCTGCAACCCTTCCTTTGCCATCTACTCTTGGTAAAAGCTGCTGTGATATTATTCCCTCCATTACTGCTGAAAGTTGAACCTTTATCTGCTGCTGCTGATGTGGTGGAAATACATCCACTATTCTATCTATTGTCTTAGATGATCCAATTGTATGCAGTGTTGAAAATACTAGATGTCCAGTTTCTGCTGCAGTTATTGCAATGGATATGGTCTCTAAATCTCTCATTTCACCAACAAGTATAACATCTGGGTCTTCACGTAGAACCGCCATCAAAGCATTTACATAGCTTTTAGAGTCATGACCTATTTCCCTCTGGTTAACTATGCTTTTTTTATGCTTATGCAGATACTCAATTGGGTTTTCAAGAGTTATTATATGGCTCTCCCTTGTACTATTTATCTCATTAATCATTGCAGCAAGTGTTGTTGATTTACCACTTCCTGTAGGTCCTGTAACAAGTACAAGTCCCCTTGTTTTTTGACACATATCCTTCAAAACGCTAGGCATTCCAAGCTTTTCAAGGGTCGGTATCTGAGGTACAATAGTTCTTAGTGCTATTGCATCGCTTCCCCTCTGCTTGTACACATTCACTCTAAACCTTCCAATGCCCTGTATAGCATATGAAAGATCCAACTCACCCTTTTCATTATATTTATTATACTGTTCTTCACTTAATACTTCCCTTACATATGTATTTGTATTCTCAGGAGTAAGCTTGTCATTCCCATATGGTGTAAGTCTTCCATTTATTCTCATTATAGGAGGTACTCCAACTGTAATATGTATATCAGAAGCGTCCATTTTAACTGCCTTTTTAAGTAATTCCGAAAATGCTATCATTATTATCCCCCTTTTAAGCAAGTCTACTGAAAACTATTCTTTATATTTTTATCGTACTTATGAAAACTTTCTAAACTATCTTATATTAAAAAAATAAGTTAAAAGGGCTTATATGGATATTACCATACACAGCCCTCTATTTTCTAACCATTCATTTCCTTAGCCAACTTTCTAAGTGCCTTTTTTTCTATTCTTGAAACATAGGAACGTGATATTCCGAGAACCTTCGCTATTTCTCGCTGTGTTTGCGGTTCACCTGTAAGACCATACCTCAACTGGATAATAAGCTTTTCCTTTCCCTCAAGAACCCTATCTATCAAATTGTACAGTCTGGTTACAGATATTTTGCTCTCTACCTCATCCAGTATACCATCGCTTTCAGTACCTAGTACATCAATCAGACAAATTTCATTGCCTTCTTTGTCAACTCCTATGGGCTCCTGGAGATATACCTCAAGCTTTGTTTTTTTACTGGATCTAACATACATCAATATTTCATTTTCAATGCACTTTGCTGCATAGGTTGCCAGCCTGTTCCCCTTGTTATAATCAAAACTCTCAATGGCCTTGATTAAACCAACGGTGCCAATTGATATTAAATCATCGGCATCCTTTGTCTGGGGGTTGAACTTCTTTATTATGTGGGCTACCAACCTCAGATTCCTGGTGATGAGTTCATTTTTAGCCTTTTCATCGCCGGACTTGAACCTGGCAAAAAGTGCCCTTTCTTCATCCTCGGTTAGTGGATGGGGAAAGGAATTTCCATTAGTAATATAACCAACTACGAAAAAGATAGTGTCTACAAAATTAAAAATCAAATCCAGCAGCATATAGCTCCCCCCTAAAAACAAGGTCATATGTATAGTATATGCTCCTCCTTGGGGGTTGGTGCGTGTCTATATTTTTTTATATATTTATAATTTTTATCCTGTACCTATAGCTATATTTTACCATGTTTTCTATGATTTTCAAACATTTATTCTCTTCCATTTTTCTTTTCTGCCGCTATTTCTCTTACTCTTGCAATAACTATATCTATGGCTACCTTGTTATATCCACCCTCGGGGATTATTATATCAGCATACCTTTTGTTTGGTTCAACAAATTGAAGATGCATTGGTCTTACCACATTTACATACTGGTTTATAACCGAGTCTATTGTTCTTCCTCTTTCCTCTATATCCCTTTGTATTCTTCTTATTATTCTTAAGTCTGCATCTGTATCTACAAATATCTTTATATCAAGCATATCCCTTAATTCCGACTCAGCAAGTATCATTATGCCCTCAAGTATAATTATATCCTTAGACTCAACCCTTATTGTTTCCTTTTTCCTGTTATGCTTTTCAAAATCATATATTGGCTTTTCAATTGCCTTTCCTTCAGTTAGATCTGAAAGATGCTGCATCAAAAGCTTTGTATCAAATGCATTTGGATGATCATAGTTAGTTTTAACCCTCTCTTCAAAGGTTAAATGGCTTTGATCATTGTAGTATGAATCCTGTTCAATTATAGCAATGCTTTCATCAGGAATACATTTGTAAATTTCACTAGCTACAGTACTTTTCCCAGAACCAGTTCCCCCGGCAATTCCAATCAAAATAGGCCTGCTCATCTTATTCCCCTTTCTCCTTAACAAGCATATCAAACGGCTTAAGTATTTTTTGTGTTTTTATTTTATATATCATCTGTGGATGTGGAGTTGCGTCTATCTCCTCACCCTCTTCATTCCACATTTTATCAAGGGTTATTAAGAAATTTTCTTCATTAGGTGTTAGGATTTCAACCTCTTCACCCTTAAGTATCTTGTTTCTCTGTTCTATTGTTGCAGTTCCTGTTTCCTTGTCGTAATCGATTACAAGTCCAACTATATCATGGGTTCTTATATACTGGGATGTTTCATATACCTGTCCCTTAGGTTTTCCATAATAGAATCCAGTTGAAAACTCTCTGTGGCTAGCCTTTGAAAGCTCCTGCATCCATTTAGGATTAAAGCTGTAGTTTTCACCATCTTTTAAATAGCTGTCTATGGCATCTCTGTAAGCTTTGATAACAGATGCAACATAGTAGGAGCTCTTCATCCTTCCCTCTATCTTAAAGCTCTTTATGCCGCTTTCAATAAGCTCTGGAATGTGTTCTATCATACAGAGGTCATTTGAATTCATTATATATGTTCCTCTGTTGTCCTCAAAAACCTCAAAGTATTCTCCTGGTCTTTTTTCCTCCATAAGATAATACTTATATCTGCATGGATGTGCACAAGCACCTCTGTTTGCATCTCTGCCTGTCATATAGTTTGAAAGAAGACATCTTCCTGAATAGGACATGCACATCGCTCCATGAACAAATGCCTCAAGCTCCATTTCCTCTGGGATCCTATTTCTTATTTCCTTTATCTCCTTTAAGGAAAGCTCCCTTGCAAGAACAACCCTCTTTACCCCAAGCTTGTGATAAAATTCAACTGTTTTATAGTTTGTGTTGTTTGCCTGGGTGCTTATATGAACTTCAAGATTAGGAGCGACCTCCTTTACGATTGAAAGCACTCCAAGGTCTGATACAATAACTGCATCTACTCCAATTTCATCAAGTTCCTTAATGTATTTTCCCATTCCATCAATATCAGCATTATGTGCAAATATGTTTACAGTAACATATACCTTTTTTCCTCTTTCATGGGCAAACTTAAGTCCTTCTATCATCTTTTCCTTGTCGAAATTGTCAGCCATTGCCCTTAGGCCATACACTTCTCCTCCGATATATACAGCATCTGCTCCATATATAATAGCTGTTTTTAGCTTTTCAAGATTACCCGCAGGTGCAAGCAATTCTATATTATTCATACTCAACCTCCTCAACCTTAGTACTGAAAGCCACACCATCTCCAATAGGAAGTACCACTGTTTCAAGTCCTGGCATGTTTGATATGTGTGTAAGGTATTTTCTCATTCTCTTTACTATGGTTATCTTTCTTCTTATCAGAAGTTCATTTGTTGCAACCATACCCCTGAATAAAACATTATCTGAAACAAGAAGTCCGCCCTTTTTAAGCATCCTAAAGCACATTGGCAGGAAATGATCATAGTGACCCTTAGCAGCATCTAAGAACACTAAATCAAACTCTCCATTCATTCCCCCTAAGACTTCAAGTGCGTCTCCCTTGATTATTTTTATATTCTTTTCAAGCCCCATCTTTTTAATGTTTTCCTGAGCTGTGGAAAACATCTCATCATCTCTTTCAATTGTTACAATCTCACAGCCTTCACCTGCTGCTTCTGCCATAACAGATGCTGAATATCCTATTGCAGTTCCTACCTCAAGTATCTTTTTTACACTGTGAGATTTTATAAGTACTCTTATAAACTGTGCAACCTCAGGATGGATTATTGGAACATCCTTCTCTGCTGCATAATCCTCCATTGCTTTTATAACGCCCTTTCTTTCAGGTAAAAGGCCTCTTACGTATTCTTCTATATAGTCATGGGATATATTACTCATAGCTACCTCTCCATACAAATTAATACATGGAGGCTTTTATCCATGTATTAATTGTTTATAATATTTATATATTTCCAAAGCATCATATTTCTATTATATAAATCACAATAAAGCTTTTGAATAATGTATATTGCGATTTATGAATCAAGGAATATGACTTCACATAAATGTTTAGGGTCCAGCAATATAGAATCATTTATGCGAAACATATAGCAGCTTATTTCAACTGCGACTTATATTTTTCAAATTCTTCACCAGTTCTTGCAAAATTGTGGCTTCCATCGCCATTGTAAGCCTTTAATACAAAGAACAGATAATCAACATCAGCAGGTTTTACTGCTGCCTTAATAGAATCTACACCAGGATTGCATATTGGTCCTACTGGAAGGCCCTTATGCTTGTAGGTGTTATATGGTGAGTTCACCTCAAGATCCTTATAATAAAGTTTTTCCTTTGTAACTCCAAGTGCATATTGTATTGTAGCACAGGACTGAAGCTCCATATTCTTTTTTAATCTGTTGTAGAATACAGCAGCTATCAGTGGTCTTTCACTGTTAACCTTTGCTTCTCTTTCAACAATTGAAGCCATAGTTATTATATCATCAAGCTTCATATCCTCTGATTTTATATTTCCCTGAATAGAGGTTTTATATATACCCTCAAATCTATCAAGCATCTTTTTTATTATATCATGCTCGGATATTCCCTTTTTTAAATCATATGTGTCAGGGAAAAGATACCCTTCAAGCCTTGAAGGTCTGTCATTTGGTATATCCTTTAAAAATTCCTTTTCAAAGTTTCCATTCTGAGCCTCATCTATAAATGTCTTCTCATCCTTTATCAAACCATTCTCTTTTAGCTTTTTAGCAATTTGTTTAACTGAGTACCCTTCAGGAAAAGTTATATTTACCACATCAAAATCTGGAGCACCCTTTGAAAGCTTTGTAAATATCTCCATCGGTGTCATTGCTGTATTAAGCTTATATATTCCAGGCTTTAAGGCTTTGTCCATATTAAGCTTTTTTACATACATTTTTGCAAACATCCTGCTCTTAACAAGGCCCTTTTTATAAAGTCCATCTATTATGGTACTGCTATTTGCACCTCTTCTTACCTGAAATTCAACATCCTTTGGATTTTTCGAGACAGGAGTATTTAGAAAATTTTTATATGAATAGTATGGAATCACAGCTAACAATAATAAAACAACAAATATTGAGATTGCAATAATTCTAACTTTTCCCTTATTTTCCTTCATATTACCCATATGCTCACCACTTTACTTCTTTTTGTATTATAAATAAATCGTAAAATTCTTTACATTTTGTTTTTTAAACAGCCCTGCTAAATTGGTTCGACTCTAGGATGTTTAAAAGACAGAATGTAATAGAATTTTTGTTTTGTATATAGCTTTCAACAATAATTATATATTTTTAAGTGTTTTTGTGCAATAGAGGAGAGTATAACACTCTCCTCCCAGCTTATATTATATAGTTTCCTTTAGTTTTGCATAGCTCTGCTTTTTTCTTATAGAAGAATCTAATACCTTTTTCCTCATTCTTATATTCTTTGGAGTAATCTCAACAAGCTCATCGCTTGCAATAAATTCAAGGCATCTTTCAAGGGTCATTTCAGGTGGAGGAGTAAGTCTTAATGCTTCCTCTGTTCCTGATGCTCTAAGGTTTGTAACATGCTTCTTTTTACATACATTTACATCTATATCCTCAGCCCTTGAGCACTCTCCTACTATCATTCCCTGATATACTTCGGTTCCTGGATTTATAAATATTGTTCCTCTATCCTGGGAGTTGTATAGTCCATAGGTAACTGCATCTCCTGATTCAAAGGCAACAAGCACTCCTCTGTTTCTTTCTGCAACTTCTCCCTTAAATGGTTCATATCCAGAGAATACATGATTCATTATTCCATTTCCCTTTGTATCAGTCATGAACTCATTTCTATATCCTATAAGTGATCTTGCAGGTATATTAAATTCAAGTCTCATATATCCATTTACTGCAGAAGACATATTAACCATCTCTGCTTTTCTTGAACCTAGCTTTTCCATAACAACTCCCATATAATCTTCTGGGACATCTATTGTTAGGAACTCTATTGGTTCATGCTTCTTTCCGTCTATTTCCTTGAATATAACCCTTGGCTTTGATACCTGGAATTCATATCCTTCTCTTCTCATTGTTTCTATTAGTATTCCAAGGTGAAGTTCTCCTCTACCAGAAACCTCAAAGGCATCTGTTGCATCGGTTTCCTTTACCCTTAAGCTTACGTTTGTTTCAAGCTCCTTTAAAAGCCTATCCCTTAAATGTCTTGATGTTACGTAATCTCCTTCCCTTCCTGCAAAGGGGCTGTTGTTAACACAAAATGTCATTGATATTGTAGGTTCATCTATTGCTACAAAAGGTAGTGGTTCTGGATTCTGTGAATCTGCAATAGTTTCACCAATGTTAATATCTGATATTCCGGAAACAGCAACTATATCTCCAAGCATTGCTTCTTCAATTTCTTCCTTCTTTAATCCATTGAATTTATAAAGGGTTGCAATCTTGGCGTTTCTTTTTTGTCCATCCATCTGACATACTGCAATCTGCTGATTCTTTCTAATCCTTCCTCTTTCAATCTTTCCTACCGCTATTCTTCCAACATATTCATTGGAATCTATGGTTGTAACAAGCATCTGAAGAGGTTCATCTACATATCCTTCAGGACATGGAACATACTTAACTATTGTATCGAATAAAGGCTTTAAATCAGCTGCTTCATCCTCAACCTCATATTTTGCAATTCCATCTCTTGCAGAACAGTATATAATTGGGAAGTCAAGCTGTTCGTCATCAGCTCCAAGCTCTATGAAAAGCTCAAATACTTCATCAATTACTTCATTACTTCTTGCATCAGCCTTATCTATCTTGTTTATAACAACAATTGGCTTAAGCTTCAATTCAAGTGCTTTCTTTAGAACAAACCTTGTCTGAGGCATAGGTCCTTCAAATGAATCAACAAGTAAAAGAACACCGTCAACCATTCTTAGAACACGTTCAACTTCTCCTCCAAAATCAGCATGTCCAGGGGTGTCAATGATATTTATCTTCATCCCATTATAATTTACTGCAGTATTTTTTGAGAGTATTGTAATTCCTCTTTCTCTTTCTATATCATTTGAGTCCATTACTCTCTCTTCTACTTTTTCATTGCTTCTAAAAATTCCGCTCTGCCTTAACATTCCATCAACAAGTGTAGTCTTACCGTGGTCGACATGGGCGATTATTGCAATGTTTCGTATATCGTCTCTAATAAATTTATCCATCATTCATTCCTCCAATAATAATAGGGTATCTTAAGATACCCTATTTAACACAACATTTCTATTGTATTCAATTTATCATAAAATGTCAATGTATGTCCCTTCCTGTAAATCGTCCATAAACAGATGCTAACATAACTCCAATTACACCTGCTGATATAAATTCCCCAAAACCAATTGTATAAACTGTTGGCATATATGGAAGTTTTGAAAGGATGCTAATCCATATTGCTACAATAAATGCATTTAAAAGTATTGGTGGTAGTGTTGCAAGATATTTATTTGGCATTTTAGAAGTTAAATAAGCTGCTAAAAGAGTTGTCAAACTTCCAAAAATAATATCTATTAAGCCAAATCCTCCAAAGATGTTTGCTAAAAAACATCCTATAAAAAGCCCCGGAATTGCTTCTGGCATAAAGAATGGAAGTATAGTCATAGCCTCCGAAATTCTAAACTGTACAGGACCAAAGGATGTTTCTCCCATAACAAGTGTTAAAATAATATATATTGCGGCTATAACGCCTGCTTTTACCATAAACCTAGTATCTCTTTTGAACATTAAATCTCCTCCATTGTTATTTTTGTCCATTCATTGGATTTAGTCCTACTGCCTCTCCAATTATTTTCATTATATCATCATATAGCTTTGAGAACTTAAACTCTGCTTCAAGAAAAGCCCTTGCATCAGGATTCATGCTTACTACGCTCCCTAGATTGTTTAAGGAACCCATTTGTTCCTGGGATATCTGCATGCCCTGCATCTGCATTGTATAAAGCTCTATCTGCTTTTGTCTTAAATCATCAATCATCTTTTTTGCTGCTGGGTTCTGCTCAAGTTTTTTAGCTGCTTCCCTATATTCGATAACTTCAGGGGTTACCTTTAGCTCCCTTGCTAGTTCATTAGCTCTGTCATATACATTCATACCTATCCCTCCTGTATTGCATTTAATATTATTGACTGTATTTTATGGTTACAATCACATTATAGCAGATTTTCCATAAAAAATAGGATATATTTGGTTAAATTCATCTGATATTATTATATGCAATTATTCCTTTGCAGCTTATAATAATTCACAATATTTCGCTAAAAATCTAATCATCATATTTAAAGAAATATATATGTCCTCTGCTATATCTAAAAAAAGGCTTCCCAGATATGATACATTTGCCATGATTTTGGATGCTATATTTTTCAGCCATTTTTTTCTTTATTGTTTCAAAGCTCATGGGATTTCCAGAAAAGATAAACTTCATATGCTCTTTATTCTCAATATAAACATTAAAAACATCCTCCAAGCATGATTTTAAATGTTCATCAGCAATATCTAAAAGTTCTTCCATCGCTCCTAAAGAATAATCCATTTCTATGTACATTCCATCACTATAATCTTCTAATTCATATTCTATCCTTGGACAGCAGCCATAATAACAGTATTCAACTATGTATCTTAACCTTTCCATATCCGTATCTTCCATCTGTACATTGGCATTGTTTATGCTTGTTATTCCACACTCATCAGATACGACTGTATGTATGTTAAATCTTTTCTCACTTAACAGTGCACCTATACCTCCAGGACCAAATGGAGCTTTAAAACTTAGGGGGAAGGTAATTCTCTTCCCATTTTCTATATTTACGAAAATAACAGGTCCCTCTTCATCACACTTTAAATCTATCTTTTTGGGGCCCCTTAATATGTTCTTAATGTCTAAACCATCCTTAACCTTAAAAAGAAGATTTAAAATCCCCTTGTCATCTACAAAATAGCAGGTATTTTTAAGCTCAAGTTCTCTGTATACACCTGGATATTCTCCATAAGTAAGGGGAATAACATGGTTTTTTAAATTAAATGCTTTATATCCTGCCTTTGGTGAGTTGTTTATAAATTCGTATATTTCCACTGACACCAACTCCTGCATTATATTATTAAAAACAGTATTCTACACAACTATAATTTTTTTAATAGAGTTCATAATTACATCCAAGCTATCAAGATTATATGGCAATGTCTTTCTTATAGAAGTAAATATACCAAGAGCTCTCAGATAATTCCCCATATAAAAATAGCACAATCCAAGGTTATAATACATGGAAACATATATCTCGGTATATGAATTTCCACAGCTTTGTATCTCGCCAATTTCAGCTTCACAAAGCTCCATGGCAATCATAAATATATCCTTTGCTTTTTCATACTCTCCAAGCTTTATATATACACAGCCTATTACATTGTAGGCATCCGGAATGTTTCCAACAACACTTATTACATTTCTAGCCATCTCATTAGCCTGTTCATAGTTCTCTCTGTCGTAGCATTCCCAAGCTTCCTCCACCAGCTCTGTATATTCCTTAATCATATCAAAGCTGTAATATTCAAAAACCATCTTGCCTCTAGAAGAAAGCTTAAAGCTTCCTGTGTTATCCTCTATAATAAGTCCCATTGGTTCAAATATGTTTCTTATCATATGGAGAATCACTTCATCTGCCAGCATCTTTCTTATCATAAACATGTTATTAAAGTATATATCATCAATATGTCCAAACTTTTCTTTAATACTCTCCATGTCTATATTGCTGCTTTCAATCTGGGAAAATAAACAAGCAACATATCTTCTGGCACCCTTTTCAAGAAATTTATTTGAAGCATTTGATTTATCAAAGCAGCTCCAATCTAACTTCTCCCAAAAATACTTTATTAAATCCATACTGGAAGAAATATCATCTGACATAAGAAACAACCTTCCACAGGGGGTTAATTGTAAAATGTCCTCTTCTATTTCGATAAGTCCCTCGTCCCATATGAACTTCGATATTATATCATCTATTCCCTCTGGTATACCAACCAGCTTTAAAAGAATCTCCGATATTTCTTTACCCTCTAAGGCTTTTATTTCATCATCATCAATAGACGAAAACAAGCTTCGGGTATACTGCAGCAATTTATCACATTTTACCTTATTTTTTTGAAGTATTCTATATAAATCAATTGAATCGTCATTTGAAATTCTGCTTCTTAAGATTCTACCCCTGTTGTTTATATCTTTATCCATTCTATTTCCCCCATTATGTAGTTTAACATAAACAATTATATCACAATAATTTTAAAGTATACATAAAGCTTCGAAATAGCTGAAAGAACAGAAATGAAGAAAAAGGATATGGGGCTTTCATCGCACCCATATCCCTATTTTTTTCTAAGCCTGCATATAAAAAATCCTTCCATATCCTTTGAAGGTAATATTCTTACTGCTTTTTTTAATGATTTATCCATGTCTTCATCAATTCCAGGCACTGCACCCTTTATATCAATACCTAAATCTATTATCTCCATATCAAGATTATCAATAGCCCATTGAAGAACCTCTTCATTTTCAAGGGTATTTAGTGTACATGTGGAGTAAACCATTATGCCTCCTTTTTTTAGAGCCATACAGCCGCTTTTAAAAAGCTTCTTTTGGAGGCTTGCAAGCTTTTCTACTTCTCTTTTTGACCAATATCTTGTTGTCGATGGTTCCCCCACTATAAACCTTCCCTCTCCACTGCAGGGGGTATCTAAAAGCACCTTGTCGAAGGCTTCCTCATAGCTTTCACCAAGCTTTTCTCCTCTACCTGTTACCACCTCGACTATGGATGCTCCCATTACTTCAACCTTATGTTTAAGCCTTTCGCTCCTTATCTTATCAAGTTCGTTTGCCAGTATGTAGCCCTTGTTATTCATAAGAGCTGCCAGCTGCGTCGTTTTACTGCCAGGGGCTGCAGCCATATCAAGAACCCTTTCGTTTTCTTTAGGATTTAAAACAATAGGCGGAATCATACTTGAAAGACTTTGAAATGAAACAAACCCCTCTTTGTATATATCAAAATTCTGTATATCCCTTTCCCTGGCATTTTTAAGTACTATTCCATCCTCATACCATGGAACTCTTTCAAATTTTATGTTGTTACTTCTTAAAAATGACATAAGATCATATACATTATATTTTATAGTATTAACCCTCATTGTGGTGTATCTATCAACTATCATACCTGAAAGTATTTTATCTGCTGTTCCTGGTGAGAAATTTTCATAAATATCCTCTATAAAAGCTCCAGGAAGCTTTTTTCTTGCTTCTCCTATAGATGCCAACTCTACACTCCCTCTCATTTGTTTGTATATAATAGATTATACTATAATTCTTTATTTTTCAAGGATATCGGTATTCTAAAAACCTTATTAGGCGTATTGTTGGGAATTTGCAAGAATTAATGCATATAATACATATATAAATTAACATACTGCTTGTATTCGTAATAACTTAGTAATAAAATTAAACTAGCGAATAAATCCCAAGTTTTTAAATCTATGTAGAATATTATTAAGTTTTTATATCATAATTGTAGAAAACAGCCCTATTAAAGTGATTTTAATCTAAAATGTACAGATTGACCATGCTGTGATAAAATTTGTACAGTATATTTGGGATATTCCTTATTATAATAATCTGGAAGGAGAATTATTATGTCCTTTATGTTTGACTGGAAGGAAGAACGAAATCTTACACTTCTTGTAGACTTCTATGAAATAACAATGGCAAATGGATACCTAAAAAATGGTGTCGGAGATAAAACAGTTTATTTTGATATGTTTTTTAGAAGAGTTCCAGACGGCGGTGGTTTTTGCATAATGGCTGGACTTCAACAGCTAATTGAATATATGAAAAATCTAAGATTCAGCAGCGAAGATATAGAATATCTCAGAAGCAAAGAGGCTTTTTGTGATGAATTTTTAGATTATCTTGAAAAATTCGAATTTTGCTGTGATGTTTGGGCTGTTGAAGAAGGAACTCCTGTTTTCCCAAATGAACCACTGGTTATAGTTAAAGGACCAGTTATTCAAGCACAATTTGTAGAAACAATGGTGCTTCTATCAATAAACCATCAAACTCTTATTGCAACAAAAGCTAACAGAATAGTCAGAGCTGCAAAGGGAAGACCCGTTATGGAGTTTGGATCAAGAAGAGCACAGGGTTATGATGGTGCTATATTTGGAGCAAGAGCTGCATATATAGGTGGATGCTCTTCAACAGCATGTACAATAGCCGATAAGCTTTTCGGAATACCAGCAGTAGGAACAATGGCTCACAGCTGGGTTCAGCTATTCGAAAGTGAACTTGAAGCTTTTAGGGCATGGGCTAGAGTATATCCAGACAACTGTCTTCTTCTTGTTGATACCTACAATGTATTAAAATCTGGAATTCCAAATGCAATAAAAATATTTAACGAGGAAGTACTTCCAAGAGGTATAAGACCAAAGGGAATAAGAATAGACAGTGGTGATATAAAGTATCTTACCCAAAAAACAAGAAAGATGTTGGATGAGGCAGGTTTTCCTGATGCTAGTATTGTAGTATCAAACTCCCTTGATGAATTCATAATAGATGATGTACTTGCTCAGGGTGCAAAGATTGACAGCTTTGGAGTTGGAGAAAGGCTTATAACAGCAAAGTCCGAGCCAGTATTCGGAGGAGTATATAAGCTTGTTGCAGTTGAAGAAAGCAATAAAATAATTCCAAAGATTAAGATAAGTGAAAATGAAGAGAAAATTACAAACCCAGGATTTAAACAGCTTTATAGACTCTATGATAAATCAACAAACAAAGCCTTGGCAGATGTAATTACATTTGCTGATGAAAATATAGATGAATCAGCTCCTTATGAAATATTTGACCCTGTTCATACATGGAAGAGAAAAAATCTTACAAACTTCTATGCTAAGAAATTACTGGTAAATATATTTGATAAGGGTAAATGCGTATATGAAAGCCCAACAGTTACAGATATAAAAAATAACTGTCAAAAACAGCTGGATACTCTTTGGGAAGAAGTTTTAAGGTTTGAAAATCCACATAAATACTATGTTGACCTTTCAACAAAGCTTTGGTCAACTAAGAGAAGGCTTCTTAACAGATACAGCTCAAACTTTAATCAATAAACTCACTTAAGGCGTATTAAGGAAAAACCTCAAGGACATAGTGAAAGTTCTGCTTTCTCTAAGACCTTGGGGTTTTTATAATTAATACTCAAAAGGGATAAGTTATTCCTCAAACCTCAAGTGCCTGTCACCTAGGTAGAAAAAGAGGGATAAAACCATTGGTCTTATCCCTCTTTATATTCGTTTTAAGCTTCCATAACCTTAATGTCTGAAGCAACCTTAAAATCAGCCTTTGTAGCTGCTTTTACTTCTTCTATTGTAGTTTCTGGTGCTATTTCAGTTACAACAAGTCCTTCCTTAGTAACCTTCATAACACACATATCAGTTATTATTGAATCAACTTCACCTGCAGCTGTTAATGGAAGAGTACACTCCTTTAATATCTTTGGATTTCCCTTTGCAGTATGCTCCATAGCAACTATAACCTTCTTTGCTCCAACAACAAGGTCCATAGCGCCGCCCATTCCTGGTACCATCTTTCCAGGAATCATCCAGTTTGCAAGGTTACCCTTTTCATCAACCTGAAGAGCTCCAAGTACTGTTATATCAACATGTCCACCTCTTATTATGGAGAATGATGTTGAGCTGTCAAAGGTAGCTCCTCCCTTAACTATTGTTGAGAACTTTCCACCTGCGTTAACAAGATCCTTGTCCTCTTCTCCCTCAGCAGGAGCTGGTCCTATTCCTATAAATCCATTTTCTGATTGGAAGGTTATGTCCATTCCCTCTGGTACATGGTTTGCTACTTCTGTTGGAAGACCGATTCCAAGGTTAACAACATCTCCGTCCTTTAGTTCCTTAGCAACTCTTTTAACGATTAATTCTCTACCTCTTTCTCTATCTAACATTACTCAGCCCTCCCAACTATGTATTTTACAAATATATGGGGAGTCATAACATTTTCAGGCTCAATTTCCCCAACTTCTACAACTTTTTCTGCTTCAACTATAACAACATCAGCAGCAGTTGCAATTAGTGGGTTGAAGTTTCTTGTAGCCTTGTTGTACCAAACGTTACCCTTCTTGTCAACAACACTTCCTCCAACCAATGCGATATCAGCCTTTAATGGTTTTTCAAGAAGGTATGGCTTTCCATCAACTTCAATTACAGGCTTGCCTTCTGCAACTACAGTTCCAAGTCCTGTTGGTGTCAATACTCCACCAAGTCCTGCTCCACCTGATCTAATTCTTTCAGCAAGTGAACCCTGTGGGCAAAGTTCAACTTCCATTTCTCCAGTGTTCATTCTACGTCCTGTTTCAGGATTTGTTCCTATATGGGAAGCAATTACCTTCTTAACTTGTCCATTTAAAACAAGCTTTCCTACTCCCCTGTCAGGATATCCTGTGTCGTTACATATGATAGTCAAATCCTTAACACCCTTCTTAACTATTCCATCGATTAGCTTTTCAGGTGTTCCTACTGCTAAAAATCCACCAACCATAATGGTTTGGCCATCTTTAATTAAATCTAAAACTTCATCTAGTGATTTAAACTTATTCATGCTACACCTCCAGACAAATTATATCTTTGTTATAATTCTATCATAATCCATTTCAAAAATTATAACAAAATTCTAATAATTTATATTTCTCTGATTTTCTAATATTTTCCCATATATACTCTCGATTTTGAAGAAAACATCCAAAAATCTAATAAAATCCTTTTTATGTATAATAAATACTATAAAATAACCTCTTTAGTATATAAAAAATAAAGGACCATTGACATAAAATATATGCCAATAGTCCTACTATATATTTCGCATAAATGATTTTACATTTTTAAAAATCATTTATGCGAAATATTTTCCTAAATTCATATAACACAATAAATACCTTAATTTAAAATCTTTATTGCGTTATATATAATAATCAAAAACTTATATTATAATATATTTAAACTTCAAATATGTCTGACAAATACGCCCTATAGTGTTTTTTCTATTCTCTGCAATTGAAGTTCATAATTTTTTACATCTTCCTCAAGTTTAAGCTTTCTGCAGCACAACACAAGATGATAAAGAGCAGACCTTGCTGCTTTTCCCCTTTTTGAAGAGGTTTCATAGGCATTTTTGAGAACATTATATGCATATTTGTAGTTTTTCTTTAATAGCAAAAGCTGTCCTAAATAGTCCCAAACAACAATATTACCGCCATAGGTTGACAGAAACTCGAGTATCTTAATCTCAGCTTCATCATATTTTTTATCTTTTATCACATATTTAATAATATCCAGGCTGTTTTTCATCCACCAGCATGACTCAGTATACATTAGCTTAAATACATTTTCCCCAAGAGGCGTCGCTGAATATATTATCTCCCCAGGTTCCCCTGGATTAATTTCTATTAATCCCATCCCAACAAAGAATATATCCATAACTCTAAATCCAAAGGGTACTGTTTCAATTCTAGCTATTCTAAATCTGTCATTTGCAATTTCTACAAGTATATCTTCTTCATTGAGATTTTTAAGATCGTTACCGTTAATAACAACTTCCTTTTTTTTATGAAATACTGATGCCATTATGTCCCTTATTACATTAAATTCAATTGAACTGTCAGTAATATCATTATCTTCAAAAACATTCTTCCAATCCAAGTTATAAAGCATGCTATATATAATAGCAGCATACTTTTCCTCCATTGAAAGCCTGGAAATTGCTCTTCCCTTTTTAGCGATTTCAATCTGTTCATTTTTCATTTCAAGAAGGTTTAATTTCATAAGTATATTTTTAATTATAGAGGCTTCCTCCTTAGATTCACGATTCCCAAGTGGCACATCATTAAGGAGCTTATCTATTTTTTCAATTGTTTTTATTTCATATACATTAACATCCTCAAGAACCCTCAATAGAGAGGAACTAAACCTGTTTGTTGTTATTGTCTTTATAAATTCCTTTGTATCATCTTTCCTGCCTGTTATCATATCATATTTATCAAGATAGTAATCAACATTGGAGAACATTCTTTTGTAGTGTGCAATTTTGCCTCCCTTTATAAGCTTATTAACCTTTAAAAATTCCGTAAGATCCTGCATTGCTTCTAACATCCTTGGGATACCTTCCCTGCCTCCAAGTTGGTCATCAATTAGGGTAGCCATATCAGTAAACTCCTCAAAGCTGTATGTATCAATGTTTTCAAGGCTCTGTCTAAATATGGACAAAACACGGTTTATCAAAAGCCTCACAACTAAAAGGTTATAATTTACCCTATTTTCGTCATAGTTTTTATCCCTCATATATTTTGCATATGCCATTAATTTCTCTGCATCTGTCAATATCAACACCACCTAAATATTTTATAAATGAGGAAAAACGACTCTAAAATCATATAAAAATATTCCTCATATATTGATTATTGACAGATAAATATTTTTTAATCTAAAAATTTATATAAATATATTTTTAGATATAAAGCAATAAAGATTTTACATTAAGGTATTTATCGCTTTATATGAATTTCGGAAAATATATCTCATAAATGATTTTTAAAAATGTAAAATCATTTATGAGATATATTTAGATTGCTAATCAGTATCTTTTACACAAAAATACTTTTCAAAATACTCTATTGCTTCTCTAATTCTCTCAATTCCATAGAAATTTAAATTAAGTACAATGTCAACTTTATCCATTGACCTAACCTTAATGTTTTCTATTGTAACTATTCCAAACAGGCACTCAACAAATTCCTCACAGTAATCTTGTGGCTCTCTAATTATCTTCACCTTACCAAAGCACTCAATATTTCTCCCCTCAAATTCAATATCAACAGGATTCCTAAATATATCACCAACCACGAATTCAAGAGCATCCCCTGGACTCGAATAAAAAAATCTACAATCAACATTTTCATCAAGTCCATCCCTTATTCCATCATAAACCATTAAATTCCTTCTACCGCGAAGTATTTCCATAATATCATCTTTTAAATTATCCCTATCATCATATCTCATCTCAAACATGGTCATGCCTCCACTGTTAACATTAATCTTTTCATAATATCATGTCACCAACCCCTTTGCAACTTCCCCCATAGACATGTACTACCAAACTCCTATAATCAGCATAACTATTTAAATATATAAAATAAAAACCTTATTTTTCACTAATGTTAACTTGTATTTTAAGTAGAATGCATTTTAACAAAAAACTTTGAGTGCAGTATATGGAAATATTATTTATGTCTTATATGTTATTTTTTTAAATTTATGTTTATATACTCAATATTTTAAGTAATCTGTATCTATCTAGCCTTAATTCCATTTTTTCCCTTTTTATAGCTGCTATTAGCATCTAATCATTATTGCTACTCCTGGAATATATTGTTATATTTATATTAATAAAATATTTATTGGAGGGAATAAAATGAAAAAGACTAGAATTTCTTTGGCAATAATTCTTACACTACTATTAACCTTTTGCTTAAGTACAGTTTCATATGCAGACACAAAAGAAACTGCACCTCAGCCTGTTCCAGAACAACAAAGTATTGTAGTACCTATGGGACAAATTTGTCCAGAATGTGAGATTGGCACTGTATTTATTTCAAAAAAATATAGTCCATACACATTTCTACGTGCATATATATGCACTACGCATACCCACTGCACAGTTGAGGTATGGACAAGAACAGTAATAACAACATACAAGTGCAATTATTGCGGTGCCGGAACATCTATTACATCAACTGAAAATGACTATAGACATATTTCCACTAGTAAATAAATTACATAATTTCCCCAAAAGTGAAGTATTGCTCAAGGAAAGAAGCAAATAAAGCCTGCCTTTAGGTAGGCTTTTAAAATTTTTTAGAATTTTAATTTCTTTGATTGGAAAGAAAACCCCCTGGGTTTTAGAAGAAACCTGGGGGGTGTTAGTGGATTATTGATTATATTTAGAATTTGTTTCTTTTTTGGTAGTGAGTGTGGAGAAGTTGGTGACTTAGGTGGCTGTTGGGTTCGCCGAGGAATTCATCGTAGAGTTTCTTGATGTAAGGGTTTTTGTGGGATTTTCTGATTGGAAGGGATTTGTCCTCGTCGTATATTGCTTTGGCCCTTTCAACCTTTATATCCATGCTCTCCCTTGCTTTGATGGTTGGAATTGGCTGGCCACCTCCTGTTACACATCCTCCTGGACAAGCCATTACTTCTATAAAGTCAAAGTTTTTATCTCCGTTTTGAACCATTTCCATGAGTTCTCTAGCATTTCCCAGTCCATGGGCTATGGCTGTCTTTACTGTTCTGCCATCTGGGAGTTCTATTGATGCTTCCTTTATCCCTTGAGTTCCCCTTACTGCTGAAAAATCTATTGATTCTAGTTCCTTACCTGCTGTTATTTCGAAGATGGTTCTAAGTGCTGCCTCTGCAACGCCTCCGGTTGCTCCGAATATAACTGCTGCACCTGTGGATTCTCCAAGAGGATTATCAAATTGCTCTTCCTTTAGATTTTCAAAGTCTATTCCAAATTCCTTTATCAATTGTCCAAGTTCCCTTGTGGTGAGAACTATATCAACATCCTGAAGGTTGTTATTTGAAAGTTCTTCCCTTTGATTTTCAAATTTCTTTGCAACACATGGCATTATTGATACTACTACTATTTTAGCTGGATCTATTCCCTCTTTTTTAGCATAGTAACTCTTTATAACAGCACCTTCCATTTCATGTGGAGACTTACAGGTTGACAGATTATCAAGCATTTCAGGGTAATTGTGCTCAACAAATTTTACCCATCCTGGACAACAGGATGTCATCAATGGAAGGCTTTTTCCTGTTTCAAGTCTCTTTAAAAGTTCTGTTCCTTCCTCCATTATTGTTAGGTCTGCAGCGAAATCTGTATCAAATACCTTTTTAAATCCAATCTTCCTTAAAGCTGCAGCCATCTTCCCTGTTACCCTCGTTCCAACTGGCAACCCAAATTCTTCTCCTAGAGCAACTCTTACTGCTGGAGCTGTTTGTACAACAACATACTTTTCATTGTCCTCTAGCGCCTTTAATACATCAGTTATATTTTCTTTTTCCTGAAGTGCTCCTACAGGACATGCCATTATGCATTGCCCACAATTTATACAAACAGTTTCTGAAAGGGGTTTTTGGTATGGAGGGGACACAACTGTCTGAAATCCCCTTTTAGCATAACCAATTGCATTAACACTCTGCATGCTACCACAAGCAGAAATACATCTTCCACATAATATACATTTTTCAGGATCCCTTACAACAGATGTTGAAGAGTCATCCTTTTCTCCCTTTGTTTTTTCTCCTTCATATCTTATATCTCTAATATTCAATTCCTTTGCAATGCTTTGAAGTTCACACTTTTCATTTCTGCTGCATGATGTACATTCCCTTTTGTGGTTTGATAAAAGCAGTTCCACAACTGTTTTCCTTGCTTCTCTTACCTTTGGGGTATTTGTCTTTATCTTCATTCCATTTTCAGCTTCAAGGGAGCAGGAGGCGATAAGCCTTGGTCCAACCTCAACAACACATACCCTGCAGCTTGAAGTTTTGCTTATATCCTTAAGATAACAGAGAGTCGGTATCTTGATTCCTACCATCCTTGCTGCCTCAAGGACTGTTGTTCCCTTAGGTACCTGAATCTCTATCCCATCTATGGTAATGTTAACCATTTCCATCTTATACACTCCTTCTGCAACCTTATTTCTTAACTATTGCCTTGAACGGGCATTTTTCCATACATACACCACATTTCAGGCATTTTTCAGAATCTATATTAAAGGTTTCTTTAATCTTTCCGGTTATTGCACCTGCTGGACAGTTCTTTGCACATATGCCACAGCCTCTGCATTTATCCTGTAGAATTGTATATTTCAAAAGCCCTTTACATGCTCCAGCCGGGCATTTCTTATCAACTATATGAGCAATGTATTCATCCCTAAAATACTTAAGCGTAGAAAGTACAGGGTTAGGTGCAGTTTGTCCAAGTCCGCAGAGAGATGCAGTTTTTACTTGATTTGCAAGATTCTCTAACTTATCCAAGTCCTCCATGGTACCCTTTCCCTGAGTTATCTTTTCCAATATCTCAAGCATTCTTTTGGTTCCTACTCTACATGGGGTACACTTACCGCAGGATTCATCCTTTATGAAATCCAGATAGAACCTTGCTACATCCACCATACAATTATCTTCGTCTAAAACAATCATACCTCCTGAGCCCATCATGGAACCTTGAGCGGTAAGGTTATCATAATCTATTGGAGTATCCAAATTCTCTGAAGTAATACATCCTCCAGAAGGTCCTCCAGTCTGTACTGCCTTAAACTTTTTATTATTTGGTATTCCTCCACCTATTTCATATATAACCTCTCTAAGGGTAATACCCATTGGAACTTCGACTAATCCAGTATTTGTAATCTTTCCTCCAAGGGCAAATACCTTTGTTCCCTTGCTCTTTTCAGTTCCAATACTTGAAAACCAATCTACTCCCTTAAGAATAATCTGTGGTATGTTTGCATAGGTCTCAACATTATTTATAACAGTTGGCTTTCCCCACAATCCTTTTACTGCTGGGAATGGTGGCTTTGGAGTAGGCATACCTCTTTTTCCCTCAATAGAATGCATAAGGGCAGTTTCTTCACCACATACAAAGGCTCCTGCACCAAGCCTTATTTCAATATCGAAATCAAATCCTGAACCTAAAATATTCTTTCCTAATAGACCATAAGCTTTTGATTGTTCTATTGCAACTTGAAGTCTTTTAACAGCTATTGGGTATTCAGCCCTAATATATATAAATCCTCTATTGGCTCCTATGGAATATCCACCTATAGTAAGGGCTTCAAGTATTGCATGTGGATCACCCTCAAGTATGGAACGATCCATGAATGCTCCTGGGTCGCCCTCATCTGCATTACAAATAATATATTTTTGCTCATTATCCTGTTTTGCTGCAAATTCCCATTTCATACCTGTAGAAAAACCAGCGCCGCCTCTTCCCCTTAAGCCTGCTTTTTTAAGTGTATCTATAACCTCATGAGGCTTCATGCTTAGAAGTACCTTTTCAAGAGCCTTATATCCATCAAATGCAAGATACTCATCTATATTTTCAGGGTCTATTACCCCACAATTTTTCAATGCAACTCTTTGCTGTTTTTTATAAAAATCAACATCATTTAGAGATTTTATTCTGTCCTCCTCCATTGATTCATGATATATAAGCCTCTTTAAAATTCTTCCTTTAACAAGATGCTCCATAACCAGTTCAGGAACATCCGAAACACTTACCTTACTGTAGAATGCTCCTTCAGGGTAAACTATAACAACAGGTCCAAGCTCACATAATCCAAAGCATCCTGTTCTTATAACCTCAATTTCATTTTCTATGCCATGCTTTTTCAGTTCTCTTTCCAAAGCTTCAATTATATCCCTAGACCCTGATGAAGTACATCCTGTTCCTCCACACACAAGTACTTGAGAACGGTAAAATGTCATTTTTCTCCCCCCAATCAGTCTTTTTTGATCGTATAATCATTAAGAACTTTTCCATCAACTATATGCATAACATATTCATCAACAACCTTGCCGCCTATTATATGTTCCTTTATAACCCTACGTGCCCTTTCTGGAGTCATCTTTACATAGGTAACCTTTTCTTCACCAGGTCTTATAACCTCAACTATTGGTTCAAGCCTGCATACACCTATACAGCCTGTTTGAGCAACAACTACATCCTTTATATCATTGCTGCTTATTTCATCCATGATAGCAAGAAGTACAGGCCTCGCTCCTGCTGCAATCCCACATGTGGCCATTCCAACTACTATTCTCGTGCTTGTCCTGTCTTTTCTCTGATTAACCCTGTCGATTGTCTTTTTTCTAATTTCCTCAAGCTCCTGAATGGTCTTCATAAAATTCCCTCCTTAACTATTTGAATTCCTCAAGGATTCTTGGAATATCATCAGGTGTTAGCCTTCCATATACTCTTTCTCCTATCATCATTACAGGTGCAAGACCACATGCTCCAAGACACCTTGTTGCTTCAAGTGTAAATTTTCCATCCTTAGTTGTCTTACCAACTTCAACATCAAGTTCCTTTGAAATTCTATCGATTATAGCCTGTGAACCCTTAACATAACATGCTGTTCCAAGACAAACCTTTATTACGTTCTCACCCTTTGGTTGAAGTGCAAATATTGAATAGAAGGATGCCACCCCATATATTTCTGTCATCGGAATATTCATGTTTTCAGAGGTTTTTCTCAACGCCTCTTCAGGCAGGTACCCATAAAGATGCTGAATTTCATGGAGTACAGGAATAAGGGCTCCCTTAATATCCCTGTATTTTTCAATTACTTCTTCAACCATTTTCATTCTCTCATCCTGTTGGCAGCAGCAGCATTGTTTTTCTTCTCCCACGGTTATTCTCTCCTTCCTATTGTTAATAATTTAACTTAGCAAAACATAAAAATTTCCCCAGCATCCTGGAGTTTCTGCCAGATTTCTAACTGCTTAATAAGTACTTTTAGTAACCACATGAATTATTAATGGTTATTTTCAAGTACTGTTTTCTCTTATGAATATACAGATTCCTAACATATTGATAACATTTAATTAGGTTCGAAATTTCCCCATATATATACTCTACATCCATTTTTTGTTATTTTCAAGATAAAATTTAACTGACAAAATAACATCTTTTTACATATTCCGCTATTCTTATAATTAGAATCTCCACCCACTAACATAGATATGATATCTAAAGATAACTATGACAATTTATTTTAAGTAAAAATAAAACACCATCAAAGCTTAAAGTTTCGACGGTGTTTATTTCCGATAAGGCGTATTAAAAAAATAACAAGTCAAAGATTTTGAGGATATTTTGCGTCGGGCAAGAAAATGGAAGCTCAAGCTAGTTGGGCTAACTTGAGCTTCCATTGACTAAGTATGACACAAAATAGACCAAAATATTGACTTGTTATTTACTTCAATACGCCTAAGTAGATTTATTTAACCTTTTATATTCTCAGATACCTTAGACGCCTTAACAGATGGAAAATACCTGTAGATCAACCAGTAAGCTGTTCCAACAAACACAGCACCACCAATAATGTTTCCAAGGGTTACAGGTATCAGATTTCCTATGGCATGTGACCAATTTACATTGGAAATCTTCTCTCCAACATGGGATGCATCAATAAATGCAGGATTCGACTTTGCAAGTATTCCTATTGAAAAGTAGTACATATTTGCAACACTATGTTCAAATCCAGAAACAACAAATGCCATGACTGGGAACCATATTATAAGTACCTTACCTGCAATGTCCTTTGCAGCATATGAACCCCATACTGCAAGACAAACTAAAATATTACAGAGTATCCCACTTGAAAAGGCACTGATAAAAGAAAGTCCACCCTTTGCTGCTGCAACCTTTATTGCATAGCCTCCAAGCTTTCCAGCATTAAACCCAAGGGATCCACTGTTAATTACCAGAAATGCTATTATAAAAGCTCCTATAAAGTTGGAAAAATAAACAATTATCCAGTTTCTAAGTACTTGTCCAAAGCTTATTTTTCCTTCATACATTGCAGTAACTATAAGTGTATTTCCAGTAAAAAGTTCCCCTCCACATATTATTACAAACATAAGTCCTACAGGGAATATGATTCCTGAAGCAAACTTTGCAATTCCCGGATTTTCTATACTATGAGAAAACACAGCTGAAGCAAAGCCACCTAAAGCTATAAAAATACCAGCTAATGTTCCCAAAATTAATAATTGTGGAAAACTAGAGGTGCCCTTCTTAACTCCTGTATTTGTCATCTCACTGCATATCTCTTGAGATGTAAGCATTCTCTTTTCCATAGAGCAGCTCCTTTCACTATTTTCTTTTGAAATATATCACAAAAGATTATATTTTTTTGTGATTTTATCTATATAGGTTGCACTAAAATTCTTACATTTTATCTTTACAAACAGCCCTGCTAGATTGGTTCGACCTTAGGATGTTTGTAAAGATAAAATGTAATAGAATTTTTGCAACGTATATATATGTTCCGCATAAATGATTCTACATTGCTCGACCCTAAACATTTATGCGAAATCATATTCCTTGGTTCATAAATCGTAATGTACATTATTAAAAGTCTTTATTGCAATTTATATATAAAGTTATTTTTTCAAATGCTCAAATATTTGTCCAATGTCAATGTTCACCCCATCAACATCCATTTCATAAGCTTCCCCACATTCCATTATATCATAAAGATAATGAGCGTCTGAAGATTTTATAAAGTTATATTTTTTGTTTAAAATACCGCATTTAATGAAATGTTCAATATTTTCCATAGAAAAGTATTCAAGATACTTAATGTTAAGATATTCAGGTACAAAACCAAGATTGATAAGGAGACTGAAGCCCTCCTTGTCAATGTGAGCAGGTATGAATACTCCTCCCAGACTATTAACCTGATTAAAAGCTTCATCAAATGAGATATCCGCAGATGTAAGAAGCATCCTGTCCTCATACCCAATTATATCGTCTCTATAGTCAAGTATCACCTGCTCTCCAAAAATGTCAGTTTTATTAGTGAATTTTGGAAGATGATGATATACATAATCTTGAAAAAGCATGGCCTCATTAAGGGACTGAAAGAGACATACAACATGTATATCCTCCCTCGTTTGAAGTTCCATGCCTGGTATTACAATGATATCTTTATTTTCTGATGCTTTAATACATGCTCCAGCATTTTTACAGCTATTATGATCAGTAATACCTATAACATCAAGTCCCTTTATCAATGACATGTTTACAATGTTATTAGGAGTCATATCTTCGCTTCCACAGGGTGACAATGCTGAATGTATATGCAAATCCACTCTTAATCCCATTTATATTCCTAATTCCTTTAACCTGCAGCATATTTCATATCCATTTTCCCTTGAAAGAAGAATTGGTATATTCTCCTTAACAGCCTTCTCTATTGTAACCTCTTCAAGACTTATACCCTCTGGAATTATTATGCAGGATAACTCTAAAAGCACCGCTACAGCGACTATATTGGGATGAATTTGAACCGTTATCCATATGTTTTCTTTATTTGCATGGGACATAACCCAGCTTAACAGATCACAGCAGTATGCCCCATTAACATCTCTATCCATACCACAATCCCCTGTCAAAACTTCCAACTTAAGGGCTTCTACAACTTCTTTAACCTTCATATACTCCCCTCCGGCTTTATCATTTTACATTCCTCTATTGTGGATAAACCTCTTGCAACATCCTCTGCAAAGGCTCTGCAGGAAGGTGAACCACACTGTCCGCAATCTATTCCAGGAAGCATGTTCAAAATATAATTCATATACTTCATCTTGTTAACAGCTTCATGAAAATCTTCAGAAAACTTTTGGTTCGATGTTCTTATTATACTATAATCTGCCAAAAACTGTTCCCTGTAATCCTTTATTATCTCTTCTCCCATGTAGCTGTAATTTAACATACTGCAGTATTTTGATATTACCCTTCTTGCATTAAATGGATTTTCTACAAGCAGCAATCCTCCAAGGCATCCTTCAGTACATGCAAAAGCTTCAATAAAAAGAGCATCTAAAAATTTACCTCTTTCTATCTCGTCAAGAAGTTTTATTACATTCTCTACTCCATCTACTGCAAGATATTCCTTTATGCCCATAGATCTACTCTGCCCTCCCTTAATCGCCCAGGACAACCCTGTGAAGGACATTGTAGATTCCTTATATGATTTTCTATCCCCTATTTTACCTATATATTTCAAAAGCCCGGGATATATATCACTTATTGCAATGATTCCATTCAACTCATGATTACCTTCAAAACACATAGGTCTAGACCTTGTAATCCTTGCAACACATGGAGTTAGATAGAATATTCCAATATCCTCATTTTTATAGCCAAGTCTTAAATATTTATCCCTTATAAGGCTTGCGGAAACCTCTATAGGGGTAACAACTCTAACTACATTGTCTATAATACCTGGGTAACTGGTTTGAATAAGTCTTACAATTGCTGGGCAAAATGAGGAAATCGCCGGCTTTGAAGTCTCTACTATCTCCTTTTTTACTATCTCTGAAACTATATCACATGCATAGGTAATATCAAAAACCTCATCAAATCCAAGGCTTAAAATCCCTTCATTTACTATGTTGGGATTTATAAAACCTCCAAATTGAGAATAAATAGCCACAGATGGTATTGCAGCCTTTATTTTATATCTTTTTATATCTTCAATACTATCTCTTTTAGCAACATGAGCATTATATGGACATACTCTTATACATTCTCCACAATCTATGCATCTTTCAGCGTATATCAATGCCCTTGAATTTTTAACTCTAACAGCTTCCACAGGGCATTTTATCATACATTTAGTACATCCCCTACAGTTTTCTTCTATAAGTTTAACTGAATGGAATATGTCCTTCATAAAATCACCCTAATTATAATTTATTAACATTTTTATGGAGGTAGATTCTCCTAACTTTGAATCTATTTCAAAATAGTCACTGCTTCTTTTCATATTAGGAAGTCCCATACCTGCCCCAAATCCCATTTCCCGTGCTTCTTCAGAAGCAGTAGAATATCCTTCCGTCATGGCAAGGGAAATATCCTCAATACCTGGCCCCCTATCCACAGCAATTATTTCAAATTTATTATCAAAAATCAAAACCTCAAGCCAACCTCCCATGCTATGTATGACAATGTTCATTTCAGCCTCATAACATGCAATACATACCCTTTTTATCGTGTCATTTTTAATTCCTAATTGCTGCAAAGCTCTTTTTATTGAGCTTGAGGCCTCCCCCGCCTTTATGAAATCCTTCTCTGCTATATCATAATGAAGCCTTATGTGCTCTTCATTCATTGCTCTATCTCTGCCCCCTTTAACCCATGACTGTAGAGTATTCCACATGCCGTAAACATTATATGCTTTGTACTCATAAGACATATGCCCTTCTGTTCAGCCAGTTCAATCACCTGATTATCAGGGGTCTTTCCTCTAACAAATATTATGCATTTTATATCAAGTACTTCTGCAGTCCTTATTACATGTATATTCGTAAGGCCAGTTAAAAGAATGGTTTCTCCTGATACAAAAGCTAAAACATCACTCATTAAATCGCATCCAAAAACAAAGTTTACTTCCATATCAATGCTTGATTCCCCAGCTAAAAGTTCTGCATCAAGCAGCCTTTTAATAGAACATAATTTCATTAATATTCCCCCGATTATAATTATTATTATTTTCCATATTTATATAATATATCCATATTGTGCATATTTCAATACAATTACAAAATTACATATAGAATATAATGTTGTGAGAATAGGTTCATTTGATATATAATAATTTTATTATATAAATCACAATAAAGAATTTTAATAATGTATATTGCGATTTATGAATCAAAGAATATTATTTCGCATAAATGTTTAGGGTCGAGCAATGTAGAATTAATTATGCGAAACATATAGTTAGGGGTGGTAAAACGTGGTTAGAGAATATAACAAAAACGATATTGCTGCAATAATAGAATTATTTGACTTGCATAACGAGCTTTCAGAAGTTGAAGAAAAAGAATTGAAAAAAGAGTTAGAAGATGATAAGAAAGTATTAGTTTATGAGGATAAGGGAGAAATAAAAGGAATATGTTCCTATGAATTTTGGAAAAACCCAGTATGGGGTAATGGTGCAGAAATAATTATATCTGCAAAAGATGACTCCAAATTTAATGAAATAGCTAATTCATTATGGAATACTGTACAAGCTCCCTTAAAAGAAAAAGAAGTAGTTTTTATAAATACCCATTATAATGAAAAATATAATCATTTAAGAAAGTTTTTTTCTGAAAAGCAATTTGAGCAATGGTTTGGAATTCGCGGTATGATTTATAAAGGTGGAAGCTTTGAAGAGACAAAATTAACCTTTAGAAATTATGAAGAAAGCGATTTTGATAAATATTACACTTATATAGGCGAGTGCTTTAGTCCAATGAGAAAAGCTAATGATATAAGACCTTTTAATATTTTTAAAGGTTCTTCACCAGAAAGGATTGAGAGTTGCAAAAAGGAAACACTGGAACTTAAGGATTCTACATACTTATTTTATGATGGTGAAAATTTTGTTGGTTCTTCCATAATAAAGTACGAAGAAATTGATGATTTATTTGTTGTGCCGGAACTTCAAGGAAAGGGCTATGGAAGAAAGATAATGGAAGCAACATTAAATTTAGCACTTCAAAGAAATTTTGATAAAATTACATTAGGTGCAGTAGCTTGGAATAAAGTAGCCATTAATCTTTACAAAAGTCTCGGATTTGAAATTTATCAAAGTTTTGAGCACAGAAGATTAATTTTAAATAGAAATTAAGAAAAAAGAAATATGTCTTCAGCTTATAATAGAATTCTATTAATATGCTGAAGACATATTATATTGTACTATGATGTATAATACATATTTACCATACTGGATTTAGGGGTTTTCTTCCTTCTAGTACCTCAACTATGTTTTTAGCAGCAATAAGGGCCATTTGCGATCTTGTTTCTACTGAGGCGCTTCCTATATGTGGTAGAACCACAACGTTATCAAGCTCGCTTAAGCCTGGTGTTAGTTCAGGTTCGTTTTCATATACATCGAGGCCTGCAGCCCATATTTTTTCTGTCCTTAAAGCCTCTATAAGAGCTTTTTCATCAACAACCGGTCCTCTGGCTGTGTTAATCAATATCGCATTTTTTTTCATCATATCAAATTCATTTTTTCCTATGATATGTCTTGTTTCCTGTGTTAATGGTACATGTATGGATATAAAATCTGATTCCTTTAATAGAGTTTCCTTATTAACCCATTTGGCATTTAGTTCTCTTTCAAATTTCTCATCCCTTGTTCTGTTATGATAGATTATCTTCATGTCAAATCCAGTGCTTCTCTTAGCAAATGCCTTTCCTATTCTTCCTGCACCGATTATTCCAAGGGTTTTACCATATACATCCTGACCTAAAAACATTGTGGGACTCCACTGTTTAAACTTTCCTTCCCTTGTATACCTGTCTGACTCCACAACCCTTCTTGAAGCAGCCATAAGTAGTGCCCAGGCTAAATCAGCAGTTGTATCAGTTAATACCCCAGGAGTATTTGTAATAGCTACTCCAAGCCTTTGTGCCTCTTTAACATCTATATTGTTATATCCTACAGCATAGTTTGCAAATATTTTAACTGAAGGTGAAGCTTCCATAACCTCTCTATCAATTCCATCCACAAGGGTACATAAAACCCCATCCACAGATTTTACTTTTTCCATCAATTCTTTCCTTGATAGAGCCCTATCCTCCATATTTACTTCAACCTCAAAGTGCTTTCTTAATAAATCCAGGGCTTCGCCAGGAACCATCCTCGTTACATATACTTTTTTTCTATCCATATTTTCACCTTCCTATTTATCAATATATATTTCTATACTATCTCCATCCTTTATTTCATCAGTAAAGCCTGCCTTTTTACTATTAAGTTTAAGCATAACATTGCCGCCTGGATGCCTTAAATCAAAGTCCAATTCTACATAATTGAAAACATCAACAAATATATGTTTATCTCTTCCATCGTCTATTATTTTTTCCTCTCCATTGACGGTAATTACTATTGAATTCCTATTCTCTTCAACAGCTTCAGAAGCTGCTATGGGCTTAAGCTTGACTTCATTATCAACTGCTGTTTCTTCATAGATAATTTCATTCTCAATATTTTCATTTTCAATAACATCTATTTTATCATTATCCTTAACTCTACACCCATTTATAGGTCTTTCTCCATTCACTAGTATGTCAATTTTTCCTCCATAATAGCCCTTTATATCTTCAATTCCTATTGAAGCTTTTTTTCCATCAACTGCAGGTTTAATAATTATCTTATCTCCAGGCTCAAGTGGAGCCTGAAGATTTGAAGCTTCCCCATTTATAAATATTTCTGCTGGATTTCCATAGTCGCCTCTAATGACTTTTAATTCTCCATTCAGCAAGAAGCTTAAATCCTCACCCTTTTTACCTATAAGTGTATCAGGTTTTACTCCAGCTATTATCAATGCATCTGCAGCAATCTGTTTCCTGGCATTAAATAGCCTTATCCTTCTTCCATTTACTGTTACAGAAAAGAAGTCTCTATTTATTTGCTCAACTGCAGTAATTGCTATACCAAGGGGTGTTACCGTCTCAGGTCCCTTAAATTTTTCCAGTTCAATATCAATATCTTTAATTGCCTGTCTATCCCTAATCGCAACTCTTTCCCTTGGCAGCTTCATGTTTTCAGCAATAAGCTCTACTAACCTATCAACCTGACTTCCTCCACCAACCAAAAATATTGCATTAGGTGCTTTTTTATTGTATTCCATTATTCTATCACATATAGTATCGGAAAGATTTTTAACTGCAGGATATATGTATTCCTTTATTTCACTAGCCTTAACACAATGCTCCATTCCAATAATATCCTTAAAGCTTATCTCTTCTAAATCCATTAGAGAAAGCTTAATAGTTTCAGCAGTATTAAAATCAACAAGATATTTGTGACAAATCATTTCAGTTATTTCGTCTCCTGCCACAGGAGCCATTGAATAAGCCACAACAGAGCCTCCTCTGGTTATAGCTATATCCGATGTACCCGCTCCAACATCAACCAGAGCAAGATTTAAAAGTCTAAGTTCTTCTGGTATTGCAGCATTAATAGCTGCTATAGGCTCCAATGTAAGGCTTTTAACTTCAAGTCCAACCCTATTCATAACTGAGTACAGACTGTCTACAACAGTATGTGGCAAAAATGTAGCTATCAAATCAACTCCTACACTTTTTCCCTTATGTCCTATCAGAGAGGTAATAACATAATCATTTAAATAGTAATTTACAACACTGTGTCCAACACAATAATACTGTATTTTATCATCGACACCAACTTCTTCATCAATAAGGGCTTGTGCCCTTTGAATCCCCTCCATTTCAAGGCTTAATACCAGATCCTCATCTATTTCCAAAGCTGCGTCTGCACTCCTTGCAATGTGAACTTCCTTTGTAATCAATGATCTTCCTGCTGCTGCCACAGACACTCCCTTCAATGTAGTACCCACCTTATCCTCAAGGGTGTCCTTTATCTCTTTAACTACCTGTGCTACATCCTCTATATTATGTATTTGACCATCAAGCATTGCTCTTTTTCTATGCTCCAAAATTTCTGCAGCCAAAACCTTGAATATCCCATTATTCATATATCCAACAACACCAATTACGGTCCTGGTTCCTATATCAAGTGCAAAAATCAAATCATCTCTATCCATATTCTACCCCCTAAAGACAGCTATCAATATGTTTCACATAAATGATTCTACATCTCTCAGCCCTAAACATTTATGTGAAATCATATTCTTTGATTCATTAATCGCACAAAACCCAATGTAAAATCTTTAGTGCGATTAATAAATAAATTTCTCTCAATCCTTTATTTATTCTACAAATTCCTACTAAATCCTTCCTAAACATTGATATAAATATAAGACAAGTATATCAATTGCAATTCCATTTATATCGTTAAATTTTGTAATTAGTGCGATAATTTTAGTATTTAATCTATCTTATAAAACAGTTATACCCAGGGCTTGTGGCCCTGGGTATAACTATTTTATTTACACCAGTTTATAAATTCTTCAAATATCCTAAGCATTACGGGGTGTTTTTTTATCATAACCTCTGGATGCCACTGTACAGCCATTATGGATTTTGTTTTGTGCTCTATAGCCTCTGGAATCCCATCTGAGGATACTGCAGAAACTATAAAATTATCCGGTACAACCTTTGCTGCCTGATGATGGAAGCTATTTACCAAAAGCCTATCCGATTTAAATATATTGTAAATCCTTGTGTTTGGCATAACATCAACATAATGTCCTATATCATTTATACTTGCTCTTTGCATATGATTTATGTAATCTCCACTCTCTGATATATCCTGATATAATTTTCCGCCAAAAGCTACAGTCATTATCTGCTGTCCTCTGCTGATTCCAAGTATTGGCATATCCTTTTCTATTGCAGCTTTTACAATAAAAAGTTCACATAGGTCCCGCGGTGTATAAGTAAAGCCCACATATTTTGAAGGCTCCTCTCCGTAGTATATTGGGTTTACATCGTGTCCACCAGAAAGAATCATACCATCAAGGGTAGACATTATTTCAAGCAAATCTTCTTCTTTGTTTAGTATTGGAACTAGTATCGGTACACCGCCAGCTTCTATAACTGCATCAATCATTTCCTTTGGAACAAAATTTCTTTCCTGTCCTAAGGATAGCCCTGCATCCGACATCATGTAGTTACAGGTAATTCCAATAAAAGGTTTCTTCATAATATCACCTCTACTTATATTGTACTATTATAAACAAAATTTTTCAATTTTCTAAAAATTGAAGCAAATTCCTTCCTATTATTCATAGTATTCACAAATATATTCCAATATGTTGATTTATAAATGATTATACTAAATTATATTGTAATTATCTATATGTTTCACATAAATGATTCTACATTGCTCGACCCTAAACATTTATGTGAAATCATATTCCTTGATTCATTAATCGCACAGTACCCAATATAAAATCTTTAGTGCGATTAATATACAATATAATTGTTTCCTTTATCTGCATTAACTTCATCATTTATTAATATATTTTTAATAAATTGAATTTACTTTGGACAAAAATAAAAATATTATTTAAAATATATTATAGATATAAAATAACTACTTTTAGCATTTAATTAAAACGTAGAAGGAGATATAATATGGATTTGTTTTTATTTTCAGTCTTAGGATACCTCATGGGGTCAATTCCAACCGCTTTGTTAATAGGTCAAAAATACTTTAACAAAGATATACGCAAGGAAGGCTCCGGAAATATGGGAGGTACAAATGCAGGCAGAGTTTTAGGAAGGCAAACTGGAATAATAGTTTCAGTTTTAGATATATTGAAAGTATTCATACCTGCACTTCTAGCTAGAATATATCTGGGAGTAGATGAATGTACAATCGTTGGTTTAGCTGCAATGCTTGGTCATGCGTTCCCAATATTTGCTGGTTTTAAAGGTGGAAAATGTGTTTCATCATACATGGGCATTGGAATAATCTTAAACCCATATATAGCTGCAGGTATTTTCGTATTATGGTTTAGTCTAAGGTATGTAACAAACTATGTTTCCCTTGCATCTATAATTTCCTGTATTGTGGCCTCAGCTGTTATTTTTATTCTTTATGGCTTCCGTCCTGCGTCATATATTATGTTTGCTGCTGCACTACTTGTTATTTATTTACATAGAGCAAATATAAAAAGATTGATTGATGGAACAGAGAATAAAGTAAGAAAAAAATAGTTTGAAGGCTGTAAACGTTGTTTACAGCCCTATTTGTTTGTATGGACTCCCTAAATATGCAAAACAAGCAAAACAATTAATTTTAAAAAAGATAAATATTTGGTAAAATGGTATAGGAAAGGAGCGTGAGGGAATATGTTGGTTAATGATTGGAAAGAATTTTTAATCCCTTACGAGCAGGCAGCTGAAGAATTAAAAATAAAAATTAAAAACATAAGAAAAGCTTATAGAAGAAAAAACCAGTATTCACCCATTGAATTTGTAACAGGAAGAGTAAAAGAAATATCAAGTATACTGGAAAAGGCTAAAAAATTAGATATTCCACTTACTAAGCTAGCTGAGGAAATGGAGGATATAGCCGGTATAAGAATAATGTGCCAATTCGTTGAGGATATATATAAGGTTGTTCAGATAATACACCAGCGAGATGGGAAAGATCTTAAGATAGTATATGAAAAGGACTATGTAAAAGACAATAAGGAAAGTGGTTATAGAAGCTATCATATTATAATAAAATATCCTGTTCAAACAACTGACGGAGAAGTAGAAATACTTGCAGAGATACAAATTAGAACTCTAGCAATGAACTTTTGGGCAACAATTGAACATTCATTAAACTATAAATACAAACAGGAAATACCCGAAAACATAAAAGAACGTCTTAAAAAGTCCGGAGAGCTGGCATTTCTACTTGATCAAGAAATGTCTGAAATAAAAGAGGAAATAATTGAAGCACAGAGAATGTTTGAAATAAAATCAAGCATAATATCTGATATACTGGATAATATTATAACCCTATACTCGCTTGGCAGGATATCAGAATCCACAAATATACAAGACAGGTTTAACAGGCTGATAGAGGTTGGGGATATAATAGAGCTTGAGGCTCTGTTGGATGAATCTAATAAAAATGTTCAACAAAGCAGAATGGAACAATATCAACTTGAGTGAACTATTATAAAGAGATATAATTAACTATAAATACAGAATAAAACGGGCTATAAGCCCGTATTATTTTTATAAGCAATTTTATATTTAGGAGTGAAAATATGCAGAAGTTAAAGGGAAAAATAATATATCTTATCTGTATTGTATTTATGGTTTTTGTAATACTTGTATCAAACCTTGGTCAAAACTTCAAGGATGACATATTTTCATATAACTATTTAACATCCCACAACAGTAAATTCGCCAGCTATTGGAACAATGGTGAGCAGTATCAAAACTATATCGATTCTTCCTCAAAATATATAATAAATATGTTTAAGGATAACGACATAGCACCTCTTCGAAAAGATGGATATATACAGGAATGGTCTCTTTCACTACCCTCTGTTAACGGTGAATCAAGCCTGGAAATTTTATCAGGAAGCGATAAGCAAGTTAAAGAATATGTTCATGGTAAGGATTTTTTTGAGGATTTCAGAACATCAATATCTCCTGGAAGTATAAAGGGTAAGCCATATTATATAAAAAATCTAAGAAACATGAAATACAGACTTCCAAGAATAATATTGTTTGATGGATATTCCAACAAATCCCCTAATGAAATTGATATGCTGGATAATGAATTAAAATCAAGGGGTGTTGAACTTGTTATTTCACCATCTGACACTACAGATTTGAAATATGATAGTGATTTATATGGAATTGGAAAGGTTCCGTCTGACAATTATCTTCTAAAAATCATAGTACCAAAGAATATATTTGATGAAATAAAGGACTTTTCTAATAAGAATTATAAAATAAGAGCAAAGTCAAAAGCCTCAATTAAGCAAACTACAATGAAAAATGTATATGGCGTGTTAAAGGGTAAAAACACTTCATACAAGCCTCTATTGATAGTGACTTTCTATGATGGTGTATATCGAAATTCCGATTCAAGTGCTGGTGATTTTAAGAAATATACCACTACACCTTCGATTATCCTTGATACCTTAAGATGCCTGAAGCTTCAGAGATTAAAGAAACCTGACAGATCAATTATTTTTGCATTTCTGTCTGGTTATATGCTTAATAGGAATGGACTCGATGTATTTCTTAAAAACAATTATGATGGAGATTACATAATACTTGAGGGCCTTGGTACTGGTAGGGACAATGTTCTCTCCTTTAATAAATCTTCAAGGAACTTTTCAAGTTTAGTTGAAAAATTTATAAATAAAAATGACTTCCGTGTTGTATCAAAAAATATTAATTCAGATTATAAAAAAAACCTAATATATATAACCACCCTTGATTCTCAGGAAGCATTTGTGCCTGATTATCAGACAGCTTGTAAATCCGGCAAGCTTATTCTATCCATTATAGGAGATGAATGTTATAACCTGGATTTTCTCTCGGGAAGCATTAGAGAAATTAGAATAATTAAAGGTTTTATTAGAGATTATACTCTAATACTTGCTGCCCTTGCTCTTGGATTGCTGTTGCTGTTCGTTTTCAAATTTGATGAATGCAAATAATATATATTTTTTAATAATAATTGACTTGTTTTATTAAATATTATAAACTATTAATAAATAATAATTTTCTATTAGGAAGGTATATCATGGAGAAACTTACACAGTTATTCAAAGAAAAAAACCTAAAACTAACACCGCAAAGATATGCAATATATAAATATCTTTCTTCAACTAAAGCTCATCCATCTGTTGAAACAATATATGAGAGTTTGAAATCTGATTATCCAACAATGAGCCTTGCAACAGTTTATAAAACTTTAAAAACACTGTCTGCACTTAACCTAATTCAAGAAATAAATGTTGGAGAAGATAATTTTAGATTTGATGCGAATCCTAATATACATCCTCATATAATCTGTACTTCCTGTGGAAGGGTTGATGATGTAGAAGCTGCCAATTTTTCATATTTAAATATTGAGGCTGAAAAACTTAGCGGTTACAGCATAGATTCACACCAAATCTATTTCTATGGTACATGTCCTGAATGTCGTAAAAAGTAGGGATAAAAAAACAACACCATTTACGGTGTTGTTTTTTTATCCCTACTTTTTAAATGTAAGCTTTAATACTCTATTCCATCCCTCAGCTGCCTTTATATGACCTTCAAGTATGTCCTGAAGAACCTTTCCAACATTCTCAGACATCTTTAAATCAAGATTATCAACTATCATTATGGAATTATCATCGGCCATCTCCATATGTGAAAGTATCTGGCTTTTAACCTTATTTTCACTGGAATTGGCTGAAATCATAGGTGATATGTATCCTTTATCAGTAATAATCTTTTGAGCATCTTCACTGGCTAAAAATTCTATAAAGGTTTCAGCTTCCTTCCTGTTTTTAGAATTAGATGGAATAGCTATAACCTGACCACCAGATGCACTAATATTTGATACAGGCGTCTCAACAAATTTTACAGGCATTTCAAAAACAGAATACTGAAAGGATGATGGTTTTATCTTTTCAATAAGCTCCATAGTATGTGACATTGCAGGAAGTATTGCTGCTTTTCCCTTAACAAAGTCATCCACACTTGCTCTGTAATTTATGTCTATGCTGTTTGATGGAATGCAACTCTTAGCTATATCTCCGTATATTTTAAACGCATCCGTTATACCAGGCAGGCTCTTAAAAGCCGACTCATCAGAGCCATAGTTTGATGTAAGCTCTGAAACACCTGTTGTCTGAGCTGTTATCATACCAAAAAGAGTTGATAATGTCCATCCATCCATAGCTCCTACTTCTAGTGGAGTTACCTTTTTAGCTTTTAACTTGCTGCAAATATCCTTTAATTGAGCAAGGTTATCAGGTTCCTTTAATCCATACTTTTTAAAAATGTCAACATTATAAAACCATTCCATAGTCATAGGCATGTCGCCTATTCCATAAACTTTTCCATTGTATTTCCCATATGCCAAACTAACCTTATACAACTTTCTGCTTAATTCATTCTTCTCAACGAAATCAGAAAGGTCTGTAATAAATCCTGATTTAGCATAATCTATAACCTGGTCACGTCTAAGGCCTACAATATCTATGTCACCCTTCTTTGAAATTGACTCCTTTATGCTTTCATCATCGCCATAATCAGTTATTACCTCAACCTTTATACCCTTGTGCTGCTTTTCAAATTCCTTTGCAAGTTCCTTATAGAGGGCGCCTTGTTCCTTTGAAGAATAGAAAGTTGTAAATCTTACAGTTCCCTTTTTACTGGTTTCCCCTTTTTTATCCTTGCCTGAACATCCTGTTAGCAATTGTAATGCAATCAATACTGCTACAATGAATATCGAAATATGCTTTTTCATATAACCCCTCCATTTTCCAATCATTTCGCATATATATTATACACTAATTTTAAATTATTTTCCCACAAATATTTTCATATAATACATCATATAATTTATTGGAGGTGAAACTATGAAATTCAAAGTATATATTGTAAAAAAGCAGCAGTTGATTTGGGCTGCGGTTGTACTTATACTAGCAATCATACTAGCTGTGTTTATGATAAGCATGAGGACAAAGCAAACCTTTTCATTAATGGATCCACCACAAACACAACACATAGATGTAGATGGTGATGGAAGGGAAGATACTATAGTTATAAACAACGATGATTTAACCAACAATCTTGTCGTTGATGTAATTACAAGTGATGAAAAAGGCTATTCTCTTGAACCGGATCCTATTATAAAAACACTTGGCAGCAATTCAAAATCCTGGCCTATGAACATAATGGTAAACGACATAAACAATGATGGCAAGGTAGAAATAGTCCTCCAAGCAGGAGATGAAAATGGACCAATTTTACACATATTTAAGTATGGTTCTAAAAATATTGAAAGAATTGCATCTGGTAGATATTCTGTATTTGGTACCCTTAAGCCTCCAGGTGAAAATACCTCAGTAATAGCTCTAGGAAGCAAAAATGGGGACTCTATACATTTCACCTTCCTTCAGGCAAAGTCTGGAAAGCTGTACCCGTATGCTGCTCCTACTTCCCTTATGATGGGCAAAAGCACTCTTTCCTCACTTATAACCTTCATAGAGAAGGAGGATGTTGAAGCCTCAAGTATAAACATGGAAAGCACATATGCTTCAAAGTTTTCAAAGGGAGAGTTCCTGGACTGCAGTTTTACCGATGTAAAGTATACCAAATATAATATTCCATCTGAATTTTCATATATTATGAGAACAAATGCAAGCTTGGAAAGTGACTCAATTTTAGAAATGTACAAGATTAAAATGCAGCTTACAAAATACGATGAAAAAGATCCTGAGTACAAAATAATTAGTGTAAGTAAATTTAAATAGGTAAAAGTTAATAGGTAATAGGTAATATTTTATATTAAACTGCAAATACTAATTCTGGAGGTTACTATATGGTTAAAGTATTTGCAGCTTTAATTTTTTTGTGTCTATTATCCGGATGTCAAAAAACTAGTTTTCAAAACATATTTTCAAAGCATTTTAACTCTGGAAAAGAAATTATATACTCTGCTCCAGGTGATTTTAACGGAGATGGAAAATCCGAAAAAATATATATATCAAAATCACCTGAAGGAAAATACTATTTAAAATTGAAATGCAGGGATAAAACCAATGAAGCTCTTTTAAATTTAGATATTAAAAATTTTTCAGCATGGGTAGAGGATGTTGATGGAAACAATAAAGATGATTTGATATTAAATTCAATTGTTAATGACACCCCAAGCCTTTATATTTTTACATATGATGAAAAAATAAAGCTTCTTATTTCTCCTAAAATAATCGAAAATAGTATAAATCTTAAGGATATAACGTCCTACATAAGCAGCAATTACAACAATAAAGGTCCCATAAACATTGATGCTAAACAAGCAACATTATTCAGCACAGATATAGATATTATTCCTGGTGAATCACTTTTTACCTGTGACTATATACTTTCTGATGAGAATAATTCTACTGATTGTATAAGTGTTTCTTTTACAATTAACAGAGATGGCAAAATAAACATACTTGATATATATGAATTCAAAAATCTGCCCCCGGTTCAATAAGGCGTATTAAAGAAATTAAAAGCTTGCACTTTACACTGCAAGCTTTTTGACATTATAAAATAAAAACAGGGCCGGTTATCCGGCCCCTAAGGGGGATGGGGGGTTCTGTTTATGGAAACTTATGTTTCCATCTCAAGGTGGGTTCCTTGAGCTTTCATTAGTAATATCTCCACTTTTTCAAGTTCTTATACAATAAAATTATTTTTTTGCTTAAAACTTTTCGACATTTACCTTTATTTGGTATATATCACGGCAAATTTATACTGGAAATCCTTGTTCAACTATGCCGTAATCTACTTTAATATGTCAAATAAGGTTCGGATCGTTTATACACTGTACGAAAAACCAAAAACCTACTGGTTGAATTTAAATATCAATATTCTATAATTATATATATATCATGATTTGCTTTTAAGAATCTACTTATACATTCTAACTATATATTGCTATAAGCAAAATCAATTTAATGAAATAAAATAACTGTACAAGGAAGGTGATTAAATGACCAAGCCCTTTCTTAACAGAACCTGTATATTAATACTGGCTCCTTCCATGCTCTGGACTATTATAGGAATAGGAATTTGTATTGTTTCTAAAGGTAAATGGTATCACTACACTGCAGCTCTTCTTCCATGCATTGGAGTCATTCTTTCCTATATTGTAACCTTTAAAAGCAGTCTTATAAGAGGAATACTGCTTATAATTGAAAGTGCATTAATATGCTATCTAGCAGCAAAATACCTGCCTAATTCACAGATGCTGGCTATGATAATACTATTTGCTGCTCCAATACTTCTATGCGGCACAATAAATATTGCAAATTGGATAAAAAAATTTATAATTTCATTCTAAGCATATTAAAGCAATGAATTTTTCTTTGTACATATGTTTATCTCAAGCTTTTTATTTTACTTTTTTTGTGATATTATAAGAGATAAAATTAGAAATGGAGATGCATTTTTATGAGTATATACAAAGATGTTGCTGATATAATAAAGAGTAGTAATAATATTGTGTTCTTTGGAGGAGCAGGTGTTTCAACCGAATGTGGGATACCTGACTTTAGAAGCTCCGATGGACTATATAATAAAAAAAATAATTTTCACTATAATCCTGAAGAAATATTAAGCCATTCTTTTTTCAAAAAACACCCAGACATCTTTTATAAATTTCTTAGGGAAAACATTTTAAAGTATAAGGTTTCACCTAATTTGGGACATTTGGCTCTGGCAAAGCTTGAGAAACTTGGAAGGCTAAAAACAATAATCACCCAGAACATAGATGGACTTCATCAGGCTGCAGGTTCTAAAAATGTTCTAGAGCTTCATGGATCCCTGTCAAAATTCTATTGTTCAAAGTGCTTCAGTAATTATGACCCAAAATTAATTATAGATTCAGAAGGAACACCTCGCTGCAGTTGTGGATCTGTTATAAGACCTGATGTCGTACTTTATGAGGAGTCTCTAAATCAGGATGTTTTGCTTAGCTCAATAGATTCCATAGCCAATGCTGAGGTGCTGATAGTGGCAGGAACAAGCCTTGTAGTTTATCCTGCTGCAGGGTTAATCAGATACTATAAGGGTAAACATTTGATTTTTATTAATAAGGGACAAACCAACTTTGATAACATGGCAGATATAGTAATAAATGAACCTTTTTCAGCAACTATGGAAAAAATAATGCTAGAGTATTAATAATTTGATAATTTCCTTTCAAAATGATAGAAATATTTCAATTTTGAAGCCGTATAAATATAATCCTTCATTTTTTCCCTTAAGTTACATAATTTTAAATTATAAACTGTAAATTTTTGCAACTTTAATAAATATAATATTTATTAAGCAATAAATATTCCAAGGGGTGATATTATGAAGGGAACTATTTCTTATCTTGAGGACATAGATGTATACTATTATCATTTATACGGAGATGAAGCGGAGTTTAAAGAAATTTTGGATAAGTGGTATAAGATTACCTGCCTTCTAAAGCTCCCTAACCACCCTGTTCATAAAAATATATACTTTGTACCGCAACCACGTTTAAATGATTTTATTAAACACAACCCCGAAAAAATAATTGATATCGAATCAATAACCATCGAAGAAGTAATGGAATTCATAAGCCAAAAATAGCATTAATGGGACTGTACAAAAGTACAGCCCCATTTTTTAATGTGCCTAATACACCTTAATCTATATGAACTCAACTTTTTTCAATATGTTGTATAAAACCATCAAAGAAATAAGATAAATCATTCCAACAAATCCATAGGCCTTTATTCCTATGAAAATAGCTGCCAGAACTGCTACAGGATGAAGTCCAAGGGAAGCAGAAACCAGCTTTGGCTCAAGGATTTGTCTTATTACAGTTACAATAACATATAATACAACTACTCCAATAGCCATGAAATACTTACCTCGCAAAAGGAATATTATAACCAGAGGAGTATATACAGCCCCTATCCCTAGAATTGGCAGTATATCAAATATGGCACAAAATATACTTAATATAAGTGCATATTTAACACCAAGTATGGAAAATCCTATCCATGATTCAACAAATGTCAGGGTTAATAGTATTGAATAGGATTTAATATAACCAATAATCATAATAATAGATTCATCCCATAGCTTACGAACATTTTCCTTGCCTTGTTTTGAAAACATAGACATAAATTTATCTGAGAAACCTCCAATATCCCTTGTAGTAAAAAAGGTGGCAAGAAATGTTATGAATAGCATCATTGCTACCATAGGAAGGCTTATTGCAAAGGAAACTACCCTATTTACAATTCGCATCGTTATATCCAAGCCACCTGAAAATATTGATGTCAGTTGTGTCTGAACCTTACCTACAATAGATGGGTCTATCGTATCATAATATTCCTTTAGCTTGTTTATATACGGATGAATATACTTCATCATATCATCTATGCTTGGTAAAGACACTACAAGTTGTTTTATCTCAGCAGTGATTTTAAATACAATAGTTGTCACTATCAGCATAGCTAATATAAATAGAGCTAATGTTGATACAAGTGATGAAATCCCCCTTGACAGCTTAAATTTCTCCATTAAAAATCTGGTGACAGGCTTCATAATCAATGCTATTACTATGGCTATAACAAATGGAAATGTGTAAGAAAATGTAGCTATGAAAAGCGCAAATATTACTGTATATATTAACGCAAATATTCCCATCTTCTTCAATCTTTTTAAGAACATATTATCAAACACCTAAAAACCTCCTTATCCATATCTTATTCATAGAAATCAAAATACCTATATGTTTAACATAAATGATTCTCAAGTTTTCTTAAATTATACCATTATTTTAATACATATAGAATATCACATTCCTAATTTTAAATGCATATACTATTTTGTGTAGAATATTTTGAAAGGTGAACACTATGGATTACAATGAAGGTTATTGGCCCTATTATTCCCAATACAGGGAAATGAAAAGAAACTCATATATAAGATTGCTTCATGCATCTCCTGGTGCTCCTCCAGTTGATGTTATAGCCAATGATAAACCAATTGCTCAAAACCTATCCTACAAAGACTTCACACAATATCTTTTAGTTCCTTCTGGTAATTACAATATAAAGATATATCCTGCTGGCAAAAGGACAAATCCACTACTTGTATCAAACTTCTTTGTACCACCTAATTTCATTCTTACACTTGCAGCAGCAGGCCAGCCATCGAACATAACACTGGTTGCATTACCAGAACCCCTTCGTAATGTTCCAAAGAAAAAGGTATATGTAAGATTTTCTCAGCTATCACCAGATGCTCCTAATGTAGATGTTGTTTTACAAAATGGCAGAAAACTTTTCACAAATGTTAGCTTTAAGGAATTTACAGACTATGTTCTTTTAAATCCAGGAACATACAACTTTGAGATTCGCCCCACTGGCACAACCAAAACAATACTCTATGTTCCAAATATAACACTAAAACCCGATAGATTTTATACAGTTTATACTGTTGGCTTAGCATCAGGCAGACCGCCATTACAAGCCTTAATACCTATGGACGGAAATTCATATTTAAAGTTTTAAGATCAAAAGGTATTATATATATCGCATAAATGATTTTACATTTTTAAAAATCATTTATGCGATATATTTTCCGAAATTCATATAACGCAATAAATACCTTAATGTAAAATCTTTATTGCGTTATATATAGACACACATCAAGCAGCAGCTGGATAGCCTTAAACTAGTTAGGATTATCCAGCTTGCTGCTTGATGCATGCCTGGCATTTTAATAAGAACAGCATATCTTTGCTGACTTTATTTAGGCACATTAAAAAAAATAAGTCATCTTGCTCGTCCTTTTAATTCTTTTCGTTGTTACTCAATCACTTA
>DAMCZI010000016.1:0-106894 GCA_032095175.1 Clostridiaceae bacterium
GGGCCTTTAGCTCAGTTGGTTAGAGCAACCGGCTCATAACCGGTTGGTCCGGGGTTCGAGTCCCTGAAGGCCCACCAACATATGGCCAGATAGCTCAGTCGGTAGAGCAGGGGACTGAAAATCCCCGTGTCGTTGGTTCGATTCCGACTCTGGCCACCAAAAAAGAGTAGTTTCCACTACTCTTTTTTTATTTAGGCGCATTAAGTTCTATACCATAACATAAACAATAATCTTCTACGAATTTCTTCTGTATATCTAAATACCCTTCTATTCTGTAAAGTCTTTTTAGATATTTTTCTTCATTCCACTTTTTACTCTTATAATATCTTTTGCTGCCCAACTTCCAGTACTTATGGGGAAATATTATAAAAGCAAGGAGTATTTCATACTCTTCAAAGGTTAATTTATTTACACTGCTATAGGTATTTATCAATTCTTGAGCTACTTCAAATCTCCATCCATAAACCTTCTTATGGAGTATTCTCCTTATAAATTTGGCAAGATCATAAAGGTTAATATCATATATAGTACTGTCAAGATCAATGATATACATTTTATTCTCATTGCTTACAAGAACATTTTGATAATAATAGCTATCATGGCAAACACATCTTCGCTGTTTTGCAATTTTTGATATATTTATATAGTTAGACTTGTTAAGCAGATTCATGGACATATCCATAAGCTCTATGAAGGTGTCAATATTATTATTATATTCGATATCAAATACAGATTTTATCTTTTTAGTTTCTATTAGCTTTTTAAAGTAGTAAAGATCAGCTTTATAAGCTTGAAGTTTATTTGGCCAATTCTTATGATTACTATCCATCTTTATACCTTTATGATAAAAGCCCTCTGATTTAATATGGAACTCTGCTAAAAGCACTACTGCTCTTTTAAGCTCTTCTATTGTGTTAAAATCACATTCTCTTCCCTCAATCCATTCAGTTAAGTAATACTTCACCTTTTTATGCTTTACACACTCTTTGCCGTCCTTTGTTTTTATATAGTCAGCTACATTATCAAAACCTCGTGATTTTAAATAGCTAACAAGCTGCATACCCTTTAGCGCTTTTGTATCTCCATGGCTTACTTTTTTAAGGCAATAGTTTTTATCCTCACATACAATTTTATATACACTTCTAATCTTCTCTATATTCTTTGGAGTTATTGCATAGTATTTAAGTATATCTAGTACTCTTTGATGCTCCTTATGCCCTATTGCGTTGCTTATAGTTACTAATCTATCTACATGCACGACCTTCACCTATATAACTTGTTCTACATTATTATATTATTAAAAAGGTAATATAATTACTATTGATACAAACTGATGATTTTTTAAGATTTATAAAAATAGTTGTTGACTTATGTAAAGGTCTATTATATAATAAATATTGTTCAGCGCGGGCCTTTAGCTCAGTTGGTTAGAGCAACCGGCTCATAACCGGTTGGTCCGGGGTTCGAGTCCCTGAAGGCCCACCATCGTGCCGACTTAGCTCAATTGGTAGAGCAACTGACTTGTAATCAGTAGGTTGTGGGTTCAATTCCTATAGCCGGCTCCATTTGGAGTGGTTCCCGAGCGGCCAAAGGGGGCAGACTGTAAATCTGTTGGCACAGCCTTCGGTGGTTCGAATCCACCCCACTCCACCAAAAAAACTTCAGATTATATCTGAAGTTTTTCTTTTTACTATTTTCTAGTATTTTCATCATTTGCTGTCTAAGCCTGTGGCTTGTCGGAAATGATGGAAAGATTCATTATATATCTGCTATCAGAAATATTTTCTACAATTACATATCCATACCTTTTGTATAAATTAATAGCTCCATTATTTTTTGCAAATACATATAAGAAAACATCCTTATTTTCTTCTTCAGCAATTGAGGCAACATGTTTTAAAACATAACTTCCTATTCCTTGTCCTTGAAATTCATCAAAAATAAAGAAATCATCGAGTTCAAGCTTCTCCTCTACATTATGCAAGAAGAAATAGCCTACTTTAATTCCATTTAAATATATACATTGATAATGTTCTATATTATTTTCTACTTTTCTTTTAACCCAATCAAAGATCTTCTCAAAATCGAGATTTAAGTTTGTTTCATATTTATTAATAAGGTTTTTATCTAATTCAACTATTATATCAACATCATTAGCTGCAGCATTTTTAAATATTATTTCCATAACTTTCTCCCCTCCTGTTTTGGTATGGATGTGAACATACTGAAAATACACATCACTCTACCAATTCTAAAATCTTGTTTGCACACTTATCTATAGAAGTAATTGATGTATCTATTGTAATATCGTATCCTTCTTGAGGTTCGAGATATGGAATCTGCCCTTCTGCGTTACCGATTTCACGGTCTCCTCTTTCTGCTTCTCTTTTTTTAAGTTCCTCAATTGGACAGATGACATGTACATATAGCACTTCATATCCCTCTAATTGCTTTTTAAAATCCTGATATGTCCCCTCGCCATTATCAGATTTTAGTCTCTCATTGTTTAATAGTATATGGTCTACCACAACATTTTCTCCCATAGATGCAAACATTTTAATTGTTTTATACATCATAGACATCGTATGGTTAAACTCTTTCTCTGGATTATGAATCCAAAACGGAGCTGGCCACATCTCACAAAACTGGTCTTGTGAAATTAGATAATAATGTGTTTTAGATAGGTCTTGAATCTTCCATCCAAGAGTTGTTTTACCAGAACTTGATACACCATTCAAAAAAATAATTTTACCCTTTTCCATCATACACCTCAAAAACAACCTGTATTTAAATCATTTTCTGCTTGTACACCATTAAATACAATTATTTCACTCCATTTATCTTACTATATTGTTAATTATATCTAATTATAAACTTACTTTCAATTTTTTTGTATACCTCATTTCTACTACTCTTTGCTTACGCTTACAACATTTATAGTATACCCATCAGTGGACAACTCAATTTCTGCGTGTATTGCTTCACTATTTGAATGATCATTTGTTGAGGGAGATGTTCCATATGATATCAAGGTGAAAAGACACATCAGCATTACGAGCAGAGATGCTCTATGATTGGATGTGCTCGAAAATGTTTACATAAGCATTTCAAGGTTATATAATACAATTATGGTGATATTTGAAATAATGGACAGTGCATCGATGCATTTGTTGTAGTCCTTTGGATTTCATAAAGCATATGCTGTAAAACATATGCTATAGAGTTCTAACATCTAAAAAGATATATTAATTCATGAAAAGGAGATATAGATGAATAAATTAGATAGTAAAGAATATATGAAAATAGCGAATTTAGTTAAATCGGAAAATGAATTATCTGTTTTTTCCGTTATCAATAGTATTATGCCTGGTGAGATATATGTAAATGACATTGATAATCCAACAGCAGCATTGATATCTACCAGCGAGTGCAATCTAATTGCTGGCGACTCTAATGATGAGTTTTTTAATTCTGAGGTTTCTTCCGTAATAGATTTTTGGGATCAGCTAACTCCAGATTCAAAGGAATGGATTGATAAAATTCCAAGTTTACATAAGAATCCATTCATTAAAAAATATAAAAGAAGGCATTATGTATTATCTATTGATAAATTTATGGAATGCGAATCTACTCTGAAAGAAGGTTATGTATTAGAAAAGGTAAATTTATCTTTAATAAGAGAGAGCGCATTAGAGAACTCAGAGAAATTACTAGAGTGGGCTGAAAATTGGGTAGACGACGAAAGCTTTGAAAAATATGGTACAGGCTATTATATACATAATAATAAGGTGATTGTAAGCTGGTCATTGAGTGATTGCAGTTTTGATAAGAAAGTTGCAATTGGAATACAAACAGCTGAAAGGTATAGGAAGAATGGTTTTGGAAAAATTGTTGTAGCTGCAACCATTAAGAATTGTTTTGCAAAAGGATACGAAAAAATTGATTGGCTTTGTGTTGATTCTAATAAGGGTTCCATAGCCATAGCAGAAAAATTAGGTTTTACATACAACAATGATTATTATTCTTTTACCTCATTTCCTCCAATTGAAAATGTAAAGGATATATCTGAGAATGAATGGCATCAGTGGGCGGAATACTTAGAAAATGCATCTAAAACCCAAGATGCTTTGATAGAGGATTGTCTTTGTTGTTATATAAAATCAAATGATGTAGAAAAAACCATTAATATAATGTCAATTATGAAGAATAAGAAAATGACTATTGATTATATAGAATTTAATAGGTATATTGTTAAATTACAGGCCAATGGCATGTGTTCCAACTTTGCAAATAAAGCTTGGAAGGATTTTATTAACGAGAACATTGTTTAGAAGTTATTAAAAAAAAGGCTCAGGTATTAAATTATTAGCAGCATAAGACCACAGAGAACGGGTAAACTTTCTTTTTCTCTGTGGTCTTGTTATATGGGGTAGCATCAACATTGTCGGATTATCTATACTTTCTCGAATAGAATCGGCATGCATAGTAGGCTCCAACGTTGTTAATATATAAACAACGAGGAACCCTAAGCAGCAAAAAACCGTTTCAATATATAGTTCTAAATGTTAATATTATATTGTTAATTTAATTCGCTTCAGTATTATTAGACGAATTAAATTAACAACAGTATCTACTATAGTTTAAGATTTAAGGAGATATATGAAATGTATGAAGAATATTTAAAGTATGTTAAAGATTTTTTAACTGTAAATAATGGAGATTCGCCACCTAATCCTCTTATGGCATTTAGGTCTAAATATCAGCATACAGTGCGTGTACTGGGCTGGGCTAAAAGACTTGTAGAAGGAAGAAAAGATGTTGATATAGATGTTTTATATACAGCAGCAATTTTTCATGATATAGGAAATGCTATTGATAGAGAGTGTCATGCTGAACTGGGAGCAAAGATATTTTATGAATATGGCATAAAAACTGGAATGGATTTACCTTTTATTGAAAAGGTAAAAAACCTAATATTTCTTCATTCTTCCAAGGAATTATTAAATGAGAAGGATATACCAATAGAATTAATTCTTCTCATGGAGGCTGATTTACTTGATGAAGAAGGAGCATTGAGAATGGTATGGTATACTTTGGATAAAGGCATTAGTGGAGCTCAGAGTTATATGGATGTTTATCAACACATAGTTATGGGGAATAATAAGCGTTTGGTTAATCCTATGATAACAGAAAAAGCTAAGTATTATTGGAATGAGAAACAGAAAATTGTTGAAGCATTTACAAAACAGCTAGAGGATGATATTACAGTTAATTCGTAGTATCAAAACAAGTTCGCAAATTTCTTATTTTATGCATCAACTAGTTTCAAAACTTTTACTTCAAATGCCTCCATAAAGCTATGGAGGCTAGCCTTTATCATAAATTTTTCCTTGTAAATACATAAGTTCTTGTTTTAATCTTTTTACTTCCTCAGATAGATCTTTGATCTTTTTATTTTTAGCCATAAGTAGAGCATCTTTACTACCTTCTGTCATTTGTTTTTTAATATTTTTATGAGAAAATACTTCTAGCTGTTTAACTCTTAATTCTTCTATTCTTTTACGAATATCCTCATGGTTATATAAATAGGTTTTAGATACATTAGCTTCTATTGCAACGCTATTAAAATTAATAGATTTTTTCTCAATGATAAGCCTTTGAATTGTGCTATCTACACGTTTTATAACTTCTTCTTTCTTGCTTAATGCATACTCTTTTAGACCATCTGTATTTCGTATGTGATTGCTAGGCATTGGCTCTTTCCTCCCCAAGATATTCTCTTCCTTTCTTACCGGCCTTATGATGTATTTTACCTTCCTTTAGCGTTTCTAAAATGGTTTCATATCTTTCTAGGAGAGCCTGATTTTTTTCAATCCATACACTACGATTTTGAACTTTTCCACGTTCAATTACAGCTTTTGTTTCTTGAATCTCCAATTCAAATTGTGGTATAAAGTCAGGTGTAGTACAAAGATTACGGCATGTTAAGCAAGGATTCAATTGAGTATGGCACTCTTGTTTTTTAGGCTTCATGCAATAACCTAAAGGCATTCTAACAGCATCTAGATTATGCCTTATATATTCCCACTCTATAATATCTTCATTTTCTATATCTGATATATCTATCTTTTTTAGCTTACCAGCATCATCAATTCTAAAAAGTCCTTGTTTTGTAGCTTCTTCCCATGATTTTCGCATTGTTATATCAAGTATTTTAGCATATGTAAGTGTCATCTCAGGTGATGCATGAGCCATCCACTTCTGAACATGCAAAATATTCATTCCATTATTGATAAGTTCAATTCCTTTTGTATGTCGAAAAGCATGGTTTTTAAAATGAAAAATAACACCATTAATATCAACAATAGCTCTTCTTTTAGCTAAGTTATTTAAGCTTTCGCTGATATTCTTAGCTCCAAAGGGATGACCTTTACGTTTACCAGAGAATCTTACAAATAAAAATTTGTTAGGATTATTGTCATTTGTAATTTTGCTTTTCACAATTTCAATAACTGCATTGACTACACAAGCAACTTCATCAGTTATAGGAACTCTATGGTTCAAAATTCTTGTTTTTAATATATCACCACATAGATACCATCCTAAATTTGTTCTTTCTAAACAGGTATCATATTTAAGACATAGAATATCTGATATTCTCCATCCCGATGCACGCAAAAGCACTATTACTGGTATATATTCAGAAGGCGATAAGTATTCTAAATTATCTTCTAACTGCTGTAAGACATCTTCAGGTATATATTTTACTTCATTCTGTGCCCATCTGTTGTGTTTTGGGAAATCCTCCTTAAAAATTAGTATGGAAATAGGTACTTTTGGTGCCTCATCATAACCAAGTCTCTGCATGCTATCGAGAAAGGTATGTAAAGCTATAAAGTATGCAGGTTTTGAACCCTTAAAATTTTCAGTGTAAGTATTAAACCATGTAGTATAATTTTCAATATCTTCTCTCACTAATCGTGTTATATCTCTCCAGGAGGGATATTGCTCATTAATGAATGTTAGGAAAAGTTTTATCCCCATAATGTCAGTACGACATTGGCCAAGGGATAAATAGCTTAGTCTATACTTAATATAGCGTTTAACCATATTTAGAAAGGGTTTTGGTATATCTGTAAAGTTTAAAAGATAATGTGATGCATGTTCAAGAACTTTATCACTTGCTATCTTCCTAATATCCCATATATCCTTTTCATATTCATTTCTAGCATCATAAAATGCTATGTAAAAGTCATAAATTTGCTTTAATAAAGTCTCATATCTAGTAAACTTACTCTTAGGTAAATGATTACGAAGTTTTATATTTCTTTCAATTAAAAATGAACGAAGTTGAAGTAATGCTTTATCTAAATCTATCTCAATAAAACTATAATTTAAAGAGTGATATTTTCCCAAGAAAACAGATACTTGCTTAAATGCAGAACAATAATTTTTAATAATTGTTCTAGGAGTAATTTTCCCACTCTCCAAACGGGTTAATATAAAAAATTTAACTTCATTTTTCAACATATTAGGGAATGATGAAAAATTTATAAAGCGTTGGACACCTTTGGGTGTAACGTCTATCAGTTCTTCAAATATAGAATTGTGAATATCCCAAATATCATTTTCCCAATATCCTGAAATCTTTGAGTTAATCTCAAATAGTTTTGGTTCATTTTGTATTGGATTAAAGGCTATATTCATAAATTGCTATCATCTCCAATTTTCTGCTTTAACTGTATCTTCTTTTCTGCTTGCTCCCAATCTTTCCGCATTTCCTCATCCGAAGGATGAATATACATCTGCATTGTTGTTTGAATATGTGCATGCCCTGCACGCTTCATAAGATGCTCATCCTTCCATCCGGCTTTACGAAGCTCTGTCAGTGATGTATGCCTTAAAACATGCGGAGTAATATCTATTCCAGTCTTCTTTCTTAGCCTTTCAAATAGAGAAGCAACATCCTGATATTCTAAAGGTTGATATCTATTTTCTCCTGAAAGCTTTATAAATACATGGTTTGTGTCAACTTCATCAGTATGATATTCAGCAATATAATCCATATAAAAATTCATCAAATCTGAGGACACATCTATAGTTCTGGGACTACACACAGTTTTTATTTCTGCATGATTACTAAGTTCTCCACGATCTCTAATATGAATTTTACAGGCATCAATTTGAAAATCTTCAAGCCATAATGCAAGAGCTTCTCCTATTCGCATTGAACTTTCCCATAGAAGATGAATTAGGAACTTATCTCGAATATTTGAACAACTATCCAGCAGTTTACCGACATTTTCTTTTGATATTGTCTTTGGTCTCTGCTTAGGAACCTTTAATTTTAGAATTTTGGCATCATAGCTTTTATTCTTATTGATATGATATAAAAAATCTTTAAAACCACGATGTGATCCTGATACTTGCTTCTTTAACCTTTCTGATAACTGAATACTATAATCTTCATGCCTCATAAGGTAATCATAAAGTCCTATAACAGTTGATATAACAATATTAATCGTTTGGGCACCTCTTGTAGATGTAACAGGGCTTATAGGTGTGATTTTTAAGTTTCTGTACGGAGTTTGCAACCATCTCATGAATGCAGCCATTTCATCCAGACCAATATCTCTATAGTCTAATTTTCCTTGTTCTAGAAACTCGAAAAAGAGCTTTAAGTGATAGCAATAAGATCTCAAGGTGTTTCTTGCAGCACCAGTATTATCTTTAAATCTTATGTACTTCAACGCCACATTAACTGGCTCCCCGTGCTCATTAACCAGCATATATCTTTCTTTGCCTTCTCCTGTAATTATAGTTTCGACCCTCATTTCTATCCACTCTCTCATTCGCTACTAATCTTCTATACCTAGTGTTCTACAATTACTATTTTTTATACATATAGTTTTTTGTTAAACAAAGTATAAAAGACAGAGATAGAAGATTCATAGTTTACTATGATTTCTATCTCGTTTCCTAGTATAGTTAATCCGACAAAACCCACGCTAAGATAAAAAATAGGTGAAAAGTTAAATTTTCACCCACTCTAGTCCAATTTATGGATTATTAATACTTAATTCATCCGATTCAGGAATATTACTATATGATTATATAAATTAAATGCTTTATTTACAAAGCTTAAATATGAATTTCTTACCATCCCAATTATATTCAGCTTTCTTATAACCACCATACTGTTCATTATAAATATCTACCTCAATACCATTACCCAGTGTACTTTCACTAAACTCTGCAGTATGGTTAGCAGCTTCACAATATATATAACCATCATCTTTGTAACCAGTAGTAGGTAGGTTACTTAAAACCCTGTCTTTACTAATACTAAATGGTACAAATGCAAATTCATGACTACCATTAAATGTGTACTGCCCAATAGAAAAATCATCGCATCCATCCTTATTGTAGTCCTGAATAATCAAATCAAACTTACCAATAAACCCTATATCAACATTACCGAAATAAGAATTCAAATCTTTTCTGCTTACTTCATTGCCTTTATTATCAATTGCTACAACTGCAAATCTTCCGAGGTATCCACTTTTGAATATATCAAAGTTTTCATCTTCAGGTGTTTGAGGATCTTTATATTCAGTTTGGATTACCTGTAGTACATAATTATCTAATTCCTTACTAGCTATAATATTATTAGTTTCAGACCTATTACTATTATTTGAATTACTAGCAGAATTATCTTGTTTTACACTGCAGCTAGTAAATATAAAAATTAAAAAAATAATTAGTGTTAAGATTCTCATTTTCATAAAACTTATCCTCCTATAAGTAATACTACTTTACACCTACAAATATCAGCATATAACAATTATGACATATATTGTTTTAATAATAAATAGATGAGGAATGGTACTGGCCTAATACTAATATTAAAAAATGTACTCTTCCTCATTTGAATAATATTTATTAAATCAATAAAAAATTATACTACTCTAGATTGTCTGATTCTGTTTCAGTTGCATTTTGCTCCATTACTAGTATATTTTTTTCCTTATTTCTAGTGATATTTTAGATTAGGTATTGGTAATATAAATTGTATCGAAAGGTGTATGTATAAAAAATTTAAATTATCAATTATGATAATGTCACTTATGATAAATATAACAGATATTATGTGCTTACTAGATGGTTTAATCATGGATCAATATATTTATAGACTCACTAAGATTGAAAAAAATGCTCTGAATGTTATTACAGAGTCTTTTGATGAATTTTGAATTGAATAGGATGTTTTTAGGAAAAATCCTACGAGCAAGGGCTAGATTGAAGTCAATTAACCTAACATAGATTTAAGTAGGAGAAAGCCAGTTTGAAATATTATGCAATTTCGAATACCCACTACGCTATAGTGTTAGTTTTAATAATAACTCTTTAAAAGAAGCGAACCCATAGAAAAGAAGTTCGCTTCTTTGTAACCTTATATTTATGGCTATACTCAAGAAAAGACAAAATGTACTAATCTTTACTTGTTATCTACAACAATTATTTTAAATACTCATATGCAAGCATAGCCTGCATAGCACATCCAATAACCATTGCTTTCTCGTCTATATCAAAATAGCTGCCGTGAGCTGGATTATCTATGCCTTTTTCCTTGTTTCTGCATCCAAGTCTATAATATAATCCAGGCACTTTTCGGGCATAATATGCAAAGTCCTCTACTCCCATTGCAGGTTTATCTATTTCGACTAACTGTATGTTTTTAGTTTGAGAAACCAAATTGGTAAACAATTTCAAAATAGCTTCATCATTATTAAAAGAGGGATATCCTTCAACAAAATCGATTTCTGCTCTGCCTCTCATCATTGATGATGTATTTTCAACAACACTCCTTATTCTATCCTTGCAAAAGCTTCTTAAATCGTCACCAACGGTCCTAAGTATTCCTTCCATTACTACACTGCTTGAAATTGCATTTAAGGCCGTACCACCGCTTATAGTGCCTATTGTAATAACTGCATTATCTAGGGATGATACTTCCCTTGAAACAATATTTTGTAGATTATTAATTATATTAGCTGAAATCAGTATTGCATCTACTCCTGTATCAGGTGCAGCACCATGGGCCCCCCTACCAAAAACTCTTATTTCAAATGGATTTGAGGCAGCACAAACTGTTCCTCTTTTTGCACCAACAAAACCGGTGTCTATATTTTCATCAACATGAAGTCCTATTATTCCATCTACATCCTTTAAGCATCCTTCTTCGATCATATCTACAGCTCCACCATCGGTCTCCTCAGCAGGCTGGAATATAAGCCTAACCGTTCCCTTTAGATCCCTTTCAAAACTCTTTAAAAGTGCTCCTGCGCCTATTAAAATTGATGTATGGGCATCATGTCCACATGCATGCATAACCCCTTCCTTTTTCGAGCTATAAGGTACATTCTTTAAATCCAGTACTTTTAGGGCATCCATATCAGCTCTAAGCGCAATTGTCTTTCCATCGATATTTCCTATTTCGCCTATAATTCCTTTATTTCCGATTCGCCTATATCTTATACCTAATTCCTTCAAATGTGTCTCTACGGCATCTACAGTGCCCTTTAAATCCCTATCTACCTCAGGGTACATATGCAGCTTTCGCCTTAAATTAACCATCACATCATATTTTTCTTCAGCCATACTAAAAAAATCTATCATATTACACCTCTTAAAGTTTTATATAACATTAATTTTATTTTTAAAAGAACTTGTTCATTAAAACTATTATAATATTCTTTCCAAATAAAAAAAACAGCATATATTAAATATTGCTGTTCTATATACCTAATATCGATATTAGTCTTAATTCAATGTATTTGAGTTTATTCCCACTGCAGTATGTCATTCCACTCTTAATGGTTCTATAGGCCCTCTTAACGTCTCCTAGCCTATAATAAAGGTATGCAAGGTTTATATAGCACTCTTCATATCCATTATTAATGTTTAATGATTTTTTAAAGTATACCTCAGCTATACTATAATCCTCAATTTCAATGCTTGATGTTCCTATATTATAAAAAAGCTTGTAATCTATAAGTCCACTTTTTTCTGATTTTTTAAAACAATCAACTGCTTTTCTAAAATTCCCTTCAGCGCAGAAGCTCAAACCCATATAGTAAAAATATTGTCCTTTTGAATCTTTATAATATTGCTGTATTCTATTTCTTGCTAATTCAATGTTGTCATTTTTAATGAAATTAATTATTTCATCTGCATTCTTCATACAAAAACCCCTCTAAAGTATTTTTTAAATTATATACTTCAAAGGAGCTTTTTATACATCAATTATATTTAACTATCTTCCTCTAAGATTGTTTGTTATTTGCCACATTTCATCTGCAGATTTAATAGACTTTGAATTCAACTCAAAGGCTCTTTGTGTAATCATCATATCTGTTAATTCTTTAGCCATATCAACATTTGAGTTTTCCAAATATCCCTGCATTATATTTCCTTCTATTTCTATTGCACCTTCGCCTGTAAAAAGGTTTTGACCTATAGCAGTCAATCCATCATTACTCTTAAAATCATAAATTTTTATTTTACCTATAAGCTTTTCTTCAGAATAAACTTCTCCTGTAGAATTTACTGTGATTTTACCCTTCATATCTTCAGGATTTAAGCCTTCAACATCCAATCCGTATCCAGAACTATGGACAAGATATTTTTTATCACCTTCAACTGAAAGATGAAAAGCACCATCACGGGTATATAAATACTGGCTGTTTCCATCCTGGTCAGCTGATAAAAGCCTAAAATATCCTTTTCCTTGAATAGCTAAATCTTCATCTCTATCCGTCTTAATAGGTATTCCCTGCTTCATATCCCTAACAATCCTGTCTCCTCTGCTTCCTGTTCCTATTTCAAGGTTTTCTTTCTCCTCAGCAGTTATAGGTATTCCATTACTGGCTATTTTTTCATAAACCAGATCCTGAAAGGATACATCTAATCTTTTATAACCAGTAGTACTTACATTTGACATATTGTTTGAAATTATATCCATTCTATTCTGATTTGATTGTAATCCTGCTCTTCCATTCCATAGAGTTCTAAGCATAATATCACCCCTATTATCTTACACTTCCTACTTCATTTACTGTCTTGCCAAGCGTTTCGTCTATCTGCTGCATTACCTTCTGATTTGATTCAAAGCTTCTTGCTATTGATATCATATTTGTTATACAATCTATTGTATCTATGTTAGCCCTTTCAAGAGAGCCTTGCTTTACTGAACTGTCTAAATCAGTTAATGCATCCTGTCCATCCAAAGCATATGTGTTATCTCCCAGCTTTTTCGCTGCTTTCATATCATCAAATTTAACTATAGCAAGTCTTGCTTTTCCTGAAACTTCTTCTCCATCAGCTGTCTTAATTGACTCTCCATTTATAACTCCGCTGGAATTTATCTTTATATCAGAATTTCCAACTATTATCGGTTCCTTTCTACCGCTTCCATCTATTGAAGCAGCAACTCTATAACCATTGGAGCTTACAAGATATCCATCTGCATCAACTCTAAACCTTCCATCCCTTGTGTATTTTTCTTCTCCATTTTCATCAAATACTGTAAAGAATCCCTGACCCTCTATTGCAAAATCAAGATTTCTTCCTGTTTCCTCAACAATTCCCTGGGTATAATCTGTTATCGTTTCATCAATACCAACACCTGGTTCAATATAGCCAACATTTTTTCTCTGCACTCTTCCATTAGAAGTATAAGTATTTTTAGTTACAAGGTATTTATCAAAGGATTTAGTCATAATATTTTCATTTTTATATCCTGGTGTATTAATGTTTGATATGTTATTACTCAAATTTTCTTGTTTTTTTTGATTTGTTATAAGACCTGACGCTACAGTATAAAGTCCTCTTAACATTACATATCACCTCTTATTTTTATCATTGTTAAAATATGCTTTTATCTCATCAGGATATTTCATACCCATGTTTCTAGCCTTTTTTTCCACCTCAAGTTTAGAAAGTTTGTAGCTTGGACTTAACGAAAGAAGTAGCGCTGTAATCACAATTCCTACTCCCAGCCCTGTTAAAAAGTGGGTATCCTTTATGTACATACACAGTGTATTTTTTATTTTCTCAATCCAAGTCTTAATGATACCTCACCCTTTCCTATCCTTAATTGTGAAGCTATTTCTTCAATACTTTTACCTGAATCGTATAAATTATATACTATATTATTTATATCGTTTTTATTTTCTAACTCTTCAGTTGACTTTTCAACTTTTTTTTCTATACTAGATAATTCCTTAATATTTTCATTCTTTAATTTATTTTCTTTTGAATCGATATCTTCACACATACACTTAATCTCATACATCCTATCATCAATTATTAATAATGCACTTTCAACATCATCCATCCTTATTGAAAGATATTTAACGCTCTCTTCTAATTCTTTTAATTTATCTATATCTGCATTGCCCGGTATAAAGCTTCTAAATTGTTCTTTGTTATGTGACCTTTTATCAAATTTCAACCCTATGTAAATAAGCGCTAAACCAATAACCACCAATATATAAATCATATAATCACCAAACCATTAATTATAATTTAAATTATTCATATTTTCGCGAAGCCTTATTATTGCTCTGCTATGAAGCTGAGATACCCTTGACTCAGATACATCAAGTACTTTTCCTATTTCCTTTAATGTAAACTTTTCATAATAATAGAGATTTAAAATTAATTTATCTTTTTCTGGAAGCATATCTATTGCTTTTTTTAAAAAATGATATTTTTCATAATCCTCAAGTATTTTATCTGGTTGGGGACTATTTTCATCTTCAAGTATACTTTTAAATTGCAAATCCTCTTCATCGGATTTGAAGAAAACTTCATCTAGTGAAACCAGTGATACATAATTTACATATGTTTCAATATTCCTTACTTCTCCTACTCCGATACCCATTGATTTTGCAAGCTCCTCCTGACTAGGTTCCCTGTTATTCTCCATTTCAAATCTTTCTCTTGCCTGGTTTAATGAAGATAATTTAGTAAAAGCACTTTTAGGAATCCAACTAATTTTCCTCAATTCATCTATTATTGCACCCTTTATCCTAAGAGTTGCATATGTTTCAAATTTTAATCCCTTTGATGGATCAAACTTCTCAACTGCATCTATTAAACCAAGAATTCCAAAGCTTATCAAATCCTCATATTCTACACCAGGAGGTTTCCCAGCCACAAGCCTTGAAGCTATGTACTTTACATATGGAATATATTTTATTATCATTTCTTCTCTTTCATCCAACCTTTGATAGCATTTCAAGGTAACCACCCCTTATCTTATGAGCTTGCTTTGATCCCTACTTTTTGAAAAAATAAATCTTATTATTTTATCCCTTTCATTTTCCTTAATGCTTTCAAACTTCAACGCTACCTTATAATTTTTATCTTTTTCATCCCTCTGGCACCATACTACACTTGCTATAGCAATTATTTCCTCGGGGATACCAAATGAAATTATAAGAAAGTTTCCTTTTTTTACTTCCTCATCAATTTTTGCTTTCATTCCACCACCGCTAATATCAAGGGTCATTGACTTTTTCATTCTTTCAAAATAACCTGATGGTATATCCTTTAACCCTGAATAAACTCTTCCAGAAGGAAGGGCATAATATTTTATGTCCATAACAATTGGTAATCTAAAAAATTCTCTTCTTTGAATCTTTATTGGGTTTTCAGGCATACTTAGTTCAATAAGCTGTACATTATTTTCTGCTTTTCTTCCAAGGATAACAGATAAGCATTTATATACCTCTTTATTTGCATTTATATAATACTCAAGTGTTTCTCCTATATGTAATGGGTAGCTTCTATAGTTATAGATTGGTACTCCAATGCATATACTGCTGTTTCCTGTATCCTGTACTAGACTCTTATAAGTTCTGCCCTTTTCTATAATTTCAACTTTATCATTAATATTAAAAATAATTTCAGATGCTGCCATATACTATCTCCTCATTACTCTTAATAATTTATTAAAATACTCCTTAACTGAGTTACTTTTACTTTCTTTATATTCTCCTAAGAGTTTTGATGCAATATTTTGTATACAAATACCAGCTTCAGATTTCGGATACATATTTAAAAGAGGCTGTTGCTCCCTAACAGCTTGGCCAACCTTTGTATCCTCTAATATAAAACCAAGGTAATTTATGCTTTCATTTAAGAATATCTCAACAGTATTTGAAATTTTATCAAATGTTTCCTTTGCTTCTTTTACATTTCTTACCCTATTTATTATTAAATTCATATTACTTTTCACATTGTTTTTCAATATTACTTTTATTAATCCATAGGCATCTGTTAAGGACGTAGGTTCAGAATTAGTTATTATAATTGCATCATCCGATGCTTCGATAAAGTTCAACATAATTCTGGAAATTCCTGCACCAGTATCTACTAAAAGTATATCAATATTTTTAATTTTTGAAAACTCCGACAACAATTTATTTCTCTTTTCTTCATCTATTTCAGATAGTTCTAAAATACCTGATCCACCAGGGATTATCTTTATTCCTTCTGGAGTAGATGCCGCAATTTCCTCAATTCCTTTATCATTATACAGAAGGTCATAAATAGTATTTCTGGTTTTAATACCAAACAATATATCTACGTCTGCCATACCGAAATCTGCATCAAGGATCGCAACCCTTTGTCCCCTTTTTTGAAGAGCAATAGCAAGGTTAGCAGTAAAGTTTGTCTTTCCTACTCCTCCTTTTCCACTGGAAACAGTAATTACTCTAAATGTATGGGAATCCGTCTGCTTTTTTTCATACATTATCCTTCTTAGCTTTTCTGCCTGATCCATTAACCTTCAGCCCCCAATATCAGCTTTATTAATTTCTCTTTATCCACTTCCTCTATGTCTTCGGGTACATTCTGACCTGTAGTAATGTATGAAACTGGTACTTTACTATAGTAGACAGAAGTTAAAACCGACCCAAATATTTCTGTTTCATCCATCTTTGTTAATATGATGCTTGTATAATCAACTTGCTTGTAATTATCTATAATTTTTTTAATATCTTTATTCTTTGTGGTCATACTTAATACAAGATGTACATTATCTGCATTTAATTCATTGATATATGTTTTGATTTCAGACACCTGCATCATATTATTACTATTTCTTCCTGTGGTATCAATAAAAATAATATCCCTGTCCTTCATCTTCTCCATAACCTCTGGAACATCCTTTATAGAGATTATAACCCCAAAGGGAACTCCAAGAATTTCTGCATAGGTCTTTAGCTGCTCAACAGCTCCTATTCTATATGTATCAAGTGTTATAAGCCCCACTTTTTTATCCTTATATAACGTACAAGTACTGGCAAGCTTTGCAATAGTTGTTGTTTTTCCTACACCTGTTGGACCTAGAAATACATGGACTCTTCCATTTAATGAATCTTCTACCTTTATAATGTCATTTACTATTTCAACTATTTCTTTTTCATTAGCTTTTGGTGAAAGCTTTTTATCTCCATTTCTGGTTTTTATAATATTATATATATCTTCAATAACCTCCTCAGGTATATCCCTTTCAGTAAGTTTTTGCTTAAGCTTGTTTCTGCTACCATCCTTTTTCTTTTCAGTTGGTGATACATTTTTATTGGCAATAACCTGCACCATGTTTTTTAACTCATCTATTTCTTTTTTTAAGTTATCATCTCTACTCTGTACTTCTCTTGGCTTTTTAGCCTTTTCATCAACAGCTGCTGTTACTTCAATTTTTTTATTCTTAAACAAACCGGTTATTCCCTTTTGTCTTATTTTTCTCTGACTAACAATAACAGCATCATTTCCAAGCTCATATCTGATTTTTGTCATTGCTTCATTCATATTGTCAACTATATATCTTTTGATAATCATTGTACTGCCACCATCCCTAATGTTTCAATTTGTATATCCGTTGGTATCTCATTCATGGATAATACCGTAATATTTGGGAATACAATCTCTGTTAGCTTTCTAAAAGCTGGTCTTATTCTTGGTGAACATAAAATTACAGGTTGATTATTATTAAAATCACTCATTTCCAGATTAGTCTGAAGTGATTCAAATACCCTTCTTGTTGTATCAGGATCAAGTGCAGGATATGAACCCTGGAAAGATTTCTGTACATTATCACCAATTAACTGTTCAAGTTCTGGGTGAAGTGTTAATACCCTTATGGTTTTATCTACATCAACAATATTTCCACAAATGGTTCTTCCAAGTGAAAACCTTACATACTCTGTTAATAGCTCAATATCCTTTGTATTAACTGCATTATCTGCAAGGCTTTCAAGAATTGTTACAAGGTCTCTTACTGGAACTCTTTCCTTAAGAAGGTTTTGCATAACCTTTTGAACTTCTCCAATACTTAAAATGTTTGGAATAAGCTCATCTACAACTGCACTGTAATTTTCCTTTATATTATCAATAAGCATTTTTACTTCTTGTCTTCCAAGTAACTCATGTGCATACTGCTTTATTACTTCTGCCAAATGAGTTACAAGAACTGTTGTTGGGTCTACTACTGTTACACCAAGCATTTCAGCATCTTCCTTCTTACTATCAGGAATCCACACCGCTGGCAATCCAAAGGTTGGTTCAACTGTTTTAATTCCTTCAATTGGAATTCCCTCTCCAGTAGAATCTATAGCAAGATAGTGATTACATAATATATCTCCCTTTGCGACAACAGTTCCCTTTATCTTTATATTGTATTCGTTTGTAGCTAATTGAAGATTATCTCTTATTCTAATAGGTTGTACAACAATTCCCATTTCCACTGCTGATTGCCTTCTAACACCGGCAATTCTATCGAGTAAATCTCCTCCTGAAGAAACATCTGCAAGAGGTATAAGTCCATACCCCATTTCTATTTCAAGTGGTTCAACATTTAAAAGGTGAAGTACATTTTCAGGTTCCTTTTTGTCAGGTGCAGCTTCTATATCTGCAGAAGATTCAAGTTGTACTTCTTTTTTATCCTCTTTAATTAAGTAATAAGCAGAGCCTCCTGTAATAGCAGCCATTATAAGAAACACAGCCTTTGGAAGTGAAGGTATCAAAGCTAGAGTTAAAAGTATACCACTTGCTATTGCTAATACCTTTGGGTATGCAGTAAGCTGTTTTGAAAACTCCTCTCCAAGTGTAGTTTCACTGGCTGATCTTGTTACAATAATACCTGAAGCAGTGGAGATTAAAAGGGCTGGCAACTGGCTTACAAGTCCATCACCTACTGTTAAAAGTGCATATTTTTCAAGTGCCTCCATAGCAGATAAATCATGATATAATATACCGATAACTATTCCTGCAAGAAGATTTATTGCAACTATAACAAGGCCTGCTATTGCATCTCCCTTTACAAACTTGCTGGCACCGTCCATGGAACCATAGAAATCTGCTTCCTGTTGAAGCTTTTTTCTTCTTATTCTAGCTTCCTCTTCTGTAATAGTTCCTGCATTTAAATCTGCATCTATACTCATTTGCTTTCCTGGCATAGCATCAAGAGTAAACCTTGCTGATACCTCAGCTACTCTTCCTGCACCATTTGTTATAACTACAAACTGAATTATAACAATTATTATAAATATAATAAAACCTACAATATAGTTTCCACCAACAACAAATTTTCCAAAGGCTTCTATTATTTTTCCACCTGTAGCACTTCCTAATATCAGTCTAGTTGAAGATAAATTCAAGCCTAGTCTGAAAAGGGTTGTAATTAGAAGCAAGGTAGGAAATATAGATAGTTCTAAAACCTCAGTTGTAAACATGGTTATTAGCAATATAATTAGTGAAAATGAAAGGTTGAATGCTAATAATAAATCTAGCATTACTGTATTTAGAGGTATTATTATCATCAATACGATTAAAATTACACCTATTGCAATTATCACATCAAGATTTTTTTTTATACTTAAGCCTTTTTTGTCCATTTACTCACCCTCACACTTTTTTCAAACTATAAACATATGCTATTATCTCAGCTACTGCCTGATAAAGCTCGACGGGTACTTGTTCATTTATATCAGCTCTTGCATATAAGGTTCTTGCAAGAGTCTTATTCTCTACAATAGGAACCTTGTTTTCTTTGGCAATTTCCTTTATTTTAAATGCAACTAGGTCTGCTCCCTTTGCAACTATAAGAGGGGCTGAATCCTTTTCCTTTTCATATTTTAAAGCTACAGCAAAATGTGTTGGGTTAGTTACAACAACTGTTGCCTTGGGAACCTCCTGCATCATCCTTCTCATTGCCATTTCCCTTTGTTTCTGCCTGATTTTTGATTTTATCTGGGGGTCTCCCTCCATCTGCTTATACTCTTCCTTTACCTCCTGCTTTGACATCTTCATGTCCTTTTTAAACTGTCTCTTTTGAAATATGTAATCAGCAACTCCAATTAAAAGTATTACAATTACCATTCTCACAAGCTGTGAATCTGTAATATCCTTTACAAATGGATATATTCCAGAAGGATTCAAGTCGGAGGTCTTTAATATATCAAATATTTTTCCCTTCACAAAACTGTATGCAATATATGCTATAAGAGAAACCTTAAGCATTGTTTTTAAAAGTTCCATTATTGTTCTTTTAGAAAATATCCTTTTAAACCCTTGAATTGGATTTATCTTATCAAATTTTGGTTTCATTCCCTCTGAAGATAGCATAAAACCAGTTTGAGCAATGTTACTTATTATTCCAATTGTCATTACTGTTAAAATTATAGGTGCTGCAGCTATTACTCCATTTTTGAGCATAAATATGAATATATTTTTGACACTTGCCATATCAAGATTTTCTATACTTAAAAAATTAAAGCATTGGTTTATAAAAACTCTTCCATTGGTATACAACTGTTCCCCATAAACAGAGAAAACAATTGCTATAAAAAGCAGTGTCAAACCAGAGTTTAAATCAACACTTTTAGGTACTTGTCCCTTTTTTCTGGCATCCTGAAGTTTTTTAGCCGTCGGCTCTTCCGTTTTGTCATCAGCTGCCATAAGCATAATGAATGGAAAAGCATTAAAATACTTTAAAATATCAACAGACATATTTTCAAATGCCTTTATATATATCCTTGTAAGTCCAGGTAATATAGTTGCAATTGCTAATAGCCCTACAAGCACCTTTATTGGCATTCCCAAAATAAATATATGTATTTGGGGAACTGCCCTTGAAATAAGTCCTAACGTAAAATCTGTTATAAAAAGAACGATTATTATTGGTGCTGCAAGCTGTACTGCAAGTAAAATGCTTTTAAAAAAAGAGGCAAAAATAGCATTATAGGATGTTATGCTTACTGCATAAACTCCAGGAGGTATTATCTGAAAGCTTTTTATAACTGCATTTAAAATAATATGATGAAAGTTGAATGTAAAAAATATAACAATAGCAAACCAGTTAAAAAATCTTTCAAGTGGTGTAGAATTTCCAGCAGTTGATGGATCGTAATACTGAGCCATTGAAAAACCAACTGAGAAATCCATAAGCTGTGCTGAAACTCTTATTGAATTAAATATCATTGTTGCAATAAAACCTATTGATACTCCTATTATTACTTCTTTTCCACAAGCTAGAACCAATTCTATATTTGAATTTGGTACTACAACACCTTTAAAATTTGAAACCATGGTAACAATATATCCAATCATAATTGAGAGTCCTACCTTAACCATGGCTGGTATCTGCCTTACAGAAAAAACTGGTGAGGATATCAACATTGCAGCTACTCGTATTGAAACTAGAAAAAATATAATAAATGCTGTCTGCATTTTATCACCTATCTAACAATATATGTTATACTTCCGAGCATATTTTGAATAAACTGTGTTAGGGTATTAAGCATCCATGGACCTAATATAATCATTACAACTATAATTGCTAAAAGCTTTGGAACGAATGTAAGTGTCTGTTCCTGTATCTGTGTAACAGCTTGGAATATACTTACAATAAGTCCGACAATCATGGATACAATTAGTACAGGGGCAGCGACTTTTAAGGCAGTCATTACAGCCTCTTTGCCAACTGAAAATACAAAAAGTTCTGACATACCATCACCCCTTTACTACAAAGCTTTCAATTAAACCTTTAACTACAAGATGCCATCCATCTGCTAATACAAATAGTAATATTTTAAATGGAAGTGACACAGTTACAGGGGGAAGCATAAACATACCCATTGACATTAGTACACTGGCAACAACCATATCTATAACTATAAATGGAACATATATTAAAAATCCTATTTTAAATGCTGTTTTTAATTCACTTATTATAAATGCCGGTACTAGCACCTTAAAAGGAACATCATACCTTTCATTAGGCTTGTCTATATTTGCTGATTTTAGAAACAATGCCAAATCCTTTTCATAGGTTTGGTTTAGCATAAATTCCTTTATTGGCTTACTTCCTGTATCAATTGCCTGCTGCTGAGTTATTTGACCCTTTACATAGGGTTGAATAGCCTCAGTATTTACTTTTCCATACACCGGAGACATTATAAAAAATGTCATAAATAATGCTAGTCCTATTAATACCTGATTTGGTGGTGATTGCTGTGTTGAAAGAGCATTCCTAACAAAACCAAGTACAATTGCTATTCTTGTAAAGGATGTCATAGTAAGCACTATTGCAGGAATAAAAGTTAATGAGGTTAAAAGTATCAAAAGCTTTATATTATCAACATATTCCTTTGGATTCTGTGTACCATCAACGGATATTGAAACCTTGGGGATAGAAAGGTTAGGTGATGCAGCGTAGGCTGCTGTAGATGCTACACATATAAAAAACAACGTTAAGAGCAATATTTTACTACTTTTTTTCATTATTCATCTTTTCCTTTATTTTATTTAGTAAAGAATTGTCCATATTTAAGATAGAATTATACATGCTGTTTTTGTTATAGTATTTGTCAACCATATCTTTTTCAAGCTCTAAAAGGACTGTAACTCCCTTTTCTCCATTTGATACAACATATGGCTTATTATCTATAAGCACCACAGCGATAAAGGTATTCTGACTCAATTGCACCCTTTCTAAAACCCTTATTATTTTCCCTCTTGAGAAACCATTGGCATACTTTCCTCCAAATTTAAGGGTTATATATATAAGTATTACAACGATTGGTAGAATCAATAGCATGTTTAATATCTGAAGGAAAAAGTTTGAATTCATTTATTCACCTTCCATTATTGAATTACAATATCACTAAAGTATACATTTGTTATTTGTCCTTTACTAAGAACAGCATTAACACTTGTTTTTAAATCGTTTTGGACCTTTTCAAGACCACCACTCTCTTTAAAGTCAGAAGCTTTCTTTTCCATAAGCTTTTTATTAATTGCATCTCTAATAATTGACATACTATCTGTTATTTCTTTTTCTAGTTTTTTGTTAGTATATCCTAAGGATACAGTCACCTTGACAAAACTGCCTTCTCCATCAGCTAAATTAGAAACAAACTCTTTTAGTTCAATAGTTTTTATAGTCTCTTTTTTAGATGTTTGAGTGTTTGAATCTGACGGTTTCTTTACAAGCATCATATATCCAAAGAAACATGCGAGTCCAACGACTACAATCATCGTTATGATTAAAAGAATAACTATTAACTTATTTCCTTTATTTGTTTCACTCATACCATCACTCTCCTTTAGCATATAAATCTCATTGCATTATGTTAAATTTTATTTTTTTGTTGAAACAATCAAAATGTTTACCCTTCTATTGGTTTGTCTTCCCTGTGGAGCACTGTTAGTTGCAATAGGACGATACTCCCCACACCCAACAGCTTGAAAACGCTTGCCATCCATTTTCTTATTATCAACAAAGTATTTTACTACCTTTACTGCTCTGTCTGTTGATAATTCCCAATTCGACTTATAATATCCTCTGCTTATGGGAAGATTATCAGTATGCCCTTCTATTATTACTTCATTAGGGAACTTATTTAATAATTCTGAAATATCATTTAAAAGAGTAAAACTTCCACTCTTAATATCTGCCTTACCAGAATCAAAAAGGATTTTATCCTGTATCTCAATTAAAATTCCTCTTGTATCCTTTTTAATTGAAACCTTAGCTTCCATATCCTTATTCTTAACAAAACCCATAACATCCTTATACATCTTCTCCAGTTCCCCTTGCGCTACTCCTATACTAGATGTACTATCCTTTCCAGGATTTCCTTCAATGGGTACTGGACCTATGCTTCCACTTGAGGATATTACGGCATTACTTCCTCCACTAAAAGCAGTGGCCATAGATTGTGCCACCTGCTGGAATTTCTTTTGATCAACAAGTGAAAATGAATAAAGCAATACAAAGAATGTTAGAATAAGTGTCATCATATCCGAATAAGTAGTAAGCCATTCCTGGCTTATTTCTTTCTTTTCCGGTTTTTTTCTACTCATTCTCTGTCACCGCGCTTCCTTGTGAATTATTCTGAAGCATTTTCTTTCTTTCTTGTGGTGAAGTATATGCCTTAAGCTTGTCCTCAATAATTCTAGGATTGACACCGGATTGTAGTGCAAGTATACCTTCAAGCATCATTTCTCTTCTATTTGCTTCCAAGCCACTTTTAATCTCAAGCTTTCCTGCTAGAGGTCCAAAAAGAAAGTTTGCCATTACAGAACCATAAAAGGAGGTAATTATAGCTTTTGACATACCAGGTCCTAATAAGCTTGGGTCACTTAAATTGGCAAGCATCTGTACAAGTCCTATAAGGGTACCAATCATACCATAAGCAGGTCCATAACCAGCCCAACCCTTAAGTAAATTTATTCCTCCTGAATGTCTTCTCTCCATTTCTCCTATTTCAAGTTCAAGAATCTCTTTAATTGTTTCTGGTTCAATTCCATCAACAACCATTTGAATTCCGCTTTTAATATATTCATCTTCTATCCCTTCAATTTCATTTTCAAGGGACAGAAGGCCTTCTTTCCTTGCCTTTTTTGATAGATCCACAAATTTGTTTATTATTTCATCAGCAGGCATATGTTTATCAATAAAAGCATTTTTCATAGTAGAAGGTAAGTTTTTAATGTCTTCCATTGGAAAAGCAATCATAACCGAACAAAAGGAGCCAAACACAGTAATAAAAACGGAGGGCAGGTCCCAAAATAATTTGAGACCTCCAAGCTTTATTTCTCCTCCATCAAGAGCCATACCGATTAATATGGCAACTATTCCAACAGCAATACCAAGGGTTGATGCCATATCCTTCTTTTTCATCTAATCACCTCCGGACCATTAGCCACACATCTTCTTCTGTAATCTATTATTCTTTCGATTATCTTTTCCGGTGCTTCCTTTACAACAAACTTCTTACCATTTGTAGTAGTTATAACTGTATCAGGAGTGACCTCCATCTTTTCAATTAAATCAGGATTCAAATAAAACTCTATGTTGTTAAAACCAGTTAATTTTATCATAGTCTATCCCTCATTATCTCTTTAAATTCAATAGTTCCTGAAGCATTTCATCTGATGTAGTAATAGTTCTTGAATTTGCCTGGAAAGCTCTGCTTGTTATAATCATCTCGGTAAACTCATTTGCAAGGTCAACCTTTGACATTTCAAGATGGCCCTGCTCTATGTTGCCATAGCCTGCACTTGATGCACTACCAACTGTTGGCTGGCCTGAGTTTGAGGATGCCATATATAGGTTTCCTCCCTTTTTCTCAAGACCTGCTGGATTCTGGAATGTGGCAATTTGGATTTCTCCTACCCTAAATGGATCTTCACCATATACAGCAGCAATTTTTCCATCTTTACCTATACCAAAGCTTGTTATTTTTATTTTTTCTGTAGCTAAATCTGTATTAGCAACAGTCGAATTTGCTTTTGTTGCATCTTCACTTCCAGTAAGGCTTATTCTTGTAATACCAGTATCAATGAATTTTCTTATATTTAAAATATCCTTATTTGCAGCTGCATCTTTTTTTAGTTCAGCAATCTGTTCATCTGTTAAGCTTGCAATCTGACCTAAAGCCTTATTTACTTCCTTTTCAAGTTCAGCAACATCAGTAATTCCGCCAGGATTTATTGTAAGGCTATTATCATCACCTATTGTTATGTACTTTTTAATTTTTAAACTTCCTACATTCATAGTAGTAGCTATTGCTGCTGTGTCATTTTTAGCAGTTACCGAACCTATATTTCTTTTATCCAAGCCGCATATCTTCATTTTAAATATTTCTTTTGGAGTTCCTGCACCATCAGTAATGCTAATTGCTTGTACAACTTCATGTTCCAATGGTATATTTATAAACCTAGAAGCTGGATCAACATCATTAATACCAACAACATGAAGTCCTTCAGATGTTACTAAATCACCATTTTGATCTAGTGTAAAGCCTCCATCCCTTGTATAGTAATTATCCTTTCCATTGGATACTATAAAATATCCATTTCCCTCTATGGCCATATCAGTTGGACGATTTGTTGGTTGAAGTGAACCCTGGCTCATATCTGTATCAATTCCAGCTACACTTACTCCAAGACCAACCTGCTTTGGATTTGTACCACCTATAGTAATAGTAGGTGAAGATGCATTCTGCATTGTCTGGCTTAGAGCATCCTTAAAAGTTACCCTCTGTGCTTTAAATGCTGTTGTATTTACGTTAGCAATATTATTACCTATAACGTCCATCTTTACCTGTTGGCTTTTCATTCCACTTATACCTGAAAATAAGGATCTTAACATACCTTTTACCTCCTTTTGTTATACCGCTTCAGTCATTCTGCGGCAAAGGCCTCCTCTACAGGTCCGGCCTAAATAATCATTGCACTATCTATGTTTGTAAACACGTTTTCTTTTAAGTTGTCTTTATCAACAGCTGTAATTATGGTATTGTTCCTTATGCTTGTTATAAATGCTACATCATTATAGAATATTAATGCTTCTTTTCCACCTTTATTTCTAATTTTTCTTACAGCATTGTTTAAATTTTCAATATCACTACTGCTTAATTCTATTTTTCTTTCTCTTAATCTATCCATAGCATGTCCGGATATTTTAACTTCATTTCTATTCTGTACATCTCTAAGTATACTGTTAAAATCAGCACTGGCATTTATTCTTTGGTTAAGATTTGTATTATTTAGTTTCTGTTTTTGTTGTATCTCCAGGAGTTGTTGGCTGTTCTGGTTCTGTAGTTTGTTTATCATCTAAATCACCTACCCCAACTACACTGTCAAGGCTATAATATCCATTGATTGTTTTTAAATAAATATTACTGCCGTTTATAACCATACCAGTTACATTTTGTTTATCAAAAGTATTATTTTCTGTTAAAAAGGTTACATCCTTTCCAACAAGTAAAGAACCCTCTGAAATCATCTGTGTTAAAAGTACTTTATTCATTGATGTATTCAAATTCTGTGATTGCTCTAAAGATGAAAACTGTGCCATTTGTGCTATGTACTGTGTATTATCCTGGCAATTTAGGGGATCCTGATTACTCAATTGAGTAGCAAGAATCTTTAAAAAAGCATTTTTATCAAGTGTATCATTCTTTCTAACAACATTTTGTGATGCTGCATATCTGCTTACACCCTTAACTTCCATATGTACCTCCTAAGCAATTATTGTAAATCCTTCACTGTTGTCTGATTCATTTATATTTTCTTCAATATCCATTAAATATCTTCTTCCATTGTTCTTTCCCTGTTGATTAAAATCTCTAGATGCATTATGTTCATTGAAATCTGAAGAAGCATTTTGATTTACAGTAATACTGCTAAAATTGATATTGTTGTTTTTAAGCTCCTGCTTTAAATAATCCATTTGGCTTTGAAGCATTGAAACAACATCCCTTCTTTCAGCCACTATACTTCCATTTATCTGGCCCTTCTCAAGAACAACCCTTACAGTAACCTCTCCAAGTTCCTCTGGCCTAAGCTTAACCCTCATCTCTGTAAAATCCGGTAATCTCAAGGACTTGAAACGATTTACAGTTACATCAACTAAATCCTGGGGCTTTGCTATAAAAGGAACCTGAGTCTCCTTCTGCTCTTTACTTGCAACTTCAAATATTTTTGTATCTGTATTAGCAGTGTTTATTTGTTTGTCCGCAGGTAAAATTATCTGTTCTTGATTTTTATTTTTTGAAACATCAAAACCAATCTCTGTCTTAATATCGGCTTTAGGCATATCCATTTCTTTCTTTACATCTTCAACATCTGTTTCAAAATTTATAGCTTTGATATCCAAGTCTTTTGGTATTTTAAATGAATTCTGCTTATCATCAATTTTTTTGCTATTAATGTCATTCTTTTTACTATCATCTTTTAAACTATTAATCTGTTTGTTAACTTGCATAAGCAGATTTTTAAAATTACCATCTTCTTTTTCAACTTCCTCTATACCTTTTGATGCTTCATCAGTAATAGCAATATCACCAGATTTTAGAAGTTCATTAATAACACTATCAAATTCCATACCTTCTGTTATCCCTAATTCTTTTAAGATATCTTCAATTTTGGAATTATCACCTTTATTATTTTCTAACATTTTTAAAACATCAGGATTCATAGTTCTAATCATTGATATAAAGTCATTATCTTTACATTTCTGTGTTTCTGATGATCCTTCCATATTCATAGATTGAAGAATATCTGGTGCTATTTGTGTATTCTGATTTAAATTCATAAACAGTGCTGCAAGAAGCTGACTAAAAGCATCTGAAGAATCTTGACTTCCTTTAATCTCAGGAAGTGCAGCCTCCCCTAACTGTCCTAATCCACTTATCTCCATTATTTCACCTCCTTTCAGATTTTAAATATGCAAATAGAGCAAAGTCATCGTTTAACCTCTGCTCTTTTAATAACTGTTCCTTTTCAAACTCCTTTAATGCCTTTTCTTTAAGCTTATCTATAACTTTTCTATCAGCTGTTGATTTAATAAGCTCTTCCTTTTTCTTTTCTAGCTCTTCATTTGCTGTGTGGAGTTTGAACCTTTGTTCTTCAATCTTGTTATCCATATATTCCAAATACCTTGAATAATTTTGATATTCTATACTGGTTCTAAAATTTGCAACTGACTTTGAAGATGAATTCCTATCCTCTTCAAATTTCTTTAAAAGCTTTTCTTGGTGCATATAGTTTCTTAATGAGGAAACAAATTCTTCCTTCTTTTTTTCTTCTAGATTAACTCTAAAATCAAGAACCCTCTGGAGTTTAAATGAAAATCTTTCCAAGCTCACCACTCCTATTTAATAGATATTATTCTTTCGTATGTTTGATTAAAGTCCCAATGTTCATCCATTTTCTGCTTTAAAAACTTTTCTACAGCATCTATTAAATTAATTGCTCTATCAATCTTTGGATTTGAACCTTTTTGGTACGCACCTATATTTATTAAGTCCTCAGATTCCTTATATACAGCCATTATATCCCTTAAGTCCCCTGCTCTATCCTTCAAATTATCATCTGCTATCTGAGGCATCAATCTTGATATACTTGAAAGAATATCGATTGCAGGGTAATGGTTCTTTGCTGCAAGCTTTCTTGAAAGTACTATATGACCATCCAGTATACCTCTTACTGCGTCAGCTATTGGTTCATTCATATCGTCACCATCAACAAGAACTGTATAAAACGCTGTTATGGAGCCTTTATCAGATGTTCCAGAACGCTCCATTAACCTTGGAAGCATTGCAAAAACCGATGGAGTATATCCCTTTGTTGCAGGTGGTTCACCTATGGTTAAACCAACTTCTCTTTGTGCCATTGCAAATCTTGTAACAGAATCCATCATAAGCATTACCTTAAGTCCCATATCCCTGAAATACTCAGCAATTGCAGTAGCAGTAAAAGCACCCTTTAATCTTAAAAGAGGCGGCTGGTCTGACGTTGCAACAACAACAACTGATCTTTTAAGCCCTTCCTCACCAAGATCCTTTTCAACAAACTCCATTACTTCTCTTCCTCTTTCTCCAACAAGCCCAATTACATTTACATCTGCACCACTATATCTTGCAATCATTCCAAGAAGAGTACTCTTTCCAACACCACTTCCTGCAAATATACCTATTCTTTGACCTTCACCACAGGTAAGAAATCCATCTATGGCCCTAACACCTGTTGGCATTATTGTATCAATTCTTTTTCTTAATAAAGGATTTGGAGGATCATTGTCCTGGCTATATTCTGCTTCCCATTCTAATTTTCTGTCATCCATTGGACGTCCTAATCCATCAAGAACTCTTCCCAATAGTTTAGGACCTACCTTGACACTAAGTACTTTTCCTGTACCTTCAACCTCAAATCCTGGTGCAACTCCTGTTAATTCTCCAAGAGGCATTAGCAATATAGAGTTATCCTTAAATCCTACAACCTCTCCAAGCACTTCTTTGCCGGATTTTGTATATATTTTACACACTTCGCCTACAAAAGCTTGAAGTCCTTCTACTTCTATAGTTAATCCAACTACCTTTTTAACCTTACCAGTTATCTTTAATGAATCTTCTGTCAAAACCTTATTATTTAATTTATTAAAATCTACTTGAATCATATATTATTCCTCTAGCATATTCTTCAAAATCATTTCCAACTGTGTATCTATACTTCCATCAATAAAACCAGATGGTGTCTCGGCCTTAATAGCCCCCTTTGATACACTGTAATCAGCTACAATAAATAAGTTGTTGGAATTATCAACATATTTTGAAAGCAATTCTTTTCTTTCTTTAACAGTGTCAAAATCTTCTGGATTAACCTTTAATATTAATTGAGTTTTATCAACTGCTCTTGATAATACTTTTTCAGCAATTTTAGAAATAATATCAGGGTTTTTTGATATTTCAGAATTTATTATCTGCTTTGAAATATTTAAAGCAAGCTTTATTATCTCATCATGGCTTGATTTTATATATTCCTCAACAGCTGATTTAGATGATTTCATGTAATCATCAGCACTTTTTCTTACTTCTTCTGCTGCCCTATTAGCTTCATCTATGCCATGTTGATATCCTTCCTGATATCCATTTCTATATCCTTCTTGGTATCCTTCATCCTTTGAAGTTACTTTTATCCTGTCAGCTTCTTCTTCAGCATTCTTTAAAATATTTTTTGCCTTGCTTTCAGAATTCTTTATTATTTTTTCCGCCTCTAATTTTGCTTCTTCAATAATTGAAGAAGCTTTATCTATATATCCATCTTCTATTTGTAAGTGTGTATCATTTCTTTTTATATGATTTACTACAGGTGGGTGTGTTATTACTTCCCTGCCGTTTATTTCGGTGTACTTTATTATGCTATACGATGATTGCATCTTCTCCACCTCTTGAAATCATAATTTCTCCAGCTTCATCAAGCCTTCTAATAACTGCAACTATTGCCTGCTGTGCTTTTTCCACATCTACAAGCCTTACAGGTCCAAGGAAATCTATATCTTCCTTTAGTGTTTGTGCCGCTCTCTTTGACATATTAGAGAATACAATGTTGCTTACCTCCTCAGAGGATCCCTTTAATGCAAGAGCCCAATCCTTAGGATCAACTTCTCTTATAATTCTCTGTATGGAAGCATTATCAAGAGTCATTATATCCTCAAATACAAACATGCTTTCTCTAATCTTATCAGCAAGTTCTGGTTCGTCCCTATCCAATTCTTCCATAATAGACTTTTCTGTTCCTCTATCAACATTATTAATAATATCAACAAGAGTTCTTACTCCTCCAATTGTTGCAAAATCAGATCTTACAACATTTGAAAGCTTCTTTTGAAGTATTGCTTCAACCTCTTCAATAACAATTGGAGAGGTATTATTCATAGTTGCAACCCTCTTAGAAACATCGGATTGAAGTTCTTCAGGAAGCCCTGATAAAATCTGAGCAGCCTTGTCTGCTTGTAAATAACAAAGTATAAGTGCAATTGTCTGAGGATGTTCATTTATTATTAAGTTTAGAAGCTGATGAGCATCTGCTTTTCTTGCAATTCCAAAAGGCCTGTACTGCTGTGTAATCTCTGAAACCCTTTCAATTATCTCCATAGCTCTTTGAGAACCTAGAGCTTTACTTAATAGGTTTTTGGCATAATCAAATCCGCCCTCTATTATATAGTCCTTTGCCTTATTTAAATCAACAAATTCCTGCAGCACATCCAACTTAATATCCTTCTTCAATTTAGGCATGTTTGCTATTTCAAAGGTTATTTTTTGTATTTCGCTTTCAGGAAGCTTCTTTAATATTGGAGCTGATGCATCTGGCCCCAGAGTAATAAATAAAATCGCAGCTTTCTGTACTCCTGTCAAATTATCCTTTGCCATATCATCACCTCGACTCTTCCTCTGATAACCATGTTCTTATTACTTCTACTACTTGATCAGGCTTTTTATTTGCATAGTTCTGTATTTCCTTTTCAATTGTCATGGAATCTTCATCATCTGTTAAAACCGGTTCATAAGCAATGTTTTGTTTTGGAATTTCTATATTATCTCCAACTAAAACATCCAATAATGGATTCTCTGGGGCATCCTTCTTCTTTTTCTTCAATAGTTTTATTATTCCAAACAATACTAACCCACCAAGTAATACTGCTGCTGCAATAATTGAAATAAGTCTAATTGTTTTCTCTCTTTGCTCCTTCTTTGCCATTTCCTCTATTGCCTTTTTAGCTAGATCCTGCTTTTCTGTATTAAATGGCATTGCTGATATACTTATAGAGTCCCCTCTATTTTCATCATATCCTGTTGCCGTAGCAACTATATTCTTTATCTCATCTTTTTCCATTACTCCTACTTTATCTGGAGAAGAATCAATTATTACCGATACTGTCATCCTTGTAACTTCCCCTGGAGCTTTAACTACATTTTCCTGGGTTTGTCCAATTTCATTGTTTATTACTTCTTCTGTCTTTTTCGATGTAGATGTGTTTCCATTTTCACTTGAAAATGGATATGAGCTATCTCCAAACTGACTATCAATACCTGTACTACTGCTGCTGCCACCTTGACTATCCTTAGCCTCATCCTGAGTAATTTTTCTGCTTCTTTGTACAACATCATCCTTATCGTATTTTATAGTTGTAACCTGTTTTGAATCAAAATTTAAATCAGAATTTACCTTTATTGCTACCTTGCCTGTACCAAAAACATTCTCAAGCATCTGTTTTACATCCTTTTGAAGTCTCTCTTCAAACTGTCTTTCATATTCCTGCTGCTTTGTAGTTGATACAGTTCCGCCTTGAGTTTGGTCAAATATATCTTCACTAAGTAATGTTCCAAGTGTATCTAGTACTTGTACATTTTCTCTAGGTAAATCCTTAACACTACCCGATACTAAGGCAACAATAGCTTTAACCTGCTCTGGATTCAATGTCTTTATTCCCTTTGGTTTTATAATAACCGATGCTGTTGCCTTTTCGGTTTCTCTGGCAAATACTGATTCGTCAGGTAAAACTAAATGCACCCTAACATCATCTACTTCATCCATTGTTTTTATCGTTCTGCCAAGTTCACCCTCCAAAGCTCTCTGATACATTATCTTTGCCTCTGTATCTGTTACACCAAACTTACTCTGGTCGAATATTTCATATCCCTTGCTCTGATTGGATGTTTCAAGGGCCATCTCCATTCTTAATTCTGCTGCCTTATCCTTTGGGACAAGTACAGAATTATTCTGGACTCTATATTTTATATTTTCACTCTTCAATTTTTCTATAATCCTGGCAGATTCCTGTGGTTCAAGATTCGAATAAAGTGTATCATAGCTTGCTTTATCTAAGTATGTAGTTAAAATTATAATTCCTGCAATTATTCCGGATATAAGTAATATTATGCTTACTTTTTTCCCTCTGCTTAAAGTTTTCCACTTTTCCACCAGGGATTTAAAAAACTCCTTAATTTTATTCATCTAAAGCACTCCTTCAAAAGTCTCTAAATCTGCATTCTTATTAATTCTTGATATGCATCTACAAGCTTATTTCTAATTTGTACCGCAAGTTCTAATGACAATCTCGCTTCTTCAGTTGCAATAAGAACCTGATGAATATCTCTAGCTTCCCCTGTTATTAAATCCATAGTGGAATTTTCTGCATTTATCTGTGTATCATTAACTTTATTAAGTTCATTCTTTAGATATTTAAAGAAATCCGAAGAATCATTTCCTTTAGTTTCCTTCACCATTTGCGGAAGGTTTGCTGCTGATATTCCTTCAACTATCATCTATACACCTACCTTCCTATTTCTAATGCCTTCATAGCCATTTGTTTTTCAGCATTTATTGCTGTAACATTTGCTTCAAAGGCTCTAGAGGCTGTTATTAAATCTATCATCTCATTTAACATATTTACATTAGGCATTGTTACATATCCATCCTCATCTGCATCAGGATGGGTGGGATTGTACACTTTTTTCATAGGTGTACTTTCATCATTTGAAATTTTATTTACTGCAACACCAGCAATTCTTTTTTCATATGTATTATTTTTTTTATCTAATTCTCTTTGTAAATTTTCAGAAAACGTAACAATTTTTCTAACATATGGTCCTCCCTGAGGTGTTCTAGTTGCTTCCGAATTTGCAATGTTACTTGCTATAACATCCATTCTCACTCTTTCAGCAGTTAATCCTGATGTACTTATATTTAATGCAGAGAAAAAGTTCATTTTTTATCTTCTCCCTTCACTTGTTACATATCTTCTCATTGAAATTCTACTATTTGCTTGAGTAATTAAAGTATTGTAAAGTATAGTATTAGCCGCCATTCCTGTCATTTCTTTATCTATATCTACATTGTTACCATCAAGTCTCATTGATGATGAGTTATCTTTAACCGTTTCATGGGCTATATTGGATACGGAACTTCCATCACTGATATGTCTTTCATGGGTTACTTTTAACCCAATTGTATTGTTATTTATTACATCATTCAGCTTCTCTTCAAAAATAACACGAGAGGCCTTATAGCCCTGTGTATTAAAATTAGCTACGTTATGGGCTATTACCCTTGACCTTTCAGATGTCGCATCAAGGGATTTTTTGATGAAAGAGTAGGTTATTTCATCAATATTCTGCACCATAAATAAATTTCTCCCCTTTTTTTCTTTATTTTTCCTCTATATATTAATTTATTACATAATTTAGCACAAGTCAATCGTTTTCGCACAATTTAGCTTAAATAATTTTTTTTATTTAACTCAAACTCAGATTAAAACATTAATGTGATTAATATTACTATAAGTAATATTTTACGATATATTTGGCAAAAATAAAAGATATTTATACAAAAATAACCTCGATTTTTCAATCGAGGTTATTTTTGTATATCGAAATATGCATTTTTGTGGTAATTCTCTTTTTCCTTCATTCTTTTAATGTATGTATTAAGACCATTGCACGTAGATTTAGTTCCTGCTGCAGAATCTTTATTTATATTAACTATAAAATTATCTTGAAGCTTCTTAGCTAATATAATATTTTCACTTAATTCTTTAACTATTTGTTTTAATTTAACATATTTACTCTCTGTCTCTACCTTAACTATCTCCTTGCCTATAAAACTAGAAATCCCTTTCATCCTCACATACTCATTTTTAAGTTCTTCCAGTTTCCTAGTCAATTCATCAATTTTCAAAAGTTTATCACTGATCATATCTAATACAATGCTATATTCAATAAACTTATTTTCTGGTTTTATATTGCTTAAAATGTCAGTTATTTCACTATATATACTATTTTGTTTTTCATATATATCAATTACTTTATCTATCATATGACACCTATTTTTTAGCAAGTCTATATGCTTCCTCAAATGTCTCCTTTAACTCCTCGGCAAATCCCAAAACTTCCTTAGCAATTTCAATATCCTTTTTAATATTTGCTTCAATAAGCCTTCTATTCATGTAATCATATAGCAGGTTGAGTGACTTAGCCATTTCTCCGCCAACCTCTACATTCAATGTAGACATAAATTCAAGTATAATATTTTGAGCCTTTACAAAGTTAGTATTTGTCTTTTGCATATCCTTTTCCTCTATACCTGTAATTCCTTGTCTTATGAACTTCACAAGGCCATCATAAAGCATTAAAAGAAGCTTTTCCTTAGATGCAGTATTAACACTATTCTGCTGATATACATTAAGAGCATTAGCTCCCATATTCATAATATTACCCCCTATCCTCTAACGTCTATTATACTCCCTGTCTCCCTTTTAACAACCTCTAGAAGTTTTTCTATATCATTTACTTCAGTTTCAAGGATTAATTTCCCGTCCTTATCCCTTACTCTAAACTTTACTTTATCCTTTAATACCTTATATTCAAACTTTATATTATACTTTGAAAGAAAATATCCAAACTGCCTTGCAGCACTTTCCTGCCTGCTTCCGTCAAATTCTCTATTTCCATTTTTATTATCCCTGTTTATCTCCGCACCCTTTATCTCATGTACGAGCCTATCAACAACCTTATTTTCAATATTCTTAATAACAACAGGCTCTATCTTATCCAGTGTTATGGGATTAATAGGCATACTACCTCCCCCTAACGTTTTTCATCAACAATTATCCCAGCTATCTCCCAAAGCTTGGCAACCATATCCAGCATCTTTTCCGGAGGAATTTCTTTTATTACCTCGCCAGTTTCATCCTCAACTATTCGAACCATAACTTCCTTCGTTTTTTCATGTATTTGAAATTTTAAATGAGTATTGTTTTTAAATAATACTTTGTTAGCAACATCAACTGCAGCTTTAAGCTCCTTCGGATTAATATTCTTTTCTTTTTTTTCAGTAACATCATTTATAAACTCAGGCTCCAAGTTAGAAACTTTTTCAACCTGAATAGGACCAGAATTACTCTGGCTCATAGGTATATTAGCACCAATCTTATTTATTTCCATAATACCACTCCAATCCGATTTTCTCTATAATAATTATCGGACTGATTATTTATAGCTTTACAGCTTTAAATATTATAAAATGCAATGATATATAAAACTACATCAATTTAGCTTAATATGAAGCATGTACATAATATTTAATTAATATACTAAAACTCACTTTTATTAAGCATTGGCCATTTTTTATCTTTCTCTGATAAAATAATTTCTTTATCCTTAACTCTATTTAAAGGCCAACAAATATTTGTACAAGGATCATTCCACATAAGCCCAGCCTCATCTTCTGGATAATAAAAGTCTGTACATTTATAGCAAAATTCTGCTTCATCTGAGAGTACAAGAAAACCATGTGCAAAACCCTTGGGTATATAAAGTTGCCTCTTATTTTCTTCACTTAAAATGATACCCACCCATTTTCCAAAGGTATTAGAATTTTTTCTTATATCCACTGCTACATCAAATATTTCTCCTTTTGTAACTCTAACTAGTTTCCCCTGTGGATGTGTCCTTTGAAAATGAAGACCGCGAAGAACTCCTTTTTTAGACTTCGATTGGTTATCTTGGATAAATACCATATCAAGACCTGCTGCTTTAAAGTCATTGTAATTATAGGTTTCCATGAAGTATCCTCGAGCATCACCAAAAACACCTGTATCTATTATGTATAAACCATCTATTTCAGTTTTTATAAAATTAAATTTTCCCATTTTAGTATTCCTTTCATACCTATAATGAATTAACCTTTGAAATAAAACTTTTTAATGCTACCTGCCAAGAACGCATTTCATCACCTATAGTGGAGCGAAGCATCAAATTATCAAGGGATGAATATGCTGGTCTCTTGGCTACTCTTTTTATTCTATCAGAAGTTATGGGATTTACAGTACAATCAATACCACTATATTCAACTATCTTACAGGCAAAATCATACCATGAACATTCTCCATTTCCAGTACAATGATAAACACCATATTCCTCAGTCAGAATGATTTTTAATATATGGTAGGCAAGATCTTCTGCATAGGTTGGGTTACCTCTTTGATCATCCACCACCTCAAGATATTCTTTTTCCTTTGCAGCTTTCATTATAGTGTACACAAAATTCTTTCCCCACTCTCCATAAAGCCAGGAGGTTCTTACTATAAAATAATGGCTGCAGTTTTCTCTGACATACTGTTCACCTAAAAATTTAGTTTTTCCATAAACACTAGCCGGTTCTGGAATATCATACTCTTTAAAAGGTACTTTTCCTTCACCATTAAATATGTAATCCGTAGAGACATGAAGAAGCTTTATACCATATTTTTCACAAGCAATTGATAGATTTCTCGGCCCAATAGCATTCACTTTAAAAGCTTTATCCTTATCATTTTCACAATCATCTACATTAGTATAGGCTGCACAATTTATTATTACATCAGGTTTAAAGGAGTAAATGTATAAAATAACTTCAGAGTATTTTGTAATATCAAGCTCATCGCTACCTAAAAATATACATTCACTCCCTATATATCTATGATCAAGCTTTCCAATATCACATTTCATTCTTTTAATTATAGATTTAAGCTGATATCCAAGTTGTCCCTTTCCTCCTGTTATAAGAAGTTTCATCTTTACCTCCATGTAAATAACAATAAAGTATTTGTAATTTGGTATGTCAATTATCTACTTTCCATTGCTGCAGCTGCTTCTTTTAAGATTTGTTCATCAATTATTGCTATCTGGTATAGATACCTACCATATTCAGTTTTCCTCATTGTGTTGGCAAGTTTAATTAATTGTTTTCTATCTATAAATCCTATTCTATAGGCTATTTCCTCTATGCAGGCTATATAAAGGCCTTGCCTTGTCTGTACAGCCTCTACAAAGTTGGCTGCGTTTAAAAGGCCTGATGGAGTTCCAGTATCAAGCCATGCCATGCCTCTACCGAAAAGTTCAACTTTCAAATTGCCTCTCTTTAAGTATTCATTATTTACCGCTGTAATCTCAAGTTCACCTCTAGGAGATGGTTTTAAGGATTTTGATATAGCTATAACATCATTGTCATAAAAATAAAGTCCTGGAACTGCATAATTAGATTTAGGTCTCTCGGGCTTTTCCTCAATAGATATTACATTATTCTTATCATCAAATTCAACTACACCAAAATCTTGGGGCTTGCTTACATGATATCCAAATATCGTAGCTCCTTTCTTCCTATTGGAAGCATTTTTAAGCCTCTCTGTAAACCCATAACCATAAAATACATTATCCCCTAAAACTAAAGCTACATTGTCATTTCCAATAAATTTTTCTCCAACAATAAAAGCATCTGCAAGACCTCTTGGTTCCTTTTGTACTGCATATTGAATATTGAGTCCAATATGGCTGCCATCTCCAAGTAGTTCTTTGTATGTATCAATATCCCTAGGAGTTGATATTACAAGTATATCCTTAATCTCTGATAACATAAGTACAGATAATGGGTAATATATCATTGGTTTATCATATATGGGAATAATTTGCTTTGATATCGCCTTTGTCATAGGGTAAAGTCTAGTACCTGATCCACCTGCTAAAATAATTCCCTTCATTGTTATATTCACCCCTATATAATCAATTGTAACTGTTTTTACTTTTAAATTTAGTTATTTCATTTTATACATTTTTTCATAATACTTCTGATATTCTCCATTGGTTATATTTTTCATCCATTCAATGTTCTCAAGATACCATTTAATAGTCATTATAATTCCATCTTCAAATTTGGTCTCTGGATACCATCCAAGTTCGTTCTTTATCTTTGATGGATCAATACCATATCTTTTATCATGTCCTTTTCTATCCTCAACATATTTTATAAGATTTTCATTTACCTTATCATCTATATTATCATGAATATATTGAATTATAGTTTTAACTATATGTATATTTGTTCTTTCATTATGCCCACCTATATTATATACTTCACCTAATCTTCCCTCATTAATAACCCTATCAATAGCCTTGCAATGATCCTCTACATATAACCAATTACGTACATTCATTCCATCACCATATATAGGTAATAGTTTTTTCGTTAAGCAGTTGTTTATTATAAGAGGGATAAGCTTTTCCGGAAACTGATATGGTCCATAATTGTTTGAACATCGAGTAATATTTACAGGCATTTTGTAGGTATCAAAATATGCTTTTACCATTAAATCTGCTGAAGCTTTACTCGAAGAATAAGGACTGTGCGAATCAATAGGTGTCATTTCTGTAAAATAGCCTGTATCACCTAAAGAACCATATACCTCATCTGTTGATACTTGAAGGTACTTTTTGTTTTCTTTAAATCCATCTTCTAATTTCCAAGCTTTTTTTGCAGCATTAAGCAAGGTTACTGTTCCTAAAACATTTGTTTTAACAAAGATTTCTGGTTCCAATATGCTTCTATCTACATGAGACTCTGCCGCCAAATTTACTACACAATCAATATCATAATTAATGAACAGACCTTCTACTAATTCCTTATTACAAATATCTCCCTGCACAAATTTATATGAAGGGTTATTTTCTACTGCTTTTAGATTTTCAAGATTACCTGCATAGGTAAGCTTGTCTAAGTTTATGATTTTAATATCTTCGTATTTTTCTAATATGTAATGGATAAAGTTTGAACCAATAAAGCCCGCTCCACCAGTTACTAAATATGTCTTCATAATCATATCTCCTATATTTATTATATTTTATTTATCATTTAATAGAATTACATAATACAATTGGTTTTGTACCTAATAATTTAAAATACATAAAAATCTATTATTGATTATTTTACATCATTTTCAACTGCAAAGCATGACCTATAAACTGTATCAGTACTTCTATTTGTTATATAATAATCCGTATTTTAAATACTGACCTTTCATTCTCCGCAGCAATTGTTACAAATCCGCTCCATTTTAGATTGTGTCCAAATAATCTATGTGTTTCACATAAATGATTCTACATTGCTTGACCCTAAACATTTTTGTGAAATCATATTCCTTGATTTATTAATCACACAGTACCCAATGTAAAATCTTTAGTGTGATTAATCTAGTTCTCAGTAATTAATGAATATTTATTTAACATATCTTTTACTTCATCTTTAGAATTAAACATTATAACATCAATAATTGATAGGTTTGGCACAAATTTATTATTGAATTGTTTATATTCAATTGTATCAGTCTTTAAAAAACTAAGCTTTATTCCTTTTTCTAAAAAATCATTATAAGAATATAAGTCTTGTCCACCTATTGCATTATAATACTCAGCTGCTCCAAGTTTTTCACAGATCTCTATAACTTTTTCTTGACCTTTTAAATTATTATTTTTATCTAATATTGATGATGTAATTAGTTCAGTGTTTATTGATAAATACTTGCAAATTTTTTTTATAGAGTATTCTAAGTAACGACCTAAATTATTTTCAACGTAGGTAATAATATTTTCAATTATGGGAAAAGCATCATTAAAACATGGTGCTTTTTTATAGCAACTTTCAATAGTATTTAAAAGTTTTTTATTGTAAACTATATCATATGCTGCTTCTACTTCATTGATGAGTTTATTAGGGCTTGCACCATTCATTTTCAAATTTATCAGCTTTGCATTTCCATTCATTAATATTCTATTTCTATTTATCCAACCACCTTTTATAAAATTAACATCATCATATATCACATATTTATCCACTGAATTTATTAACTGCCAATAACCGATATAAGGGAAATAGTATGGCTGCATTATTCCTAATTTCATAACTTTTTACCTTCTTCTTAATGATTTATAATATTTAATTTATCGACCCAATAAAAGTAATCATTTAGTAAAGCTTATAATACAAATTTATAAAAAGTACATGACTGTTTCATATAATCCCTTAAATAAACTTTATATGTGTCATTATAACTTAAAACAAGCTCTGGTATTCTCCAAAAATCATCCTGTCTGTGATAAACATATATAGCTAATTTAGGTTTATATTTTTCAATTATGTTTTTTGCTCCAATTAAACTATTATACTCTTCTCCTTCAACATCCATTTTAATATACGTTATTTCATCTTTTATAACATCATCCAACTTAACCGCATTGATTACAAATTCTCCTTTATCAGATATGCTGCTTTTAGAGCCATCATAGAAAATCTTAATTCAGTATTATCTTTATATGTTCCTTCATTAAAATATTTTATTCTTTCATGTATACTTAAATTTCTCATTGATTCTTCAATATACTGCTTCACCGGTTTAAAATAGTAAATAGCTTTATAGTTTGGGTATATATTGATAAATTGCTCTGTAGTTTTTCTATCAATACCTCCACAATTAACAAACATTTCATTATCATTAATTTTCATCAAATCATCAAAGTATTGATTTTCCAGATTATATTTTAATGACTCATAAATATCTATTCCATTTTCCGAACCTGCTGAAAATATCAAAATATTTACTTTTTCAGTCATTCCTTTTCAACTCCTCAACTATATGCTGCATATCATCTATCCCATACCTTTGATCACATGGCAGAGGTAAAATATTAGCTGTATACTTATATTCAATGCTTTCTGCTGATGTATCATCAATTACATTAGGCCAAAATGTTGGAATATAAATTTTCTTTTTTACAAGTGCTCTTCTGATTTCCATTCCATTTTCAATGTAGAGCGGGTATGTAAAGGCTCCATCTGGAGTTTTTAATTTTAATTTGTTTTGTTTACATAATCTACTTTCTAAATAGTTATAATTTTCATTTCTAATATTTCTAACTCTTTCATAATCAATTGCTCCAAGTATATTATGTGTGAGTTTTGACATATGTTTTATAGATTGGCTATTCAATGTCTCATCATTTTCTTTAAAATACTTGTAGTAAACTGATGCTGATTCTTCATATCTTCCAAGTAAGTGTGTCATTCTATCCTTTGAACTGTCCGTCCCTATTTCATCACTCAATTTTGTATCGCTGGAAAGATAGGCTCCATCAGGTACCCCAAAAAATTTTCTACAAGAATATATTGTATCAATTCCTAATATTGGCTTTTGAAAGAATGCATGGGTATAATCCACTATAATCTGTCCGAATTTTTTCTTAAAATATACAAGTTCTTCATCTGTTAATTGACCATAGTAGTTAACTATATAGAGGTATTCACCCTTAGCTAAATTTTTGTTGAATATTGGTCTAAAATCAGAATTTATTTGATAATAATCAAAATCATAATTATTGATTTCAAGCATATTTCTAATTACATCACATAAATAATATGGAATATAAAGTTTTTTAGCATATTTTGATTTTAATATATATAAAAGTGCATTTCTTCCATTATTTAAAGCAAGCAAATCCTTATAGTATTCATTGCTTATAAGCTGTTCCAGGCCAAGGTATCCACCTATTTCTTTCATTTTAATCGCCCCTATAATATTCATAGTTACCCAGCATACTGTTTATTTGTGCAGGTTCATTAATCATATAAAATAAATACTCTGTAATCTGTACCCTTGACGGTAACGACATCAAGTTCTCCAGGATTAATATATTGAGTAAATTGAGAGAGCTGAAGTTTGATACCTTTTGGTGCTATAATTCTATTTGATTTTACTGCTCCAATCAGATGGTAACCTTTGCTAAAGCATTCGTCTACGATTGCACCGTTGTTATACCATGAATCTGTAAGGACGTATACTTTCTCACAGTTTGATGGTTTTGTAAAACTACTTACAGTTACTTAGATTGGTTTACTCATATTAAACCTTCATACTTAAATATTTATATTTTCTCATTAATAATAAAATATTGATAATACCATAGTAATTTGAATTTAAGAATTATTTATAATTTTTCCCAGTAATTGTTTTCTTTTACTAACTCCTTATATTCTTCTCTTAACACACCAACGATCACCAAATCGCGATATTGCCCATTTTTATAAACATACTGTCTATACTTTCCTTCAACTTTCCAACCACACTTTGTATATAATTTTTGAGATCCAATATTAGTTTCAAACCAACTCCCATCAAGACGGTTTAACTGAAGCTCATCAAAAGCATATCTCATAATTGCCATTACCGTATCAGTACCAACTCCTTTTGTTCTATTTTTCTTATTAGCTAACTTTATTCCATGAGTCGCTCTACGATTTTTCCAATCTATATTTGTAAGTGTAGCTAATCCTACAGCTCCATCCTCAGGTGTTTCAATAATAAATCTTAAACTATTATTGTTACTAATATTATTCTCATACCATTTTTCTTGTTGATATTTGGAAACTGGAAACGCCCACCCAATAACTAAACTTTCAATTTCCGGATCATTTAGCATTTCTCTCATCAACTCTAAATCTTCCCTATCTATTGCTCTAAGAGTAACAAATCTTCCCTTAATGTTCATTTTAATTCCTCCCAAAAAATTAATCATTAACTTTGGTTAGGCAATTTTGAAAGCCAATTTTCCAATAAAAGACAAATATAATTGCGTAGCAATATTTATCCAAGCTGTGTGCATAGAATCCTCCCTAAAAAGAAATACTCATTTTAAAATTGAACTATGCAATCTTTAAATAGCTGTAAATTTCTTTACAGGAACATGCTCTTTAGCCTTTGAGTACACAAATAAAACTAATTCCTTAACCGACAGGTTATTTTGATATCGTATTGTTTCACCAATGTTTCTTAACATTAGCTAAAAATCCAACGGAGTTGGGCTCGGTATATCTCTCAAGAAACATATTCAAGTAAGCAATACGGTTTCTATCAATTAAAGAGTCATCCCAATTGGATACGTTCAGAAACCTGTAAATATAGCTTCTGTCTTTTGCAGATAGAACGCTTTCAGCAATTGAAGATATTGATTTATTGCCAGATACATTAATTAATCCATTCATCAAATTGGATAAATGATTTAATTGTGGTCTTGATATACCATAGTTTACATTATCTATATAGTTGCTAATATCATTATTAGGGTTAAAATATTTATTGATGTATTTGACATAGTCCGTACCTCCTGTTGTTAAATTGTGAAGTAACTTTTTATTTAACACAAAGTATGGACTTTGCCAATTTTTTGGGTAGTCTTACCAATTACCATTTAATTTTTGCCTAACCAAAGTTCAAGAAGTTAATTTTAATTTTCTCCCCTTCATAACAACTATACTGATTTTGTAGATATAGCTTTCAGAAATCATTTATCTATTATTATCTTACATATTCTATCCACATCATCTAACTTTAAATCTCCATATAAAGGTAGTGTAAGCACACGTTGTGAAATATATTGCGCTGCTGGAGTTTCATTTGCATTAAACACATCTCTATAGCAATCAAAATCATTTGTCAATGGATAAAAATATTTTCTAGGGAAAATGTTATTTTCTTTAAGCCTTTCACATATTTCATTCCTTGTACAACCAAAAACTTTTTCATCAAACACAACAGGAAAATAGGCATAATTAGACTGAATATTCTTCTTTTCTTTTATTATTTTAATTCCTTCTTTATTTGATAACCATTCTCTATATCTTTCAACAACAGCCTTTCTCTTTTTTATCTCATCATCAACATGCCTTAAATTGCAAATTCCCATGGCTGCTTGAAATTCATTCATCTTTGCATTTGAGCCCACACCATCCACTAAAACCTCAGATTTAATTCCAAAGTTTTTTAAAGTGTATAGTTCCCTGCCAATTTCTTTATTCTTAAAAGTAACTCCGCCCCCCTCTATGGTATTAAAAACCTTGGTTGCATGAAAGCTGAACATTGAGGCATCACCAAAATTACCTATACTTTGTCCATCTATTTTTTCGCCAAAAGCATGAGCTGCATCATATATTACTTTTAGATCATACTTTTTAGCAATTCTATTAATTTCATAGACATCACATATATTTCCATATACATGGACTGGAAGTATTGCACATGTTCTATCATTTATGAGTTCCTCTATCTTCGATACATCCATTGTGTAATCATCTGTATTTATATCACAAAAAATTGGTGTTAGATTATTTCTAACAATTGCATGGGTTGTAGATGCAAATGTAAAAGGAGTTGTAATTACTTCTCCTCTTAATTTCATGGCTTGAAGCAGTAATTCTAAGGCTAAATGACCATTGGCAAATAGTGAAATGTTATCCACCTTAAGATAATTAATTAACTCCTTCTCCAATTTACTGTGAATACTACCCATATTAGTCATCCATGCAGTATTCCATATAGGTTTTATTTCATCAATATATTCTTCTAAGGGAGGCATTGATGAACGAGTTACAAATATACTCTTCGGATTCATTTGTGCATTCCTCCACATTATTTCTTAAGTGTTAATTAGCTTGTTTTATACGATTTATTTAATCAATTCCTAGAACTTCAGAAGGGTTAATTTCCTTATCTGAAGTTTTATTTTTGCTGTTCTGAACGAGTTCACTCTTTAAAAGCTAATATCAAATCCTCTCTACTATTAAAACCATATTTCTTTACTTCTTCACAGGTAAAGAATTCACTGTTTTCTATTATTTTTAATTTAAAACCTGCAGTTTCAAGTCTTTTAAATAAATCTGTTCCATATATTCTTACATGATCCGACTGACCATAAAACTTTCTTCTTAACTCATCAGTATTTATGTTGCTATCTTCAAAAGACTTATCTATTAATGGTGAATAAGGAGTTTGCAAAACAGCAGCACTGCCTTTTTTTAATACTCTGTATAATTCTTTCATAGCCTTTAAATCATCTGGGACATGTTCTAAAACATGGTTGCAGATAATAAAATCAAAATAATTATCATTGAATTGTATGTTTGTAATATCCATTTTCATAATAGAATTATTAACTGGATACAAGTCTCCACATATATATTCCCTTGCACCTAAATTATATACAATATCCTGTATATGCTTTTCTGGTGCAACATGAAGTACATTCTTTCCTTTTATATATTTATCCCATATTTTTAACTCATCAAAGTATTTTACAAGATGTCGTTCTCTATCATGAGAATAGCAATGTGGACATGAAAAATTTTCTGTATCACTGCCAATAACATTATACTTATAAGTAAAATCTGAGGAATGCTCTCTATATTGATAAGGCAGGAATCTTTCAATTCTATTTCCACATACATTGCATTCACAATTGTTTTCTATCTCTTTATATATAATTTCATTAATCACTTTATTATTTACTTCAACAATTTCTTCTTTTAAATCCATTTCTACATCTGGCTTATCTAATACATAGTTATTCAATGATACTAGCATGGAACCAAAGTATTTGCTTAAAACTTTTTTATACTCCATTCCATTTATAATGCCTTTTTTATAACTGTTTTCTATCAGATAGAACCATGCCAGGCTTCCTTTAATAAATACCTTTGACATATTAGTACTTTGATCAGGATGTACTCTGAAATAACTTAGTGCATCAGAAATATAAACTAAATCCCCATATTGAAGCAGTGAAAACCAATTTGCAACATCCGCAATTCCCCAAAACTTAACATTATTAAAATATCCATAAACCCCTTCATTTAGATATCTTTTTTTGAACAATACAGTAGAAGGCTCACCTATATAATTTAAAAGATTTGTAGCAACGTATTTACACATCTTTTGTCCACTTATTATAGTATCCTTACTAAATAATCTGTTAAACGGACCACCTAAGGAAAGCCTTTTGCCTTCTTCATCAATGGGCTGTCTTACTGATGTAACAAGAGTTACATTGGGATTTTCCCAAAAATACTTCATCATTTTTTCAATTTTTTCTTCATGAAAAACATCATCATGATTTAGATAATTAACATATTCCCCTCTGCTCCTTAATAAGCATTGTAAATGATTTTTATAACCATAGTCCATTCCCTCTCGTTCATTTTTAAAATAAACTATATTGCTGTATCTTTTCAGATAAGGCTGTATGAAATTTTCCACTTCATTTGTAGTACTATCATCACCAATTATTATTTCAATATTTGGATATGTTTGATTTATTGCACTCTCTAATGCTTCTTTTAAATAAATTGTCTGATTATATGCAGGTATTAAAATGCTTACTAAAGGCAATTCTCCATTTTCCCCATCGTCATCACTTGTGCAGCTTTTAGGGCAGTTTACTAAATTCTTATCTATATTTTCATAAAGCTTTTTAAATAATTCATATTTCTCACAATAACAGTCTTTTATCTTAAAACTATCAAAATAATTGATTATATTTTTACAATGATTTTCACATGATAGCAGTGCAATTCTAAAGTCTTGATTTTTAATCAAAAATCCACTTTCTTTTGATTTTAAAACTTCATTTGCATAATCCAAAGTATATAGCAATTTAAAACAGTCCGAACTAAATTTTTCTATATTTTTAATGCTTATATAGCTTAAAATATCATTTATAAATACAGCTTTTCCACTAGATAGTATATTAAGCATACCATTGAGAGTCAATACATATCCATATTCTCTTTCTTTGCAAGCTTCTAATTGCTTCATGAGTGTTTTTTTTCTAAAAAGAATTGCAGTTGGCTCAAGAATAAAATTGAGATTATTCTTTAGTATTAAGTTACCAAAACCCACACCATCAGTAATAGTATCTTCTTTAATAATTTCATTGGTTTTGCTGATAATATCACCAGCATTTCCATCATTATCTATGGCAGTAATATGTGATGTAATCAATGATATTTCTTCGTTATTATCTTGAATAAAATAATTTATCATTTTTTCTATTCTATTAGGTTCAAATATATCATAATCTATTAAATAATTTACATATTTGCCTTGAGCTATTTCCAGAAGTTTTTTATTATTATTTATTTGATTCATGGAGTTTTTATCATGGAAGTATATTATGTTGTTATTTTTTTTAATATATCTATCCATCAATAGCTTCTCTGTATTATCACTTGTGCTAAAATCGCCAATAATAATTTCTATATTTTTATATGTTTGATTCAAGACACTTTCTAATGCAAGGGTAAAATACTCCGGATTATCACAGGTTGGCATAAGCACACTTACAAGAGGAAATATATCTTGCAAATACTGATTCAAAAATACATTTCTATAGAATTCATACTGGTCTTTTACATTTTCTGATGCACAGTCATGAATGCACCATGCTTCTTTCTGCTCAGGAACTACAACCTTAAATCCTGCCAAATTAAATTCATAACTTTGAGATGCATCATAAAAATACCAGCCATTAAAAATTTCTTCCTTCCAAGTTATATCATACTGTGTAATCATTATTAACCCATCGATTGATTTAACAGTTGTATATTCATCTACTGTTTTCTTAAAAGATAGCAATTGCATTTCGCCATTTTTTTTAGAATAGACTTGTCCATATTTTTGACTAGATTCAAGCCATATACCGCTTACTGGCAAAGCCTTTGCACCTATTGCTCCTATCATTCCAATGCTTTTATCCTTATTAAAAATATTCAATATATCATATATAAAGTATTTATTAATAATAAATACATCCTGATGTAAATATACTTTATATTTTGCATCAGTTTCTCTCATTGCGGCATTATAACCTGATGCCATGCTTTCTGCTTCATTTATGGAAACTGCATCTATTTCATAACCCTCTGGAATACTTAAACTGTTTATATACATTAAACATTCCTGATATTGTCTTTCATTATTAACACAAGTAATAAAGCAAATTTTTTTGTTATTCATTTGTTTCACCTACAATTTCTTTCATCAGTTTGATAGCTTTTCTATCATCCTTTGGCATGGATTTTAAAAAGCTAAAGGCTGTTTGCTTATCTCCTAACTTGTAGGCTGCAAAGGAAATATTATAAACTGTATCTCTGTAATTCGGATTATATTTATATGCTAATTCTAATATTTTTAATGATCCATCATAATTTTTATTATTAAACATATAAGCTGCTATCAAATTGAATACTTCCTCCTTCTTTATGATACTTTCAAGAATTATTTGATTTAATTCATCGTATTTTTCACTACTGCTCAAATAGTTATATAAAAATTTCAAGCTTTCTTCAGTATCTATTGAATTCTCTACTCTTCTTAAAATGTATTCAACTTCTTTTTCTATATTATGATTTTCCTGACAGATAACTAAATATTTCTGTGTTAAATATTGTTTTTTCACGTTTTCTCCGGATAATTTTGAAAAATAATCAACTATTTCTTCATCTTCTTGAGATGGTTCTATAATCTGTGGTTGAATTTCAATATTCGAAAACATATTATCAGTAAATAATTCAGTAATTTCACTATAATTATAATATTTATATAATCTTTCTTTTTTAAAGTTTTTTTCGCCACTTAATATTTTAATCATTTCTTTATAGTAATTAGAATTACTTATAGTTACGAATAATCTTCCACCATCCTTTAGAAAGCTTCCTATATACCTTAATGCATCCTTAGGCATCCTGGAATATTCCAAAGAATCTGTAATTAAGATATAATCAAAATATTTTTCTGAGAAACTGAATATATTATCAATATTAGCAATTTCAACATCAGCAAATTTGCTTGAAAATTCTGCTGCAGCTTTACTGCTCTCTATTCCAAATAAATTAGCATCTTGAAAAGTATGTTTTATCTTCAGTAGAAAGGCACCAAAGCCACATCCAACATGAAGTACATTAATCTTTGATTTATTATAGTCAAATTTATTTATGATATTTGTATAAATATTTGAATTTTCTTTATCATAGTAACTAATTAATATATTTTCTAATATCATATCTATATTTCTTTTATAGTTTTCATCATATGAATTCTCCTTGGATTTTTCATAGTATTCATATGCCTTAACATATAGCTTCTTGTTTTCATAAATGTAAGCCATGTTAAACAGCAAGTCAGCATTATTGGAATCAATATTAAGTCCTTTAATTATAATTTTTTCTGCTTCCTCTAGTTCACCTTTTATAATACAAATAATAGCTTTCATAGAGAAAACTTCTATATCATCCTCAGCAATCTTTTCATATTTTAAAAGCATTTTTTCCGCTTCTGATATATTGTTTTCATCTATTAATTCCTGAATTTTAGCCTTATATTGTATGGAATCATTCATCCTATCACCTCATACCTGTATGTTTGCTTGTGGTATTTCTTTGATTTTTATAAACTTCATAAGTAGCATTTAAATATGCATACCCAAATCTCCTGTCAGGTTCCAAATGAGCGCCCTCAGCCCATTCGTTCCATGCATTTATAAATACATATCTTTCATTAACAGGAAAGTGATTAATTGTATAATTTGTTAAATCCTCTAACCATTCTTTATATAATTCTGGTGTAGAACCATGGAATATAAAACTACTATTTGGTTTTCTTGAGGTATTATCCCAGGATGGAAAAGCAGTTTTAAATGTTTTATAATCACTTTCATTCAAATACTCCTTTTCCTCAATTAATTGCTTATAATCGAAAAATTCACCAGAATAGTTTTTATTTAATGTTTTGAATCCATCAACTATAGCATTATAATTTATTGAACCATGTGGTGGAAATTCCACTTCTGCATCTAATCCATATTCGTCTGGTGAAGTAAACTCAAAGGTTTTAGCACCAATAATAAATAATTCACCTAGTCCATTTTTCCTGCATATTTCTCTCCACATATTTACTGTACTTTTTACATTTGGTATTATATCTGCTCTATATATAATCAGCACAGGTTTATCTCCAACTTTAATATATCTATCATCATTGAAATATTTTATGATATCATTAATAAATGCAGCATCATTTTCTGGAGAATGCTCTTGACTAATTAATATACTATTTTCTTCTCCATCCCATCTTCTAGTCCAATTTTCATTTGCCCAGCATATACAATATGGAAAATCTATATTTCTATTTTGATATAGATTTTCCAATGGCTTCTCAAGTAATTTCTTTCCATTAAACCAATAATAATAAAAACAGAATCCGTGTATTCCATAATTTTTTGCAATTTCTATCTGCTTTTTCATAGAAGAAATATCAGTTAAATTATAAAATCCCAAATCACTAGGGAGGTGAGGTTGATAATGTCCAGCATACATAGGCATTGCTCTTGTTACATTTGTCCACTCAGTAAAACCCTTTCCCCACCATTCATCGTTTTCTGGTATAGAATGAAACTGAGGCAAATAAAAAGCTATATATTTAACATTATTTTCTTCTTTTTCAATTTTGTTTTTAACAAATTCCTTATAGCTGTCATCCTTATAATTATAAAGCTTCATAATATAGTCTAAATAGTTACTTTCATCAAGCATGCTGTCTATAACTTCTTTATCTTTCTTTGATAAGTTTATATTATTGTAAGTATTGCTAATTTTACAATGGCCTATTATCTTATTAATCATAAGGCTAAAATAATATCTAATAAAAACATCCTTAATTCTACATACTTCTCTATTATGTTTTAATAAACTGTTTAATGAGTCTAAATATTGTATGAGAACTCCATTTTGATAAACTATATTTAAAAGTTCTTGTGACTTAACAAATTCTAGAATACTGTTTTTAAATATATCTATAAGATTATAATAAGTTTTATCAAGTTTTTCAAAATGATTAACATTTTCTTTTTCTATTAATTTTTGTGAAAGCCAAACAGTTTCTAGTACTCCTTTATATTTGGTTAGAGCTCTTCTCTGATCCTGTGTTTCATGAATTCTATAATAACTAAGTGTATCTGATAAGTATATAATGCGCCCTTTTTCAGACATTCTTATCCATGTCACCATATCACTTATTACAGAGTAGTTTCTTCCTTCATAGCATCCAAATATTCCTTTTTCCAAATATTCCTTTTTAAATAAAGGCGTTGTTGTTTCACCTATATAGTTAGTCCTTGTTTGAATAAAAAGTTTTTTTAAATCATTTTCAGATATATAAGTGGGTTTATAAAATAATTTCTGTGTTTCATTAATAGAGTTAATCACATCTCCATTTTTATCTATTGCCTGCCTATGGGACGTAACAAGTGCAAGTGATGAATCCTGAATAAAATAGTTCATCATAACTTTTAATTTATCCCTATTGTAAATATCATCATCCATCAAAAAACAGATGTATTCACTCTTTGCCAAATTAACAGCTTTATTAAAATTATCAATAACATCCAATTCTTTTTCATTCTTATAATATCTTATTAATGGACTTTTAAGATAATCTTTCACAACATCTCTTACACTGTTGTTTGTACTATTATCACATATAACAATTTCGATATTTTTATAGCTTTGATTTAATGCACTTTCAAGAGCTATTTTAAAATATTCAGGTCTGTTGTAGGCAGTTATCATTATTGAAACTAATGGAAATATAAATTCAGAATACTCATTTATAAAAATATCCTGATATTTTTTATAGTCATCAACTATTCTAACAGTTCCACAGTCATGAATACACCAGGGCTTCTCCTGTGGAGGCACGACAACCTTGTATTTGTTTTTCAAAAACTCAACACTTTGAGAAACATCATAAAAGTGCCAGCCATCAAATATATCCTCTCTCCATTTTATATCATATTGGGTAATCATCATAAAGCCATCAATTGCTTGAACATCTTCAATATTTTCATCTACATTTTCAAATTTAAGAATATTCATTTTCCCTCTATGGCTTTCATATACTTGACCACAGCATTCCTTTGCCTCCCACCAGCAGCCGCTTGTGGGAATAATACTTGATCCTGTCATCCCTATCATGCCAATATCTGAGTTTGAATCAAAAACACCAATGAAATCATTAATAAAATTTCTGTTAATTATAAATACATCCTGATGTAAATACACCTTATACTTTGCATCAGTCTTTGTTAATGCTTCATTATATCCTGATGTAATACTACTGGCATTTCTAATAGCAAGAGTTTCCACTTTTATCCCTGCTGGAACATTTAAAGATTTTATATACAACATAGCTTCTTTATACATAGCTTCATCATTAACACAAGTAATAAAACATATTTTATTAGAATCCATAGCTATTCTCCTTTAATTTAAGCTCTATCTACATAAGCAATAAGTTCAAGTATTTCATTATCCTTAGTATTCAATCTGTTTAAATATTCTAACGCGAGCTTTTTTTCTCCCATTTCATTCAGCACAAAACCTATATTATAAATGGTATCTCTATGTTGATTATTAATCTCATAGGATGCTTGTAAAAATGGAATTACACAGTCATATATCCCCTGGTTGAAACAATTTACTGCAATATTATTTAAAATTTCATTTTTTTCAATTATTGAATTATCTATTACTGCTATTAATTCCTCTGGTGTCACCTCATTATTAGAAAGCATTTTAAGTATTTCTTTTTCATTATCTTCTTTATCTATATCATTCTCTATTCTTCTTAATACAAATTTTATTTTTCTTATATACTCATCAATTTTGTGATTTTCCATATCAATATCACCATCCTGAGTTTTTTTTGCTGTTATTATAAAATACTTTGTTCTCAATAAATTCTCATATTCCTTACCAGTTCTTTTGATAATTATATTTACTATTTGTGTTGATTCATTGTCCATATCCTCGGTTACATTTATTATCTCTATATTAGAAAAGCCATTATTCTCAAGACATTTTATTATACTTGTATCGTTATGTACACTAATGTTTATTTGTTTTTTTAATTCTTCATCTTTTAATGTAAGCTTTTCTTTACTATTTATAAAGTAATTTAAATTTGTTGAATTGAGTATAGTAACAATTACCCTTCCTTCCACAGCAATGCTGTATTTTATCTTATTCAATAAATCATTAATATCATTTGCTTGATTTAAAAGTTCTGGAATTAGTATATAGTCAAAATAATTCTTGTAATCTTCTAAGTTCAATGTATTGATATCCTGTACCATTGTTTTGGCAAAACCTTCAGATTCTCTTAAAGCATGTTTGTTAATATCAACTCCATATAAAGAAGAATTTTTGTACATATTTTTAATTAATAGTAAATTTGCTCCGCATCCACAGCCAATTTCCAGTAATTTAAATGTACTTTCTTTTTCTTCAACTATAAGTTCTAATACATCTCTATATATTGACATGTTTTCCCCTGATGTAAACCCCCACTTTTCTTTAAACTTTCTTTCATTCTCAGTAAGAATTTTTCCATACATAGAGTTACTTTTAAAGGATGTACCCCCATAGTGATGAATAAATGTATCCTTACACAGCATTAATTTATACCCACAATTTCTTATTCGTACACAATAATCGTCATCTTCAAAATTTCCTGGAGTAAATATTTCATCAAGGTACCCAACATTTTCAAAAACTTCTCTTTTAAGCAAAAGACAAAAACCAATTAATTTTAGTCGTTCTTCCCATTTAGAAGAATTAGATATATTGTATTTTTTCGAGAATTCTATCATTTCATCAATATTGTTATAACTAACCTCTATACTCTGATAGTATGCAGCACTATTTGTAACAGGCCCAACAGCTCCAATATCTTTATTACTATAAAGGCATTTTTTCAAATTACTGAGCCAAGATGGGGTTACTATTATATCATTATTGAGAAGCAATATATCCTCACCTTTAGAGATTTTCATTCCTTGGTTGCATCCCTTTGGAAAGCCAACATTATCTAAATTAATAATTTTTACTATGTCCTCTTGTAACATTAACCATTCAACTGTACCATCAGTTGATTTGTTATCAACAACTATTAACTCATATTCTTCAGATTTAGTATATTGTCTTATACTTTCAATACATTTTATGGTATAATCCAATTTATTAAATGTAAGTATAATTATACTTGTCATTGTTTAAAATTCTCCTTATTTTATTATAGATATTTATATTATCGTATAAAAAAACAACATCTTAATAATTAGAACCCATGCTTTATAAAACAAGGGTTCTAATTATTATTGTATTTTTTTATTCTTTCCACTGCAAGTTTATAATTGCCACACTTTTTATAAAACTCAATTGCTTCATTTTTAAAGCCAAGGCATTCATATATAACTCCTATATTATAATATGGCAAGTATGATGTTATTCCCTCGATTCTCCCTTCTTTACTCTGTGTACATTTTAAATAGCTTTCAACAGCCTTAGAAAATTGAACATTATTCATATATATAAGTCCCATTAAAAAATTGAAATCGGGAAGCTTATAATAATATTTACTATATTTATTCAAAATCAATGCATCTGAAAAGCGATTTAAATTAATTAAAGAATAGCCATAACTTTCAATTAAGTCTTCCACATATTCAAGTCTATAATCAAATTTATAATTTAGTGCACTCTCAAAGCACTTACATGAACTTTTATAATCCTTTGCCATATAATATGCTTTCCCTAATTGATAATATAGATAAGGATCATAAGAATTTTCTTCTATAGCCTTTTTTAATAGGCTTATATTTCTCTCAAGCTTATTGGTCTTTACTATAACTTCCCTTGTATATCCATAATGTTCAGCAACTATCTCTATATTTTTAGTTGAATATTCTTTACTCTTTATAGATGTAACCTGTTCGTGTATTATTCCAGTATATTCATAAAAATTTCTATTGAATAATCTATTAACTCTTTCAATATACCTTTTTTCACCTGATGTATCCTCAAAAGGATTTATTCTTTTAATTCTTCCTACAATTTCTTCATTCCTCTTATCACTTATAAATTCAACAATTTCATTTTTATTATATTGAAGAATATTCTCATCTGCATCTAGTACAAGAATCCAGTCATTGTTTGCTTTTTCTATAGAAAAATTTCTTGCCTTTGAAAAGTCATCACACCATTTAAAATCATAAATCTTATCTGTATATTTTGATGCAATTATTTTTGTTTCATCTATTGAGCCTGTATCTATAATAATAATTTCATCAACATAATTAGAAGCTGTTTTAAGACATTTATCTAAAGTAATAGCCTCATTTTTTACAATCATACAAAGACTTATCATATAAGTATTCTCCTTTATAATTTACACTTCTTTTTCTCTTGCCAATAGCAATTTAAACACCTCTATATCAATTTCTTCATCAATATCTAAATCATAATCCCTTTCCATTATATAAGCTATCTTATTATCATTTAAACTTGTATTCTTATTTAAATTATTGTTAATTCTATTTATATATATAGCTCCATTAACTTTATAATATTTAGGAAAATCTTGTCTTCTAATTGTGCTGTTAATATTTAATAGATTTTTTAAAGAACCATCTTCATTAATAGTTCTTATTAATACCGGACTTTCTTTAACCATAGAAACACTTACTAGGCTTTCCTCATTTTTATCTACTATTTTCTCAATTGCTTCATCAATATGCCATCCTTTTCTCAATGGTTGAGTTGGCTGCAGTAAAACTAAATAATCATATTTATCTGACATATTTTCCATCTCTCTTAATACATGCATTAACACATCAATTGTTTTAGATCCATCCCCTGCTAGTTCTCTAGGTCTTAATGAAGGTACTTCTGCACCACATTGTACAGCCACTTTTGCAATTTCTTCATCATCTGTTGAAACGATAATTCTATCTAATAATTTAGCATTTTTTGCTTCATCAACAGTATATTGTAAAAGAGGTCTGCCATTTATGTTCTTAATATTTTTTCTTGGTATACCTTTACTCCCACCTCTTGCAGGAATAACTGCCAAAAAACGTTTTCCTTTATACATAACATTTCTCCTTAATAATCTACATCATAAAAATATTTTTGTATCTCTAATTCCCAGACTTCTTTTTTTTCTAATATTTCAATAAATTTTCTGTCGCTTTGTCCATCACCAAATAACTGAAGAATATTATTACTTACTTCTGGTATATTATCAATTGCTTTTAGTATTTCCACTTTATTCTCTTCTGTTGTTATTATGCTTTTTTGTTTTTTTATATCATATCTTCCCTTTTGCCTATTACCAATATCAATAGATGGTACCCCATATACTCCGGCTTCTCTTATCCCCGAACTAGAATTTCCTATTATAAAATCACTATATTTCATTAGTGTAAGAAAATATTCAAATCTTATAGAAGGAAATAGTTTAAACCTCGTATTATTCTCTAATCTTTTATATTCATTTAGTATTATGTCACTACCAGAATCATTATTAGGATAGATTATTATATAATTTCTTTTTGACTCAATCAAGGCATCAACAAATTCTTTTACATTGTTATTTAAGTTTTTAACTTCCGTAGTAACAGGGTGGTATATACCAATTGAATAATTATTATACTCTATGTCATATCTTTCTTTAGCTTTACTTATATCTGGAAGTTTTTTTGATATCATAATGTCTATATCTGGAGAACCAATTACAAACACTCTTTCTTGTTTTTCTCCTAATTGTACTACTCTTTTTTTTGCTTCCTCATTACTTACCATATGTATATGAGAAAACTTTGTTATTGCATGTCTAATTGACTCATCAATTGTACCGGATACTTCTCCACCTTCAATATGAACAACTCTAATATTGTTAAACGCTCCAACTATTGCACCAGCTAATGCTTCAAGTCTATCTCCGTGTACAATAATCATATCAGGCTTAAGTTCGTTAACATAATTACTTAAACCCAAAATTGTGTTATTTAAACATATATCCATATGTGTGTTTATTTGTTGATTAATGAATTGGTATATATTTTTAAAGCCATCCTTTTGTACCTCTTTCCATGTTGAGCCATATCTTGCAAGCATATGCATTCCTGTAACAAATATATATAATTCAAAGCTTTTGCTTTTTTCAACCTGCCTCATCAATGATTTCATTTTTCCATAATCAGCTCTTGTTCCAGTCAGAAAAAGTATTTTCTTCATTGCTTTTCTCCTGCCTTTTATTTTACATCATCCCATTTTAGATGCATATCTTTTTTAATATTTACCTTTGAAGTTTTTCCTAACAATAATGAATAATTTTCCGCACTAATCTGTCCAATCCCTGGTCTCTTAACCCAGATATTTGCTTCTGAAAATTTTTCTCCTTCCTGTATATCTTTTATTGCCACTACAGTTGCAAAAGCAAAATCCGATGTAACTTTTTCTTCTTTAGCAGCCCCTTTATTTCCACCTCTCATTTTTGCAATTTCACTTGAACCCAATATCAATTGATTTAATTCACTTGGATCCATTGAACAAATAATATCAGGACCTGTCCTCTTTTTAGAATCAGTAAAATGTCTTTCCAATATGGCTGCTCCAAGCGCTGAGGCAGCCAAACACGCATTATTGTTAATAGTATGATCTGATAATCCTATTACAGCATTAGGAAACTCACGTTTTAAATCAAGCATACCTCCTAGTCTAACAAGCTCTGGTGGGGTAGGATATAGATTTGTACAGTGCAGCAGTGCATAATTAATTTTATGTCTTTCCAGTATCGCTACAGTTTTTCCAATGCTTTCAATACTGTTCATCCCTGTTGAAACAATCATCGGTTTACCAAATGAAGCGATGTGCTCAACTAAAGGATAATTATTGCACTCACCTGAACCAATTTTATATGCCAATACACCCATTTTTTCTAATCTATTTGCTGCAGCCCTTGAAAATGGAGTACTAAGAAAAATCATTCCTTTAGTTTCAACATATTTTTTTAACTTTTTTTCATCCTCTTCATTTAGAGCGCATCTTGCCATAATATCATAAATTGAAACATCCGCATTTCCTGGAATTACCTTTTTGGCTTCTTGACTCATTTCATCATCAACTACATGAGTCTGATGCTTTATAATCTCTGCTCCAGCTTCATATGCTGCATCTACCATTTCTTTTGCAGCCTTCAAACTTCCTTCATGATTTATTCCTATTTCAGCTATAACAAGAGGTTTATAATCCTCACCAATGATTCTATTACCAATTTTAATCGATGGTTTTACCATTTTACTCCTCCTCTATCTTTTAATACATAGCTTGCATTTTACTTTGAACTTCATTTATTAACTTAATAACATTTGCATCTTTGGGCTCAATTTTATTTAAAAACTCTAATGCAAGTTGAGTCTCATTCATACAATATAAAAAATAACCCAGATTATATAATGTATCACTATTATTAGGATTTATCATATATGCAGAATTAAGCAGTAAGAGTGTATCCTCATATTCTTCTAATTTATAAAAAAATACTGCTAATTGGTTGAGAAGATCTTGCTTTTTATCAAATTCTCTGTTAATAATAGCAATAATGGTATCAATATTTTTATTATATCCTTTATAAATAATTCGCAGCAGATTAAGATTATAATCTTTATTAATATCCTCTTCTATTTTTTTCAACAAAATTCCAATATTATTTTCAAACTGAAATTCATTTATCATTAACATTAAATCTTTTCACCCTCTTCTAATTATCTAATTCCTCAATACTGCTTTTTAGCAAAGGCACTAGTTCCTTAAAACACATTAAAAAATACTCATATATAAATTTAAAATTAGCTGATACCTTTTTTGATTTACTAATAGTCGAATCATCATTATTTTCAAACCCAAATAGTGTAAACGATCTACTTAGGCAACTATTTGTTGCATAATCTATAAAATCTAATTCTTCACACTCTTCAATAAATTCATTAATAGTATGAATTTCTTTCATCTTTCCTAATATTTCTGATTCATTTTCACTCTCATGTATATTTTTACATATTTCTATTCCGAATTTACATTTATTTTCAACTTTTTCATAAACATTCATTATTTTCCTAAGATTGTTAACTACCAAATTTCTATCAAAATAACTTTCTATAGCTTTTTCGTCATTTATTAAATATAGATTTTTTAAAGTATTCTTTGCAAACATGTTTAGGGTATCTTGTAATGTTAAAATTAATGTCCCATCAATTTTTGCTCCACCCTCAGTACTATCAATAAATGTATATTTTTGTTTGCATCTAATATAACTTTCAAAGGCTATTCTAAAATCATCTAGTGATATTGAAGTTTCAACATTCATTCCATTTATATCCTTAACTACTATATGGTCATTTCTATACCCCTCTGAAATATTTTTACTTTTAAATGCATATTGTTCATTATTTGTTAGTGCTAGATCTTGACCTATAAAAATTATTGGTTCACATCCAAGATATATACCTAAATCAGCAGATGTATGTGCTACAGAACCACCTATAAAAAGAGTATCTATAGGATAATCTATAATTTTATTTATATAAGTTTCAAATGCATTATTTTTAAAAAATATCTTTTTCCCATTATGATTGTCTAAAATTTTATTATTTGTGGACTGTTGAAAAACGATTGGAATATTATCATAAGAAATATTTTCAGTTAATTCATACATTGCATCTGATGTATCCAAAACACAGATATAATCAGGTTTGATGCCTCTTTCTAACAGTGGCTTCAGTGTTCTACTTCCACATATAATAACTACATTATCTTGGAATGATTTTAATTTGTCGATATTTTTTTTTAGTGAAGGTCCTCCCGATACTATTACCGCAGGGATTCCCTTCATAGTACCTTTGAGTTCATTAATTGGTTTGCTTTTTAATATGTGTTTTATATTGTTGATATATGCTTTCATAAATTTCATTCCTAGATGCTTAGATGTATTAATATTTAACCATTCTTTATTTAACATATTCTTTATTGTTTTTAACACATCCAATAGTATTTTGGGATAATTCTTATCATAATTTGAATATGTAACAAGCTTTATATTATTAAACTGTTTTTCATCTATAATACCACTAAGCCAATCCCATAATTCCCATTTTTCCTTATATAGATATATATAGAGCCTTGGATCTTCGACTATTTCTTCAAACCTTTCTAAATTTAAAAAATTATAAATTTTATCTATATCAGGCTCAATTATAAATAATCTATTAAATTTACCAATTCTGTTTAGTGTCTTTTCAATGTATTCACCATTACCAATACCAAAAACAATAATCAGTGTTTCAGAATTTATATTACTTATATTATCTAATAATGCTTCATCTATTTCTTTTCCATATACAATATTTGATTTTTCATTATTTCCTGTGTATTTTTTATCGTTGTTATATCTCTCAATTGTAATTTGAGTAATGTAATTCATATCAAAACCCCTTCATATTTTAGTATTATTATATTTATCGTCATTTTATTTAATAATTTTACACCTAAAAATAAAAAATCACTATCAGAGTCGTCACTCTGATAGTGATTTAAGTAACATATAATTCTAAACTATCTTAATAATTGAAGAACTCCCTGTGGCTGCTGATTTGCTTGTGCAAGCATTGCCTGAGCAGCTTGAGCAAGTATATTGTTCTTGCTGAATGTCATCATTTCCTTAGCCATATCAATATCTCTAACTCTTGATTCTGCTGACTGTAAGTTTTCTGATGAATTATCAAGGTTAGCTATTGTATGCTCAAGTCTATTCTGAAGAGCACCCATCTTAGATCTTGACTTTGATACTGAAACAATCGCACTATTTACTTTAGCTATTGCACTTGAAGCTGCAGTGCGTGTACTGATTGATACAGCTGAAATACTAACATTGTCTTCTCCTAATGAAGACTTAACCTGATTTTCCCACTTAAGAGTTATAACTTGTCCTGCATTAGCACCAACTTGAATATTAGCAGAGAAAGCACTCTTTATAATATCTTGCTCATTGAACTGAGTATTCTTTCCTATTCTATCAATTTCATCTTTTAAAGCTGTTAATTCATCGTTTAAAGCACCTCTATCAACTGTAACGTTTGTATCACTTGCTGACTGAACTGCTAATTCTCTCATTCTCTGAAGAATTGAGTGAGTCTCATTTAATCCACCTTCTGCAGTCTGTATAAGTGATATACCATCTTGAGCATTTCTTGATGCTTGGTTTAAACCTCTGATCTGTGCTCTCATTTTTTCTGAGATTGAAAGACCAGCTGCGTCATCTCCTGCTCTGTTGATTCTTAAACCTGAAGAAAGCTTTTCCATTGATTTTGCTGAGCTAACTGTGTTGATACCTAACTGTCTATGAGCGTTCATAGCATTAAGATTGTGATTGATTATCATATATTTTCCCTCCTTGAATTTTATCGGACATCCTTGTCCATTTATTATAGTAAGCCTTTGGCTTGCTATTCATTGGTTAAATATTAATTTGTGGCCACAAATTTACTTTTATCTTATATTTTATATATCGTAATGTAAAAACAATACTTTATACCCTTTTTTATATTTTTTTATTAAAAAAATAAGAAGAATAATTTTTCATGCTATTTATATATTTATCATTTGCAGTCATTGAGTTAGAAACTGTTTTTATTTTTATTAATAAATTCTGTCTCTTTTCATTCATTATTTTGTTAAACTCTTTTTCCCATTTTTCTAATTCAAGAGAATTAACTATTAAAATAAATGAATTACTATCATATTTAATTTCTCTAAGTTGATTAATTATTTTTTCTCTTTCCTCAAGATATAAATTAAGATCTTCATATTTTTCATTTCTTAAATCATCAATTGCCTTTATAGTAATATTTCTAAATTCATTTAATAATGATTGAACATACTCCATTACTTACCACCACCAATGGAACCAAGCTGTTGTGCTAACCATGATGTTTGACTGTTTAGTTTTTGCATGGCAACCTCTAACTGTGAAAACTTTCTATAATATTGTTCTTGCTTAATTAATAGTTGATTTTCCATATCTTTAATTCTATTATCATAATTATCTCTTATATCCTGAGATAATAAATTATTAATCTCCGAAAGATCCCCTGTTGTACCTGCAGTTTCAATTAGTATACCTTTTTTACCAGCACTATCTCTTCCTGTTCGAATATAATCCTTTAATATATCATCAATTCTTCTAAATACTCCAATATTATCATATCGTCCACTATCATTTTTATGATCAGGATCATATTTTATTTCTGAATCCTTTCTAAATAGATCTGCAACCTTTTCCGGATTATTTTTTAATGCTTTTTCAAGCTTAAACTGTCCATCAATGTCTTTTTCAAGTATAATCTTTCCTCTTTGAGTGGTATCCTCTGAAGTATTTAACCCAACATCAGATAGTGAAATTCCTGCATTTTTTACTTCATCAAAAAATGATCTTCTAATGGAATTAAGCATATTTGAAAGATTGCTATCATTCTTTAACAATCCTCGTTTTGCTTTCTCTTCCCATAACTTTATGTCATCTTCCTTCATCGCTTCCCTTTGTTCATCTGTAAGAGGCTTATAGCTATATTGCTTTTTTTCATCAATTTTTTTATTTATTTTTTCAACAAACTCATTATACTTATCAATAAATCCCTTTATTTTTTCAAAGGTTTTTGACGGATTGGGTGTTATATTAATACTTGATGAATTTGTTCCATCGAGGTTTTTCTCACTTGATAAGTTATAAATAACACCATCTATCAAAAAAGTATTACTTGATCTTGTAACTGCAACTGCTTCACTACTTCCCGGTGGTGTAATGTAAACAAGTGCATCTTCGCCATTAGCTGTTTGTAGTGGCAGTGTACTTATTGAAGCTGTTGTATCCACATCAGATACCTGATTATAAGCAATCTCAATTTTACTGTTAGCACCTGTATTGGTTGTTTCTATAGTAAAATTATGTGTAAGCTCGCTATAGGTTGCTTTAAGATTGTTTGATGATGCTGACGAAATTCTATTTATGATATCATTAATAGTATCTGCATCATTTATTTGAATCTCAATAGGTGTACTTGGGTTTCCACCTTCACCAAATGTGCTATTAGCCCCATTTGCATAATTTATTTTAATAGTTCCTGCTTTTATGTTTGCAACATCAGAAACCTTCGAGTACTTTGTTGTACCAGCGCCAAGGTCAGCAGTTACACCTGCAGACTTTGCCATATGGCCATCAGGAGAACCAGTCTTAACATAGCTTACGTTATAACTACCACAAGCAGTTCCAACACTAGGTGTAATTGAAACCATTGAATTATTAGTACCATACTTTACATCATATCCTGCATAGTTATTAGCTGACAACATGTTAGTATCTGCAGGACTTAAAAGATCCAGATAGGTATTTCTAAAGGACTTTAAGTCATTTATTATATCTCTATAGCTTTCCTGTCTCCATTGAATAATCTGTCTATTCTGCTTAAGCTTATCAATTCTTGCTCTTTGAGTACTTAGCATTTGCTTGACAGCTTCATCTACATCAATTCCAGATGCCATTCCGCTAATTCTCATCCTATCTGCCATTTATTACACCCCCATCACACTTTTAAACTTTCTATTTAAGTTTTTTAATTAAACTCTCAACATCTATAATAGCTTCTTGATTTTGCTTCTTTACTTCATCAATCAATTCTTTTCTAAGCACCTTTACATCCTTTGGAGCATTAATTCCTATCTTTACAATTCCATTACCTACTTCTATTATGCAAACCTCTACATTTTCATCAATTTGAATTGCTTCCCCTACTTTTCTTGATAAAACGAGCATGATATCTCCTGCCTTATTTCATATTCTTTATTTTGTAATATTATTTGTTTCCCCTTATTTTTTATAACATTTACTATTATAGGGGCTAGAAGGTTTGCAGTAAATTTATCATTTCTAACAGTTACAACATTATAGATTGCTGCATCTGTTTCCTCTTGAATTTCTAATTCTTCAATTTCCTTATCAGTAAGTTCTATTTGATAATCCTTAAAGAATTCCCATGGAATCATAATTAGTAAACATATGTTAGAATTTTCAATGCTCTGAAGGCATTTAAGGTTTGGGTTATCATCAATGTCCAGTATTACAAATTTATTTAAATTTTCAAATCCAGGAATTCCATCTGTAAAATCAATTACATTTTTTTCTTCAATATCTACACTACCAAAAAACTTAGTATCTATTCTCATACAAATCATCCTATCTTAAAAAATCTAGTAGACTAGGTTGAATTATTTTTGCTCCAGTCATTAGTGATGCCATATATACGCTCTCCATAACCTTATACTGCATTGTCTTCTCTGCTACATCAATATCCGATGTTTTAGACAGTAGTTCTGTCATATTAAAGGTTTCTTCAGTATTCTTTTCTTGCATTGCTTCTAATCTTTGTGCTTTTGAACCAACTTCCGATCTTATATTTAACAAATTATCGATCTGTTCATCTAGCTTATCTAATAAACTAGATGGTGATTTATTTTCACCTAATAGACCAATAATATTATCAACTACATTGTCTGGTTTCAAATTAAATTTATAACTATTACCGACAGTATTATCCGTGTTTTTAGATAGTGTAAATGTAAGCCCTTCATTATCAGGGAATTTAATTATAGAGTTTCCAGTTGTAGGATCAATACTCGCTGTTACCTCAGAAAAATTCACACCATCTGTAGAATATTTTACTTTTGTTACCTGTCCACCTGCATTAACCTCATCTACCATAATTGTAAAATTTTTTTCAGTACTTCCTACAAAGTATCCACTTAATACTCCACCTCCACCAAATGGTGATGTTCCATCTGATTTTATACCTTCAACTGGAAGGTTTATAGGTTTATTTGTAAAAATCTCCTTGAATTTTTCTCCTGGAAAGCCTATATCGAATCTTACGCCCTGTGAAAATTCTCTGATTAAACCTTCAGTAGAACCACTATATATAATCGCATTTAAATCTTCTTCAAATGGCTTATTTGTAGTTTTATCTCCTCCGAAAATGTATCTACCATCAAAGGCCGTATTCCCAATCTGCATCAGTTGTTCCTTTAGCTGTTCCACCTCCATAAGAATTGGAGTTCTTTGGCCTTCATTATATGTTGCATTTCCAGCCTGTACTGTTAATTCTCTAATTCTATGAAGTACATCTCCCATTTGTCCTATTGCAGTCTCAGTTGTCTCAAGCCATCCTAAGCCTTCTTCAATGTTCTTTTTATATCTATCATTTAGTGAAATTCCTGATGTCAACTCCATAGTTCTTGCAACCCTAAATGGATCATCAGATGGTCTTCTTATTTCTTTTCCTGATGATAACTGTTCCTGCAGCTTTCTCATATTTTGAAGGTTTGTAGTTAAATCACTAAGGTATCCTCTAACTAATACTCTATTTGTTATTCTCAATTACTTTCACCTACCTTTTAAGACCATTTACAACAACATCAAGCAATTCATCAATTACACTGATCATCCTGGCATTTGCCTGGTATGACTTTGAAAATTGAATCATGTTTGTTATTTCTTCATCAAGTGAGACACCTGAAATAGATTCTTTTCTTGTTTCAAGCTGGGTTAAAAGTGCCTCTTGGTTTATAACATTTCTTTGTGCATCTTGATTTGTAACACCAAGGTCTGCAATTGAACTCTTGAAATAGTTGTCAAGTGTCATTCCATTTGGGTCACCTGTCATTGATAATGGTTTATCACTGTCCATTGTTAATGAAACATCATCTATAAAAGTTTGTCTAATATCTGCATCTGCAGCTTTTGTTATTTTTTCAATATCAATTCTGGTATACCTCAATTGATGTATTAAAATTGCTCTCTCTCCGTTACCTTCCTTAGCATCAGCGCCAATAACCTTTCCCGAGTTTATCAATTTAGGATCTTTTAGTATATCCTCATTTACCTTAATAACCTTTGCTGGTTCCTCCGATGTTTCAGCAGCCGCATCAAAGAAATTAATACTCTTGCCATTGTCTGAGTGTATTGTATTAACAGCTACAGCTAAAACCTTTGCCAGATTATTTAATTCCATCTTATATGTTTCAACATTATTTTTAATTGCTTCATATCCATTTAAGCTTCCGCTATCAAACTTAGCTGGTGTTAGCATATCACTGCTTAATGTTCCCTTTTGATAACTATCTTTGTTGTATAAAACTACATGACTACCAGCATATTCACTTTCTTTGCCAGTTATATCAATTTCTACAGACTTATTAGGGTCGCCATCTATAAATACTTCCATTTTACTGCCTTGAATTTTATTTATATATGCTACTCCCTGATTTACTGTTCCATCTGATAAAATTTGCTTTTTAACAACATTACCATTTTTATCAAGCATCTTTGCCTTTACATCTATTCCACTAAATTCTGTCTTGTCAACTTCAAACCCGAATCTGTTGGAAAGCTGATCTAAAAGTAAATCTCTTCTATCCATAAGGTCATTTGGAGTTTTTCCTCCAATAACAACAGCTTTTATCTGTGTATTTATTTCTGATAACTGATCAAATATGCTGTTTACCTCAAAAATCTGCTGTCTCATCAATTCTCCAGCGTTTGTTTCAAGATCATCAAGTTGTCTATATGTATGATTTAATGACTTAGCCATTGTATCCGCATTCTGTGCAACAAGGGTTCTTGCTGTGGAGTTTGGTTCTGGAGTGTTGGATAATTGAGACCATGCATCCCAGAACTTTCCCATTGTTGTCGCAATACCAGTTTCACTTGGCTCCATGAATATTGTTTCTATTTCAGATAAGAACTGTTCCTTTGCTGCAAATTTCCCTAGTGTACCCATTTCCTTTCTTATCTGTCCATCCAAGAATTCATCTCTAGATCTTGTTATACTTGCTATCTGAACACCTGTTCCAAGCTGTCCAGGTTCTGCTGATGTAGTTAAGGATGGCATACCAAAGGGCTGTGTTGTCTTCATATTTGCTCTTTGTACTGAATATCCATCTGTATTTGCATTTGCAACATTATGTCCAGTTATATGAAGAGCTGTTTGCTGAGCAAACATACCTCTTTTTACAATGTTAAATGTACCAAATAATCCACTCATTTCTCTTCCCCCTATCCCTTTGTGTTAAAAACGCTTTCAGATTTTCCGTCATCTAATTTTCCGGCATTTCCATATGTCATAACCCTTTGAGTTGGATTAAGGGCTGAGGTTATCATCCTTATATAATAAATTGACTGCCTTGTTAGCATCAAATTTACTTCTCCCTTTTCCTTTGCATCCTCAGATAGTTTTCTTAGTCTATCAACCTGTCCCTGGGTTATAAGGCCTTCCTTTACCATATCTTCTGCCTTTCTATCCCCTGTTAATTCCTGTCGTTTCTTTTCTAGAAGAGATATTTTTTTAGCACAATCCTTCTTTTTCTCAATTATTTCTTGAAGTTCAGAAGCTCTATCTTTTATTAATACTTCTTTTTCATAATCTAGCAACTCATTCAAATTTTTTAAAACAACCTCTTGTGCAGACATTATATCCCTAATTTCCATCATACACCACTTTCTTTCATGTATTTTAGTATGCTTTTTGCAAGTTCACTTGAATCCACACTATACTTATTCTGCTCAATCAGTGATTTTACTTCCTCTACTCTTTTATTTTTTATCTCTATATCATCAGCATTTTCTATATATTTTCTTATCTCAATACTTTCCCTTGATATATCAATTCTATCTGATTTATCTTTTACTTTTCCGTTTATTCTATCCGTCCTTGAATTTTGTGTATATGCATTGACAACTCTATTTACATTAAAACCGACCTTCATAATACCACTCTCCGAAACTATTTTTTTACCTAGATATATTATCGTATACACTGTAAAAAACTTTACAATAACTTTATTGTTTAATTTAACCAAATAGAAAAGTCTGCTGGTTATCTACCACGCAGACTTCTTACTCTTTCTGTATTGCTTATAATGCTTGTTATTCTAACGCCGAAATTTTCATCGACTACAACAACTTCACCTAATGCAACTTTTTTACCATTTACAAGAATTTCAACTGGCTCCTCAGTTAATTTATCAAGTTCAACAAGGGAACCTGTTCCTAACTCTAATATTTCCTTTATAGTCTTTTTAGTCTTTCCAAGTACAACTGATATCTCAAGCGGCACATCAAGTATAAGGTCTATGTTTTGTACTTCCTGAGCTGCCACCGATGATAAAGGAGCAAATTGCGCCCTTTGAACATTTACAGGAGCAGCCTGATTATTTACTCTTTCAGGCTCATTATTAACAGGAGTACTCTGACTTTCATGATAATTATTACTTTCTTCCAGTTGTGGTGCTATATCACCTAAAACATCATCTATGCTCATATCAAAATCGCTGCCCTCTTCCGCTTCCTCACTATGTCCACCAGTCATTTTATCTATTATGGACATTGATGTTTCAAGTGGTAAAAGCATCATTATTTCACTATCAACGATTTCATCTATTGTAAGCTTAAATGATATTTTAATAATTCTTTCATCTTCGTTCATGTGGCTGCTTATATTTTGTGTGCTATCATCCCATATCTTTGCAGTTGGTGGAGATATATTTATAGGTATATTAAACATTGTTGCAAGGGACGTTGAAGCAGAACCAATCATCTGATTCATCGCTTCTGAAACAGCACTTAATTCTATTTCAGAAAGGATTTCAGATTTTCTACTTCCATCTCCCCCCATCATAAGGTCAGCAATGATAGAAGCATCTGTAATTTTAATTACAAGAAGGTTAGCTCCACTTAAGCCTTCTGTATATTCAACCTCTAACGCTACATTGGGGACTTGAAAACCCTCTTTTATTTTAGCTAGAGTTGAAACCTCCACTCTTGGTGTGGTTATATTTACCATTTTACTTATTATCGTAGATAGTGCTGTGGAGGCGGAACCCATGGAAATATTTCCTATTTCACCAAGAAGATCCTTATCGCTCTCATTTAAGTCAGGTGATGTTTCAACATCTACACCATTTAGCAAAGCATCTATTTCTTCTTGTGAAAGTAAACTGTTATTCATCCTCTTTCACATCCTTATTCAAAATTTCTACTATCTGTACTCCCATTTTCTTCGAAATGGTGCCAGGGTAGACTTTGTAATATAGATTCTTCTCAACGTACATATCAAGGGGTTCCCTTGTCTTTCTGCTAAGGGTAATGCTATCTCCAATGGACAGATTTAAAAAGTCCTCAACGGTAATAATACTCTTCCCAAGCTCAACTTCACATTGTACATCAACATTACTTATGTTATTTTCTATCTTTTTCTTGTTCTCAGAATCCTCTCTGTAGGAAACTGAATTTTTATACTGTATAACAAGCTTGTCCATAAATTTCTCTATGGAAATGTAGGGTATACACATATTTAAAAAGGATTGATTATCTCCTATATTTGCAGACATAGTTATAAGTGCAACTGCCTCATTAGGAGCCATTACCTGGTTTAATACAGGGTTAGTCTCAAGAGTATCGAACTTAGCATCAACATCCACTACATCCTCCCAGGCTACCTTCAAGTTTTCAAGCATTTTAAGATTAATTCTCTTTATTATGTTCTTTTCTATCTCAGTGAACTCTCTTGTCCTTATTGAAGATTTTCCTTGTCCACCAAAGAGAATGTCTATTACTTGAAATACAAATTGAGGCCCTGTTTCAAATAACAGTATCCCATCAAAGGGATCTAATGTAAAACTAATCAATATAGTAGGGTTCGGTATAGAGTGTATAAACTCCTGGAATGTTGTCTGTTCAGCAGACATTACATTTATCTGAACAGAAGTTCGCAAATATGCAGTAAGGTAATTCGATGCTATCCTTGAAAAATTTTCATGAACCCTCTCAAGTGTTCTCATATGATCCTTAGAAAACTTATTTGGTCTTAAAAAATCATATTTTTTCACCTTATGTGCTTCTTCGTTTGTCTGTTCATCGATACCTATCTCCCCTGAGGATAGGGCAGCAAGGAGGGCATCTATTTCATTTTGTGAAAGAACTTCACTCATTTTATCCCTCCCATCTACTTGCTAGTTCTTCTCCTTCTAAAAGAGTAACAATATAGTTATCAAAATTAACTACACCCTTTGTATATCCTGTATTATCAGATACCTTTTCTATCATATCATCTGTTATTTCAACTACCTCATTTACTTCATCAACCATAAGTCCAATTCTTTCTTCACCAGCTTCAAGTATAATAATATTATCTTCATCTTTAGTCTTTTCCATGTTTAAATATGCTTTTAAATCTATAATTGATATTATGTTTCCTCTAAGGTTAGCAAGTCCCCTTATATAATATGGAGCTGTTGGTACTTTAGTTATACTAAGCATTTTTTCTATTCCGTCAATAAATCTTGTTTCAAGAGCAAATTTTTCCTTGCCTAAGGAGAAGATAACAACCTGCATTTCACTTTGCATTTACATCACCCCTTATCCGAGTACCTTTTTTATTGCTTCAAGTACTCTTTCAGCCTGAAATGGCTTTACTATAAAGTCCTTTGCTCCAGCTTTAATTGCCTCCATAACCATTGCCTGCTGACCCATCGCAGAACACATTATTATCTTTGCCCCTGCATCAAAGGTTCTTATTTCTTTCAAAGCCTGTATTCCATCCATTTCCGGCATTGTTATATCCATTGTTACAATATCAGGTTTTTCTGCTTTGTAAATTTCTACTGCCTTCATACCATTTGGAGCTTCACCTGCAATTTCAAAACCATTCTTTGAAAGTATATCCTTAATCATCATTCTCATAAATGCCGCATCATCAACAATTAATACTTTTGCCATCTGTTTAAACCTCCCCACATAAACCTAAATTAGTCAATATCCTATTTAAAGAACCTGGTTTTGGTATGTAAAAGAAATTACCACCAGATTCAAGGTCATTATTTCCATCGAGAAAATTTGTGTCAATTGCAAGAACATAGTCACTATATTGTTCTGCATCTATAAAGGATGAACTTAACACTGCTGTAAGCATATCCACTGCAACACCTGGAATAGAAGTTACAAGGTTCATCCCTGCAAGCTTACCTATTGCACCAATATATGAATTCCCAAGTATATTACCTATTTCTTGAAAGAGAGACATATATATTTCATCGGAATTTTGTGAAAAACCTTGAAGCATTGTTTTAGCAAAATCCTGTGCTTTTTCTTTTTTCATCACAAATAGAAGGTTACCAGGTGCATCACCGTACACATTTAGTAACACCGCAACAACTATGTCCTCATCATTTCCTATTTTCTTTACTATCTCATCAAAAGGAAGTATACAAACTTCCGGTACCCTCATGTCTATCTTTCTATCAAGGAGTTGAGAAAGTGCCGTTGCCGCATTTCCAGCTCCTATATTTCCTACTTCCTTTAGGGCATCAAGCTGCATTTCATTTAACTGCATATCCATTCTATCACCCACCTATACAAGGGCTGCCACATCAAGGATAAGGGTTACAAGACCATCTCCAAGTATTGTAGCTCCAACATATTCTTTAAGGCTCTGCATAATCTTGCCAAGTGGCTTTATAACGATTTCCTGCTGCCCAAGAAGTGAATCAACTAAAAGTCCAACATTTCTTTCACCAACTTTAACTATTACAACGAATTTGTTATCATTTGCTTCCTCTTCAATATTCAACTTTTCAGCTACTCTTATTAGTGGTATTACATTATCTCTATAGATAATAACCTCCCTGTTGTTTGTCTGCTTTATGTCATTTACATTTATGTTTATAACCCTGTCAATGAAACCAAGGGAAATTGCAAAGGTTTCTTCTGCTATTTTAACAAGGAGTGTCTGAATAATAGAAAGTGTTAATGGAAGTCTTATCAATATTGTTGTACCCTTATCTACTTCACTAATTACATCTATAGTACCGCCAAGTGAGGATATCTTTGTTTTAACAACATCCATACCAACGCCTCTTCCTGAAACGTCAGTTACCTGATCACTTGTGCTGAAGCCAGACATAAATATGAGGTTCTTAATGTCACTATCCGACATTCCATCTATATCAATTCCCGCTGCTTGTGCTTTTTTCTTTATCTTATCAATGTTTAATCCCTTTCCATCATCAGAAACCTTTATAACAGCCTTGTTTCCTTCTTGATAAGCGACAAGCTTTATTACACCCTTTGAATTCTTTCCTTTTTTCATTCTTTCATCAGGGGTTTCAAGGCCATGATCTGCAGCATTTCTAATCAAATGTACAAGGGGCTCTCCTATTTCATCTATAACAGTTCTGTCAAGTTCAGTGTCCTCTCCCTCAATAATAAGGTCAATATCTTTATTTAATTCTTGAGCTAGGTCCCTTACCATTCGTGGAAATCTGTTAAATACCCTCTCAACAGGAAGCATTCTGATTTTCATAACTAGCTCTTGTAAATCAGATGTTATTCTTCCTACCTGTTCTAAAGTTTCATGGAGATCTGTTAGCTTGTGTACACCACTTAACTGCTCCAATCTTGTCCTGTGAATAACAAGCTCTCCTACAAGATTCATAAAGGAATCAAGTCTGTCCAAATCGACCCTTACAGATTGATGAACTTTTCTTGTACCCTTTTCCTCATGATTTCCATTTTGGTTTTCACCCTTTTCAGATGCAGCTTTATCTTCTCCCTTTTCAGGTTTAGCTGCATTAGCTTCTACCTCTATTTTTGTTATTTCAACCTTTTGAATCTCTGAAATTGCCTCAACTGCTTTCTTTACATCCTCAGGTTGATTCTTGGATATTATATAAATTACAAAGGAATTTTCGAACTTCTCCTGTTCCAAGTCTTCAATTGAAGGAACAGCCTTTATTATTTCACCTGCTTCCTCCAATGTTTTATATACCAGGTAAGACCTTGCTGATTTGAGCAGAGTGTCCTTGTAAAGCTCAACATATACTTTATATACATTATAGTCTCTTTGTATTGCTTCCTTTACTATATCCTTTTCATACTCATTCAGTTCATCATCGCTTTTTGTCATTACAGAATTATTTTCCTCAGCTTGAACAGCTTGAACATCTTGAACATCATTATTCTCAAGTTTCTTTAACATTAAAATTAATTCACTGGTATCAATCTTTTCATCAGAACCATTTTGAATGTTATCAACCATTTTTTCTAATGTATCAAGACATTTAAAAAGTGCATTAATAACTTCTGTAGTAACACTTAATTCTCCATTCTTAAATTTATCAAATATGTTTTCCATGTTGTGGGTAAGCTCTCCCATATCAGTAAATCCCATACTTCCTGCCATTCCCTTAAGTGTATGGGCCACTCTAAAGATAGCATTGATTGTCTCTTTATCCTCTGGGTTTTTTTCGAGCTCTAATATGTATTCATTAAGATTTTGCAGATATTCCAACGATTCCTCTAAGAATGCATCAAGGTATCTAGACATATCCATTTCAATTCACCCCCGGTTTTCTATATATAAATGTAGAAGCCTTTTCAAAACCAAGTTCTCTGTAGTTATAAATACTTTCTGTAGCTCCTACAAAAAGCAGGGCTCCAGGCTTCATAGCATTATAAAACTTTTTATATATTTCATTTTTAGTTTCCTGGGTAAAATAAATAACAACATTTCTACAAACTATAACATCAAAACCTGATTCATATCTATCCATTATTAAATCATGTTTTTTAAAATTTACTCTTCTTTTTATATCGTCCTTTATTAAATATCTTTCACCTTCAATGGTAAAATACTTATCAATAAGTTGAGGCTCTACATTTCTAATATCATTTTTTGTATAGCTTCCCTTTTTGGCTGTATCAAGTATTGTCATATCGATATCTGTAGCAATTATATTATGCATTTTCCCTGGGGTTAGCTTGTCCATTATAATAGCAAGAGTATAGGGTTCAGCACCAATAGAGCATGCAGCACTCCATATTTTCAATGAGTTTTTGTCAGGATTTAAAAGTTCCTTAATCTTTTTTTCAAGCTCTAAAAACATATCCTTATTTCTAAAAAATTCTGAAACATTTATAGTCAGATGGTCTAAAAACTTTTTACTTAAATTTCTATCACTCTTAAGCATCTTTATAAAGTCATTCTCATTGTCAGCACCTGATCTTGTAATAAAGCTTTCAACTCTTCTAGTTAACTGCCTGGATTTATAAGCAGAAAGGTTTATACCATACTCATTTAGAGCAAAATCCTCAATTTTTGCAAATTCCATATCTTCACACCCCCTTAACAATTTTTACTATTTCTTGGGGTATTTCGCTGTCAGGAAGCACCATGTCAACACACCCAGTATCAAAGGCTGCCCTTGGCATTCCATATACTGTTGATGTAGCTTCATCCTGAGCTATTGTCGCTCCCCCTTTTAGTTTAATTGCTTTAAGACCTTCCGCTCCATCCTTTCCCATGCCAGTAAGAACACAGCACAGAAGGTTTCCTCCATATATATTTACTGCTGAAAGGAAGAGGTTATCAACAGCTGGTCTTACTCCATGAATAGGTGGAGTAAGCTCAAGCTTTACTGCTTTAGGCTGTAGAACCATATGATATCCTCCAGGGGCTATGTATACCTTATTAGAAATTATAGGTTCACCATCTGATGCTTCAACAACTTCAAGTTCTGCATTTTTATTTATTCTTTCTGCAAAGGCCTTTGTAAAACCTGCAGGCATATGCTGAACTACAAAAACTGGAACATCAATATTTAAAGGAAGCTTTGTTATCAAATCATATAATACCCTTGGGCCACCAGTTGATGCACCTATTAAAATCGCATCAATCCTCTTTCTATATGTACTAATTGTACTTTCATTTTTGATAACTTCCAAGTTGTTATGTTTAATAGTAATAGCTGGTTTTGTTACTTTTTTCTTTCTTGCATTTTTTGCATATCTTATTTTTTCAGCAAGCTCATTTTTTACTTTATCTATATCAAGTGATATAGATCCTGAAGGCTTTTGTATAAAATCAAAAGCACCAATTCTTAAAGCCTCCATAGTTTCTTGAGATCCTTTATATGTCAAACTGCTTAGCATTATTACTTCACATAAAGATATTTTTCTTATTTCTTCTAAAGCCTCAAGACCATTTTTTCTTGGCATTTCAATATCCAGTGTTACAACATCAGGATTTAATAGTTTAACCTTTTTAATCGCATCCTCGCCATCCCTTGCTGTGTCAACTACTTCCATATCAGGCTGATTATTAATCATATCCCTTATTACTATTCTCATAAATGCTGAATCATCAACAACTAATACTTTAACTTTCTCAAACATATTTAAAACTCCCTCATGCCTTTTCCAACAGTCTTAATAAAAACTTTTCCAGTATCAGATTCAACTATCATTGTCCTTCCAGAATTTCCACCAAGATCTTCACATAATATTGGAATGTTAAGTCCCCCTAAAACTTCCTTTACAGCTTTACCATTTCTATTGCCTATATCCATAATCGGGTTTTTATTAGCAAAAGCAAACATACTAGCTCCACCTGCAATCTTTGCCTTCATATTACTTTTTTTTGCTCCAATAGAAATCATTTTATCTACAAGAGCAGGTATCGCAAGGTTTGCAAATTTATATGGATTGCTTTGGTTTGTAAATCCAGAACTGTCTGGAAGCATTATGTGAGCTAATCCAGCTACCTTAGCATAACTGTCATATATAGCAATACCAACACAAGAACCAAGTCCTAGGGTTATCAGCTTTTCTGGAGGGATTGCAACATTTAAGTCACCTATACCTATCTTAATCTCCTTTGATTCCATAGTATCTCTCCATTTATTCTGTTATTGATTCAAGTTCAACAACCTGTTCCTTGGTTAATATTTTTTCTGTATTAATAAATATAATAATTCTATCATTTAGCTTGATCATTCCATTTATGTATTTATTAGAAATTCCTCTAACTATGTCTGGAGTGTTATCCATATTTTCATCTTCAATATCTATAACCTCTGAAACCATGTCCACTATCATACCAATACTTTTACTATCATGTTTTACTATAACTATTTTAGGATCATTTTTTATGGTAGTTTCAGAAATATTTAATCTTTTACATAAATCTATTACAGGTATTACTTTTTCCTGATACTTAATAACTCCTTTAACGAAGTCTGGCGATTCAGGAACCTTTACTGGTTCAGTAAAACCAAGAATTCTTTCAACTTGCATTATGTCAGCAGCAAATTCCTCACCATTTATTTTGAAAACCAGAACCTTTCTTCTATTTCCCATATTTTCACCCCTTACAATTTAAGTTTTTCAACAACAAGTTCACCCTTGTCCATATATGCTTTTAGCATCTTTACAGGATTATCAATTACATAGGACTGTTCTTCAATCCTTATTGTAGTATTTTGATATACTATATCTGCTTGAATAACTCCATTTTTTGAGGTTCTTAATAAAGTCATTACTCCAGCATTAGAGCCAACTTCCTTAGCTTCTATTCCATTGGCTCCATAAACCTCTCCACCTCTCATTACACCTGGATATCCAGAAAAAATTACCTTATTTTCTGCTTTTATAATAGTATTATAGCAACCTTTACCTTTTACTTCTACATTATTTGATGCATAAACTTCAGAATTTTGACAATAATTTACGATTATATCAGCCGGTGTAGAAATAGCCTCAAATTTTTCAATAAAATCTTCAAGCTTTATCTTTAAGCAATTTGCTTTCTCTACACAACAAGAACTGCAACCTTCTATGTACTCATATATTTTTATAACATCATGCCATAATTCTAAAATATCTTCCCTCACTTTATTTTTCATAATAAAGTTATTGCCTTCCAATATACTATCCTTATATTTTTTAAGCTTTGATTCCATAAGTACCTTAAACAACTGTCCATCGCTTAAATTTTGTGGAAGATTACCAACTTTAACAAGTTTTGAATGCATTTCAAGTATCTTTATTAAAAATTCATTGGATTTTTTTATATAATTAAATGCTTCAGAATCATTGATCTGCTTTTCTCCTGATTTTAGTATACTTTTAATGACATTCTTTTCTATTTTCGTATTTCCTCCTGATATTATAACTGCTCCTGCTGCACTTCCATATATATTTATATTATTAGCAGCAGCAATCTTAAGCCCCTCTAGTACATTACCTTTTACTAATATATCTCCTTCAAACTCTATATTTCCAGTTTTTATATCAACGTCACTATTTACTGTATAAACAGGAAAAACACATATAGCATCTTCTTTTAGCGAAACAAGACCGTCTATATCAGCTACCACACGATTTCCATTATCAAGGATTTGACATCCTGGCCCCTTTTTAAGTTTATATTTGTTTCTATTTCTCGGAGCTATTATCCTAGTATAAACATCATAACCATGTTTACCGTCTTTACCTTCCCTCCTTAATGCAAGTAATTTTCCTTTTTCGACAGATTCAATCTTATTTATATTATAATAATCGACTTTTCCATCGATTTCTACAGGTTTTTTTTCATCTTTAGTTTCAAAAAAAAACTCTATAGAGTCATCTACAGGTTCTTGAGGTTCTTGCCCCTTAGCAATTTGATATCTTCCACCTTTTAATATGTTATTTATATTTTCCCACTTAACTCCAAATTTGATTTTATTCTCATTAATGATGCTTTCAACTTCTCCCTTGCTGTAAGCATCAGGAAAATTCTCAGCTATCATCCTCGCTTCTACTTTTATCTCTTCTCCAAAATCACAATCAACGATTTCATATTTTCTTTCAGGTAAATATAAGGTTGTCAGATATGCTTCCATTCCATTCTCTGACACTTCCAGATTAATACTCTTCTCTGATTGTGTGTCCATCACTTCAATGTCTATAACATCTGTTTTATATATTCTGGTCTTTTTTGAAATAATCTCACCATTTACTTCTATTATTAAGTTATCTCCTGGAATTATTGCCGGAGGTATATCCCCCTCATTGTAAACGACCTTACCATTTTTTATTGCTAATGTTCCATGCTTTTTAAATCCGGTTATTTCAACTTCAAAGCTGCTCAATTTAAATAATCCCGACTTTTTTTCCTCTACTTTATATATAAGCTCATTTCTGCTTTTCCCAGTTGCTTTCTCTGCAGATGCTAATGCATCCTCAAGTGTTTTACCGTTAAAAACCATGCCCATTCCCCCAATAGGATTTTTCTATATTATAACATATGTATAAAAAAAATAAAATTGTATTAAATTATTCATTAAAGTAATTTATTTGGAATTTCCCATTCATGTCAGAATATTTATAAAATATTGACAATTTATCTATTTATTATTATCATTGAACATGGCAGATGTTATATCAGCGAAACATTAATTCTAATGTTGATCTTAATAACATACAAAGTATATAGAAGCATCTGAATGCAAATAAAGGTAAATGAAATGTTAGTTTTTTTATGAATATCTTTTGAATATAAAATTTTCCCATAGTGATATAAAAATTATCAAGGAAATTTTTAGGAGGGGTTCTTTATGTTTTCAAAACAAATGTACGAATATGGCAGTGTACGTTCCTGTATACGTGAGCTTTTCGAGTTTGGTAAGCAGCGTGCAGCTGTAGTTGGTAAGGAAAATGTTTTTGATTTTAGCTTAGGAAATCCAAGTATTCCTGCACCTAAAAAAGTAGAGGAAGCCATTTGCAGGCTTTTAAACAATGAAAATCCTATAGCAATTCATGGTTATTCCAGCGCCGCAGGAAACGACTCAGTAAGAGAAACAATTGCAGATTCAATAAACAAAAGACAAGGCACTAATTTTTCAAAAAACAACATATTTATTACATGTGGAGCTGCACCTGCTCTTATGGCTTGCTTTAAAGCCTTAATTTGCAGTTCTGATAGTGAAATTGTTGCTATTGCTCCCTATTTTCCTGAATATAAGTGTTTTGTAGAAGCTTCAGGAGGAAAACTTACGGTTATTCCTGCTAATACAGAAACCTTTCAAATTAACTTTAACGAGCTAGAAAAGAGGATTAATAAAAATACCCAGGCAGTAATTATAAACTCGCCTAATAATCCCTCTGGTGTCGTTTACACTGAGGACACTATCCGTCATCTCTCAGATATGCTTACTGAAAAATCATCTATATATGGCCATCCTATATATCTTATTTCTGATGAGCCTTACAGAGAATTAGTATATGGCGGTATTAAGGTTCCCTATGTACCTAAGTACTACAAAAACACTCTTGTATGTTATTCCTACAGTAAATCCCTTTCTCTCCCTGGAGAACGTATAGGCTACATCGTTATTCCAGACGAGATAGAAGACTTTAACATGTTATATCCTGCAGTTGCAGGGGGTGCCAGGGCAGCAGGGCATGTATGTGCTCCTACCTTATTCCAGAGGGTTATTGCAGAATGTATTGATGTAATGCCAGATTTAGCAATATATGAAAAAAATCGCAACCTTTTATACAACAGCTTTACAAAAATGGGATATCACTGTGCTAAACCTGATGGTGCCTTCTATCTTTTCTTTGAAGCACCAAAGGGATATACAGCAAAGGAATTCTCCGAAAAAGCTAAGGAATATAATTTACTTATAGTTCCTGGTGATGACTTTGGATGTCCAAATCATCTGCGTTTATCCTATTGTGTTACAACAGAGCAAATTGAAAAGGCTTTACCTATATTTGAAAAGCTTATTAAATAGTTAAAAAGAAAGCTCCAGGCCGTTAAGCCTGGAGCTTTCATGTTATCGAGTAAATCTATAAGCCGAGTTCTGTATTTGACGGTCATCTATCTAGGCCATCTGTTACCAGACAGCTCAAGCGACACTACCCGGGAGCACGTCGGGCTAACGCTTCACGCTCCCCTATTCGGTCTTGCTCCAGATGGGGTTTACATAGCCATACAGTCGCCTGTATGCTGGTGAGCTCTTACCTCACCTTTCCATCCTTGCCGGTCAAACATGTTGACTTAGGCGGTATATCTCTGTTGCACTTTCCTTGGAGTCACCTCCACCGGGTGTTACCCGGCACCCTGCCCTATGGAGCTCGGACTTTCCTCTCCCTCTTACGAGGCAGCGACCATCTGATTTACTCAATATGTATTTCATATTGATATAAACACTTAACTTATGAAGAACAGATATAATATCTCGTCCAGAACATTATGATATCATGTATAGTGACAAAAGTAAATACACAATATTTGGTATATACTATAACTCCATATATATGAACCTTCCACAGTTAGGACATTTAACTATGTTATTTGAGTTCTTAACCTCATTTATTATAATACATGGAACATCCATTCCGCAACCGGAACATATTTCCCCTTTTATTATACCAACACCATATCCTTTATTCTTTCTGATAGATTCATACTCTCTATATATATCTTCATTAATATTTAAAATTAATTCATTCCTTTGTTCCATGAGAACAGTTTTTCTTTTGTTTAATTCAGATATTCTTATATCATATTCAGCTCTTTTGCCTTGATATTCTGACTTTATAACCTTTGATTCTTCTAGTATTTGGTCTTTATTTTTCTTTATATTCTCAAGTTTATTTAGAATTTCATATACCTTATCATCAACATCCTTTGCTTCAATATTTAGTCTTTCAATTGATTTTTGATATCCTTCTATTGCTTTTACACTGCTGCTAGAATACATCTGCTTTTCATATTCCTTTAATTCTTTTGTCGTATTTTCCGATCTTTTTTCTAGAGCTGCTATACTCCTTTCACTTTCAGCTTCATCTTTTTTCATGCTTACATAATTCGCTTTTAGTTTATCATACTCTCTTTTAATGTTATTCAATTCACTTATAAGCTCTTTAGGCTTTAAAGCCTTCTCTATCTTTTTTAATTCCTCATCTATCATGTAAATATCATATAGTTCTTTACAAATCATATAACTAACCTCCTTAATTAATAGTATTCCTCTTATAATTTATAATTACATTATCAAATTACTCTTTTTTATCCCCTCCTAATAGTTTGCTAACTTATGATTAATACTATAGAATGCCAGAACTAAATAAAGATATAAAAAAGTATAGAAAAATTCTTTTCTATACTTTCTTAAAAGGATTTGTATTAACTTTTGATACAAAGCATTCAACATTAGCTAATGACTTTATAAATTCAGAAATAAATGGCACAGCCAATATTTCTGTATTATAATGACCAGCATCTATTATATTTAGTCCTGAAGATATAGCACTAACAGCTTTATGGTGTTTTATATCGCCTGTAACAAATGCATCACATCCTGCATTTATCGCAGTTTCTATAAAATCATTTCCATCTCCACCAAGGATAGCCACCTTCTTTATAATCTTTTCCATATCTCCTGCCGCCTCTATAGATGATATTTTTAACCTGTCTTTAATATAGCTTATGAAGTCCTGAGAACTCATTGCATGCTTTAGAGTACCTACACGTCCACATCCACCTTCAATCCTATTTACTAGAGGATAAATATCATATGCAACCTCTTCATATGGATGAGCTTCAAGCATGCTGCTTATTACCTTTGAGACATCTTTTTCCTTTACAATTGTCTCTATTCTGACTTCATTCACTCTTTCCAGTTCCCCCTGGCTTCCTATAAAAGGAGAAGTACCCTCAAGAGGCATAAAGGTACCAGTACCCTCTATGTTAAAAGAACAGTGGCTGTATTTTCCTATGTAACCTGCACCAGCATTAAGAATTGCTTCCCTTACCTTCTCACTATGGGATATTGGAACAAAAACAACAAGCTTATAAAGCTTTTCATATGTTTTTACGCTTAGGGGTTTTATATTCTCTATACCAATTAAATCACCAAGTATGTCATTCATTCCATTATTAGCATTATCAAAGTTTGTATGCAATGCATAAAGTCCTATATCACTCTTAATACATTTTCTAACAATTGAAGCTATATAATTATCACTAGTAACATTTTTTAAAGGAGTGTATATTAGGGGGTGGTGGGATACTATCAGCTGTGCCCCAATTTTTATTGCCTCATCAACTACATTACTATCTACCTCAAGGCATACAAGTACCTTGTTAATCTCAGCATTAAGATCACCAACCAAAAGGCCAACATTATCATAATCTTCCGCAAGCCTTTTAGGGTATACTTCTTCAATTTTTGCTATAAGTTCTCTACATTTTATAGGCATTCTAACACATCCTTAAATTGATCTAACAGTTCCTTAATTTCAGTATACCTTTCTCTCTGGTCATCTATAGTGATTCCATTTAAAATTCTTTCTAGAGAATTTATCTTAAAAGACACATAATCCTTTAATAGTGGATGCTTCTTTTTTATATTTACTAATCCAGTGTAATAATATGCTTCTTTTTCATAGTTCACTGGCTTCCCTTTTACTACCTTAATTATATGATAATACTTATTTTCGTCTTTAACAATATCCTCATCAACAATGCAAAAATCTGACATAGAAAGATACTTTCTTAAAACCTCTGGATATTGAACAGGCTGAAGTATTAAGCATGATGCTCCCTGTGCAATTTTAATATGCTCCTTTATAATATCACATATTAAAATGCCTCCCATTCCTGCAATAACTATTACATCCGCTTCCCCTTCCTTGAGAACAGATAAACCAGGACCTACCCTTGTATCAATCTCATCTTCAATGCCATACCTTTCGACGTTTTTCCTTGATATTTCTATTGGTCCCTTATTTATGTCACTTGCTATTGCTCTTTCACATATTTCATTAATAATACAGTATATAGGTATATATCCATGATCCGTTCCAATATCAGAAACACAACTACATTTAGGTATCATATCTGCTATATGCCTTAACCTTAACGAGAGCTTCATTTAACTCCTCCTATAACTACGCCAAATTACTTTAAATAAAAACCTACGCAAAAGCGCAGGTTTAATCTAAATAATCCTTTAATTTTTTACTTCTACTTGGATGTCTAAGTTTTCTTAATGCCTTGGCTTCAATCTGTCTTATTCTTTCTCTGGTAACCTTAAATTCTTTTCCTACCTCTTCAAGCGTCCTTGCACGGCCATCATCAAGTCCAAAACGAAGTCTGAGCACCTTTTCTTCCCTTGGTGTTAATGTATCAAGAACATCCATTAACTGCTCTCTAAGCATTGTATATGCAGCCGCTTCTGCTGGAGCTGGAGCATCATAATCTGGTAAAAAGTCACCAAGATGACTATCTTCCTCTTCACCAATTGGTGTTTCAAGGGATACCGGTTCCTGAGCTATTTTCATTATTTCCCTAACCCTCTCAACATCCATACTCATTTCCTTTGCAACTTCTTCTGGTGCCGGCTCTCTTCCAAGTTCCTGTAATAACTGTCTTGAAACTCTTATAAGTTTATTTATAGTTTCAACCATGTGAACTGGTATTCTTATTGTTCTTGCCTGGTCTGCAATAGCTCTTGTTATTGCTTGCCTTATCCACCATGTTGCATATGTTGAAAACTTATATCCTTTTCTATAATCAAATTTTTCAACGGCCTTTAACAAGCCAAGATTACCTTCCTGTATTAAGTCTAAAAACAACATTCCTCTGCCTACATATCTTTTAGCTATACTAACTACCAGCCTTAGGTTTGCTTCTGCAAGTCTCTTTTTAGCACTCTGATCATCCTGTTCTATACGCTTAGCAAGTTCAATTTCTTCTTCAGCAGACAGCAAAGGCACCTTTCCTATTTCCTTAAGATACATCCTTACAGGGTCATCTATGCTAATTCCCTCAGGGATAGCTAAGTCAAGATCCTCCTCAAGCAGCTGATCTGCATTAAATTCCTCTGAATCACCTATAACATCAATCCCCATTGATTCAAGGATTTCATATATTTTTTCAATTTGTTCAGGTAATAACTCTATGTTTTCCAAGGAATCTATTATTTCTTTGTATGTTAAGAATCCCGATTTTTTTCCTCTATCTATTAGCTGTTTTACTATTGCCATTTTTGCACTGTTTGCAGCATCATTTTTCAATTGCACAACCTCCTTTCAAAGAACTACAGTAGATTTAATTGTTTCTGTAATGTAATTAACTCCTGGGTTAAAACTGCTAATTTACTTACATTGTTATTTGCTTCACTCTTTTTAATTTCAATTGTCAATTCGTTTATCCTGCTTTCTATATTAAATCTTTTAATTGTTTTTATGCAATCATCTACAAGTCTATTTACATCAACACCCTTTTCTAATTCTTGAGTTTCAATTTCAAATATTTGCGATATTTCATTAATTTCATCACTGTCTTGAAATTTTATTAATATATTTTGAGGTTTTATTTCCTCTCCAAGAGACAATTTTTGAAATATATGTTCTGCAGCAATTTTGTATACATTCGTTATGAAATCTTCAACACCTAGATTTGCAGTAACATAATTAAAAACATTGACATCAGTTAAACAATATTTTAAAAGACATCTTTCAGCCTTTTTATATGCGGGTTCAAGGTTGTAAATATTTCCACCCATATTATTGTTTCTAATATTTGCTTTATTATTCGTAATGTCTTCTTTATTACCCTTTACATTTTTAACCTCATCTAGTATGCTTTCTACCCCTATTCCAGTTTCATCAAATATTTTTGTTGCATATGCCTGAACATCTATACTGCTTTCCATTCTGCTTAATATTTTTGAAACTTCTTTAACGAAGATACTTTTTTGTCTTGTATCCTTTAGATTCTTCCCATTTTTTGTCATTCGTATTCTAAAGTCAACAATCGGAATTGCAGCATCTATTAATTTTAAAAATTCTTCAACCCCATTATTTTTTATAAATTCATCTGGATCCTTTCCTATTGGAATTGCAACAACTCTCACTTCACATCCAACCTGTTCTAATACCTCCAATCCTCTAAGAGTTGCTGTTTGTCCTGCCGTATCAGCATCATAGCATATATATATTTTTTTGCTATATCGCTTTAATAACTTTGCCTGATCTACTGTAAGAGCAGTACCAAGTGAAGCTACGGCACTGTTTATTCCATGTTGGTGTAAGGATATACAATCCATATATCCTTCGACTATTATAATGTAATCAGGAAGTCCTGACTTAATAACAAAGTTCAAGCCATAAAGATTTGTTCCCTTAAAAAATACCGGAGTCTCCGGCGAGTTTAGGTACTTAGGCTTAGACTGATCGAGTACTCGACCACCAAAGCCAACAACTCTTCCCTTTATATCAAAAACAGGAAACATAACCCTATTCCTGAACCTGTCATAATAACCATTTTGTTTTTTTAATGTAAGTCCAGCCTTTTCAATTATTGCATCATTAAAGCCTTTATTTTTTAAATGGTTATATAGGGCATCCCAACTGTCAAGACTATATCCTAAGCCAAATTTTTTTATTGTTTTATCATCTATTTTTCGATTTCTAAAATATTTTAATACTTCAGAGTTTACTTTTAGATTGTTGAAGAAAAACCTCGCAGTTTCAATATTTATACTGTATATTTTCTCTTTTAGCGTTTCAAGTTTTTTCTTCTCAGGACTTTCATATTCAGTTTCTACAACAATACCTGCCCTGTCTGCGAGATACTTTAAAGCATCAACAAAATCAAGATTTCTTATTTTCATAACAAATCCGATTGCATTTCCAGAAGCTCCACAGCCAAAACAATGATATAATTGTTTTTCTTCAGAAACACTCATGGAAGGTCCCTTATCACCATGGAAAGGACATACTCCCATGTAGTTCCTTCCAGTTCTTTTTAGTGGAACAAACTCTGAGATTACATCAACAATATTATTGGCTTCTATTATTTTTTCGATATTTTTTTCAGAAATTCGTCCCATAACATCACCTAACATGCCTATTATTATTTTCTACATCATAATTAATTTTCCTTCTTAAAATAGTTAAAAAAGTGTGAATTTATAATCAATAAACAAAAATTATAAATAACCATTTCCCATAATTAAACTTTTTTATAGCTATTGCTATTTATTTTAAAAGACACACAGATACATAATATTCGACAAATAAATAAAATTTCCTTCTATATATATAAAATTTATTAATAAATTTTACTCCATGGTGAAGGTATAAATATATTAACATATTCTGCAATAGCATATCTATCAGTCATTCCAGCTATATAATCACATACTACTGTTTCTAATCCAAATTCCTCTATTCTTCCTACAAACTCTTCTGGCATTTTTCCTGGCTTCTTTATATAGTATTCATAAAGCTGTCTAATACAATACATTGCTTTTTCTTCTTCTTTTTTAGCATCAGAACCGATATACACATGTTCAAACATATATCTTCTCAGCTTCCATGTAGCCTCTCCTATATTACCAGTAAGCTCTATTGCTTCATTTTTTATTGCAAAATCAATAACAGCCGTTATCATTCTATTAATTCTTTCAGAGTGACTCCTGCCTAATACATCAATACAATCCTGCGGAAGATCATTAATAGAAATAATACCTGCCCTAACAGCATCATCTATATCATGATTAATATAAGCAATCTTGTCAGCAATTTTAACAACTCTTCCCTCAAATGTATCAGCCTCAAGGTCTCCAGAGTGGCATAGAATACCATTTCTCACCTCATAGGTAAGGTTTAGTCCTGTTCCTCTTTCTAGATAGTCTACAACCCTAAGACTCTGTTCATTATGTCTAAAGCCTTTACTTGTTATTTCATTTAATACCTTCTCACCTGTATGACCAAAGGGTGTATGTCCTAGGTCATGACCTAAGGCAATTGCCTCCGTAAGGTCTTCATTAATGCGTATTGCTCTAGAAATAGTCCTGGCTATTTGAGAAACCTCCAGTGTATGAGTAAGCCTTGTTCTATAGTGATCTCCTTCAGGTGAAATAAATACCTGGGTTTTATGCTTAAGCCTTCTAAATGCCTTTGAATGTATTATTCTGTCTCTATCTCTTTGGAAATCAGTTCTAACAGTGCATTTTTCCTCATATTTATTTCTACCCTTTGATTCTTTGCTTAAGGCTGCCATTGGAGATAGTATGCTTTTTTCAACTAATTCATAGTGTTCCCTTATATTCATTTTTTACCATCTCACAATTCATTAATAATATAACTATCCATATAATATATATACAACAAAAAAGTCAATATCCCTTCTTTTGAAAAATAAAAGAATTTACCAACTATATATTTCACATAAATATTTTTACATTACTAAAATCATTTATACGAAACATATATATCCCACATTTATCATTTTTTCTATATTTTTCACTTTTATACATTTAAATTATAAAGTATATTATATGAAAATTTTTCATATATTTTAAATGAGCTTATTTAGCAGGTTGTTAGAGGTGATTTAATGGAATCGTCTTCATATTCCATTTTAAAAGAGTTTATATCTCCAGAAGAATTAAAGGAAAAAGTGCTGTCCAAATATAATATAAATATTCATGATATAGAAAATATAAAATTTAAAGATACAGAAAAACAGAGGGCTGTATACAAGGTATTAACGGATAAAGGCAGCAGATGTCTTAAAAAAGTTTATTATAATAAGCCTTCCCTGCTTTTTGTATATTCAATTATTGAATGGTTAAATTCCAGGGGAATATACTGTCCAAGGCTTATTTCTACTAAAAATGGTTTAAAATATGTCGAATATAATAAAGACTTATTTATAATGATGGATTGGGTAGAAGGCAGAAAGTGTGACTATGATAATATTGAAGACGTTTTAGCTTCTGCTAAAAATCTTGCTGCTATTCACAGCTCTTCCTTGTATTTTAAACCTATAGAAGGAAGTGACATAAAAATCTCAGGTACAGATTATTTTAATAGTTATAACAAACACTTTCTTCAACTACTGGAAGCATCAAATATGGCCTTTAATATTAAAGATAAATTTTCAAAACTTTATCTTGAACACTTTGAATATAATATTGAAAAAGCAAAGGAAAGCGTATATTTACTTTCTCAGATTGATTTTTCAAAACCACTTGGAGATGAAGTAAGTATGGGTGCCATATGCCACTTGGATTATGTAAATAAAAATCTTATTTTCACACCTGACAATAAAATATGTGTTATTGATTTTGATAAATCAGCTATTGATTATCCTGTGCACGATATATCTAGCTTTTTAAAAAGAATTTTAAAAAGAAAGAATACATCCTGGGATTTTGAGATTTTTAAAAATTCAATGGAAAGCTATGAAAGCATAAGAAAACTTAGCTATAAAGAATATATTGTTATACTTTCATTCTTAATGTTTCCACAAAAATATTGGAAAATTTCAAGAGATTATTATAAAAATAGACATCAGTGTGATAGGGAAGCCTTCATATCCATTTTGAAAAAAGTCATCGAACAAGAAAAACAGCATGATGAATTCTGCACAAGAGCACTTGAATATCTAAATGAAAAATTTAAGGAGTAGCTAAGCTACTCCTTATTATTTAAATTTACTTTCTTGGATTCTTAATCTGTGCCTGTGCTGCTGCAAGTCTTGCAATTGGCACTCTAAATGGTGAACATGATACATAGTTTAATCCAGTTTCATGGCAGAATTCTACTGATGATGGATCTCCACCATGTTCTCCACATATACCAAGCTTTATTCCTGGTCTTGTTGCTCTTCCAAGTTCAGAAGCCATCTTAACAAGCTTTCCAACTCCTGTTTGATCAAGCTTCTGGAATGGGTCAAACTCATAAACCTTTCTATCGTAGTAATCCTTTAAGAACTTACCAGCATCATCTCTTGAGAATCCAAATGTCATCTGAGTAAGGTCATTTGTACCAAATGAGAAGAACTCAGCTTCCTTTGCTATCTCATCTGCTGTAAGTGCAGCTCTTGGTATTTCAATCATTGTTCCTACCATGTATTTAAGCTCAATTCCTGCTTTTGCAATAACTTCATCGGCAGTTTTAACTATAATGTCCTTAACAAACTTTAATTCCTTAACTTCACCAACAAGTGGTATCATTATTTCAGGAACTATGTTGTATTTTAATCTCTTCTTAACATCGATTGCTGCTTCGATTATTGCTCTTGCCTGCATTTCAGCAATTTCAGGGTATGAAACTGCAAGTCTGCATCCTCTATGTCCCATCATTGGGTTGAATTCATGAAGTCCCTCTACTGTTGCCTTTAACTCTTCAAAAGTTAAGCCCATAGTCTTTGCAAGTTCTCTAATGTCTTCATTCTCCTGTGGAAGGAATTCATGTAGTGGTGGGTCAAGAAGTCTGATTGTTACTGGTCTTTCTTCCATCGCCTCATATATTCCTATAAAGTCACCCTTCTGCATTGGTAAAAGCTTCTCAAGTGCTTTTCTTCTATCCTCTTCATTGTTTGCAACAATCATTTCACGAACTGCAGCTATTCTATCCTCCTGGAAGAACATATGCTCAGTTCTACAAAGTCCAATGCCCTCTGCTCCAAACTTAACTGCCTGTTCTGCATCATGTGGAGTATCTGCATTAGTTCTAACCTTAAGCTGTCTTATTTCATCAGCCCAAGACATGAATGTTCCAAAATATCCTGATATTTCAGTTTCAACAGTATTTATCTTCTGTCCATATACCTTACCTGTACTTCCATCAAGTGATATGTAATCACCTTGATTTATCTTAACATCTCCAACTGTAAAGTATTTTCCAGTTTCATTTACTTTTATTTCACCACAGCCAGCAACACAGCACTTACCCATACCTCTAGCAACAACTGCAGCATGGGAAGTCATACCGCCTCTAGCTGTAAGTATACCTTCAGCTGCAACCATACCTTCAATATCTTCAGGTGATGTTTCAAGTCTAACAAGAACTACTTTTTCTCCAGCAGCTCTGTGTTCCTTAGCAGATTCAGCAGTAAAGTATACTCTACCACATCCAGCTCCTGGTGAAGCAGGAAGTCCCTTTGTTATTTCCTTAGCACTCTTAATTTCTGCCTGATCAAAGTTTGGATGTAATAATTGGTCAAGCTGCTTTGGATCAACCTTAAGAACAGCTTCTTCCTTTGTGTTAAGTCCTTCTTCAACCATTTCTACTGCAATCTTTAATGCAGCCTGAGCAGTTCTCTTTCCATTTCTTGTCTGTAAGAAGTAGAGTTTTCCCTGTTCTATTGTAAATTCCATATCCTGCATGTCTTTATAATGATTTTCCAATGTATTTGCAATCTTCATAAATTCATCATAGCATGCTGGCATAACGTTCTTTAGCGTTTCTATACTCTGTGGAGTTCTTATTCCTGCAACAACGTCTTCACCCTGTGCATTCATAAGATACTCACCAAATATTCTCTTTTCTCCTGTAGCAGGGTTTCTTGTAAATGCAACACCTGTACCTGATGTTTCTCCCATGTTTCCAAATACCATTTGCTGAACGTTAACAGCAGTTCCCCAGCTTCCTGGTATATCGTTCATTCTTCTATATACTATTGCTCTAGGGTTGTTCCATGAACGGAAAACAGCTTTAACAGCTTCAAGAAGTTGTTCCTTAGGATCAACTGGGAAGTCCTTTCCCATTTCCTTCTTATAAAGTTCCTTAAATCTAACAACTACTTCCTTTAAGTTTTCAGCAGTTAAATCAGTGTCAAATTTTGCTCCATTTTCTTCCTTTACAGCATCTAATATGTTTTCAAATTTATTCTTTTCAATTTCCATAACAACATCACTGAACATTGCTATGAATCTTCTATAGCTGTCATATGCGAATCTCTCATTGTTTGCAAGCTTTGCAATTCCAACTATAGTCTCATCATTAAGACCAAGGTTTAATATTGTATCCATCATTCCAGGCATTGAAGCTCTTGCTCCTGATCTTACTGAAACAAGTAAAGGATTTGATGAATCTCCAAATTTCTTTCCTGTTATGTTTTCAAGCTTTGCTAGATGGTCAAATATTTCATTAACGATGCTATCATTAATTTTTTGTCCATCATCATAGTACTTTGTACATGCCTCTGTAGTAACTGTAAATCCCTGTGGTATAGGTAAACCTATGTTAGTCATCTCTGCAAGATTGGCACCCTTACCCCCAAGTAAATTTTTCATACCTGCATTACCTTCGCTAAATAAGTAAACGAATTTCTCTGGTTTCTGCATTTATAATACCCCCTGTCTTTTATTGACTATTTAAATAATTACCCCCACTGGGACATTTTACGTCCCATATTGGTAAAAATTGACCACGATATTACTATGTAAATTAAATTACACACTACCTGAGCCCAGCTTTACAAAAAGCCTTGTTACATTTGTCTTAGAAACTTTTCCGGTTATTTTAAAAACTTCTTTCCCATTGTCTAGTACAAATTTTTCAACAACTGGAAGACTATCGACCTCATGTTCAATTATCTTCCTTGCAGCATCATAAGCAGTATCGTTATCAAAGACAGTTATTATGTTAGGCATACGAGTCATTATAATTCCTACGGGCACTTTATGTATATCGGTATTTCCAAGAGCGATTTTTAGAAAATCCTTTCTCGAAACAGCACCTACTAGATAACCGTTACTTTCTATGAATATAGTACCTGTATCATTTAAAAATAATTGGACAATTGCATCATATACTATTGTGTCCTCGGAGATAACTGCAGGTTTTGATTTTATCTCTGAAACCTTTATTTCCTTAATGGAATCATATATTATGCTGTTGCCTCCCTTTTTAGAATACATGTACCCTACCTTAGGCTTCGCATCTAGCATACCTGTCATAGTTAATATTGCAAGATCCGGTCTTAAGGCCGCTCTTGTAACATTCAACTTTGAAGCAAGGTGTTCGCTTGTTATTGGTTCATGATTTTTTACTAGTTCTAATATTTCTTCTTGACGCTTTGTAAGTTTTATATCAATCACCCTCTCTGCATGTGTTATAATTGGCTAATTTAAAAACTAAAAACTTGTGCTGTAAAGATTATGCCAACCCTATCGATGACTCATTTATGATAATAACACTGATCATCAATAATATTTATTATATATTATTATATAAATGCAGAGTAATAAATACAACGCTTTTGAAATAATTATAGCATATTATAATTAAAACATACAATATTATATATACAAATCCAAAGCGACACCTATTTTCAGTATATTCTATCTTTTCATCCGCTCTTATATTCTATTCCATTTTCAAATTTTTTTCAACATATATTACTATTTTCAGCAAAAAAATAAGGCATATTCAATGAAATAACTAGTCAAAGATTTTGAGGATATTTTGCATCAGACGAGAAAATAGAAGTTCAAGCTAGTTTGGCTAACTTGAACTTCTATTGACGAAGTATGATACAAAATAGACCAAAATATTGACTAGTTATTTCATTGAATATGCCTAAGTCAGCAATCGCTGACTTATTGATTCTCATCCGTTGTGTTGTTTTCGTTACCTTGCTTATCATCGTTATTCTCTGCAAATTCACTAGTCTTTTTCATAACCTCTTCTTTTACATTGTTTACTGTTTTGGAAGCTTTATTTATTGCATCTTCAGCCATATCCTTAGCATTTTCATACTGCTTCTTTACAATGTTGTTTATAACTTCAACACTTCCATCAGGTCTTTCAACTTCAATAACAAGCTTTGAAAATACAGCAGTAGCAGCTCCAACAACAAGTAATGGGGGATAGAAAAGGCTCAATGCTCCTGCAGCAATACCTGCATTTACAGGAATATCAACTAATACCCTTTCATCTTTTTTCACTTTAATTCTAGTTACATTTCCTTTTTTGATTATATCCTTTATGGTTTCAATAAGGTCATTAGTTACTTCTGTTATATTCTGTCCAAATGACTTTTGATTTTTTTCAATATAAATCAAAGTCTCCACAACATCACCATTATTCTTTTCAAGCACCTCTTTAGCTGCAGCATATCCAAGCCCTGTCCTTTGCCTAATGAGATCTATTTTTTCAAGAGTGATATCTTCCATGAAACCCTCTCCTTTTAATTATTTTAATTTTCTTATAAGTTTCATACTCTGATAATCCCTAAGTGTATAGAACTTTATATAGTCAGAAATTATTCTACTTAAGATTTCAACAACCTTCTTATCATATTTAATATCTCTCAAATTCTCTAGTTTTATGTTTTTTAAAATATGTAAAAATTGTATAACAGGTTGTGAAATCTCATAATCTTTGTTAATATTTCCACAGTTATTACACTTTAATCCACCATCTCCTATATCAAAATATGCTTTATCATAAATTTTGCTTTTGCATCTTGTACAGTATGATATTTGTGGCATATACCCTGAAAGAGAAATTGCCTTAAAATCAACTGTAAGCTTTAAAAGCTCCAAATCAACATCATCATTAGTTAATATATAGAAGATTTTTAGCAGAAGTGCAAGCATAGACACATTTTTTTCTTCTTTCTCATTTAAGCTATCAATAAGTTCAAGAAAATAACTGCCATAAGCAAGTTTATCGAGGTCCATTAATAAAGATTGAAAGGATTCTATTATTGAACTTTGACTTATGGTATAAAGATTTTTACCGCTATATAGAATGTATTCAGAATAACAGAAGGGTTGTGTTGAGGCCATAAGTTTACTTTTAGGCTTTCTGGCCCCATGTGCTGCAGCGTCAATCTTACCAAGCTTGTCAGTAAAAATTGTAATTATTTTATCACTCTCACCAAGGTTAATATTTTTTAACACAACCCCCTGAACCTTAACAAGTGACAATTGGACTCACCATTTTACGAATATCCTAGGGTTTTTAGAGTTGATGGACTGTCCCTCCAGTCCTTTTTTACCTTTACCCAAAGTTCAAGATAAACCCTGCTATCAAGGAGCTTCTCTATATCAATTCTTGCACTTTCCCCTATTTTCTTTATCTTTTGTCCACCCTTTCCTATTATCATGGCCTTATGAGAATCCTTCTCGCAGTAAATTGTAGCATTAATATTAATAAGTCTTCCTTCTTCTTTCATTTGTATAACTTCTACTGCTGTCCCATGTGGCACTTCATCAGTCATGTTTCTAAGTATTTTTTCTCTAATTATTTCACTTATTACAAACTTTTCAGGCTGATCTGTAATCATATCTCCTGGGAAGTATTGCGGACCCTCAGGTAAGTTATTAACTATCAGCTTTAAAAGAGTATCCACATTTTCGCCATTAATAGCTGATATAGGTACAACCTCCTTGAATTTAAACTCCTTTGAGTAATTCTCTATTGTCTTTGCTACTTTATCTCTTTTAACAGCATCTATTTTATTTAAAACCATAATAACTGGAGTTTTCGTATTCTTTAACTGCTCCATAATATGTCTGTCTCCAGGACCAATTTCATCCTCTGGATTTATTAGAAAAAGTATAATATCAACTTCATTCAGTGTTTTTTGTGCAACGTTTACCATGTATTCTCCAAGCTTATGTCTTGGTCTATGCATACCTGGAGTATCTAAAAACACTATTTGGTAGTCCTCTCTTGTGTGTATAGCCTGTATAGTGTTTCTTGTTGTTTGAGGCTTGTTTGAAATTATTGAAAGCTTTTCACCAATAATGTAGTTTAAAAGTGTAGATTTACCAACATTAGGTCTTCCAATAATTGTTACAAATCCTGATTTAAATTTAGCCATTCTTTTTACTCCCCTCTAGATCTTCTCTTGTAAAAGCATATGGAAGAAGTTCACTTAATTTATGAACCTTAAACTCTCCATTAAAATCTGCAACTATTATCTCCATATCAACTCCATGCTCAGCTAAAACCTGTCTGCATATTCCACATGGATATGTATATTCAAGGCTGTCACTTATAATAGCTATTTTATTAAACTTTCTATGCCCTTCAGACAATGCCTTAAACAGCGCAGTTCTTTCTGCGCAGTTAGTTCCTCCATATGACGCATTCTCTATGTTACAGCCTGTATAAACCTTTTCATCCTCTGTTAACAATGCTGCTCCAACTCTAAAATTTGAGTAAGGTGCATATGCATTTTTCATAGCTTCCTTTGCTGCAATTACTAGTTCTTTGTTATCCATATATCTTCCTCCTTACTTTTCATTTTTACTTAATTATATAAGCATATATATGTTATATTATGTCAACACCTAAGTAATATTATCCTGATTTTAAAATATAAAAAAATTATAGTTTAATAAGGCACATTAAAAAAATAAATGAGTCAGATTGCGAAGTAATTTTAATTCTTTTCGTCGTTACTCAATCACGCACATACTAACTGTATGTAAGTGGTTAAGTAACGACGAAAAGAATTAAAAGGACGAATAAGATGACTTATTTATTTTTTTAATGTGCCTAAGAGGGACATTGTCCCTCTATAAAGCTAAAGCTTAAATATAAGTATTGTCACAAGTATTCCAAGTAGGGAACCTACTATTACTTCATATAAGCTGTGTATCTTTGCTTCTACTCTACTCTGTGCAACAAGGAATGCAAGAAAAAAACACAGTGTGATTATAAGTAAATCCTGAGTTAAAAGGGATATTGCAGTTGCTGCACCAAAGGCTAATGCACTATGGCCGCTTGGCATTCCACCCCTTAAAGGTGTTCCTTCTCCATAAATAGCTTTAACTATAATCGTTGCTAATACTACAAGTATGAGACATATAAAAACTACAGTTGTATCCGATTGCTTTATCCTCGTTATGACACTGTCTGTTATAGGTTTTAATTTTTCAAAAAACAGAAGATATCCTACAAGAATCGCAGTTATAGCACTTATAAGTACAGCTCCCGCTGCAACATTTTTTGCAATCTTTGCTAATGGATGATAGTAATTTGCCAGTACATCTATTGTTGCTTCTATTGCAGTATTAATCATTTCAAGTACGATAACAAGGGTGATGGTTAAAAACAGTATAAGCATTTCTACCTTTGTAAAATCAAAAAACAAACTAAAAATTAATACCAGAATAGCAATAAACATATGAATTCTCATATTTCTCTGGGTTTTTATAGCGTATATTATTCCCTCTATAGCATAATTGAAGCTATCTGTAAACTTTCTTATTTTCATTACAATCCCCCTATTATCTATAAAGGCCTAATTCATTTAATATTTCATCTTCTCTCCTTCTCATGATTACTCTATCAACTTCAACCTCATGATCATGGCCTAAAAGGTGAAGAATACTATGGACAGTTAAAAATGCCAGTTCTCTTTCAAGTGAGTGTCCATAATCTTCTGCCTGTGCTGTAGCCTTTTCAATTGAAATAACGATATCACCAAGAACTACTTCTCCAGTATCAGGGTTTAAATCATCAACGTTCAATTCTATTTGGCCCTTAAAATAACCATCTTTAAATTCCAGCATTGGGAAGGAAAGTACATCTGTCTCCCTATCTATATTTCTATGTTCTCTATTGATCTGTCTTATTTCTTCATTATCTGTAATTAAAAAGCTAATCTCATAGGGCTTTTCAAATTTTTCATGCTTTAACGCCCCTTTAATAGTCTTTTCAATGAGAGCTTTCATTTCATCACTAAATTCAATTTTATTCTGAGTATTATCAAATATTATCATATCCTATGCACCTTCTTTTTCTTGTCCCTTCAATTCCGGGTACTCTATTCTTGTATGGAATATTCCTCCAAGTACCTTTAAAAAAGCTTTTTTTATCTTTTCTAAATCCTTTAGAGTTAGGTCACAATTGTTTAATTGTCCATCTTCGACCTTTTCATCTACTATTTTGTTTACCATTTTTTCTATATCACCCGTTGTTGGGTTTGAAAGCGAACGTACCCCTGCTTCAACGCTATCTGCAAGCATAACTATGGCAGCTTCCTTTGCTACAGGCCTTGGTCCCTCATACCTGAATGAAGATTCTTCAACATTTTCATCCCCATCCCTCATTGCCATAACATAAAAATATTTTACAAGTGTTGTTCCATGATGCTGACCTATTATATCCTTAACAGCCCTAGGTAATCGATACTCCTCTGCAAGTTCAAGACCATCCTTTACATGTGATGTTATTATAAGTGAACTTAATTTAGGAGTAATTTTATCATGTGGATTATCATTTGTAATCTGATTCTCTTTAAAGAAATAAGGTCTTTTTATTTTGCCTATATCATGATAATAGGAACCTGTCCTTGCTAATATGGCATTAGCACCAATTTCATTGGCGGCAGCTTCTGCAAGATTTCCAACTAGTATACTGTGATGATAAGTTCCTGGAGCTTCAAACAGCATCTTCTGCAAAAGTGGCTGGTTAGGATTTGAAAGCTCCATAAGCTTTATTGGTGTAATAATATCAGATATCTGTTCAAACAAAGGCAGCATACCTATTGAAAGAATAGCTGAAAGCAATCCTCCAACCATGCCTATAGAACTATTCACAAGACTGTCCAGTATACCAATATTATTAATCATTCCCATTGATAATATAACAATGCTATTAATTAACCCAACAAATAAACCACCAAACAACAAGTTATTCCTCTGATGAGCATTATATGTAAATAGAATTCCTGCAATACATCCCACCAGATAAATTATAACCGCTTCAAGATTAAAATTTGTAACACAAGCTGTGAGTATCGTTGATGGTATACTTACTACAAATGCAAGTGATGGATCAAAAATAAGAGATACCAGCATAGCAACAAGACCTGCTGGAACAAGATAAATAGATATTACACTACCACCAATCACAAATATAGCATTTATACAAAGTATTATAGCTATTATAAGAAGCTTACTGTTATTGTTAAACACATTCATTCTAAATTTAACTATATAAATTGAAATAAGCATTTCCATAATAATTATTAGTGCTGCAACTCCAAAATATATTGTCAAATCTGATGCAAAGTTTTCCTTCATAAGCCCAGCTTTTTTCATAAGCTCTATATGCTCAGATGTTATAACTGTTCCTCTCATGACAATATTTTGGTTTTTCTTTATTATTACAGGTTCAACTTCCTTTTTTACTTGATTTTTATATTCTTCAGTTCTTTTTTCATCTAAAAACAGATTTGGCTTTATTAATTTAACTCCAATATTTGATGTAATTTCTCTCATCGCTTTTGTTAATTGGGGATTGTTTCTTGCATAATAATTTAGATTTTCCTGGGCATTTTTGATGTCATCCTGATTATTTTCTTTTATTTCACCAGTTAAAATTTTTGACAAATTATCAACAAGAAATTTCGAAAGATTTTTTATTTGTTCATTAGTTAATTTTATTGTTTCAATATAATCATCTCTAGATAGTTCAATAGGAGATTCTTCTTTCAACTTCTGCCATTTCTCATTTTCATCTATAGCCATCTCTTTTATTTTACTTGCACTATTAAAATAATTTTCGACACACAAAACTGCATTATTTTTAACATCCCTGTTCTTGTTGTATTGATCTGGGATGCTTGAAAGTACTGTATCTAATTTATTTTTTGTTGCAACTTCATCTACAAAATCTCTTGGTGCTTTTATGTCTTTAACAGCAATATCTCCTTCTTTGAAATTGTATTTTTCCGGTATTATACCCTTTATACATATCAAAAATAATACTGCAAATGTAAGAATGGCAATAAGTGACTTTTGAACATACTTATTACCAAGACCTATTCTTATGAAGAATCTTTTGTTACTTCCCATAAAATCACCTATCTTCATTTTCTTTATCAAATCTATCGTATGCCTTTATAATCTCCATTACAAGTCTGTGTCTAACAACATCCCTATGAGTAAACAGTACAAAGTCTATGCCAGAAACATTCTTTAAAATTTTCATAACCTGTTTAAGGCCTGATACCTTGCCTTGTCCAAGATCTATTTGTGTAATATCTCCAGTAACTATGATTCTTGAACCATAGCCAAATCTGGTTAAAAACATTTTCATTTGCTCAGGAGTTGTGTTCTGAGCCTCATCAAGTATTATAAAGCTGTCATCAAGGGTTCGCCCTCTCATATAAGCCAGTGGAGCAACCTCTATAATATTTGACTCCATATATTTTTGGAATGTCTCTACTCCAAGTATATCATATAATGCATCATATAATGGTTTTAAATATGGATTTATCTTTTCCTGCAGATCCCCCGGCAGAAAACCAAGTCTTTCTCCAGCTTCAACTGCTGGTCTTGTAAGAACAATTCTTCCTACCTTCTTTTCCTTTAAATACTTTACAGCCATTGCAATTGCAAGATATGTCTTTCCTGTACCAGCAGGACCTATTCCAAAAACTATATCATTCTTCTTTATTGAGTCTATATATTTTTTTTGGCCAAGTGTCTTACATTTTAAATATTTACCCCTTGCAGTAACTATAACAACATCATCTAGTACCTTGTCAATCTCCTCCTGATTATCTTCAAGTACAAGACTTATAACATAGTTTACTGTATGCTGTGTTATCGTTTCACCTCTTTTTGCAATTTCAAGAAGCTTTATAACTGTCTTTGTCGCCAGTTCAATTTTTCCAAGACCCGTTATTTTTATTTCATTCTCTCTATTAACAACATTAACATCAAATACCTGTTCTATTATTTTAATGTTCTCATCATATTTTCCAAAAAGGTTTATTACATGTTCAATATCTTGTATTTCAATCCTGCTTTCCTTTTCCAAACAAAGTCCCCCATTCTATCTTATTTCAACAACTTCTCCTATTTCCTCCTCAGTAATATAGAGAAGCTTTATTTTAACAATATTATTGCCCATCTCCCTATGTATCTTTTTATCTAAAATCTTGGCATTTTTAGGCTTTCTCCTGGCTATATTTGCTTCTGCCTGCTTTAATGCCATTTCCACAGCCTGGTTGTAGTTAAGTTTTTTACGTTTTTCAACCTTTTGATAATAATATTCTGTTACTTTTTCAACAGGAAGCTTTTGTCCTATTATTTTTAAGTTATTTTTTTCTTCTATTTTATCATATTTTTGATAGTCAATGTTATCTTTTTTTAAGTATATCCTTTTTTGCCCTATAATAACATATACATCCTTTTTTACTTTTCCTGTCCTCTCCTCATATATATAATCAAGGCATACCTCCTCCTGTGCCTCATACCATGTTTTCGCAATAACAGTTCCCCTTGCCCTTACTATTCCTGTTGGAACATTCATACCATCAGTTATAACTCCTGATATAAGAATTTGCCCTTCCCTAACAAAATCGCCACTGCTAACAGTTGGTTGTCCACGGTAAGATACTATTTTTGTTATTATTCCATCCTTTACTGCTTGTATATTTGCAGGCTTTCCCTCACCAATAATTACTGGAGGCATAACCCTTTCTACAACATCTACCTTTGCCTTAGTTCCTATAAATTTTATATTTACAACTGATATCTCATTCATATCCTTAAGAACTAGCGCTTCTATATCCCTAAGGTTTATCTTATACTTAAACTTTCCTTCGCATAATCCTGCTTTTTTTACTGAATTGTATATTTTATCTGTTGAAATTTTTTTATTCCCATTAATCTCTATTTTCCACACTAAACTTGACATAAAAAGTATTATGGCAATAAAAACAAATGTTCCAAACAAAAAAAATTTTCTTCTACTAATTTTATAAATAATAAAATTAATACCCTTTTTTCTTTTTATATGTATATGGGTACCAGTTCTCTTAACTATATTCTTTAAGCTTTTATATTGATTGTGCTTCATTTTTAATTCAATCGTAGTGTAATCAATTCTTGTTATATCCCAAAATACTATTCCATTCCTAGATGCCATATTTATAAATTTTTCGGGGTTTAATCCCTGTACCCTTACAATTATATATCCATAAAAAAAATCCTTTCTCCCCATATGAACACCTCAGCTTATAAATTCTATAGAATGTATATTACCAGTTAACAGTAATTCTTCCTGGCTAATTTCCTTAATAAAAAGATTTTCTCCTACTACCTTAACTATTCCAATCTTTGAATTTATCCTGAGCAGTTCTCTTGAATATTCTACAATTCCTTTGTGGTTTTCTATATTTATTTCATTGTTTCCTTGAATTCTTATAGTTGGTATATCTAAAACAGCATCTTTAGGCAGGTCTAAAGATTCAGTAAATCTTGATTTTATACCAATCCTGTTTTTCATACAATTCCACCCGTTATAATTTATATATTACTATTTTTATGCTTTTCATCCTTATAAAATTACAAGTGCCAGACACATGGCAAGCTGGCACTTCATTAAACTAAAAAGGCCCGCATAAATGCGGACCTTCATATACTATTTTAAGTATTCTCTTACTATTACATTAACAAGTTTTCCATCAGCTCGCCCCTTGGTCTTAGGCATAATTGCTGTCATTACTTTTCCCATATCTTTAATCGAGGCAGCGCCAACTTCTCTCACAGCATCTTCCACAATTTTTCTTATTTCATCTTCAGTTAGCTGCTGAGGAAGGTATTCAAGCAAAATCTCTATTTCTTTTTTAGTGTTCTCTACTAGATCCTGCCTGTTCCCCTTTTCGTATTCTAAAATAGCATCTCTTCTTTGTTTAACCTCTTTTGATAGGACAGCAATTACCGATTCATCATCAAGTTGTGAGCCATCGGATTTCTCAGCCATAAGAACAGCAGCCTTTGCCATACTAATTGTATTAGCTTTAAATCTATCTCTGCTTTTCATGGCACTTTTCCAATCCTCTTGCAACCTTTCTTTGAGTGACATTTTCACCCTTCTTTCATTACTTGAACTTTCTCTTTCTTGCAGCTTCGGACTTCTTCTTTTTCTTTACGCTTGGCTTTTCATAATGTTCTCTTTTTCTAACTTCAGCAAGAACGCCAGCCCTTGCGCACTTTCTTTTAAATCTACGAAGAGCGTTGTCCAATGATTCGTTTTCACCAACTCTGATTTCTGACATCTGTTCTCCCTCCCTCCGCTAAAACAATATCCATAGGTTATAGGTTAAATGCTGTTAAGAAAGTTGACTAAAATAGCACATATTTGATTATACATTATTTGTGTAAATATTGTCAACATTATACTTGCAGTTTAAAAACTTATTAACCTGGAGGCCACTGTAGATTTCTTCCGCCAATAAGGTGAAAGTGAAGATGATTTACTGATTGACCGCCTTCTTCTCCACAGTTATTTACTATTCTATATCCTCTTTCTGCAATTCCATTTTCTTTTGCTAGAGCAGCAGCAATTTCAAATATATGTCCCACAACATCCTTATTGCTGTCATTTATTTCGTTTGCTGAGGATATATGTTCCTTGGGAACTATAACTATATGTATAGGTGCTGCGGGATTAATATCCTTAAAGGCTAGTATCCTGTCATCCTCATATACCTTCTGTGATGGAATTTCACCATTTATTATCTTGCAAAAAATGCAGTTCATTATATCACCTCCCCCAATATATGGTTTTATCTTATTATACATCCCTTGGCATAGTTACCCATACATTCAGTTAAATTAGCATCATAAATTTTTCCTGATATATCATCCTCAGAATTTACACTAACTTTAATATAGTTTTTAGTATAACCGTTTGAAATTTCCCCGTTCATTTCCTCAAAGAGCACATCCATCTTCCTTGATATAAACTTTTCGATAAAAGCTCTTTCAAGCTCTGAATCAAGTTCAAGTAAAATCTTACTTCTTTGCTCTTTTACCTCAGGGGGTACTTGTTCCTTATATTGTGCCGCTCTTGTACCCTTTCTTGGACTATACTTAAATATATGCATCTTTGATAGCCTTATATCCTTTAAAAACTTATATGTGCTCTCAAACTCCTCATCAGTTTCCCCCGGGAATCCAACAATTACATCTGTTGTAATTGAAACATCCGGAAAAGCCTGCCTTAATCCTTCTACAGTCGCTTTATATTCCTCTGATGTATAGTGCCTATTCATCCTCTTTAATGTTTCATTACATCCACTCTGAAGTGAAAGGTGAAAATGTGGACATAACTTTTCTATTTTAGCTATCTCCTTAATAACCTTCTCTGTAAAAAAGGTCGGATCCACTGAACCTATTCTTATCCTTTCAATACCCTCTACCTCATTAATACCTTTTATAACATCTAAAAGGGTCACATCTCCAATATCTTTGCCATAGGATGCAACATGTATTCCCGACAGTATTACTTCCTTGAAGCCTTTATCAGCGAGCTTTACAACTTCATTTATGATATTCTCAGGCTTTCTGCTTCTAACAGGTCCCCTTGCAAAGGGTATTAAACAATAGGAGCAATATCTGTCACACCCATCCTGTATTTTAAGAAATGCCCTTGTTCTATCCTGATATTCATCTATTTGAAGTTCTTCAAACTCCCTTACATTCATTATATTCTCAACCATCTTAATTTTCTTCTTATTTTTTTCATATTCTTCAACTAAATCTGCAATTCTTCCCTTATCAGAGGTTCCAACAACTACATCTACCCCTTCAATAGCTGCTGCTTCATCTGGAGAAACCTGAGCATAACATCCAGCTACAGCTATTATAGAATCCGGGTTTTTTCTTTTAGCTTTCCTTATCATTTGTCTTGATTTTCTATCACCCATATTTGTTACTGTACATGTGTTTATAACATATACATCAGCATAATCCTCAAAATCTACAGCTTCATAACCCTTTTTTATAAAAGTTTCAGCCATAGCCTCTGTTTCATACTGATTTACTCTACATCCAAGTGTGTACAAAGCCACCTTCTTCATCGAACAATGTTTCCTCCCATATCACCAATCTCATATTGAATCATTGCTGCAGTAACAAAACCTGCTGTTTCTGTCCTAAGTATCCTTGGTCCAAGACTTACAGGAATTATGCTATCTTCGCTGCATTCTTTTACTTCATTATCCTCAAAGCCGCCCTCAGGGCCTATAAATATACCTGCACTAGTTACACCCTCAGTTGTAGCAAGAACTTCCTTAAGACCTCTTGCTTCTTCCTTTTCATAGGGCATTACAGCTATATCCATTGCTTTTAACCTTTTTACAGCTTCATCAAAATCAATTGGTTCCAATATTTTCGGTATTATACCTCTGCCGCTCTGTTTTGCAGCTTCCATTGAGATTCTTCTCCATCTTTCAAGTTTATTTGTTATATCCCTGTATTCTACCTTTACAACAACTCTTTTAGTAATTACAGGCTGTATGCATGCCACACCTATCTCAACGGACTTTTGTATAATTAAATCCATCTTTTGTGCTTTAGGAAGTCCTTGAAAAAGGGTAATCTCTACTGGTGATTCAACTTTATTGCTATACTGACTTAGTATTTTACAAAGTACCTGCTTTTTCTCAATGCTCTCTATAATGCAAATATATTCATTACATTTGCCATCACAAACAATTATCTCATCATCAACCCTCAGCCTTAAAACCTTTGATATGTGGTTTACATCATCACCGTCAATTATAATACTGTCATTTGCTATATTTTTATCTTCTACATAAAACCTGTGCATATATTTTCCTCTCTATCAGAATCCAATTATTTTGTAACTATACAAACCCATTCTCCCATTTCTTTAACCTCAATTATCTCAAGGTTTTCCGCCTTCATAGCAGAGAGAACATCCTCTTTTCTATCTCTAATAATTCCAGATGCAATGAATATACCGTCCTTAGCCATGAACTTTCTAATATCCTTTGAAAGCCCTATTATTACATCCGCAATTATGTTTGCAACTATAATATCCGCCTTTCCTGTTAGAACATCAACAAGGTTACCATGTTTAATCTCTATATTGCTAACATTATTAAAGCTTATATTTTCTCTTGCTGCTGTTACTGCTACCTCGTCAAGATCGACTCCTATAACTTCTTTTGCTCCAAGCTTTGCTGCTGATATAGCTAATATACCCGAACCTGTGCCAATATCAAATATTCTTTGACCTTCTTTAACGTATTTTTCAAGGGACTCTATGCACATCATTGTAGTTTCATGAGTTCCTGTTCCAAATGCCATTCCTGGATCAAGCTCTATTAAAATATCATCTTCCTTTATCTCACACTCTTCCCATATAGGCTTTATTAGAATCCTTTTACCAAGCCTTATTGGTTTATAATATTTCTTCCATGCAGTTGACCAATCCTCTTCATAAACAGGAGCAGTAATAACTCTCGCATCCCCTATTTCTATTCCTACTTCTTTAAGTTCCTTAAGCTTTCCTTCTATATATTTAACGATTTTATCTATATCTTCATTCTCACAAAAGTAGCCCTTGACAACTGCTGAGCTTCCTCCATATTCAAATATATCCGTATCAGCAAAATCCCAGCTTAATGGATCTCTATTTGATAATAAATCATTAGGATCCTCTATTGCCACGCCCTTTACATCAAGTCCATAAAATATTCCAGATACAGGTTCCACGGCTTCACTTTTTGTAATAACCTTTATTTCTATCCACTTACCCTTCAAAATCGTCAATCCCTTCGTATAGTTTATTTTTAACTATTATACTACAACTTAATGATTATGTAAAAATCAATGATTAATTTCTTTAAGTTATAATATAGGGAAAATGCGTAGCATCCTACCCAAGTTTATCTGTAATAGACCGTGAAGGTCAAGAAAT
>DAMCZI010000017.1:0-100215 GCA_032095175.1 Clostridiaceae bacterium
AGAAAATAATTAAAATTACTTCGCAATCTGACTCATTTATTTTTTTAATGTGCCTAAAGAGAATAACCTGCTGTATTCGCAATGATGGATTATGTATTGTTCCAACACATACTTATAAGGGAGTTCTGTCTCCTGTTATGGAATGCAGGCCTTTATTTAGGAAGCATGAAATATTAGGGGGAACACCCACCTGCTGAGGGCAGGTTCAAACAATCCATCTAACGGTATGGTGGGTTTTTTAATGCGCTTTTATATAGGTCACATTTAAAAAATAAACAAGTCATCTTACTTGTCCTTTCAATTCTTTTCGTTGTTACTCAATCACTTACATGCAGTTAGTATGCGCGTGATTGAGTGCCTAGAAAATAATTAAAATTACTTCGTAATCTGACTTATTTATTTTTTAATATGCCTAAAAAGTTTGATAAAGCATAGTTTGGAGGAGTAGTATGATGGGGCTTTTTTCAAGAACAGAGCTTCTACTGGGAAGTGAGGCTATTGATAAATTAAAAAACAGTACTGTAGCGATATTTGGAGTTGGAGGAGTTGGGTCATATACAGCGGAAGCTATCGCAAGATCTGGAGTTGGAAGAGTCATACTGGTTGATGCTGATGATATATGCACCAGTAATATTAACAGGCAGATACATGCAACTACTAAAACAGTTGGCAAGCCAAAGGTTGAGGTTATGGCTGAAAGGATGAAGGATATAAACCCCGAAATAGAGATTGTTACATATAAAAAATTCTACAGCAGTGAGACTGCTGATGAGCTGGTATCTTCCGAATATGATTATGTTGTGGATGCAGTTGATACAGTATCAGCCAAAATTGATTTAGCAGTGAGATGTACCTCGATGGGAATACCTATAATTAGCAGTATGGGGGCAGGAAACAAACTTGATCCAACAAGATTTCAGGTGATGGATTTGTATAAGACAACTATATGCCCCCTTGCTAAGGTAATGAGATATGAATTAAGAAAAAGGGGAATAAATCAGTTAAAGGTTGTATGTTCAACTGAACCTCCTATAAAGCTTTCAGCAGAGGAACGTTCTTGTGAGCAGGACTGTGACAGCTTAAATGAGGGATCAGTTTTAAAAAAGAGACAGACGCCTGGTAGTATATCCTTTGTACCATCAGTTGTTGGTCTTATAATAGCAGGAGAGGTTATAAAGGATTTAGTGTTTGGAAATAGTAGATAAGGTGTATTAAAGAAATGGTGTAAAATATATATTATATGATATACTATATAAAAAGGAATAAAATTCTTGCATGATGTCAATTGAAAAAGCTTTCAATGTTCATTTGAATTTATAGAAGTTTAAAAAGACAAAATGTGATGGAATTTTTGCTTTAAATATTGAGTAAAGAACAAGGGAGGAAATGAATCATGGCTGATACAAATTCGTTTGATATTGCTTCACAAATAGACATGCAAGAGATGGATAACGCTGTTAATCAGTGTACAAAGGAAATCTCTCAAAGATACGATTTTAAGGGATGTGTAGCTGAAATAGAGCTTGGCAAGGACGATTTAAAGGTACATGTACAGGATGAATTCAAACTTAACAGTATGCTTGAGGTATTAAAGGCAAAAATGGTTAAGAGGGGAATTTCACCAAAGTTTTTAGATATGGGGAAGGTTGAGCCTGCCTCAAATGGAACAGTGCGCCAGAACATAACCATTAAAAAGGGTGTATCAAAGGAAAAAGCCAAGGAAATAATACAGGATATTAAAAATTCAAAAATTAAGGTTCAGGCACAAATCATGGATGATACCGTTAGAGTTTCAGGTAAGAACAAAGATGACCTTCAAGCTGTTATACAGCTGGTTAAAGGAAAAGATTACGGCATTGAACTCCAGTTTATGAATTATAGGTAATGGGGTGATTTTATGGAGTGCACCAAGGAGGACATGCTAAAAAGACTAAGAAGAATAGAAGGACAGGTTAAGGGAATACAAAGAATGATCGAAAAGGATCAATGCTGCAATGATGTCTTGGTTCAAATTGCGGCAGTACGAGCAGCCATCAACAAGGTTGGAGGTCTAATGCTCGAAGGTTATTCCAAAACATGCATTAAAAAGTCCATAGAAAACGACTTTAACGATGATAACATTGAAAATTTAATAGATACAATTCTAAAATTTATGAAGTAACAACCCACTAAAAGATGACCCACAAAGTCATCTTTTTTTTATTTTGCCCAGAGCCTCAGTCACTGAAGATGGTTAATCTAATTTTAGATAGTTTATGCCATTAAAGCTTTGTAAGAAAATAGGTTAACCGTCCCCTGTGGGATAGCTTTGGAAAAAGTTGAGAAACAGTCCCCGGGATGGTTACTTTATTATGAAATTGAGATGTATTATAATGTATTTAGATGTTATATGAATTTCGGAAAATATTTCGCATAAATGATTTTTTAAAAATGTAAATTTATTTATGCGAAATATATAGTTAAAGATATAATAAATACCTATTAACACAATTGAGGAGTGATTGAATGGGTTTTTATAGTGAATTGCTTGAGATGCTAATAAGATATGTTGATGAAGGAATACATGTAATAGATAATGAGGGAAAGACGATACTGTACAATAAGGTTATGGAGGATCTTGAGGGGTTGGATGGCAGTGAGGTTATAGGAAGAAAGATTCTTGATGTGTTTCCAAGCCTTAATGAAAATACAAGTACTCTTTGCAGTGTATTAAAAAACGGAGAACCTATAATGGACAGGTATCAGAATTATGTTAATAAAAAAGGATACAATATAACTGCTGTAAATACAACAATACCAATAAAGATTGATGGTAAAGTAATGGGCGCTGTTGAAATTTCAAAGGATTTTACAAAGGTAAAGGAATTATATGACAAAATAATTCAATTAAGAAATAAAAATAGCAATAGTAATGAGAATAGCAGTACATTTACTTTTGATAATATTACAGGATACAGCTTTAAATTTTTAAAGACGGTTGAAACAGCTAAAATGGCTTCAAAATCTGCTTCCACAGTTTTGGTATACGGAGAAACTGGTACAGGCAAGGAGGTATTTGCAAGGTGCATTCATAATGAAAGTACGAGGAGAAATAAGCCTTTTATAGCTGTTAATTGTGCTGCACTTCCTGAGGGGCTTTTGGAGGGAATCCTATTTGGAACTGTTAAGGGAGGATTCACTGGTGCAATGAACAGACCTGGATTATTTGAGCAGGCAAACGGGGGGACACTTTTACTTGATGAAATAAACTCAATGAGTGCAAGTCTTCAAGCAAAGCTTCTAAGGGTTTTGCAGGAGGGGTATGTAAGAAGAATTGGTGATGTAAAGGATATTCCTGTTGATGCGAGAATAATTGCTACTACAAATGAAGAACCTAACGAGGCTGTAAAAAGAGGTGCTATTAGGAAGGACTTATTCTATAGATTGAGTGTTGTTAATATAACTATACCTCCTTTAAGAGATAGAAAAGAAGATATACCTCTTTTTGTAAAGGAATTTGTTGAAAAATATAATGAAGAATTTTCAAAGGATGTTTGGGACATTTCAAAGGAGGTTTATGATTCATTTTTGAGATATGAATGGCCGGGAAATGTAAGAGAACTTAAAAACTATGTTGAGGGAGCAATGAACATGGTTACTGGCCACATACTTAAAAAAGAATCCTTTACCCCTCAAGTTCAAGAGTCTATATTTAATGAGGATGGAATGAGAGTCAGCAGTGTAAACAGGGAATATGAATTTGAGATGCCTCTTGATGAGTATATGGAGGAAATTGAGAGAAACATTATTGTAAAGGCTCTCTTGAAATGTGAAAATAACATATCTGAAGCAGCAAGAACATTAAATATAAAAAGACAAACCCTTCAACATAAAATGAGAAAATATAACATCCAAATTTGACATTATTTTCGGCATGCTAGTGCAAAAAAATTTGCACTAGCATTTGTATTTTTTGTAAGTGTGAAATGCCAATGGTTCAAGGGCGTCGATATAGACGCAAAATAATTTGCACTTTTTACCAAAATGTGAATAAAATGAAACAACTGCATGAAAAATGTGTATATATAAAAGGAATATGTATAATAATACAATTAATATTCAGAATATTCGAAATTGTCTTGGCACGAAAGTTGCAATATAGATAGTATAAAAATTATGGAGGCGATACTATGGAAAAAATAAGAGTTATTCAATGGGGAATTGGAAACATGGGTGGCGGAATGGTTAAAATGCTTCTTGATAAGAAAGGTGTTGAGGTTGTTGGAGCAATCACCAGAAGAAGCGGTGCAGGAATGGATTTAGGAGATTACCTTGAAGTAGGAAAAAAGCTTGGAGTTACAATAGAGACAGATGCTGAAAAGGTAATAAGAGAGACTAAGGCTGATGTAGTTCTTTTATGTATAGATTCTTTTGTTAAGGGAGTAGAAAAACAGATAAAAATGATCTGTGAGCATAAGATGAACGTTATTACAATAGCTGAAGAGATGGCTTATCCATACTGGGCAGAACCAGAACTTTCAAAGGAAATAGACGAAGCTGCTAAGAAAAACGGGGTTACTGTTTTAGGAACAGGAGTTAACCCAGGATTTGTACTTGATACATTGATTATAACTCTTTCAGCAGCATGCAGAAGTGTAAAGAAGGTTAGAGCTGCAAGAATAAACGACCTTTCTCCATTTGGAAAGACAGTTATGGTTGAACAGGGTGTAGGACTTTCTCCAGAGGATTTCAAGAGAAAGGTTGCAGACGGTTCAGTTTACGGACATGTTGGTTTTGAAGAATCAATTCCAATGATTGCAGATGCCCTTGGAATCGAAATAGATGAGGTTAAGCAGACTAAGGAACCTATCATTTCAAAGGTACATAGAGAGACAAAGGATGTTGTAGTTGAGCCAGGAATGGTTGCAGGCTGCAAACACTGTGGATACGGACTTAAGAATGGAGAGGTTGTTATATCCCTTGAACATCCACAGCAGATACATCCAGAGCTTGAAAACGTAGAAACTGGAGATTACATCTGGATTGAAGGAGACCCAGATTTAAATCTTTGCATTAAGCCTGAAACTCCAGGAGGAATAGGAACAATAGCTACTGCTGTTAACATGATTCCACAGGTATTAAGTGCAGAACCAGGACTTACAACAATGGATAAACTTCCAGTTGCACATGCTATGATGGATGATTTTAGAAACCATATTACGAAGTAAAAAATTGAATTACGGGTTGGCCTTAGGGCCAATCCATAATTATAATAATAAAAATTTAGGGGTGATTATAAATGGCAGTTAAGGGTGATTGGGTACAGATACACGAAATAGTATTAAGACCCGAAGAAAGGCCAGAGCACCTACCGGAGGACACAAAAAAAGTACCACTTGAAATGTGGGTTAAGGGTTTTTTAAATAAAGATGCCAATGTAGGAGAGGAAGTAGAAATAACAACTCTTACAGGAAGAATTGTTAAAGGGACTATGGTAAAGGTTAATCCAAGCTATGATTACGGATTTGGAAATAATTATGTCCCAGAGCTGTTGAAAATTGGAGTTCAACTCAGAGAAATATTAAAGGAAGGTGAACTCAATGAGTAAGGATATAAGCTTTGCAGGCGTAACTGCAAGAAAAAATGAAATAATGAAGAATGCAGTAGGTCTTGATTATTCTGTTTTTGAAAGTGGAAGTATTGCCTTTGATTATGAAAAGATGATGAAGGATACAGGATACAGCCTCCAGGAGATACAGGATATACAGATCGAAACTGGGGTTGGAAATACACCTTTAATTGAATTAAAGAACTTTACAGCTCTTGCTAGAAAGCTTGCTCCAAAGGGAAAGGGCGCAAGAATATTTATAAAGGATGAGGGAAGCAATCCTTCAGGAAGCTTTAAGGATAGAAGAGCATCAATTTCGGTATATAATGCTAAAAAATATGGTTATAAGGGAGTTGTTGCTGCAACAAGCGGAAACTATGGAGCAGCAGTTGCATCCCAGGCAGCAATGAGAAATTTGAAATGTATAATTGTTCAGGAATGCTATGATTCAAGGATGGTTGGACAGCCTGAAATACTTGAAAAGCAGAGAAAGTGTGAGTGCCTTGGAGCTGAGGTTATTCAGCTTTCAGTAGGACCTGAGCTTTTCTATACATTCCTAAGAGTACTTGAGGATACAGAATATTTTAATGCTTCTCTTTACTCACCCTTTGGCATAGCTGGTGTTGAGACACTAGGTTATGAAATTGCAATGCAGTGTAGAGAGAGAATAGGCAAGGATCCTGATGTTGTTATGATAACCCATGCAGGCGGCGGAAACGTTACAGGTACTGCAAGGGGCCTTATAAAGGCTGGAGCACTTGATACAAAGGTAATAGGTGCAAGTGTTGATTTATCTGGATTGCACATGGCATCAGATAATGATTTTAACAGAAAATCCTTTACAACAGGACACACTGGATTTGGTATACCCTTTGCAACATGGCCAGATAGATCCGATGTTCCAAGAAGTGCTGCAAGACCATTAAGATACCTTGATGAATACTACACAATAAAACAAGGAGAGGTTTTCTACATTACAGAAGCCCTTGCACAGATTGAAGGAATGGAAAGAGGACCAGCAGGAAACACTTCATTAACAGCTGCCTTTGCACTTGCAATGGAAATGGATGAGGATCAGGTTATAGTTGTTCAGGAAACAGAGTACACAGGTGCAGGAAAGCATCCTCTTCCTCAGCTAAGCTTTGCTAAGGAAAATGGAGTTGATGTTAAGTTTGGAAATCCAGATGAAGAGGTTCCAGGAAAGAATATAATCATACCTGAGCATCCTTCAATGATAAAAGCAAGGAAGGTTGATCTTGTTAAGCTTAGAAAATCATATATTAAAAACTGCATAGAGCATACAAAGGTTAAGAAGGCTACAGCTAATGATATTGAATTCCTAATCCAGGATACAAAGTCAAACAGAGAATTTGTAATCGAGGCACTTAGAGAACTTAATGTTGAAGTTGAATAGGAGGGCTGAACATGGCTATTAAAAGAGCTGATGATTTTGAAGCTAGAAGACAGCATCTTAAAAACCTTAGTGATGAAGAACTTCATCAGAGGTTTTGGAGTCTGGCAGAAGAGATAGTAAAACCTCTTGTAGACCTTGGATATAACAATACAACTCCATCAATAGAAAGATCTGTTCTTTTGAGAATGGGATTTTCAAGCCTTGAGGCAAAGGCTATTGTTGAACAGACAATAGATAGGGGACTCATGGGAAAGGGAACAGGTAATATTGTTTATAGAGTAGCTAAGAAGCTTGGAAAAGATTATAGAGAAGTTGGACGTGAAATGGCTGATGGACAGCACTGGAACACAGCACTTGAGGTATTCGAGGGAGGTGCTAAGTAATGGAGCTTAAAAGAAATGAAAAGATAAATGTAGAGGAAATACTTAAGGACCTTGATAAATATCGTCCAAGAAGACGTGGATGGCACTGGAGAGAACCAGTTGACAATCTTGAAATGGGACCATTTACATTCCTTGAAATGAGTGAACCTCTAAAGAACAGCTATGGACTTCCCTCATCAAAATATTTTAAGGATATAGATCCTCAGCCAAGATCAGTTATAACTACAGAGATAGCCTCAGGTAGATTTGAGGATGATATAAGAAGAATGAGAATGGCTGCATGGCATGGTGCAGACCACATAATGGTTATAAGAACTGCAGGCCAGAGCCACTTTGATGGACTTATTGAAGGAACTCCACAGGGTATAGGTGGAATTCCTATAACTAGAAAGCAGGTAAGGGCACAGAGAAAGGCCCTTGATATGATAGAGGATGAGGTTGGTCGTCCAATAAACTATCACTCATATGTTTCGGGTGAAGCTGGCCCAGATATTGCAGTTATGTTTGCAGAGGAAGGAGTAAACGGAGCTCACCAGGACCCACAGTACAACGTTCTTTATAGAAACATAAACATGGTAAGATCCTTCGTTGATGCCTGTGAAGCAAAGAAGGTTATGACATGGGCAGATATGGCACAGATTGATGGTGCACATAACGCCAATGCTACTGCAAGGGAAGCATGGAAGGTTATGCCTGAGCTTATGGTTCAGCATGCTATAAATGCAATGTTCTCAAGAAAGGTTGGAATGAATCCAAAGAACATATGTCTTTCAACTGTTCCACCAACAGCACCACCTGCACCTTGCCTAAGGCTTGATTTACCATATGCTGTTGCCTTAAGAGAATTCTTTAGAGACTACAGAATGAGGGCGCAGATGAACACTAAGTATATGGAATCATGTACTAGAGAAGCAACTGTAACCCATGTACTAAACCTTCTTATTTCAGAACTTACAAGTGCAGATATTCAGTCAACTATAACTCCTGATGAAGGTAGAAACGTTCCATGGCATTATAACAACATACATGCAATAAGCACAGCTAAACAGGCATTTGCAGGTATGGATGGGTTAAATGAAATGATTGAATTAAAGGAAAGTGGATATCTTCGTGAAAAGGCAAGAGAGATTAAGGAGAGGGCAGTTCTCTTTATGGAGGAAATTCTTGAGGTTGGAGGATACTTCAAGGCAGTTGAGGAAGGTTTCTTTGTTGATTCTGGAAACTATCCTGAAAGAAATGGAGATGGAATTGCAAGAAAGATTGAAGGCGGATTAGGAGTAGGTTCAGTATATCCTAGAGACAAGGACTATATGGCTCCTGTAACAAGTCACTTTGGATATAACAACCTTCCAGAGGGAATTAAAAATCCATCAGATTTAATTGGAGGATGTACCTTTGAGAGTCCTGATAAGATTGTTTATATCGATGAACTTGATGAAGAGGACAATGTAAATCTAAGACTTGATGAAACAAGAAAGTACTTCTCAAGGGAGCATGTAAAGCCTGAGGTTGAGTGGGCTGGAGATGGATATGTACTTCAAACAATGATGCTTCCTGTTGATGCTAGAACCGCAGCTGTTGCAGCGGTAGAGATAGGAAAGAAGATGGGACTAGAGGATGTTGAAGTTGTTCATAAACAGGTAATGCAGGAAGCAGAGGGAACCTTAGTTGAGATTAAGGGAAGAGTTAAGTTTGATATTGACGCTACGAAGCTTTACATTCCACCAGAGCCAGAAATACTGACAGATGATGAGATAAGGGCTGATATAGAGAGAAGACCTATGAAGATAGTTGCTGCAACTGTTGGAGAGGATGAACACTCTGTAGGACTTCGAGAAATAATAGACATAAAGCACGGCGGTATTGAGAGGTATGGAATAGAGTGTATATATCTTGGAACTTCATGCCCTGTAGAAAAGCTTGTAGATGCTGCAATAGAATCCAATGCAGACGCAATACTTGCAAGTACAATAATCAGCCATGATAACATTCACTATAAGAATATGAAGAGAATACATGAACTTTGCATAGAAAAGGGAATAAGGGACAGAATAATAATCGCCTGCGGAGGTACTCAGGTTGCAAATGACCTTGCAGTGCAAACTGGGGTTGATGCAGGCTTTGGAAGAGGTTCAAAGGGAGTTCATATGGCTACCTTCCTTGTAAAGAAGAGAAGAGAACTTGAGGCAAAGGGATTGAGGTAATTAGAATTAGTTGGGGCTGTTGCACAATATCTATCTTTAGGTGACAGGCTCTTGAGTATGAGTTATTTAAGAAAAACTATCTTTTAATACTTAGCTATCATAAATAACTCATAACTCAAGTGCCTGTTACCTGGGAATATAAGGTATAACCTTTCTATGTGCGACAGTCCCAATATGCTTATATAGGAAAGCCTACTGTTTCTGATTAAATGCAGAAAGGAGGACAAAAAATGAGGTTTGATATTTTGGTTGCAGAGATAGGAAGCACAACAACAGTTGTTAATGCTTTCAATGGAATACACACCAATTCACCAGAATTTGCGGGCCAGGGCCAGGCACCAACATCAGTTCTTGATGGCGATGTGACTATAGGCCTTAAAGGTGCAATTGATGATATGAAAAAGAATTTGAGCTTGAATGAAGTGGAATATGATGAGCTCATTGCAACAAGCAGTGCTGCTGGAGGATTGAAGATGACGGTTCATGGTCTTGTGTATGACATGACTGCAAAGGCAGCAAAGGAAGCGGCCCTTGGTGCAGGAGCAATAATCCACATGGTTACTGCAGGAAAGCTTAGAAGGCTTGATTTAAAAAAGATACAGGATATAAAGCCAAATATAATACTAATTGCAGGTGGACTTGATTTTGGTGAAAGGGATACTGCCATTGAAAACTCGGAAAAAATTGCAGAGCTTGGACTTAATATACCAATAATATATGCAGGAAATTGTGAGAACGATGATGAAGTCAAGGAAATATTTAAATTCACAAATACAAGATTATATGTTGTTGAAAATGTTTATCCCAAGGTTGATCTTCTTAATGTTGAACCAACAAGAAGGGTTATTCAAGAGGCATTTGAAGAACATATAATCCATGCTCCTGGTATGACAAAGGTTAGAGAAATGGTTACAGGTCCAATAATACCAACACCTGGTGCAGTAATGGAAGCTGCAAAGCTTTTAAAGGAGAGCATTGGAGACCTTGTTGTAATAGATGTTGGAGGGGCAACTACAGATGTTCATTCTGTTACTGAGGGCTCGGAGGAGATAACAAGGATACTTTTAGCGCCGGAACCTACTGCTAAGAGAACTGTTGAAGGTGACCTTGGTGTATATGTAAACAGGTATAACGTTGTTGAAAGGATAGGGGTAGAAAAACTTAATGCTGAGCTTGGAATTGATGTTTTAGAAGTATTAAAAACCTATAATGCAATACCTAAAACAGAAGATGAAATAAAGCTGGTTGAAAGACTCACACTTGAAGCAGTTCTAACAGCCATTGAAAGACATGCAGGAACAGTTAGAAGACTTTATGGGGAGTCTGGAAGGAAATCCATTGCAGAGGGAAAGGATTTAACACAGGTTAAGTATATCATAGGTACAGGTGGAGCCCTTACAAGGCTTCCAAACAGAGTTGAAATAATGAAAAAGATTGCTCAGAGTGGAAAGGGCACAGAGCTTTTCCCAACGGCGGAAGCTAAAATACTTGTTGATAATTACTATATTATGGCCTCCCTTGGGGTACTATCAAAAAGATACCCAAAAGCCGCATTGAGATTAATGAAAAAAAGCCTGCAAATTGATTGAAGGGTGGGGAAAATATGTTTCCAAGGATTGAAATAAATCTCAAAAAGCTTGAGGAAAATGCAAGATTTATGAGCCAGTACTGCGCCAAAAGAGGAATCAAGCTAATGGGTGTTACAAAGTGTTTTTGCGCAGTACCAGAGGCTGCTGAGGCTATGGTCAAGGGCGGAATATCAATGCTTGCGGATTCAAGAATAGATAATCTTAAAAAAATAAATAAGATACATGCAAAAAAGGTTCTTCTAAGAATTCCAATGGGAAGTGAAGTAGAGGATGTAGTTGATTATGCAGACTACAGCCTTAATTCAGAACTAGAGACTCTTAAGCTTCTTGGAAATGCAGCAATAAGAAAAAACAAAACTCATAATGTAATAATAATGGTTGATCTTGGAGACTTGAGGGAAGGTGTTTGGGCCGATAACATTGAGAGTTTTGTATCAGAAGCAGCTGAAATTGAAGGAATTGAGATAAAGGGATTTGGAGTAAATCTAACCTGCTATGGAGGAGTTCTACCTGATGAAAATAATCTTGGAAGGCTTGTCAAAATTTCAAACAGTATGAGGGATAAGTTTGGATTAGATATAGAAATAGTTTCTGGAGGCAATTCATCAAGTGTTTATCTACTGGAAGAGGATAAACTTCCAACAGGGATAAACAATTTAAGGCTCGGAGAAATAATACTTTTGGGAAGAGAAACAGCCTTTGGAAATACAATTGATGGTATGCATAATGATGTGTTTACTCTTAAGGGTGAAATAGTTGAACTTAAGGAAAAACCATCGATACCAATAGGAAAAATAGGCATGGACGCATTTGGAAATACACCCAGCTTTGAGGATAGAGGAGTAATTAAAAGAGCAATCTTAGCAGTAGGAAGACAGGATATTGATCCTAATGGACTTAAGCCTGTAGATGAAGCTATAGACATACTTGGAGCAAGTGGTGACCATACAGTACTTGATGTAACAAAATCAAATAGGAACTATAAGGTTGGAGATAAAATAGAGTTTTTGTTGGATTATGGATGCTTATTAAGAGCATCTACATCACAGTATGTGAAAAAAGAATTGCTTAGATAGTAACCAGATTATATGTTAATTAAAGATAAAGTAATGGATTTGTGTTATTAGAGTATAATTGATTTATGGAAAATTATAAAAAATTAGAGAAGCATGTAAATGGCTCCTGTGGAAATATCTAAATAAATGTTGAAGTTGGAATTGGAGAAATAATGATAATCCTAGTATCTTTGAATGTATAAATAAATTATAGTATATTAAAAGTTGCAATACTATCATTATTCAAAATTGTAGAACTTCAGCATTAGTTGAATATTTCCACAGGAGTCAAATGTATTTTGGAATGTCTTTTCAAAGATAAGCAATGACTATGTTATAAAATAAAATCATTTTTGAAGAAAATCATTGCACAGAGTATTAAATTCAACTGCATACTCCTCTTGAGGAAGAAAACCGCATTTATCAAACACATAATGCTCAATATTTGGTTTTAAATCCTTAAAGCTGTCGAGGTTCTTTACTGAGTTCATTTTAGCATTTTTACCCCAAACAACCAGCATAGGGATGTCTATCTCATGCAATTCGTTTGTAATATTTTCGTTGAGATATCCCCCTAAAAATGATGCTGGAGCATATTTACTGAGGCTTCTATTTTGTCTGGAACTGCGAGTGTAATGTTCTAAAACATACTTTGTTGCAAGATCCTTATTATAATAGGTCTGTCTTCCTATAAAATACTTAATTCCAGGTTTTGAAACAAGAAGATTATACATTGAAGTTCCAACTATAGGCAGTTTAAAAAGCTCTGTAACCATTTTTTTAGAGGATGATGGTTCTTTTGAAAGCTCAAATACTCCTGTTGGACATATAGCTATCAATTTCTTTACAAGCCCCGGATTTTCCTTTTCTAGTCTTATTACATAAGCAGCGGACTGGCTATCTGCAATTATATTTACAGGGTACCCGGTTATATTAGTAATAAATCCCTTGATTACATCTCTATATACCTTTGAAGTGTAAGTAATCGGGAGCTTTTGGGATTTCCCAAAACCAGGCATATCTATAGCGTAAACCCTATGATTTTTAGAAAGTTCATCAAAATTCTTTCTCCACATAAATGAGGAAACACCAGATGCAAGACCATGAATAAGAAGTAAGGGTTCGCCAGATCCCTTTTCAACATAATATATATTTCCAAAGTGACTGAAAAAATAATTTACATCTCCTTCTAGGATATCAGGAAGGACTTCTGTTTTATTAAATATGTATGCGTTTGCAATTCCCAATGAGGCAAGAGCTGTTGAAAGTAAAATAGTTCTTTTATAAAAATTTTTGTTCATTTTTTTCACCTCATGAAATATTATATCCTTAAGAGAGAATATTATGAGATGGTGGTTTTATGAATATTGAATATAAGAAACTAGAATCAACAGACTACAATTTTGTTTCAAAGCTAATTGAAGAGAATTTAAAGGAAGTCATTAGCCAAAGCTTTAAGGGATTTTTTAATTTTCCAATCTTCTTCAATAGAGCTATGCAGCTAGGGGACTCATTTATCATTTATTGTGATGAATGCCCATGTGGTTTCTTCTGGTACACATTTAAGGGTAAATGTCTCCACATAAACACAATCGTTATAGACAAGGAATATCAAGGTAAAGGTATAGGGACAAAAGTTTTTATTGAAATTGAAAGACTAGGAAAATCCAAAGAATATTCTATTATTGAGCTTGGAGTACAAGGAGTAAACAAAGGAGCAATCAAATTCTATAAAAACAAAGATTTTAAAGAAATCGGCTACATGAAAGACTTTGATACCTACTATATGCAAAAAAAAATCTAACCTCCCCAACTACCAGGGACGGTTACTTTCTAATATTCACCAGCAATTTGAGATAACTTTTATCTGACAGATAACAAAAAAGGTACTGTGATTCATTGATCATAGTACCTTTTTAACTTACTAACTGCGGATATACTCGGAGAAAGAACCGTCCATGGTGGGATGTTTTGAGTGAAAGGTTAGTAACCGTCCCTAGTGGATTTTTGAGTGGAAGGTTAGTCATCGTCCTTGTGTGGATTTTATATTGGGAATTATATGTGTTATAATTGGTGAAGTGAATTTATATGAAATGGTTTGAGGTGATAGTGATGAAACCATTGGCAGATAGGATTAGGCCAGATAAGATAGAGGATGTTTTTGGACAGGAGCATTTGATTGGTAAGGGGAAGCTTTTAAGGAGGATGGTGGAGTCGGGAAGAGTTACAAATATGATTTTTTATGGACCTCCTGGGACTGGAAAAACTACGGTGGCTAATATTGCGGCTAGGGTGGCTAATAAAAGCTTGTATAAGTTGAATGCTACTAATGCTTCGGTGAAGGACATAAAGGATATTGTGGATGAACTCGGAACTCTTATGAATTCAAGGGGAGTTGTACTTTATCTTGATGAGATACAGAATTTTAATAAAAAGCAACAGCAGTCTCTATTGGAGTTTATGGAGAATGGAAGTATAACTCTTATAGCAAGTACAACAGAGAATCCGTATTTTTACATATATAAGGCAATTTTAAGCAGGTCTACAGTTTTTGAGTTTAAACCATTGGCTAGTCAGGACATAGTTAAGGGATTAAAGAGGGCTGTTGAAATTGCATCTGAAGATTTGAAGGATAAAAAAATTGAGTATGATGATGAAGCATTAAAATATATAGCGGAAGTAAGCAATGGGGATTTGAGAAGAGCAATAAATGCAGTTGAGCTTGGAATATATTCTGGATCGGAAGATTCTAAGGATGTTATAAAGATAGATTTGGATGCTGCATATGAGTGTACACAGCTAAAAATATTAAATTATGATAAATCCGATGATAGTCACTATGATGTTTTGAGTGCTTTTCAAAAATCAATAAGGGGAAGCGATCCTGATGCTGCAATTCATTATCTTGCAAGGCTGGTTAAGGCAGGGGATCTGCTTTCAATATGCAGGAGGCTTATGGTAATAGCAGCAGAGGATATAGGTCTTGCTTATCCTATGGCAGCTGTTATTACAAAGAGCTGTGTAGATTCAGCGCTTCAGCTTGGATTTCCTGAGGCAAGGATACCCCTTTCTGAGGCGGTGCTTATGCTTTCAACAGCTCCTAAGTCAAATTCAGCAATATGTGCTATAGATGCTGCTATGGCTGATATAGATACAAAGGATATTTCTGATATTCCACCACATATTAAGGATGCTCATTATTCTGGTGCTGAAAAATTGGAGAGAGGATTGGAGTATAAGTATCCCCATAATTATGAGAACAATTATGTAGAACAGCAGTACCTTCCAGATACAATAAAGAATTCAGTTTATTATGTTCCAGGTATGAATAAAATGGAGCAAACAGCAGCAGAGCATATGAAAAGGATTAAGTCAAAATAGTACATTTTTGCTTCTGGCGAGGTAGATTTCTTACCTAAAGTCTCGATTTTGGGCATTAACGGACGAGTTTATATGTTTATATGGAGTAGTGCAAAATAAAAAGTGCAGGGTACCTAATAAGTAGATTAAAACAATTCTTATAGGTAACCTGCATTTAATTATTTTTTGTATTTAACAATTTCAATCTTTTTAATGACAACGTCTTTTACAGGCTTATCATTTTCGCCAGTTTTAACTGTAGCAATTTTGTCTACTATGTCCATGCCTTCAAATACTTGACCAAAAACAGTATGCCTGAAATCTAGGTGTGGTGTACCGCCAACTTCTTCATATTTCTTAATTGCATCTTCTGGGAAGTATTGAGCTCCGGCTTCCTTCATTTGAGGGATAAGATCTTTCATAACTTCCTTTGCTTGAACAATAAAGAATTGGCTGCCATTTGTATTGGCTCCTGCGTTTGCCATTGAAAGGGCACCTCTGAAATTGTGAAGCATTGGATTAAATTCATCTTCAAAGGGTTTCTTCCATATGCTTTCTCCGCCAGTTCCAGTTCCTTTAGGGTCTCCACCCTGTATCATAAAGTCATTTATAACTCTATGAAATATCAAACCATTATAATATCCATCCTTTGAATGAGTTGTAAAGTTTTCAACTGCCTTTGGGGCATATTGAGGGAAGAATTTAATCTTTATGGTTCCCATGTTTGTAGTCATAACTGCAATTTCTTCACCTTCTTCAGGTGCTGTGAATTGTGGAAGACCATTAACTGATGTATTTTTTTCTGTTTCTTTAGATTCTGGTTGTTTCGCTTCTGTGTTTTGAGATGAATTGTTATTATCAGTTTTGCTATCGGATTTTTTATTGCTTGCACATCCAGTAAAAAGAAGTGCAGTTATACATATAATTGAGATTATCCTTTTCATAATAACCCTCCTTGTCTTTATTTAAGCACATTTCTTATTATAGCAATAAATAGAAAGCTCTTCAAATATAGTTTAGTTATATCTAATAATATGGTTGGGAGGGCAAATTATATAATAAATTTTTGATAATTTTTTTCAAATATCAATGTTGACAGTTTTACTCTGATATGCTATTCTGAATTTAGATAAATCCTATCGTTTTACTCGGAATTGAGGTGGTAAAATGAAACTTTCAACGAAAGGTAGATATGGCGTAAAGGCAATGTTTGAATTGGCACTCCATTATGGAGAAGAGCCTGTATCTATTAAGTCAATTGCAGAAAAACAGAATATATCTGAATACTACTTGGAGCAGCTTTTCTCAAACCTTAGAAAGGCAAAGCTCATAAAGAGCATAAGAGGAGCCCAGGGAGGATATGTCCTTGCAAAACCGCCGGCAGAGATAACTGCAGGTGATATACTAGATGTACTTGAAGGCCCCATTGAAATATCAGAATGTATTGGGGATGATGAGATAAATTGCTCAAGGGCAGGTTATTGTGCCACAAGACTATTGTGGATAAAGATAAGTGACAGCGTAAATCATGTTGTAAACTCCATAACATTACAGGATATGCTGGGAGATTATTACGATATGCGCGGTATAAAGTGCAAAGGGGAAGGAGAATAACTATGGAAAGAAAAGTTGTTTATATGGATCATGCAGCAACTACCTTTACAAAGAAGGAAGTTTTAGATGAAATGATTCCTTACTTTACAGAAAAGTTTGGTAATCCTTCATCTGTTTATACCTTTGGTAGAAATTCAAGATCAGCAGTTGAGGATGCAAGAGAAAAGGTTGGAAAGGCAATAGGTGCAAATGCTGATGAAATATACTTTACAGCTGGCGGAAGTGAAGCGGATAACTGGGCTTTAAAGGGAGTTGCCTACGCAAACAAGAATAAGGGGAATCATATAATTACTACTAATATAGAGCATCATGCAATGCTTCATACCTGTGAATATCTTCAAAGAAATGGCTTTGAGATAACATTCCTTGATGTTGATGAATATGGAATGATAAACTTGGAACAGCTTGAAAATGCTATAACAGATAAAACAATACTTATAAGCATCATGTTTGCTAACAATGAAATAGGAACTATACAACCAATTGAGAAGATTGGTGAAATAGCGAAAAAGCACGGAGTAGTATTCCATACAGATGCAGTTCAAGCAGTTGGAAATGTAGAAATAGATGTTAATAAAATGAACATAGATCTTCTTTCAATGTCAGCACATAAGTTCTATGGTCCTAAGGGAATAGGTGCCCTTTATATAAGAAAGGGAGTAAGGATTGAAAACCTAATCCATGGTGGAGCTCAGGAGAGAAAAAGAAGAGCTGGAACAGAAAATCTTCCTGCAATAGTTGGTATGGGAAAAGCAATAGAAATGGCAACATCCAACATGGAGGAGCACAACAATAGAATAATGGCAATGAGAGATAGACTTCTTAAGGGAATAATGGAGAAGATACCATATACAAAGCTTAACGGACATCCAGAGCAGAGGCTTCCAGGTAACTTAAATGTAAGCTTCCACTTTATAGAGGGAGAATCACTGCTGCTTCTTCTTGATCAGTTCGGAATATGTGGTTCAACAGGAAGCGCCTGTTCATCAGGCTCACTTGATCCATCCCATGTATTACTAGCTATTGGGCTTCCTCATGAAATAGCCCATGGCTCACTTAGATTATCATTAGGGGATGCAACAACAGATGAGGATGTGGATTATGTTTTAGAGCATCTTCCAAAGATAGTTCAAAGATTGAGAGATATGTCACCACTATACGAAAATTTTTTAAAAACGGGGGTAAAATAAAATGTATAGCGAAAAAGTAATGGATCATTTCATGAACCCAAGAAATGTTGGAGAGATAGAAAATCCTAGTGCAGTTGGAGAAGTTGGAAACCCAAAGTGCGGGGATATAATGAGAATATATTTAAAGGTTGAAAATGATGTTATAACAGATGTTAAGTTTAAGACATTTGGATGTGGAGCAGCAATAGCATCAAGCAGCATGGCTACAGAGTTAATAAAGGGCAAGACACTTGAAGATGCCTGGGAAATTACTAACAAGGCTGTTGTTGAAGCATTAGATGGACTTCCACCAGTTAAATTGCACTGCTCTGTACTTGCAGAGGAAGCAATTCATAAGGCAATAAACTCATACAGAGCTTCAAAGGGACTGGAATTATGGAAGGATAACTTTTGTGAGGGACATGATTGCCACAGCTGTCACAGCTGTGGAGAATAAAAACGAGTAGGTGAATTTATGGGAGAAAAGGTTGTAGTAGGAATGAGTGGAGGAGTTGACAGCTCCGTTGCAGCGTACCTACTCAAGGAACAAGGATATGATGTAATAGGAATTACAATGCAGGTTTCTCCTGAGAACAAAGCTTTTGAAGAAAGGGAGGGCGGATGCTGCTCCCTTTCCGATGTTAATGATGCCAGGAGAGTAGCCGATAAACTGGGCATATATTTCTATGTAATGAACTTTAGAGATGTTTTTGAAAAAAAGGTTATAAACTATTTTATTGATGAATACCTTGCCGGCTTTACCCCAAACCCATGTATTGCATGTAACAAGTATATAAAATTTGATGAATTGCTTAGAAAATCAGAAACAATAGGGGCAAAGTATGTAGCAACAGGTCATTACTCAAGAATTGAAAGGGATGAAAACACAGGTAGATATCTGTTACTGAAGTCAAAGGACGAAAGAAAGGATCAAACCTATGTTTTATACAACATGACACAGTATCAGCTTGAGCATACTCTTATGCCTCTTGGAGGATATACAAAGGAAGAGGTAAGAAAGATAGCTGAAGATGCTGATCTTGTTGTTGCAAAAAAGCCTGACAGTGTTGAGATATGCTTTATTCCAGATAATGATCATGGTGCGTTTATAAAGGAAAGAGTTCCTGAAAAAGTTAAGCCAGGGAGCTTTGTTGATATTGATGGAAATGTGCTTGGAAAGCATAAGGGAATAGCAAACTATACTATAGGACAGAGAAAAGGTCTTGGAATAGCATTAGGGAAGCCAATGTTTGTTGTTGACCTGGATCCTGAAAGGAATATCGTAATCCTTGGAGATGAAAGGGATATATTTAAAACAACTCTCTATGCAGAGGACGTTAATCTTATTCCATTTGAAAAATTGACAGAGGAAATAAGGGTAACTGCAAAGATAAGATATGCAGCTAAGGAATCCCCTGCAGCACTATCGCCATATAAGAATGGTGTTATGGTAAAGTTTGATACACCGCAGAGAGCTATAACTAAGGGACAGTCTGTTGTATTTTATCAGGGCGATGTTGTGGTTGGTGGAGGAATTATAAAGGAAATAATGGATTAAGTTTTTATATATGCATCACAAGATAATCCATAAAGTATTCCTAGTATAACCCAGTAAACTGGTGCTGTAGATACGACACTGATGTTAAAGAATGATTGTACTATATATCCTGATACACTGCATATAAGTGGTGGAATCAGGATATTTTTATTATAATTTTTAAATGAATTTGATGATAGCATAAAGATAAATAGGGCATACAAAACAAGCGTTGGTATACCGCTGTTAAAAGCAATTTGCAAGAATTCATTATGGGCTTTATCAACAGTTAATGCCCTAAAGAACCTGGGTATTTCATTTTTATACTCAGTCATAAATACAATATCAAGAGTATCAGGCCCATATCCAATCATTGGACTTTTTTCTATAAGCTTAATTACTCTTTTCCAAATAAATATCCTCGAGGAGCCAGCATATTCATATAACTTTTCATGGTTAATAACAGTTTTTGTATCTTTAAATATGCTTTGAAACCTATGGCTGAAGTAATTGTCACTTAAAGTGTTAATAGAGAGTGCAATTATTGAAAATAGCAAAAATGACACTATAGTATTTTTTAAAATATATTTATTATGCTTTTTAGCCATAAAATAAACCAATAAGAAAAAGGAAAATATAAATCCAACCCATCCACTTCTTGTTTTAGTTAGAATTAGGGTTGAAAAGAGAATGCATGAGGATATAAGACCAGATATGCTTCCGGTATATATAAAGTATGAAACATTTACTGGCAAAAAAAGAATAAGGTAGCTTGAAAGAAAATTTGGATTGCCTATTGTTGAATATACATATCTCTGCCAGGAAACCCTAATAGAATCAACTGGAATAGGATCTGCACCAAAATATTGAAGAATACCATAGATTGATATTAATGTTGAAGATATAATGACCGCTTTTACATGGGATTTTGAGAAATTATAAAATTTTGAGGAAACGAAAAATAATATAATATAGCAAATCGTTGTAAGAAGTCCATCATATCTATACTTCCTACCAATAATTGATCTGCTTGTGGAAATAGATGTAATAGTTGATATAATAACCATAAATAAAAATGAAAATAAAACCATATAAACTGGTGTTATTTTAAAACTCATATTTTTATATGAAAGTATAAATAAAATAAATATTACTGCTGTTAATATGTACAATGTGATTAATTTAGGATAATAGTAATAATCTATTCTCCATGGTGTAATAATCAATGGAACAATGCAAATAATAAAGAAAATAGTAAGGTTTATATATTTTCTAAACATATCATCACCAAATATAATATAGCAGAAATGTAATAAAATAACAATTGGGTTATATTTCATATAATTAGGAGAGTGGGGCTGTTATGATAAAATATACAGGAATAAAAGGAGCACTTATAGTAAATGAAGATGAGAGTATAAATGGAGTAGTTGAAGATTGCTTATTAAATATAAAACTTTTAAAGGTATGTTCATTATTAATCACTATAAATGGAATTATCTCATCCTGTGCATTGATACCATTTTGGAAAATAAAAAGCTTTGGTGAAAAAATAATGTTTACTGGAGAAATAATTGCTGTAAAAAGAGATGAAATTGATGGAGTTGAACATTCTGCAGCAGGAAATTATTTTGGGAAAGAAATAGTATATCCAACCAATGAAAAAATAGGGGATTTGGTAGATGTAATAATTGAGGAGGAAACAGGAAGAATAAGAGCGATAATAGTATCAAGGGGGTTTGTAGATGATGTTGTTGATGGGAGAAGGGTTGTAATCATAGATGAGAAAGCAGTATTTGAAAAGGACAAAATAATAGTTCAAGAGAGTGAAACAAATATTGTAAATGAAATATTATTAAAAAGACTTTTAAGAGGATGAGTGTATGGAGAAAAGCGGCTTAAAAAATGTACTAAGGGTATTAATGGTAGTTATATTTTTAATGATTCTATATATATCAAGAAGTGTTATAAAACCTATTATGCTATCGCTAATCACTGCTTATTTATTAAATCCTCTGGTTAAGCTTATGGAGCGAAAGGGATTAAAAAAGAGATGTGCTGTTCTAATATCAATTTTAATTTTAATCATGTTCTTTGCTATTGGGATATTCTATATAATACCTGGTATTATAAAGGATGTTCTAGGTATATTAGGCAATGCTGATGTCTACAAAACCAAGCTTTCGATTTATATAGAGAAAATTGGATATAACAGTCTTCCATATTATCTTAAAAATGTGTTGGACAGCAGTATAGTAAAGCTGCAAAATGGTCTTATGAAGGGACTTAATAATTTTTTTAATGAACTGATTAGATTTACAATGGAGATACCAGCATATACACTTGTTCCAGTGTTTGTTTACTACTTTCTTATGGATAAGGAACACTTTATAAATACCATAAAGGGTTTATTCTCCCCGGAGCTGAGAGAAAAAATGTCTGGGTTATGGGTTAAGATTGATATGGTGCTTGGTTCCTTTATAAGAAGTCAACTTATTTTATCCATAATAATATCCCTTCTAACCTTTGTCGCCATGCTTATATTAAGGGTAAGATTTGCTGTTATAATTGCATTTATAAATGGAATAACAAATTTGATTCCATACTTTGGACCTGTTATTGGATATATTCCTGCACTATTTGCTGCTCTTTCAGATTCCTTTGGCAAGGCTATAGGAGTGACAGCAGCATTCATAATAATACAACAGTTTGAAAGCTCAGTAATAGCTCCAAAGCTTATGGGAGATAGTATTGGCATACATCCAGTTTACATAATGATAATAATAATACTTGGAGGAAAATATTTTGGAGGCTGGGGCCTTTTATTATCAGTCCCTGCAGCAGGTGTAATAAAGGTTTTATATGCATATGCTGCTAAAAAACTCTACTAAATATAAATCAAAAATTCTATTACATTTTGTCTTTTTAAACATCCTAAGGTCGGACCAATACTGTAGGGCTGTTTAAAAAAACAAAATGTAAAGAATTTTACGATTTATATATAGTAGTTGACAATTATCAATAGCTTTTGTATAATAATTAAAAGTTAAATACTGTGAAGGGAAGGAGTACTTACTATCCTTGCTTAAGAGAGAAGGCGGTTGGTGAAAGCCTTTAGAAGGAAGTTGGGAAGCAGTCCTGGAGTACCCTGTTGAAATATAGTAGGCAGCGGCGGAGGCATCCGTTATATGCATCAAGTGACCTTTTGGTAATTTGGGTGGTACCGCGGAGATTCAGCCTTCGTCCCTTTTGGGACGAGGGCTTTTTATATTTTATGAGATTTCAATTGTAGGAGGTATATTATGGAAAAGTTGGGTTTGAACGAAATTCGTGAAAAATATCTTTCTTTCTTTGAAAGCAAAGGCCATTTAAGGGCAAAAAGCTTTCCACTTGTTCCTCGAAATGATAAAAGCTTACTTTTAATAAATGCAGGAATGGCACCATTAAAAGCATACTTTACAGGACAGGAGGAACCTCCAAGAAGAAGGATGACAACATGTCAGAAATGTATAAGAACTGGTGATATTGAAAACGTTGGAAAGACATCAAGACACGGAACTTTCTTTGAGATGCTTGGAAACTTTTCCTTTGGAGATTATTTTAAGAAGGAAGCTATTCCATGGGCATGGGAATTTATAACAAATGTTATGGAGATTCCAAAGGATAGACTTTATGCAACTATCTATCTTGATGATGATGAAGCATATGATATTTGGACAAAAGAAACTGATATAAATCCATCCAGGATATTCAGACTTGGAAAAAAGGATAATTTCTGGGAACATGGACTTGGACCATGCGGACCATGTTCAGAAATACATTTTGATAGAGGAAATGGAAAGGTAAATACTGCTGAAGAATTTGTTAAGGCTTCCGATGAGGATAAAATTGTTGAGGTTTGGAATCTTGTGTTTACACAGTTTGATAAGGATGAAGAAGGAAACTACAACAGGCTTAAGAATCCAAACATCGATACGGGAATGGGCCTTGAAAGATTAGCTACAGTAATGCAGAGAGTTAACTCAATATTTGAGGTTGATACTATTAGGAATATTCTTAATGAAGTTAGCAGTGTGGCTAAAGTTGAGTATGGTAAAGATCATAAGTGTGATATATCCTTAAGGTTAATAACTGACCATATAAGAAGTGTTTCTTTTATGGTTAGTGATGGAATACTTCCATCCAATGAAGGAAGAGGATATGTTTTAAGAAGACTTTTAAGAAGAGCTGCAAGACATGGAAAGACCCTTGGAATTGAAGGAGCATTCTTATTCAAATTATGCGATGTAGTTATAGAGAATTCAAAAAATGCATATCCAGAGCTTTTTGAGAAAAAGGATTATATTAAGAAGGTTATAAAGCTTGAAGAAGAAAGATTTGATGAGACAATAGATCAGGGAATAGTAATATTAAACCAGTATATTGATGAATTGAAGGCTGAAAGCAAAAATATACTAACAGGAGATAAAGCATTCAAGCTGTATGACACATATGGCTTCCCAATAGAATTGACTCAGGAAATACTCCAGGAGCAGGGAATGGATATTGATATGGAAGGCTTCAATAAGGAAATGAAGGAGCAAAGAGAAAGAGCTAGAGCTGCAAGGGGAGAAACAAACTATATGGGAAGGGATATAGATGTATATTCAACCCTTTCAACAGATATATCAACAGAATTTCTTGGATATGGAGAAACAACTAGCAGTGGAAAGGTACTCGTTATAGTTAAGGATGGAGAAACTGTAAAGTCTGCTCAGGAGGGAGACGATGTATCAATTATCCTTAATAAAACATCCTTCTATGCTGAAATGGGAGGACAGTTAGGCGATAAGGGTACAATTGAAGGAAATGGCTTTAAGGTTGAAATAGAGGACTGCAAGAAGACTCCAAATGGAAAGGTAATTCATATAGGAAAGGTAATTCTTGGAGCAGTAGAGGTTTCAGATGAGGTAAAGAGCATTGTTGATATTAATAGAAGAAAGGATATAGAAAAAAATCATACAGCTACACACCTTCTTCAATCAGCATTGAGAAGGGTACTTGGAAACCATGTAGAACAGTCAGGGTCTCTTGTTGCTCAGGATAGACTAAGATTTGACTTTACTCATTTTGAAGGAATATCCAGTGAGGATTTAAAAAGAGTAGAGAACATCGTAAACGATATGATTATGGAAGCTGCTGATGTTACTACTGTTGAGACATCAATAGATGAAGCAAGAAAGATGGGAGCTACTGCCCTATTTGGAGAGAAATATGGCTCTGTAGTTAGAGTAGTAAAAGCAGGAGATTTCAGTATGGAGCTCTGTGGAGGAACCCATGTTAGAAATACTGCATCAATTGGTATGTTTAAGATTATCTCTGAAGGAGGAGTAGCAGCAGGAGTTAGAAGAATAGAAGCTGTTACTGGAAAGGGTGCCCTACACTACATTGAAGAAGTTGAGAATATTCTATCTGGTGTTTCTTCAATGCTTAAAACATCAAACAAGGATGTAGTAAGAAGAATAGAGCACATGACAAATGAAATTAGGGAAAAGGACAAGGAAATAGAGGAATTAAAATCGAAGCTTGCAGCAGGTGCAGCAGATGATATTATAAACAGTGCAAAGGAAATAAAGGGTGTAAAGGTTGTAAGCTCAATTGTTGATTCAGATGTTGACGGCATGAGAGAACTTGGTGACAGGCTAAGGGATAAGCTTGGTAAGTCAGTTGTAGTCTTGGCTTCAACAAAGGATGATAAAGTAACCTTTATAACAATGGCAAGCAAGGATGCTGTTGCAGCTGGAGCTCATTCAGGAAATATAGTAAGAGAAATTGCTAAAATCGCTGGCGGCGGTGGCGGTGGAAGACCAGACATGGCTCAAGCTGGTGGAAAAGACAAAACTAAGGTAAAGGATGCCCTTGAAGCAGTTTATGGATTAATTGAGGGTATGATTAAATAAGAATTATAAAGGTGCCAGAAAAAGTTTTTTCTGGTGCTTTTATTTATAAAAGTTGTTTTTAATATAGAAATGTAATATTTGATTTTAGTTAAATTAAGTGGTATATTTATGTTGACATACTATAAGTGAAAGAGGGTTGTTTGTATGAACGAACGCCATGAAGGTACAATGCAGTTTAAATTTCAGATTGATGGAGGATTAAAGACTAGTGATATACTTAAGGAAGTATATGAAGCTTTAAAAGAAAAGGGATATAATCCAATCAATCAGCTTGTTGGATATATATTATCCGGTGACCCTACATATATAACCAATCATAAAAATGCAAGGTCAATGATTAGAAAGCTTGAAAGAGATGAAATACTTGAGGAACTTTTAAAGAGCTATCTTGGTGAAAAGTAGGTGTAAAACTTGCTTAAGAAGGCAGCCTTCGTATTTTTGCTGTTTATGTTTCTTTGTATGCCTGTAAAAGCAACGGAGAGGGATATCATTTTTATTGAAGATCTTTCCTATAAAGATTTATATAGTTCTGTAAGCCTTAAAAGATTTGCTGAATCAGCAGTAAAGGGTCTCTTAATACAAAGAAGTGGAGTTGGTGAGTTTGCCTTTTTTAAAGGTATCGCTCTTGGTAGACCAGCAAAGCTTTTGGATAAAGATGTTCCTGTTTGCAATGGAGATATGGTTGTGGACAATCCCAATATATATGGTTGTGTTGATAAAGACGGCACTTTTTATGTGCCGTCTAAAGTTTTATTAGAAGGACAAACTTCTCCCTTTGAAAATAATAAAGGTGAAAAAATTAATATTTATCATTTAAAGAGTATCGGTGAACTTGAATCAATAATTGATAATGGATTAGAAAAGAGCAGAAACAGCATAATAATATGTTCATGGGTTAGAAATTCAAGAAAAACTTATGATAGATATTTAATGCCTTTTATTTATTATGATGCAATAAACAAAGGAACCTTTTATTCTGATACCACCAGGAATGCAGGAATATTGGATTATTCCAATGCAGCTTCTTTAATGGGTGGAAAATTTGAAAATGTTAAAATAGTTAAAGAAAACATAGAAAAAATATATAGTAAAAGAATTCAGGGATTAAAGGACAAAAGAGTATTTTTAACTGGATATGCCTATTTTATGGGTGTCTCGGCTATGCTGAATATAATATTGCTTCAAATTAAAAATAAAAGATGGATTTATTTTTTTTCGAGATTTGTGCTTTTTATACCTCTGGCAGTTCTTATTGAGCCGGTGTTAAGAATTGATAGTATAGCTTTGAAAGTAGCTTTTATTGCAGTGTTTTGCGCGGCTATTGCAGTTTCTAAAAAAAGAATAAGTATTTTAAAAGCTTCAGCAGCTTTCCTTATAATTATATATTTAGATGCATTGGGAAGTAATGTCCTTCTTAAAAATTCCCTGCTGAGTTATGAACCAGCGCTTGGAGCAAGATTTTATGGTATAGGAAATGAGTATTTGGGCATAATACTTGCCTACAGCTTGATTATAATCTCAGAAAAAGAAAACAAATATTCATGGGCTTTGTGGTTTTTAAATTCCTTACTTTTGATTTATAATAATGGAGGAAGTAATTTTGGGGGATTTTTAACAACATTTGTACTGCTGATTATCAATTCACCAATAATTATTGTACTTTTTATTTTAGTATTTTCAATTATAATTATATTGAGTTCTTCAAACCATATAGGAGCATTTTTTAAGAATGCACTTTCAGGGAATTTTGAATATACATTTGATATTATTAAAAGCAAGCTGTCAACAATGTTTAAATTACTGAAAATAAATTTATGGACAGAATTGAGTATAATATGGATTTTTACATATTTATATATATTCTTGAGGAAAAAGATAAACTGGAGCAAAGAAATAAAAAAGTTTTTGCTTACATGTGTGCTGGTAACTATTTTTAATGATTCTGGTATAGTTGCATGTGCGATTTTGATGGCTGTATATATAAATTATCTTTTTTATAATATTGCTTCTATATATAAATTGTAAAATTCTTTACCTTTTGTTTTTTTAAACAGCCCTACAGTATTGGTCCGACCTTAGGATGTTTAAAAAGACAAAAGGTAATAGAATTTTTGATTTATATTTAGTGCACATTATGCTATTACAGAATAGGGTTTTAGGAGAATTTATCATTATATATAACGCAATAAAGATTTTACATTAAGGTATTTATTGCATTATATGAATTTCGGAAAATATTTCGCATAAATGATTTTTAAAAATGTAAAATCATTTATGCGAAATATATAGATTATATAAATTTGGGGGAATATTTAATGGAATACGTTTATCTTGGAAAATCAAACCTTAAGGTATCAAGGTTATGTTTTGGGGGGCTTACTGTGGGACCGCTTCAAGCTAACCTTCCAGTTGAGGAAGGAGCAAGGATTATTGCAAGAGCCTTTGATTTAGGTGTTAATTTTATTGATACAGCGAAGCTTTATAAAACCTATCCATATATAAAACGAGCTTTTGAGATCAGTAAAAATAAGGATATAGTGATTTCAACTAAATCCTATGATTACACATATGAGGGTATGAGAGAAAGCGTACAGGAAGCATTAGATGAGCTTGGAGTGAAAAAAATAGGTATATTTTCTCTTCATGAACAGGAAAGCAAGTATACACTTAAGGGGCATGGAGATGCCCTAAGATATCTGCAGGATGCAAAAAAACAAGGAATAATAGAAGCAATTGGTATATCTACCCATGCTATTGAAGTTGTAAATGAAATATGCAAGATGGATATAGTTGATATTATATTCCCAATTGTCAATATAAAAGGATTGGGCATATTGGATGGAAACATAGATGATATGCTCAAGGCTGTTGAAAGAGCAGCAGGCTGTGGTAAGGGTGTATATGCAATGAAACCCCTTGGTGGTGGAAATTTTTCTACAGGTACACCTGAATATATTAATGAATGTTTTGATTTTGTTTTAAATAATAGAAACATACATTCAATAGCAGTTGGAATGCAGTCAATAGATGAAGTTGAGGCAAATGTTGCAAGATTTGAGGGAAGAGAAATAGATAAAGATATTTCTATGAGACTTAGAATGAGAGAAAAAAGGCTTCATATAGATGATTGGTGCCAGGCATGTGGATGCTGTGTTAAGGCTTGTAAAAACGGGGCTTTAAGAATAGAGAATAACAGGGCTGTTGTAGATGAAAAAAAATGCCTCTTATGTGGGTATTGTTCGGCATATTGTCCTGAGTTTTGTATAAAAATAGTTTAGGAGGTTATATATGAGAGTGATGGGACTCGATATAGGTGATAAAACAATAGGAGTAGCAATAAGTGATCCTCTAGGATGGACTGCACAGGGTATAAAAACCATAAGAAGAACAAATAATAAAGCTGATATAGCTGAGATAAAGGCATTAATAGATGAATACAAGGTAGAAAAGATTGTTTCGGGTCTTCCTAAAAATATGAATAATACATTGGGTCCGCGCAGTGAAAAGGTAATGGTATTCTGTGACAAAATAAAGGAAAGCATAGATATTGAAATCATATATCAAGACGAGAGATTAACGACTGTTGCTGCTGAAAGAATACTTATTGAAGCCGATGTTTCAAGGAAAAAAAGGAAGACTGTAATTGACACCATAGCTGCAACTTATATACTCCAAAGCTATCTTGACAGAATGGCAAATAAATGTTGACAAGGACAATTCTTACCTATACAATTACATTATAATTATGAATAGAGGTGTTTATATGGAAAATAATGAAAACATAATTGTTTTATCTGATGAGAACGGAGAAGAGACTAAGTTCGAAGTCGTTACAGTTTTAGAGGTTGAAGAAAATGAATACTATGTTCTTTATCCAGTAGAATCAGAAGAAGAAGATGCAATAGTATTAAAGCTTGTTACAAATGAAGCTGGAGAAGATGTATTAACAACTATAGATGACGATGATGAATTTGACAAGGTAGCAGAAGTTTATGAAGAATGGCTTGAATCAGAAGAGGATGAAGAGATTCTTGAGGATGATGAAGAATAATTAGACAGTTTGCTCCCCTATGCAGTTTGCATAGGGGTTTGTTATTTTTTGCATTACGCTATAAGGCGTATTAAAGAAAATAACAAGTCAATATTTTGGTCTATTTTGTGTCATACTTCGTCAATGAAAGCTTAAGTTAACCCAACTATATATTTCGCATAAATGATTTTACATTTTTTAAAAATCATTTATGCGAAATATTTTCCGAAATTCATATAACGCAATAAATACCTTAATGTAAAATCTTTATTGCGTTATATATAGCTTGAGCTTTCATTTCCTCGTCTGACGCAAAATATCCTCAAAATCTTTAACTTGTTATTTCCTTTAATACGCCTAAATTATTTCTGCTATATTTGGAAACAATATATACAGGTATTTGGAGGTGTTTTGCAGGTATGAGAATTCCAGAACATATTGGAATAATTCCGGACGGAAATAGAAGGTGGGCTGAAAAAAGGGGAATGTCAAAGGAAATGGGATATCAATGCGGCCTTGACCCAGGTGTTGAACTTTTTAGGATCTGCAGCTTGCTTGGAGTAAAGGAAATAACATACTATGGTTTTACAACAGATAATACAAAAAGACCGACTGTACAAAGAGAAGCATTTACAAAATCATGTATAGATGCTGTTAATATTCTCTCAAAGGAGGATGCTGCGCTTCTTGTAATAGGAAATTATGAATCTGAAATGTTTCCCAAGGAACTTCTTCCCTTTACAACAAGGCAGAAGTTTGGAAATGGCAATATAAAGGTTAACTTTCTTGTAAACTATGGTTGGGAGTGGGATCTCGGAAATGTTATAGAAGGAAGAATGAAAAGCAGGAAAAGTATAATTACAAATATAAAATCAAAGGATATTTCACGAATTGATTTAATAATTAGATGGGGTGGTAGAAGGAGGCTAAGTGGATTCCTTCCTATTCAATCAGTTTATGCAGATTTTTATGTATTGGATGACTATTGGCCTGATTTTAAACCAGATCATATTTACAATGCACTGGAGTGGTATAATACAGTTGATGTAACACTGGGAGGATAATGAATTTTACTTATGATTAATGTCGAGGGGGGATAGGTTTTGAATATAAAAGGAGAAATGGTTAAGGGGTTCCTTATAGAGCGAATAAATAGATTTGAGGCACTTGTATTAATTGATGGAAAAGAGGAGCTTGTACATGTGCCTAACACAGGAAGAATGAAGGAGATGCTTTTTAAAGGAACGGAGGTTATACTTAAAAAGTCCAATAACGAAAAAAGAAAAACTAAATATTCTATGTTTTTTGTTATAAAAAACGATCATCTCATTTGTATAGACTCAATTCTTGCAAATAGAGTATTTGAGGAAGCTGTTAGAGATGGGAGAATTCCATGGCTGAATGGTGATGTTAAAAGGGAGGTAGCATTTCATGACAGCAGAATTGACTTCTTTATTGAAGGTATTAATAATACATTTGTTGAGGTTAAATGTGCTACCTATGAGGAGGATGGAATTGTAATGTTTCCAGATGCTCCGACGGAAAGGGGGAGAAGACACATAGACGAACTTATTAAGGCGCTAAATGATGGATATAATTCAGCAATTGTAATCCTCTCCTTTCTGGATTATGTGGAAAAATTCACCCCAAATTATAAAATAGATAGAGAATTTGGAGAAAAGCTTAAAATAGCAAAGGAAAGTGGAGTTATAGTTAAAGCATATAAATGTTCGATTAAAATAGATGAGGTTACCCTGAAAGAAGAAATACCCGTATTTTTTTAAATATACATTGATACCTTTTATCAAATGAAAGTCTCTTGACAATAATGACAAAAGTATGTAGAATTAACATAATATTATTATACGAGGTGTTTTTATGGGTACTATTTCAAGGGAAGAAACTGATAAGCTCAAGGAGCAGTTAAAGGGACAGGGATATAAGCTTACTCCACAGAGGAGAGCAGTTCTTGACGTTGTTATAGATAATGAAGGGAAGCATCTATCAACAGAGGAGATATATGATATCGTAAAAAAAGGATGCCCTGAGATAGGACTTGCAACTGTATATAGAACCCTTCAACTCTTAGAGAAAATGGGAGTAATTTGCAGAATGAATTTTGATGATGGCTGTAATAGATATGAACTGGTACATAAGGACGAGGACCATCAGCATCATCATTTAGTATGTCTAACCTGTGGAAGTGTTGAAGAGGTTGAAGGTGACCTTCTAGATGATCTAGAGAAAAAAATAGAGGACAAATATGATTTTAATATAACGAATCATAGTGTTAAATTTTTTGGATATTGCAATAAATGCAGGAACAAGGGAATGTAACTATTAGAACTAAATAAATTAAAGTTGATAATAGTGGTAATAATAAAGTATAATATTAATATTGGCAATGTTCGGGTTTCAATTTAAATAAGGAGGTAAAGTTTGCTTGACGAAAAAAGATAAGATTAAGGTTATACCCCTTGGTGGGGTTAATGAAATAGGGAAGAATATGACCGTAATAGAATATAAAAATGAAATTATAGTTATAGATTGCGGACTTATGTTCCCTGAAGAAGAAATGTTCGGAATTGATATAGTTATACCTGATATAGCATATTTATTAAAAAACAAGGATAAGGTTAAGGGAATTGTTTTAACACATGGACATGAAGACCATATAGGTGCACTGCCTTATATATTAAAGCAGATGAATGTACCGATTTATGGAACAAGACTGACTCTTGGAATTGTTGAAACAAAGCTTAAGGAGCATGGGTTATTGTCAGAATGTGAACTTAAGGTTGTTCAACCTAAGGATACCATTACATTTGAAGATATAAAGGTTGAATTTATAAGAAATAGCCACAGCATTGCAGATTCATGTTCCCTTGCAGTTCATACTCCAGTGGGTGTAATAGTTCATACAGGGGATTTTAAAGTGGATTATACGCCAATAGATGGAGTGGTTATGGATTTTGCAAGACTTGCAGAGCTTGGAAACAAGGGAGTTCTTTTGATGCTTGCTGACAGTACAAATGTTGAGCGCCCAGGATATACTATGTCAGAAAGAACTGTTGGTGAAACATTTGAAAAGATATTTAGTGATGCAAAGAGTAGAATAATAGTTGCCACCTTCGCATCAAATATACACAGAGTACAGCAGATAATAAACGCTGCTCATAAGTATAATAAAAGAGTAGCAATATGCGGCAGAAGCATAGAAAATATTGCTGAAGTTGCAGTAACTCTTGGATACCTTAATATACCAGATGGACTGCTTGTGGATATAAACGATATTGATAAATATCCGGACAGCAAAATCGTTATAATAACCACAGGAAGCCAGGGAGAACCAATGTCAGCCCTTGCAAGAATGTCTATATCAGAGCATAAAAAGGTTGAAATAAGAAAGGATGACCTTGTAATTATTTCAGCTACACCTATACCAGGAAATGAAAAGCTTATATCAAGGGTTATTAACCAGCTTTTCAAGAAAGGTGCAAATGTAATATATGAATCCCTTGCAGAAGTGCATGTATCAGGTCATGCAAGGCAGGAGGAGCTTAAGCTTATTCATAACCTTATAAAGCCTAAATACTTCATGCCTGTACATGGTGAATACAGACATTTAAAGCAGCATTCAATACTAGCGCAGAAGCTTGGTATGGATGAATCAAGGATATTCATTACTGATATAGGCCAGGTTCTAGAGGTTTCAAAAGATAGTGCCAAAATTGCAGGAAATGTTACTGCAGGACAGGTGCTTGTAGATGGACTTGGAGTAGGAGACGTTGGAAACATTGTATTAAGAGATAGAAAGCATTTATCCCAGGATGGTATATTAACTGTTGTTGTTACAATAGAGAAGGAAACTGGCAGCATAATAGCTGGTCCAGATATAATATCCAGGGGATTTGTATATGTAAGAGAATCCGAAGATTTAATGGAAGATGCTAAAAACATAGTAAAAGCTGCACTTGAAAGATGCCTTGGAAACCAGATAACAGAATGGGCAACTTTAAAGTCAAATATAAAGGATGACCTAAGGGAATTCCTATATGAAAAAACAAAAAGAAAACCAATGATATTGCCAATAATAATGGAAATATAGGTGAGTTGGAACACTAACTTGCATATAATCCAAGTGCCAGACATATGTCTGGCACTTTTAATATTCTGGCTTATGCTGCAAATAGTTCATCTATTTCATCATCGAATATAGTTTCCTTATCAAGAAGGGCTTCAGTAATTCTATCAAGCTTATCCTTATTTGAAATAAGGAGTTCTTTAACTTCATCATAAAGATTTTGAATAGTATCGCTGCATAGCTTCATAATATCTGTTGGATTTAAAAGACCTTCGTTTGCAAGAAGAGTGTAGTTTAGTAATCCAGTACTTTCAAACATTCCATAGTTTTTTATCATTGCAACAAGCACATTGGTTACATTTTCTATATCCCCAAATGCGCCGGTTGTTATGTTGTCTTTACCAAATATTATTTCTTCGGCAGCTCTTCCTCCAAGACCAACCTTTATTCTATTTAAAAGCTGTTGTTTTGTGTTATACATTCTATCTGGAGGAATGTTTAATGTATATCCTCCTGCACCCTTTGTGCTAGGAATGATTGTAACCTTTCTAACTATATTTTCAGGTGAAACAAGCTTTGAAACAAGAGCATGTCCTGCCTCGTGATAAGCTGTAATAGCCCTGTCAGAATCCTTTATATAGCTTCTATCCTTTTTTTCATCTCCAGCCATTACTATTCCATAGGCTTTATCTAAATGCTCCATTGTTATATATGAGGATTCATTTCTTGCTGCTATTATAGCGGCTTCATTCATCAGGTTTTCAAGCTTTGCTCCTGAAAAGTAAACTGTCATGTGTGCAAGCTTTTCAAGATTCACATCAGAAGCCATTGGTTTGTTTTCTGCATATAGCTTTAATATTCTATGTCTTGCTCTAACATCTGGAAGACCAACCTCTATGTGTCTGTCAAATCTTCCTGGACGTAATAATGCCTCGTCAAGTGTGTCCAGTCTGTTAGTTGCTGCAAGTACTATTATTCCTTGATTTTCTTTAAATCCAGACATTTCTGAAAGAAGGGCATTTAGGGTTTGATCTCTTTCATCGGAACCACCATCAGCACGGTTGCTTCTTTTCTTTCCTATGGCATCTATTTCATCTATAAAAATAACTGCCTTTCCCTTTTCTCTTGCCTTCTTAAAAAGATCTCTTATTCTTCCAGCACCTACACCTACATAAATCTGAACAAAATCTGAACCATTTACAGCATAGAATGGTACACCAGCTTCAGCTGCTAATGCTTTTGCCATAAGAGTCTTACCTGTTCCCGGAGGACCATACAATATAACTCCTCTTGGCATTCTTGCATTATAGTGTGTGTATTTTTCAGGATTCTTTATAAAGTCAACTAACTCTTTGATGTTTTCCTTTGCTTCTTCGTTTCCTGCAATATCACAAAATTTGATTCCAGTATTCTTTTCTGGAGTAGTGTCAATTGAAGCAAGCTTAAATGCTCCAGAATTACCTCTACGTCCCTTTACTATAAAATATACAGCTAATGAGATGGATGAAAAAAATACTATTGAAAGTGGTACTGCTTCAATTGGATTAACACCATCCCCCTCGTGAACATCAATTCCCTTCAAAAGAAGTAGTTCCTTGAAGTTATCTGTTCTGGGGTTTTGTGTATATAATGTTTTTCCATCCTTCATTTTTACTTTTATGTTTTCCTTAGTGGAAACATATACCTCTGCTACATTCCCTTTATCAACTTCCTGAATAAATGTTTTATATGGCATGTTGTTCTTCTTTTCAAAGGAACTTCTATAGTTTAGAGTAACTGCCATAACAATAAGAAGTATAACAAATGGAATAGCTATTTTAAGCTTATTTGATCTATTCATTCTATTCCCCCCAATCAATGAGTTTTGTATTTATTTATCTTAAAAAAGTTATTCAAATATGTGTAATATAAATAATGCTAAATAATGAGTTTATGTCTAAATTTAAAGTTGTGATTTCAGTAGAAGTAATTAGTGAAGTAATAAAACTGTATATCAAGTTAACATAATATATTATATATGGGATGAATGAAAAAAGTAAAATTTATTACATAACAATTTCCATGTTATTTAATGTTATAATTTATTTAATTGTTATTTATGAGAATGCACTAAAATGTTGTATAATTAAGAAACAACTATTAATAATGGTATATTAATCGCAATAAAGATTTTATATTGGGTGTTGTGCGATTAATGAATCAAGTAATATGATTTCGTATAAATGTTTGGATTGAGCAATATAGAATCATTTGTGCGAAACATATAGAATATATTCTTTGTTTGAGGAGAGGTAAGGATGAGAAAGGAAGTAACAATATACACCGATGGTGGATGCAGAGGCAATGGAAAGGATATGGCTTTAGGAGGCTACGGGGCTATATTGATGTATGGTGATAAGGTAAAGGAGATAAAGAAAGGATTTGAGAATACAACAAATAATATAATGGAGATGACAGCAGCAATTGAGGCTCTTTCATTGTTAAAAGAACCATGCAGTGTAAAGCTCTATAGCGATTCAGCATATCTTGTCAATGCGTTCAACCAGAAATGGATAGAAAAGTGGAGAAAAAATGGTTGGAAAACCTCGAATAAGGAAGAGGTAAAGAATAGAGAACTATGGGAAAAACTTATAGAACTTACAGAATATCATGATGTCAGTTTCATAAAAGTTAAGGGTCATGCAGATAATCCTAACAATAACAGATGTGATGAACTGGCAAATGAAGCCATGGATGAAATTGAGAGGAAAAAGTAGATATTTGGCCCCTTCATTATATGAATGAAAAATTTAATATTAAAAAAGATTTGCAATTTTTCATTCATAATTGTAAAATTAACTTAGAAAATATGAAGGGGGAAAATTCAAAAAATGGATTTGAACTTATATTTAGAGAATTTAGGTCTTGTTAATTTTAAAAATGTTTACAGAAATCTTACACCATGCAAATTAACTGAGCATGCTGTTCTAAGGGGAGATGGAAAGCTTACAAGTACTGGAGCAATATCTGTTACTACTGGTAAGTACACAGGAAGATCACCCCATGACAGATTTATTGTTGATCAAGAAAGTATCCATAATGAAATCAATTGGGGAAAGACTAACCTTCCAATAAAGGAAGAAGGTTTTGATTTCATATACTCAAGACTTCTAGCATATCTAGAAAATAAGGATTTATATGTATTTGATGGATTTGCTGGGGCTGACAGAAGATATTCACTTCCAATAAGGTTTATAAATGAATTACCTGCACAGAATTTATTTGTACATCAGCTATTTATAAGACCAACAGAAGAGGAGCTTAAAGATTTTGCTCCTGGGTTTACAGTAATTTGTGCTCCAGGATTTAAGGCTAGTCCAAAGATGGATAAAACAAATTCAGAAGCCTTTATTATATTAAACTTTGAGAAGAAGATGGTTATTATCGGAGGAAGTATGTACTGTGGAGAAATGAAAAAATCCATATTTACAGTTATGAATTTCCTTCTTCCAAATAAAAATGTATTCCCAATGCACTGTTCAGCAAACATTGGCAAAGATGGCGATGTAGCATTATTCTTTGGACTTTCTGGAACAGGAAAGACTACTCTTTCTGCAGATCCTCAAAGAAAATTAATCGGTGATGATGAACATGGCTGGTCAGAGGATGGTGTATTCAATTTTGAGGGAGGATGCTATGCAAAATGCATCAATCTTTCAAGGGAAAATGAACCACAGATATGGGATGCTATTAAGTTTGGTTCAGTAGTTGAAAACGTTGTTGTTGATGATAATGGAGAACCAGATTATTGTGATGCTAAGTTAACAGAGAACACAAGAGTTGGATATCCTATTAATTACATACCAGGTGCAGTTCTTGAAGGCACTGGTGGACATCCAAAGACTGTTGTATTCCTAACAGCAGATGCATTTGGAGTTTTACCACCTATTTCAAAGCTTACAAAGGAGCAGGCTATGTATCACTTTATGTCAGGATACACTAGCAAGCTTGCTGGAACTGAAAGAGGAATAGTAGAGCCACAGGCAACCTTCTCAACTTGCTTTGGTGAACCTTTTATGCCAAGAAATTCATCCTTCTATGCAAATATGCTTGGACAAAAGATAGACAAGCACAATGCAAATGTATATCTTGTTAATACTGGATGGGCAGGCGGTCCATATGGTGTTGGTAAGAGAATGAAGCTTGCTTATACAAGAGCAATGGTTACAGCAGCTATAAGTGGAGAACTTGATAAGGTTCAATATGAGGAACATCCAATATTTAAGGTACTTGTACCAAAGTCATGCCCAGATGTTCCATCAGAAGTGCTTAACCCAATTAATACATGGGCAAATAAGGATGATTACTACAAGTTTGCAAATGAACTTGCAGTTAAGTTTAACAAGAACTTTGAGAAGTTCAAGGAAGTGCCAGAAGAAATCAAAAAGGCAGCTCCAATCGTAAAATAATTAATATGTATTTAACGCCCCATAGTTTATTTAAGCTATGGGGTGTTTTAATTAGAAATACAAGTGTATTATATATAGAGTAGAGGGAAAATGGACGATAATATAGGTAGTGATATATAGAAGGAGAATAGGGATGAAGATATCGAGGATTGATGGGAAGAATAGTATACAGGGGAGAAGGGTTCAGGAGAAGCAGAATGCTGCTGGTGGGTTTTCAAGTTCCCTTGATCTGGCTAATAGAGAGTTTACTGAGCAAAGGTTAAAAAAGATGCTTGAGGATATAGAGAAGGCCGGTAAAAGGCTGCTTTCTACAAGGGGAGTAGAGGATGCCAAGGAATATCGAAAAAGGATACAGGAATACCTTTCTTTTATTTTAAAGAATGTATATGTATTAAGAAAGGAACCAGGTCCCTTTAATTATGGTGTTCATATTAGAATTGAGGTTATTAATAAAAAACTGGATGAATTGACAAAACAGCTTATTGATGAACAGAGAGAAACAATTGAACTTGCAGATAGAATTGAAGAAATAAGAGGACTGCTTGTTGATGTATATAAGTAAGATATGTAAAAAATAATTAGGGGAGAGCATTATAAAAAAAGCTCTCCCTTTGATAATATTGAAGCAGGTCCTCCAACAAGTATTTTTATGCTGTTATCGTTAATAATTCTGGACGTTATTATTGAGGGCCTCATCATTTTAACACCCTGCTGAAAACGATAATCCAGGTTAAAATCCTTTATTACATTATTTGTGTAAAGATAATATGTTAATGCACCATTTGAGGTTCCTGTTGCTGCTTCTTCTTCGATTGCATATAGAGGTGCAAAGTTGCGACAGCAGGCAGTAAAGTTGGCAGTTTCCAGTGTGAAAGCATGAACCCCAACAACTCCCTTGTCATCTGAATATTTGGCTAGCCTTTTAAAATCAGGATTTATGTCATTAAGAGATTTCTGTGTTTTTACTGGAAACATTATATCTTTTAGACCAGTGGAGGCTATACGAGGTAAAAGATTATATTTCAAATCACCAACTTCATTTTGATGTATTCCCATTATGTCAGAGAGGGCTTTAATATCATCTATAATCCCCTCTAATATTGGTGAGGCTTGTTCTAACAGTATAGAATCATTTTCTATATGTACTTCAAGCATACCCGCCTTTGTCGTTATATAACATGGTTTATTATAATTGACAAGAGACATATCTAAAGCAGCTTTTATTGATGCAACTGATGCATGACCGCATAAATCCACCTCAGAATTTGGTGTGAAGAATCTTATATTGAATGTATTAGGATATTCCTGCTTAATAAAGGCTGTTTCAGAAAAACCTAACTCATGGGCAGTCAGCTGCATTTCGATTTCAGTGATATTTTCGTAAAATACAACACCTGCAGGATTTCCTCCGAATGGTTTGTTGCTAAAGGCATCTATAATGTATAAGACCATAATCCCACCCCCTGAATATAATTATATTGTTGATTTAATATAAGGTAAAGTCCTATGTGGATAAAAATACCTCTTAACAATATCAGAAAAATGTTATATAATATAAACACGACGTCCTGAGATGTTCGTATATACTGAAATTTCAACCGACAGATTCTATAAGGGAGTTTATGTTAGAAAGCAGATATCAAGTCTGCCATGAGCAGATAGATAGAACCTTTTTACGGGACACCCACCTGCTGTAAGGGCGGGTATGAAATTTCAGTTGAACGGCATGTTGGGAGTTTTTTATTTTTTGATACATTTATGAGGTAAGGCGTATTAAAATTTATTTAATATTTATTGGTTCAGAGTATTGACAAAATTTTTAAACGTGGTAAACTATTTATTGTCAGTGGTCCTATGGTCAAGTGGTTAAGACACCGCCCTCTCACGGCGGTAACAGGGGTTCGAATCCCCTTAGGACTACCAATTATATGGTCCTATGGTCAAGCGGTTAAGACACCGCCCTCTCACGGCGGTAACAGGGGTTCGATTCCCCTTAGGACTACCAAATAGAAATGATAATGATGCCTGTGGCAAGATGCTGCAGGCATCATTTTTTTATGTATAAATAAGCATTTCTTACAAATAATAAACATGGAGGTGATTTTATGGGTGATACCCGTGAAGAAAGAAGGCCTGGTTTACTTTCCTTACTTGTAAGGGTAATTGTTAATGCTATAGTTCTTTTAGTAGTAAGTTTCTTTGTACCTGGATTTTTTGTCTCAGGTATATGGGCAGCAATACTAGCAGCAGTTGTTATAGCCTTGATTGATTACTTAGTAGAGGCATTATTCAAGGTGGATGCATCCCCTTTTGGAAGAGGGTTATTAGGATTTGTTATTGCAGCGGTTATAATCTATGTTACCCAATTCTTTGTAGCAGGTGTTGCAGTAAGCATTTGGGGTGCAATAATAGGTGCTCTTGTTATTGGACTTGTAGACATGATATTACCAGGCAGAATAATGTAAGCTTCAATCAGGTATAATCATTTGTTGATTATACCTGATTTGTTTTTAGGTATAATCGAAAATGAAAATTGCAGGTCTCATGCCTGAATTCAAAAGTAATAAAAATTAACTATATAATTATCATGGTTATATATTATTAGCAGTAGTACATATATGACTATTATTAAATACAATAGAATAATCTAATAAATTATTTGTACATCATATTTAAATTTTTATGCTGCTATGTTATAATATAAATGCAATTATGGTTGTGGAGGTTAGTTTATGGAAAATTTTGATATAGCTATGGGGACTGTAAGAGTTTCAGAAGCAGCAGCACTTTCATGTTCAAAGCTGTTAGGCAGGGGAAGTATTGAACAGGTTGATAAGGCAGCAGTTGATGGTGCAAGATATGCTTTTGATTTGCTCCCAATAAAGGGAAAGGTTGTTATTGGTGAGTGTGACTTGAATAAAAGTCCGATATTATATATCGGTGAAAAGGTTGGAATGTGGCAGGATGGACAAAGAGAGTTTGATGTTGCCATAGATCCACTTGATGGATCAATACTTGTTTCAAAGGGAAGACCTAATGCCATATCAGCTGTAGCTGTGGCAGAAAAGGGAAAAATATTCAGAGCTCCTCAGATATACATGCAGAAGATAGCAGTTGGACCAAGGGCAAAGGGAGCTATTGATATCAATGTATCAGTTAAGGAAAATATTAAAAATGTTGCTGAAGCCTTAAACAAGGATGTAACTGAAATAACAGTTATGATTCAGGATAGACCAAGACATAAGAGTTTGATAGATGAAACCAGAGAAGTTGGTGCAAGAGTAAAGGTGTTTGGAGAAGGAGATATAGCTGCAGCACTTTCTACAGTGTTTGAGGATACAGGAGTAGACCTACTTTTAGGTACAGGTGGAGCACCAGAGGGTGTTTTAGCAGCTGCGGCACTAAAATGCTTAAAAGGTGAGATACAAGCTAAGCTTATTCCTGAAAATCAGAAACAGATTGAAATGTGTAAGCGTGCAGGAATTGATGATGTAAACAGGGTATTAAATGCTGATGATTTAATTCAAACTGATGATGTTTACTTTGCTGCAACTGCTGTAACTGATTTCGAACTGCTTAAGGGAGTAACATACAAGCAGAACATTGCTGTTACACATTCTGTTGTAATGAGATCTTCAACTGGAATAGTAAGGTTTGTTGATGCTACTCATAAACTAGATAAGAGTATGATTCATATTAAGGATGAGCTCTATAGATAATAGGTAAAAACGATTTATGCAAAGTTAAATAATTAAAAATTAAAGCTCCATGTTTTAGAAAGCATGGAGCTTTAATTTAATACACTTAATCAAAATTGATTTGTTAAATTAATCGTTATTATTTCTAGAATATTTATTTAAATATATGTTGTGCATATTTTCAACATCCTCAATAGCAAGGGGTTTTGGAATTCCAATTTGTGATGCAAATATATAAACTCTTGCTGCTTTTTCTAGTACTTGACATACTAAATAAGCTTCTTCAAGATTTCTGCCCATACCTATGGCGCCGTGATTTGCAAGAAGCACCGCATTCTTATTTTCCAAAACTTCAATTATATTTTCACCAAGCTCAGGAGTTCCTGGATGAGCATACTTTGCACAGGGAACCTCCCCACCTATTATCATTGCAATATCTTCAACAATTGCTGGTATATTCTTTCTTGCAGCAGCCATTGCAGTGGCATATATGCTGTGGGTATGTATTATAGCGTTTACATCCTGTCTCTTATTATATATGGCAAGGTGTGCTGAAATTTCTGTAGAGGGTTTTCTTTTGCCTTCAAGTATGTTTCCATTAATGTCACAAACAACAATGTCATCAGGTGTTAAGGAGTCATAATCCATAGCGGTTGGGGTAATGAATATTCTACCTTCGTTTCTTAAGCTGATATTTCCCCAAGTTCCTACAACAAGACCTGAATTTTTATATTTTTTACCATATTGTATCACTAATTCCTTTAATTCTGTATTATTCATAGCTATCACTCCTAATATAATAAATAGTTCCTTATAAATCAAATATTAACAACATAGACTAACTAACATTATACTATATTTTATGAAATAAATATATCGTTAGCATTATTATACTGGATTAATAACAATATTTTTTATATAATTACAATATATATATGCTGCAAAAATTCTAATGCATTTAATTTTTATAAGCATCCTTTGGATGATTGATGGGAGAGGGCTGTTTGTAAAGATAAAATTAAAGAGTTTTGATGCGTATCTATATGTAGTAAAGATTCAATTGAAAGGATGATTTCATGGTTACTGAGGAACAAATAGCAAGAATAAATGAACTTTATAAAAAACAAAAAAGTGAAGGCTTAACAGAAGAAGAAAAGAATGAGCAGCAGAAATTGAGAAAGCTTTATATTGATTCAATGAAGGAGAGTCTTAAAGCACAGCTTAAAAATGTAAAAATTGTAACTCCTGAGGAATATGAAAAGTTAAAGAAGGAAAAAGATAATAGCTGCAGTTGCGGTTGCGGTCATGACCATGATCATAGTCATCATCATGGAGAAGGATGCAGCTGTAAAGAGCATAAAAATTAAGGATAGGGCATTTCTTAGCATGTATGTTAAGAAATGCCCTATTAATACTTCTGAAAATCGTAACAGTTTATGGTCATTTTAAAATAAAAAAGATGCTTTAAGTTTCATTTTTTTATTAAAAGGTGTAAAATTGAAAATATAATAGATTTTTTGGGGGAGGTTTACTATGGAAACTAAAGAACTAGAAAAGCTAACAAAAAAATATGAACTTGTATGGGATAGTCTTAAAGATGGTGAAATGGAAAAGCTTATGGCTCTTTCCGAGAGATATAAGAAATATATGGACTCATCTAAGACTGAAAGAGAAGCTTGCGATGAAACTGTAAAGCTTGCAGAGAAAAATGGATATGTAGACATAAACAAGCTTATAGCTAAGGGAACAAAATTAAACCCAGGAGATAAGGTATATGCAGTAAACAAAGGAAAGGGAGCAGCTCTTTTCGTAATAGGCAAGCAGCCAATGGACAAGGGAATGAACATAGTAGGTTCCCATATTGACTCACCTAGAATAGATTTAAAGCAAAACCCACTATATGAAGATGGTGGATTTGCTATGCTTGATACTCATTACTATGGTGGAATTAAGAAATATCAATGGGTTACTCTTCCACTTGCGATTCATGGAGTAGTAGTAAAGAAAAATGGTGAAAAGGTAAACGTTGTTATTGGAGAAGATGAAAGTGATCCAGTACTTTATATAACAGATCTTCTAATACATTTAGCAGCAAAGCAGATGGAAAAAACTCTTGCTAAGGGAATTGAAGGAGAAGATCTAAACGTATTGTTTGGCAGCATTCCTGTATGTGATAAGGATGCAAAGGAAAGAGTTAAGCTTAATATATTAAGATTACTTAATGAAAAATATGGCATTGACGAAGAGGATTTTGTAAGTGCAGAGCTTGAAGTAGTTCCAGCAGGAAAATCAAGAGACGTAGGATTAGACAGAAGTATGGTAATGGCATATGGACATGATGATAGAGTATGTGCATATACATCACTTGAAGCAATGCTTGAAGTTGAAAATCCAGAAAAGACATGTGTAGCACTATTTGTTGACAAAGAAGAAATAGGAAGCGTTGGAGCAACTGGTATGCATTCAAGATTCTTTGAGAATGTTGTTGCTGAGGTAATGGAACTTGCTTCTCAATATAGTGAACTTAAATTAAGAAGAGCCCTAGCAAATTCAAAGATGCTTTCATCTGATGTTTCAGCAGCAGATGATCCAAACTATCCAGGAGTTATCGAAAAGAGAAATGGAGCATTCCTTGGAAAAGGTATTGTTATGAACAAATATACTGGAGCAAGAGGAAAGAGCGGTTCAAATGATGCTAATCCTGAATTTATAGGAGAGCTTAGAAAAATATTAAATGAAAATGAAGTAATGTGGCAGACAGCTGAGCTTGGAAAAGTTGATGCAGGCGGCGGCGGAACAATTGCATATATACTTGCAGAGTATGGCATGGAAGTTATTGATTGTGGAGTTGCTGTATTAAGCATGCATGCTCCATGGGAAGTAGTAAGCAAAGCTGATATCTACGAGACTTACAGAGCGTACAAGGCATTTATGCTAAACGCATAGAATATATAAAATAAAGCGGTATACCCGCTTTATTTTTTTTGCTTTTTTAACCATAGACAAAAGATAAGGGGTTTCTATTAAAACTTCAAAAAAGAAAAGCATAGATGATTACATCAAATAGTTGATAAATTATTCACAAAGGAATATACTGGAATTAGTTGGAATTTGTGCGATTAAAGAATTAAGAAATATGATTTTGCATAAATGTTAAGGGTCGACAATGTAGAATCATTTATTCGAGACATATAACACCTTTTGTAGAGGAGAGGGTAAAATGGTAGTTATTCATGTTTGTATTGGTACTGCCTGTTATCTAAAGGGAGCGAATAAGGTTATAAAAGAGCTCCAAAATATTATTGATACAAGAGGATTAAAGGATAAGGTTGAAATAAAGGCTGCCTTTTGCCTTGGGGAGTGTACAAAGGCAGTTGCAGCAAAAGTTGATGAATGTGACGTAGTTTCTGTTGATTGTAATAATGTTGAGGATTTTTTCAAGAAATACGTTGAGAGGAAGATGGTGGATTGAATCTTATTAATTTTAGAAGTGCAAACTGTAAAAGCTGCTATAAATGCCTTCGATACTGCCCTGTAAAGGCTATAAAAATAAAAAATGAACAGGCAGAAATAGATTCGGAAAGGTGTATTGCATGCGGTCACTGCCTTATTGTATGTCCCCAAAATGCAAGATACATAAAAAGCGATGTAGACGAGGTTAGGGAGGCAATAAAGGAAGGAAAAAGGGTTGCAGCAAGTATTGCTCCATCATTTGCAGGCGTTTTTGATACAGATGATGAAGGACAAGTTGTATCTGGATTAAAAAAGCTTGGATTCTCAATAATTGAAGAAACAGCAATAGGTGCAGATTTGGTAGGAAAGCAGTATATTGATTATGTTAAAAGAAATAACATGAAAAATGTAATAACTACATGCTGCCCGTCAGTTAACTTTTTAATTGAAAAATACTATCCTAATCTTATTGAATATATGCTTCCAGTTGTTTCACCAATGATTGCACATGGAAAGATGTTAAAACAGACATATGGAGGGGATACAGCTGTAGTTTTTATTGGACCGTGCACTGCGAAAAAATTTGAGGCAGTTGATTTTCAACATGAAGGAATTGTAGATTGGGTTTTAACCTTCGAAGAGCTTAAGGAATGGTTTAAGGAGGAGAATATTGAGCTTAATAATTTAGTACCAAAAGGTTTTGACAGGCAGTCGTGTTCCGGGGGCAAAATCTTCCCAATAAGTGGGGGAGTACTAGAAGCATTTAATACTTCTGGGGAAAATTTAGAGTATGACTACTATGGAGTATCTGGAATTGAAGAATGCCTTGCTATATTTAATTCTATTACCAATGGAGAGGTTCAAGGAGCATGTATTGAAGCTAATGTATGCAGGGGAAGCTGTTTGGGAGGTCCTGGAATGCCATGTCCTGGAGAGAATATATTTAAAATACAGCAGAAAATTAAAAGATATATTCAAAAATCTAAGAAAAAAATACAAGAAAATGGTTATGGAATATATGAAAATTTAAATTTTTCCAAGTTGTTTTTTGACAGAAGTATAAAAAGAAATACTGCAAACGATAAAGAAATCGAGAAGATACTTCAGAGCATGGGAAAGTTTGAGCCGGAGGATGAAATGAACTGTGGGGTTTGTGGTTATAACACCTGTAGGGAAAAGGCTCAAGCTATATATGAAGGAATGGCTGAAAAAACGATGTGTCTTCAATATATGAGAAATAAAGCAGAAAGCATAAATTATGTTGTTTTTGAAAACACTCCAAATATAATAATAATTGTTGATAATGAATTAAAAATAAAGGAATTTAATCCTGCTGCAGAAAGAGTATTTAAAATTACTTCATCAGAAGCGAAGGATAAGTTTATTTCAGATATTATAGATGACTGGAATTTTATAAAAGTAATGGAGGAGAAAACTGATATATACAGGCAAAAGGTAGAATATCCAAAGTATGATGCTGTAGTTATTCAAAATCTTCTTTTTATAGAAAAACAGAATATAATACTTGCAATAATGAGCGATATAACTGAGGAAGAAAAAAGTAAAAAAGAGCTATTAATGGTTAAAGAAAACACTCTAAATTCGGCTCAAAGGGTTATAGAAAAGCAAATGAGGGTAGCACAGGAGATTGCAGGACTTTTAGGGGAAACTACTGCAGAGACAAAGGTTATTTTAACAAGGCTAAAGAAAATTGCAATGGGAGAAGAGTATGATGGGGATAAAGATTTTCGTTGATACTGCCTTTGGCAGCATTAACAAGTATGGGGAAGAACTTTGTGGGGACAAGGTTGAAATAGTAAAAACCAATGAAGCAGTAATAGTTGTGATATCTGATGGATTGGGCAGTGGAGTTAAAGCAAATATACTTGCAGGGCTTACATCAAAGATTGCTGTTACAATGCTTAAGGAAGGTGCAGCACTATATGAGACTGTTGACACCATAATGCAGACACTTCCTGTATGTAAGGTTAGAGAACTTGCTTATTCAACCTTTACAATTATTAAGATACATTATGATGGCAGGGTATATATAGCTGAATATGATAACCCTCCATTCTTCCTTGTAGCTGAAAATAAAAAGACAGAAATTTATCAAAAGGAAATAAGCATAAATGGTAAAAAAGTTAAGGAAAGTGCATTTGATCTTGATTGGGGAGATGGACTTGTAATTGTAAGTGATGGTGTTGTTCATGCAGGAGCAGGGAATGTGCTTAATCTCGGCTGGCAGTGGGAAAATGTTATGGAGTATTTAAAAACCTTAATACCATCACAGAAATGTGCAAGAGATATTTCAAAGGAGCTTTTAGCTGTATGCAGTGAGCTTTATCAGGGAAAGCCAGGGGATGATGCAACTGTTGTTGCAATAAAAGCAAGATATCCTGAGGTGGTAACCCTTTTTTCCGGTCCTCCCGAGGATAGAAGAAAGGATAAGCATGTTATAGATAAATTAATGAAATCTTGTGGAAAAAAGGTTGTGTGCGGAGGAACTGCAGGAAACATTGCTTCAAGAGAGTTGAATGAAGAGCTGGTTGTAGAAATGGATTATCTTGATTCAGAGGTTCCCCCTACAGCGAGAGTTAGAGGTATTGATTTAGTAACAGAGGGAGTATTGACTTTGAGTAAAACCTTAGAAAAACTGAAAAAATATCATAAGCATGAGGAATATGAAAATGATAGCAGTTTTATAAATGGAAAGGATGGTGCTTCCAGACTTGCCGCGCTTTTAATAAAGGATTGTACACATCTTAATATGCTTGTAGGAAAGGCTGTTAATCCAGCCCACCAGAATCCCTCCTTTCCAAAGGAGCTATGTATAAAGCTAAACATTTTGGAGGACATTGCAAGTACAATGAGGCAACTTGGTAAGGAAGTAAACATAGAATATGTTTAGCATAATAAAATATATAAAATGGAGCTGTAGATAACAGCTCCATTTTTTTAACTATTAATATAATCTTCAATTTTAAAATCCTTTGGTTTATTCGGGCCATCAGGCTTTGGTGGAGTATCCCATACATATTTTATATCCTTTAAAAGTTCGGGCAGTATTTGCTGATTGCCAGTGTATTTATGCCATATAGGGTTGTATTTAAGTATTGCAAGGACATATTTTGCATCAAATAGCGTGAGGTTTTTCATATCAAGAACTCTTCCATAGATTTTACTCTCATCAGTTAATATATAAAGGCCATTTCCATCCTCATAGCTTATAATTAGCTTTAGCGGATTTCTACAAACTTTTTTAAAACGTTTGCTGGGATCATACCTACCTGGCATAAAATCACCATCCTTAAGAATTGTACTGTATATAAGTCGTAAAATTCTTTACATTTTGTTTTTTTAAACAGCCCTACTACATTGGTACGACCTTAGGATGTTTAAAAAGACAGAATGTAATAGAATTTTTGACTTATATATGCATTATATATAATATAATTATTGCAGTTCATATTCTATAAATAGTGAAATATAGTTAATACTGTGCATGTCCTTATAGTTATATTTTGTATATCACCTTGATATCAAGTTAATCGTTACAACTGCAAGAATAATAAATGGCAGACCTGAGATACCAGTATATTTAAATAAAAAAATACCTGAGACAGCTGCAATTGAAAGTATTAATGCTGATTTAAGAAAGTTTTGATTGTTCAGGCCGTATTTTTTATAAAATACAAATATGCATAAAGCTAAAACCAAAATAACAAGAATTACCTCTATTATCATTGAACCAACCCCTAAAACAATATTGTGTATCATCTTTATTTGATTTTATTATATCGCTTCTAATAATGCAATACAGGTATTTATTTTAATAGCTGAATAGTTACTGTCCATGAATAAAAATAGTATAAATGGTTAATATTCAATATGAGGTGATAATATGGAGTTTTTACATAATTTAAAGAAAAAGCTGCTGCTCTGGATTGACATGAGAGCAATAAAAAATCGTGAATCAAACCTCAAACCAACAAAATAACCTGTCATATTTGAATTTTATATCCCCAATTGTTGATGCTGAAGACAAAACAAGCAGGTTGCATTACACCTGCTTGTTTGATTTATATATACTTGAAATTTTTATTAGGCAATTGATGCTGCAATATTTTTATTATTTATAGGTTGTAATCCATATACAATATCAACGCTTTCGGATACTCTTGGAGAGTGTGTAACTATGATAACACATTTATTATCAACCTTTGAAAGGGTATTCAATATATTTATAACATCTCCTTCTGTTTCACCGTCAAGATTTCCAGTTGGTTCATCAGCAAGAATAATATCAGGGTCGTATGATAATGCCCTTGCAATTGCAACACGCTGCTGTTCACCACCTGAAAGCTTGAGTATACGCCTGTTTGCTTTGTTTTCATCAATATTGACCTTTGCAAGCATTTCTAATGCATGTTGTTTTTTATCCTTGACCTTAATGCTGGCTATGTCCATTGACAATATTACATTTTCTAATGCTGTTAGGTGTGGAAGCAGATTAAAGCTCTGGAACACAACACCTATATTATGGCTTCTATACTTATATTTATCAATCTTACTGATATCTTTATCATTGTATATAATCTTGCCGCTGCTGGCAGTATCAAGTCCTGACATCAACGAAAGAAGAGTGGTTTTGCCTGCACCGGATTTACCAACAATTGCATAGGATTTACCCTTTTCAAACTCAAAGTTAATATCCATTAATACTGGTGTTCTACCGTTGTCATATGAATAATAAAGATGTTCTATTGATAATATACTCATTTTTTCCCCTCCTTTATGCTCTATTGCTCAGTATTTTAAGTGGTTCATACCTTGAAATAAATATGACTGAAACTGTACTGCTGAACAATGTGAGAAGTATACCTATTCCTAATATCTCTAAAAGTACAGTACCATTAACAACAGCATTAATCTGATCAACATAGCTTACATTCTGTTTCATGCCAAAGAATCCGCCCATTGGACCGTTTCCTCTTTGCTCGCTGCCTCTAATTGATCCATTCTGTAGATTACTACCTTGAAATCCTCCTGGCCTGCCAAAGTTGTTATTTACCTGCTGCTGAACAGTCTGCTGTTCACTTATCTGTTTCTTTAGGAGTGAATTTGCAGTAGGAACTGATGCTGCAGAACCCATTGCAGAGCCAATTATTATTGAAATTAATGTTACCATGAAAAGTTCTGAAATAAACTGTAGTGCAACCTTACTCTTTTTCATACCAACAGCAGTAAGGACGCCAATTTCATATTTTCTCTCTCGAATGTTAATCATATTAAGAATAACAAGAATAATTCCACCAATTCCTAATACTATAAGTAAAAATATTCTTGCAAAGGAACTAAGGTTTTTTAATGGTGTTAAGCTCTGATCAATGGAATCAAGGTTTGTTGAAACAGTGTAATATTTGTTTAATCCCATTTTAGATAGATCAGATGTAAAACCGTCAACACTATTTGCATCCTTAAGTATGAAGGTTGAATTAAGCTGAGCGGATATTGCTGTGTCTGTACTGTCACTTGCTGTATTAGATGCAGTTACAATATTATTTAGAGCCATATAGCTTGTTATAATCTTGTTTGCAGGGTCCATTGATGTACTTGGCATAAATTGATTATTTAAATCTCCAGAGGAAGAATTCTCATAAATACCTGCAACAGTAAATTCATAGCTTTGAGTTTCATCATTTGGATTTACAAGGGTAATTTTGCTTCCAACAGAAAGGCTGTTTATTGCTGCAAGCTCTTTTGTAATAACGCATACCTTTCCTTTATTTGTATCCTCAAACATTTCTCCACTTGTTATTTTACATGTACCATTAATAAAATCAGTCATTGCTGATACAGAACTGTAGCCAACAATGCTAAAATCTCCTCTTGAAAGTCTACCGACATTTGGTATTCTGTCTCCATTCATTCCAGCTTGTCCAGATTTACTATTACTGCTGGTGCTGGATGAATCGGTAGTTGTTTCATATGCTTCTATATTACTTGAATTTATAGTTCCAGATAAAGTATAGTAAAAACTCTTTACATAAGATGATTTACCATACTTGTTTATATCATCAATTGATAGTTTCGGTGTATTTGCCATTGCTTCTTTCATATCACCACCGCTAGATTGTGTGTCCTGCATAAGCTTTTGTCTATTAAGTGATAGAGATGCTTTTATTTCTGTTGAGGTCTCTTGATTTTTTACCAGCTCATTTGCTGAGTTATTTATTGATAGTGCTATGCAGCTAGAAGCTGTAATGATTACAACGATTATCCCAATAAGGATATTTCGCCCTTTAGATCTTGATATGCTTTTTAATGCATTTTTTAAAATGTACATCTAAATGTCTCCCTTCGCTTTTTGATATGTATATAGTTTACCTGCCTATTGTGATAGTTTTATGATAGGAAATGTAAAGGTTAATGAAAAAGGTGTGCAAGCTATAGAAATAACATATTTTCGTATATAAATTCATGGTTACTATATATAACGCAATAAAGATTAAAGCCTTCAGGTGAGATAAAATCCTCAACTGAAGGCTTGTAGTTAAACTTTACTTAGGCACATTAAAAAAATAAATAAGTCATCTTACTCGTCCTTTTAATTCTTTTCGTCGTTACTCAATCACTTACATACAGTTAGTATGCGCATGATTGAGTGCCTAGAAAATAATTAAAATTACTTCGCAATCTGACTCATTTATTTTTTTAATGTGCCTTATTTAATTCAAACCAGAAGGTACTGCCTTGACCAATAGTACTATTTACGCCAAAATGAGCATTATGTGCTTCGAGTATATTTTTTACAATAGAAAGTCCAAGACCTGTACCAATAACTGCACGCTTGTGGGTTTCGTTTGCTTTGTAATAACGTTCCCATATGCTTTCAAGCTTTTCCTTTGGGATACCTTTTCCAGTGTCAATTACCTCAAAACGAATTTTATTTTCCTGGGATTTCAAACGTATTGTAACCCTTTTATCGTCTCCGGTATAATTGACTGCATTACCAATAAGATTATAAATAACCTGCTCAATACGTTTTTCGTCAGCTTTTACATTAATACCATCATCACAATCAATATCAAAAATATATCCATCACGTTCGCTAAGCACCTTAAAACGGGTAATTATGCTTTTTGCCAATTGTGATATATCAAAGTGTTCATAATGCATTTTTGATGTTCCTGATTCTATTTTAGAAAGATCCAGTATATCCTTTACAAGGTCACTTAAGCGGTCAGTTTCGTTTATTATAACATCGATATGCTCACCACGTTTCTTAGGGTTATTACCGGATAAATCCCTTATCATTTCAGCATACATTTTAACCATTGTAAGTGGGGTGCGCAGATCATGCGATATATTGGCTATAAGATCCTTTCTCAGCTGATCGGTTTTTGAAAGCTCCCTTGTGGCGTAGTTTAGAGTGTTTGAAAGCTCTGTCACTTCGCTATATGAGCCCTGCTCGAATATCACATTGTAATTTCCTCCTGCCAGAAGCTTTGCAGAGTCAGTAAGCTTCTCAATAGGTTTTGATAGCTTCCTTGATATAAAGAAGGAAAGGATAAATGCAAGAAGAAGTAAAATAAATGTGACAATAATCAACTGATTTTTTAATATTGCTGTAGTAGAGTCAATAGGGTCAAGGGGTGAGGTTATATATAAAATAGCTCCATTTTCCATATCAGAGTTTATTATTGCACCATAGACTAATATCTGCATTTTACCAATAGGACTTTTAATTTTGTAGTGGACTCTCCCATCCTTGCTCTGCATTAGCTGATTATGAATCCTTATATAATCAGTTATAGATAGTCTTCCAAAGACTTTGCTTGGACCCCAATTTTTCCTGTTGTCAGGTATATCTCCTTTAAAAATATCACTTGAATAGAGGAGGTTTCCATTTATATCTGTAATTAATATAGACATATTGTGTTGAAATGAATACTGTGAGAGAACATTATCAAAATCCTTTTTTCCATATTCATTAATTAGCGTATTTGCTGCTTTGAATATTTCACGTGTTTTCATACTTTGGTAGTAGCTTTTTAAAAAAATTATTTGTAAAAACCAAAGTGTTATTAATATCAGAGCTCCAAATAGCATAAAATATGTCCACATTTTGAATTTTATACTTTTAAAATCTAATTTTAACTTCATAGCCAACCCTCCAGTTTTTGGAGCAATTTTTAACTACAGTTATATAAAATCTATATAGTTTCAAATATATAGCCTACACCTCTAAGAGTAACTATTAAATCTCTGTACTCCCCAAGGCTGTTTCTTAACATTTTAATATGGGTATCAACGGTTCTGTCATCTCCATAAAAATCAAAACCCCAAACATCCTTTAATAGTTTATCTCGGGTAAGTGCAATGTTACGATTTTTAACAAGGTAGAACATCAAATCATATTCTTTTGGTGTCATTTCTATCTTCTCGCCATCTATATATACACGGCGTGCTGTGAGGTCTACCTCGAGTCCTTTAAAATTAAAACATTCATTTTCCTGATTCTTTACATTCCTGTCTTTATTCCTGGTTAATATAACATTAAGCCTAGCTATAACTTCTCTTGGAGAAAATGGCTTAACAACATAGTCATCAATCCCAAGCTCAAAGCCAAAAAGCTTGTCATATTCTTCGCCACGAGCTGAGAGCATAAGTACAGGAATGCTTTTATACTTACGAATTTCCTTGCAAGCAGAAAAGCCATCGAGCTTTGGCATCATTATATCCATTATAATAACGTCAAAATCCTGCTCCTTACATATGTTAACGGCCTCCATGCCATTGCAGGCCTCAAAAACCTCATAGCCTTCAAATTCGCAGTATTCTCGAAGCCCCTCGCGAATTTTATCCTCATCATCAACAATTAATACTTTAAACATATTAAATCCTCCTATAGGATTTTATCTATATAAATCGCAATAAAGATTTTGAATAATTTATATTGGGATTTATGAATCAAGGAAAATGATTTCACATAAATATTTAGGGTTGAGTAATGTAGAATAATTTATGCGAAACATATAATACGATTATATATTACAACATATATGTGTCAAGAGTGTGATAATTTTAGAAAAAGTAGATAAAAGTTATAGAAGACTAAAAAAGACTGTTTAAGAATTAGTGAAAATATCTGTGCACCTTTTGTTCACTTTATTGATTTTTAGGTATTAAAAAAGCTTTCGAGAAAATCTCGAAAGCTATTGGTGCCGAAGGCACGACACATAGGTTGTCCACACTATTACATTATAATGGAATGGAATCGAATTTTAGATTGATTTCAATATCATCCTCATAAATCATAACAGATTCAACATAGTTATCAATAAATTGTTTTACTTCTGATAAATTTCTATCTAGAACATGTTTACGTTGCTCCTGTAGCTTTTTATCAATTTGATCTGGAGTAATGGTTTGTGATTCAAGTTTTATTTTTGTTATTTCATAGTCATATTTTAACCTTTTAGATTCTTCATCTAATTCAGTAAGTTTTTGTTTAAAGATAGGTTGGTCATAACCTTTGGTGATTGCACTTATTATATTGTTTTGCTCAAAGGTTATTTCATTAAACCTTGCTTTAATGATTTCAAGCTTCTTATTCTCATTATGCTTTTTATTCTTCATGTACTCATTTAATTTAACGCTCAAAGAGTGGAGAGCTTTCTTAGAAAAAATATTTTCTATGAGTTTTTCAAACACCTTTTCTTCAATAAAGGATTTATCAATCTCTTTATTATCACATCTGCCATTACACCTGTATTTTACATATAACTGGCCAGAACCATTATGTTTCCTGTTACCACAATATACTTTACCGCAGTTACCACAATAGATGAGACCACTTAAGAGATATACTTCTTTTGCTCTTGTAGTTCGCTTTTTTAAATTCATTTTTTCTTGAACTCGGATAAATAAATCTGTATCAACTATCTGAGGGATTCCCCCTGTTATTCTTATTATTTCATCTTCAGGTTTCCGGGAACGATTATTCCTTTTACCATCAATGCTCCTGCTTTTCCTTTTATTAAATGTATATATGCCAGCATATTTTTCATTACGTAATATTTCATGGAGGGAAGTTTTGGTAAATTTTTTATTAAACCTTGAAGTTACACTGAGTTTATCTAGTTCGTTAATAATATCCTCATATTTTGTTCCGTCTGCATACCTTTTGAATATAAAATTAACATATTGTGCCTCCTGATCATTTATCATATATAATTTAGTCACCGGATCAACAGAGTACCCAAAAGGAGCATATCCACCATTAAATCTACATTTGTATGCATTTTCCTTAAGGCCTTTCATTGTTTCCTGAGCTAGGTTAAGAGAGTAGTATTCTGCAAAACTTTCAAGTATACCTTCCATGAGCTGACCTTCTGGAGTACCATCTATAGGTTGGCCAGAGAATACAACTCTTATATTACATTTCCTTAAGGTATATTTATTAATTGCTGATTCAATTCTGTTTCGTGCGAATCTATCAACTTTGTGGCATATAACAATATCGAAAAGTCCAAGCTTGGCATCGTTAATCATTTGCTGGAATGCAGCTCTATCATCCGTTTTCCCAGATACTGCTTCATCTATATAATCTTTAATTATTTCTATATCATGCCTTTGTGAATAGTTGTGATTTTCTCTTATCTGAGCTTCAATACTTTCCTCACGCTGCATATCAGAACTATATCTGTTGTATGTTACACCCCTCATTAGGATCCTCCTTTGTTTCAAAAAAATAAAAAACCCAGATGCATAAAGCACTGGGTTTCGTGGAACCTCTTTATTGAATCTCAAAAGGATTTCTTGGGTTTCTGTTTATATATTATCAAACATATGTTTGGATGTCAATATTATTTTCTTTTCCAAATTGGTACAATAATTGTTATAGCAAGGCCAGCTATTCCAATTAATAAATTGACGGTATTACTAATACTACTTACTGTACCGGCAAAATATAAAAAAAGTAGAAAAATAGAAACTGTACATGTTAAAAAAACTTTGTTTTTTAAAAATTTTAAAATTACATCCCAATAAGATTTTATTGGAGTATGTTTTGTATTAATAATAATATGTTTATGGTGCTTTAGTACATTTATCATGTCTATTAATTCTTTAAAGAGCTTATCATTTTTATCAATAAATGATTTTATTTCATCATCATTAAGACATTGTTTATCAGTTGCTTCAAAATAATTTGTTGAGTCATATATTTTTATTAGTAAAGAAATAAAGTTGGATAATCTACATGTCTCATTATTATTGGAAAAGCTTATAGACTTATCACTAATTATATCTATAATATCTTTTAAAAGGTTAATGTTTTTATTATCATAATCAAATATAAATGAACTTTGCATATTTGCGAGAATTCTATAGAATTCTCTTGTAATTTTATTTTTGCAATGGCGTGATTTTAATACCATAAATTTTTTTGAAAGAAAATTAGCATTATTGAATTTATCAATTTGCATATTAAGATAGTATAGTAAAATGAAAATTCTATCATTTTTGCTATTCTTTGATAATGGATCGAACTTATCTAAAATAAGTATAAAAAAGAAAAAAATTATTTCAGTCAAAATACCGAAAGTGTAGTATACGCCCCAATTTTTAGATTTTATAAAGTAGCCATATAAACCATATAACATAATTAGAAGACTAATACACATAAGTATCATGGAGAAAAAGTAAAAAATAATTTGTCTAGTTATATATTTATTAAATTTGTTAATGAGTGGCTCACCGCCAAGTTTATTTAAATAGTAATTAGTATCAAACATAATTCACCTCATTTGTTAATTTGGGTTGGTGCTCGGAGGCTCTCAAACCGGTCGCATATTTTGACAAGTTTCAACATAATACATTAAAGTAAAGGTTTACCTTTGAAGGTCATAACAATAGCCCAACGCAATATTGGGCTTGTCCTATGACTGTCTTAGTTTTACAATCTCAGTTGGTATATTAGTTGCTCTGGATATTTGCTCATATGTAAAATTCTCATATATTGTTATGTCGGGAATAAGTAGATGTGCTGCGAAGGTATTTGCTTCAATTTCTATTTTATTTGTAAGAAATAGAGTATAGTTCTTTATAAATCTGCAATTTGTGTAAGGATGCATAATAGCATGTCCTAGTTCGTGTGAGCATACGACTGTAAGCTCGTCAGGGAAATCAGAGTTAAGGAAAATAAACTTGTTACGTTTTATAAGCTCATAGCATCCTTTTATTTTCCCTAAAGGCCTTTTTACAATGTTTATACCCAGGTAGTCAGCAAGGTCATAAGGATTATTAGTGTTATATTTTTTAATTAACTTAACAGCTTCATCTTTGGGGTTCAAAGAATCGCCTCCCTATTAATTACGACCAGAAAACCCATGTATAAAATTATTTATCATCCTTCCTATATTTTTTAGGGGTATACTTTTTCTTGTTTATCTTCTTTGCTAATATAAGTGCATCTCTTAAAGCATTTTTAAAGAGCTCCACGTCTGTCTCGTCTATATCTTCACCATTGTAGGCGGCAAAACCTTGACCAGGGTTATGCTCCATGTCTTCCATCATTTTATTAAGGTCTTTTTCTATTGACTTCATATCGTGTACTGTAATTTCAGAAATAGTATCAGGTGAATCAGATAATCCCAACAAATAATCTAGTGAAACACTAAAATATTTGGCTATCTTAGCATAATCCTCAGCTGTTTTAGGCTGACGTTTACCAGATTCGTACATGGACATTGTTGATTCACTATATCCAAGTTTTTCGCCAAGTTCTTTTAAAGTAAGATTATTTTTTATTCTTAATTGTTTTATTCTATCCTTAAATGTATTCACAATGTACCCCTCCATATCTTAGATAATTATACTTTACTCTTAGTAAACTTTCAACTTTACACATTATATGCAGGAGATCATAAAAACTTTACACTTAGTAAAAATATTTTTAAAATATTGAATAAAACACTTGACTATGTGTAAAGATAATAGTAGAATAAAATTACACAAAGTAAAGTGACGAGGAGGTGAGTTGGCATGGGTAGAGTTAAATTTAAGAATCTTAAGGACGTAAGAAATAGTTTAAACCTCACACAGCTTGATGTTGCTAAGTCCTCAGGTATTACAGAGGCACACTATAATCTTATTGAAAACGGAAACAGAAAACCATCACTAGATGTAGCATATAAAATTGCAAATGCTCTTAAAATATCTATGGATGATTTTTTTATACTATTAAACTTTACTAAGTGTGAAGAAGTATCATAACTAGTATGTGTGTTTTACAGAAATTTAATAAAAAGAAAATATGGGTTTCGTGGAAAAGGGTGAGATGGGGCAATAAATGGAGGTATAGAAGATGTTTGAGAATATGAATGATTTCCGTTGCCCTAGATGTAACAAGTTATTATTCAGATACAAATTAAAAGGATCTCTTGAAGTTCAAGTAAAGTGTACCAGATGCAATACAATAGCAGTTTTAAAGGAGGAAAAATCGTGAAGATAATAATTTCACGGGATGGAGGACAAGAAAAAAGAAGAGAGAACACAGGCGCAACATTTAAAGAAGAACCAGCTATTAAGTTTCTAGCAAGTCTCTTTGAAGATGAATTTATAGAAGGGAAGGGGGCAAAGGATTGATTAAGTCAGTGATAACAACCTGGGGTGGATGCCATAAAACAGAAGAAATGCTAATACCGATTTGTATTGGAGAGGAGAGAGGGGGTTACTGTAACACTAGAAGGCATGACAGAATGCTTCCAGTAGGTCATAGGCTTAGAGGATATGAAGAATAGGGGGGATAGAGATGGATAAGAGTTTAGAACAGCGTGTTGAGGAACTTGAAAAAAAAGTGGCTGAACTTGAAGAGCGAATTCAAGCACAGCCATTGAAAGATATCATCGAAGCATTTGAAACGTTAAAAAAAATTACTTTAAAAAGCTGAAGCATTAAGTAGTTTTTTCATTGTTTTTAGAAATCATAGCTGCACACAAATTTACTATTGTTACTAACATTCCTTCAAGTAAATCATTTGAGCTATTGTCTTTAGAATCTTTATGGTTTTCTTGGAGCATTTTGTCAACAAGTTCATAGCCGTACCTTTGTAATTCTTCTCTGGACATAAACATTCACCTCCCTTCCAACAAAATATTAACACTAATGGAAGAGAGAGACAAGTAAAGGAGGGATAACATGGATCATGCAATAGAAAGCCTTCAGAGTTTTATTGATGCAGTATTTGATTATGATTTCCTACCAGAGTGGAAGAGTGGTGATTATAAGAAATATTCTGACTGCCCAAGTTATGCGGAGCTGAAAGCTCTGGTTGACGCAAGTAATATCATGCGTAAATACATAGGATGGCAGCCATTAAGGATTAAAGATATGGCTGAACATTAATAAAGATACGGAGGGATAAAAAGTGTCCTATATAGGCATCTGTTGTGTGTGCTTTAAGCCAATTAAAGAAGATGAAGCTATACAGTTGAGAGAAGATGGACCTAGTTTCCATAAGGAATGTGTTGAACAGCATCCGGATAACCACTATGTAAGACTAGAGAAAAATAAAAGCGGAGGGGAAAGAAGTGGAAAACAAATCTGATGTTATTAAAAACAAAAGTATTGCAACTTTAGGTGATGGGGAAGTTTTCATAAAAAGAACATCCACAGGGGCAATAAAATCGGTAAAGGCTAGAATAGCATTAAAAGAAAAGGAAGGACTTCTGGCAGTTATAAAAGGTAAAGCCATGATTACAGCTGCAGGATACAATGTAATGAATAAAATTGCCGGGGTAAGCATTGTAACACCTGATAAATTAACACTTCCTGATGGACAGATAGCAGTTAATCCATTTCCTATCATAGATAAGGAATCCGGCACTATAGATAAAGTTTGGGTAAAGAAAATAGGAATAGGATTTTCACCTATAGGAAATTTGGTTATGACAAGTTCAACCTTACTCTATGACATTAGGATGTATTTCATTCAGGATCTTAGCAATAAGGTTCAAAACAATAAGAGTGCAGGCCGTATGTGTATGGAGCAAACGCTTACAGAAGAAGAAAAAAAGAAGGGAATGTTTCTCCCAATCCAAGGCAAAATGGGTATTTGGGTGGATCTTGAGAATAAAGATGTCTTGAAGTGCTTGGAAACATACATACAAAATAAGCTGTTTGCAGAAAGAAAAGCTCAGACGATAGCAGAGAGGAATGTACTAAAGAAGCATCCGGCACTTTCACAGATTTATGTTGAAACTCAAGGATCTGAATATAATCATGTAGGTGCCGTAATAGTAGTAGGATACACACATGACTTAACCAGAGAAGATTTACAAAACCTAGCCAATATGGCTGAAAAAGGCGAGGATTTAACAGATTACAAAGGTATAAAGGTTGATGTTATAGGTGCTAATGACATAGATGAAGTTGGGGAAGAAGATTTATATACAGCGAGGGATGAAGAGGAAATACCTCTAGATCCTCAACCAACCACTCAATCTCAAACAAAGCTGAGCGATGAAGAAAAACCTCAACCAAGTAAAGCTGAAAATGCAGAGAGAGCGAACGCATTAAAAGCAGAACTAGAAGGTGCTAAAGGAATTTTAGGTGAAGAGGAGTTCAATAAAATAATCAAGGATAACTTTAGAAAGCCTTTAGAAGAATTAACTCCTGGTCAGCTTGAAATGGCAAAATCCTTAGTAAATTCAAAAATAGATATGGGTGGTGAACAGATGTGAAGAAAATTAAGGGAATAGTAATGGAAGACATCAAGGGGCAAAACACAATTCAAGAGCTTACTGGCAAGGATATAATAGTTGGCTCGAATGGAGTTGGTAAAACAACAAGAGTTCAGGCATTGGGAATCGCACTTACAGGATATGTACCGGGGCAAGGAAAGAAAGCAGATGAAACCTTTAAGCTTGCTAGTGCAGATAGTATGGTAGTTGGACTTAACACGGATGATTTTAGCTTTAGAAGAGAGTTTAAGAAAAAAGTTACCAACAAGAAGGATGGCTCTACTCAGGAAACTATATCACAAAATCTGAATGTATCACCGAGTAGGGGCGAAAGTAAGATTGTTGAAAAGGAAACAAGGATTATAAGTGAACTGGGAAACCTTCCAGTAATGCTAGATTTCAACGAATTTTTAAGCCTTTCAGATAGTAAAAGAAGGGAGTTCATCTACAACTTAGCAGGGTTTAAGAGTGAAGAGTGGACCAGGGACAGAGTAAAAGAATACTTAGAAAATAGGTTGCTATCTCCAGAATTAGAGACTAATAACCCTGAACAGTTCGAGTTGATGAAGTCCATCATTGAAGAGGCTTTAATAGAATATCCAGTTAATTATGACATAACTGCAGGACTCCAGAGCATGATTGATTGGACAAAAACAAAGCTTTCATACTGGAATGATGAAAAAAAGAAGTCACAGGCAGCAGTTCAAAAATTAGGAGAGCTTAAACGTCAATTGAGTGAGACTGACAGAAACCTTAAGGCTAACAAAGAGGAACTTGAAAAGCTGCAGGATGAACTTGTTAAGGTAGAAAAGCAGATTAGTGAGGACACTCAGAAGAAAAAGAATATTGACCTAAGGCTTACTAAGATTGAGGAACTCAAGAAAAATATTGCCAGTGAAGAGTTGAAGGAATGTGCTATAAAGATTGATAAAACTGAAAAGACGATTGCAGAGCTTAAATTACAGATTAAAGAAGTTGATAACTCGGAGAAAACAAAGCAACTCGATGCAGAAATTATGAAAATCCAAAATGAAATCTATCCAATAACAAAGGATAAGGATGAAGTCTATGCAAAGCAAATTGAGATAAAAGCGCAGATTGAGGTACATCAAAAGACTTTAGAAAGAGTTAAAAGTGTTACAGCTACTTGTGTACTAGATAAAAAGATAGCTTGTAATAAAGACTTTAGTAAATTCATTGAGTTCACAGAAAATCAAATAAAAGATATGAACCTACAAAAGACTGTATTGGCTGATACTTACAAAGAACTTAATGAAAAGATTACTTCTTTAAATGAAAAATCTAAGGGTTTAGAAACAGCAAAATATGAATTGAAGAATGAAGAATTTGAAGCTAGTAGGAAAAACAATCTCATTACTGCAGAGATAAATAAACTTGAAAACCTTCTCAACCAAGCTAAAAACTATAATACTTTAAAGGCTGAAAAGGTAGCAAGACTTAAGGAGGATTTAAGCAAGCTCCAGAATGAACCTGTAGATCCTATAGCACCAATAGACATACTTCAAAAGCAAGCTGAGAGTATAAGGACCAATATAAACAGCTTAAAAACAAAAATAGATGAACAGGAAAAAGCAAAAACCACCTTATCTAATCTCCAGGCAAGCATGATAGATAGTAAGACAGCAGAGTATAACTACACTAACTTTAAATCACTTGATGAAACATTGGGGGCTAAGGGGTTACAGGGTGAACTTGTTAAAGAAACACTTGAACCTATACAGAATGATATTCAAGTAAATTTGAATGCTATGGGAATAGACAACAAATTTTACTTCACAACTGAAACTGCATCAGGAAAAGAGGTCTTCCAGTTTGGCTGGAGAGATAGATTCGGAGATAAGAGGAACTTTGATGCACTTTCAACAGGACAACAGATGATACTACTTATAGCAATGCTTACAACCTTCATAGAAAAGGCTAATCCCGCATGTAAGATACTTACTATTGACAACATAGAGAACCTTGACAAGAAAAACTTCAAGAGAGTGATGGATGGCCTAAATAAGATTAGCGACAAGTTAGATAATATTATCCTTTCAGGAGTAATAGATGTTGATGAAGTAGAAGGATTTAAGGTATGGGACTTGGACAGGGAAGGTGAAGTAAATGAGCAATCAGCTTAATGAAGCCCAGAGGAAAGCTGTAGAAAGTGAAAGCAATGTTATTCTCTGTTTAGCAGGTGCAGGCACTGGTAAAACAGCAACACTGACAAGTAGGGTAGCGCACCTTCATGAAAATAGAGTAGGCTGCTCAAGTATGTTAGCACTAACCTTCACAAGGCTTGCAGGGAAAGAAATGAAGGAAAGAGTTATAAAGCTGATAGGAAGTGAAGGTGAAAGGCTATTTTGCAATACCTTCCATGCTTTCTGTGTAAAGATCCTTAAAGAATATGGATACCTTCTAGGTTATGACAAAGAGTTTACCATCTATGACCAGGAGGACAGGGAAGCAATTATAAGCAAAATCATTGAAGAGTTTGGTTATGATAAAAAGACTTCCACTAACAAAGTTATCTCCATATTTGAAGGTAGTAGAGAACCGGGTTGTGTGGAAGAAGAGCAGACAATACAAGAGTACTACTGGGTGTTAAAAAGGAATAGTGCAATTGACTTAGATATGTTGCTTACTGAAACCCTAAAGCTTCTTGAATATCCGGAGGTACAAAAGAACTACCATAACCAGTATGAATATGTGTTTGTAGATGAATTTCAGGACACAAACGATGTACAGATGAATATTATTAAAGCTTTAAGCCCTAGAAACCTCTTTGTTGTAGGAGATGATTTTCAATCAATCTACGGATGGAGACAGGCAAAGCCGGAGTACATCGTAAATTTCAAACAGTATTATCCAAATGCAGAGATAATAAAGCTTGAAGAAAACTACAGAAGTACAGAGCCAATTATAACTGCAGCTAACAACCTCATAGCTCACAACATAAATCAAACTAAAAAGGTGTTAAAAGCTCACAAAGATGGTCCAGACATAGAGTATATAGAAGCTGACAATATTGCAAATGAAGTAAACATCATAGCAGGAAAGATACTTGAAGATAGCGAGTATTCAAACTATGCGATACTAACTAGGACAAATAGACAGATGGAACCCTTTACACAGATATTCAAAGCCTTTTGCATACCTTACCAAGTACTGAGCAATAAAGATGATCCTCTTAAAAAATATGACATAAGGATGATGCTAAATGTCCTTGAAGTAGTTTTAAATCCAACTGATAGTAGGACATTGACGAAGGTAATAAACTTCCCTACGAAGCGAATAAACGACTTAAAAATGAAGGTAATAGAAAAGGTCATGATTGATGAAAGCATTAGCTTTATTGAAGCACTAGAAGGTGTTGAAGAGGTTCAAGAGTTTATGCAACAGTTGGATGAAATCCGTACTTATGTAACTGAAAAAAGTTCAGATGCTTCTAGCGTGTTCCTTATGGCAACTTTAGCTTTGAAACTTCCTGAAAAGTACTCAAATGAGAGTAGGGAAAATAGGAAACAGGACATAGATAATGTATCTGAGGTTATCGATAGATGGGAACTTATTCAGGTGGATTTAGGGGAAAGCATGGACATTTCAAGCTTTTTAAAATGGGTACACATGAAAGACATTCAAGAGAAACTCATGGAGCAAAGAGATGCAGTAAAGATTATGACAGTGCATGGGAGCAAAGGGCTTGAATTTAATACTGTGTTTGTAGTTGGTATGAATAAGGATCTATTTCCTGCAAGAAGAGGTGATATAGAGGAAGAAAGAAGATTATTCTATGTGGCAGTTACAAGAGCTAAAGAAAGGCTTTATATAACAAGGCCTATGAAAGCGCTGGATTGGTCCGGGAAAGAAATTGATACTATGGAAAGCCAATTCATAAAAGAACTTATGTAAAAGGAGTGAGAGGGATGAAAATAGCCATGGTAGTTCTTCCTGATGGAGATATTCAAAAGCCAAGAGTTATCTTTCATGACCTTACAGATGTTGAAAAGGAAATAGCTTTCGATGTGATAGATGCAGAGTTGCATGACGAAACCTACAAGGACCTTGACAAAATGGTTAGCACACTTAGGAATCAAGTAGAGGACTTAGGTGAAACCATTGACCAGTATGAGGAGCTTATTGAGGATCTTGAACATAGGAAGGTGGTTTGATGGAGCTACAGGATTTTATGAGACTTGAAGTGTTTGAAGCTCGATTGGATGAGTTCTCTTTATATGATTACAACGCATACTGCAGAGCTTGCAGAAAAGTATTACTTAAGCATGGTGCAAAGACTTGGGGTGACATTCCAGAGACAAAACTAGGCAGAGTATTCCAAGACATACGAAAAGCCCTTATGGCTGCAACCTATAGGGCTTCTTCAAGAAAAATCAGTTAAATTTTCGTTGTATAGGAGTTGGTAGCTCCTGTACAACACCATTATATCATAAGGTGGTTAAAAAATGAAAAAGAAACATTTTTGTAAGAGTGTTTGGCTTACACTCCTCCTGCTATTTATTATATCCATTTTTGTAACACTTTATACCAAAAATAATAAGATTTCATATACAAGCTATGTAGTACAGCCGGGGGATACTCTAAGCAGCATATCACATGGAATTGAGCCAGACAGAGATTGGAGAATACTTTCAGATAAGATTAGATATTACAACGGAATAGGCGCAGACATTTACCCAGGACAGGTCATTAAGATACCAGTAAAGGAGTGAAGTTATGAATATTAAAAAGGAAAAATTAGTTGTTCTGAACGATGATGAAAAACAGGTGGCTTTAAAAAGACTCTCAGAGATATTTAACATAACAGGTGAATTATACAATGAGCTGAAAAACGATGAATTAACTGAGGAAATGAAAAATACATTGTTTAGTCTTTTAGAAAGCTATACCTCTGAAGCTTCAAAAGTTATGAAATATAATTCAGAAGCTACACAAAGAATTGATAAGAGATATGCAGATATAAGAAAAGCAAATTCTCGTATACATGAACTTGAAAAAATGCTATCAGATAATACACAAGTATCAGGTCTTAAAGAACTATTATATTCAATGCATGATGCCATATATGGATGGTGGAAAAAACAGGGCTTTAATCTTGTAACAGAAGATACATTCGGAGGTTACGGTTATAAAGGGCGTTTCTGCTTGGATACAAGCCACATAAGTTTTGAATCAACAATGCCAGTTACAGAAGAAAAGGAACACAAAAATCGTTTAGAGCAAATGATAGAGGAAGGATATGAGTTTGCTCAAGAAGATAGAAGAGAATACGTTTTACTGGATACACCAAATAATAGAGATTTAATAACTAAACTTGTTAAAAAGCAAGTTCCCAAGTCTTGATATAACTAAGTGGGAAAATTGGTGTTTACGTAAAACAGAGGGATTTATGTTAAGAAGTTTTGAATGCTACATCAGGAATTTGAGTGAAATTAAATCATTGATAGATGAAATGAAATAAGTAGCTGAGGAAGAATAGTGCTGTTTAATCATTATAAGTCTCTTGGAAAAGGTCAATAAGGATGGGAGGTTATTAAATGAATAGGTTAACTACTGATGATCCACAAGGTAACTACCAAAGACTTCACAACATGACAGCAATAAAGGACATGGAAGTGTTTTTAAAATTTGGTGAAGAAGAGATAAATCTTGTTGATTACTGCAAAAATGAATGTAAAGAAAAGTGTGGTATTGAGCTTGATGGAGATGCACAAACATTTGGAGATTACATGGATTGTGAATGTATTGTAGCTATCTTTTATGGTATGGCAATAGGTCATGCGGAAATGAGGGAACGCCTAAAGAAATATGAAGATAGCAATTTAACCCCTGCTGATATTAAGGAACTGACAAGAACTATAGCTAGAAACCTAGTTGCATGGGATACCAGTAAAGATAAAAAAGAAGGTTTACTTCCAGAAGTGTATCTGACAGATAGATGCCTATATAAGAAACTCACAGGTGTTGAATACAATTTTTCAGATGCTTGTAAGCGATTCAATATCGGTGATTAATCCAAGGGATGGGAGGGTTACAGATGAAAGAACTAACAGTTATAAATCTAAATGGACAACTTGCAGTAGATAGCAGGGAAGTTGCTGATATGGTTGACATAAGACATGATAACTTACTAGCTAAAATTAAGGGATATGTTGAGATTTTGGACTCCTCAAATTTAAGGAGTCATAACTTCTTCATTGAAAGTACTTACATAAACTCACAAAATAAAGAGCAGCCATGTTACCTACTAACTAAAAAAGGTTGTGACATGGTAGCTAATAAAATGACTGGAGAAAAGGGAGTAGTTTTCACAGCTGAATATGTAACCAAGTTTGAGAATATGGAGAAAGCTCTTAAAGAACAAAGGCAGCTTTCACCAATGGAACAACTTAAGCTGCAATACCAGGTACTAGAACAGCATGAGGAAAAACTCAATACCATAGAAACTAAAGTAAATCATTTAGAAAACAACATGGTAATTGAACATGGACAGGAAGTAACACTTAAGAAAGAGGTAGATATAAGAGTTAAGAAGGTTTGCTATGGAAATGAATCTCCTGCATATCTAGACAAAACTTTAAGGGCAAAGGTTTACAGAGCTTTATGGAAAGATTATAAAGGATATTTTAACATAGTGAGCTACCATGACACTCTTAAAAAGGATCTAGATAATGCATTAACCCTTATAAGAACCTGGGCACCTTCTGGAGGACTATTAAGAGAGATACAGACCTCTAATAATCAAATGGTTATTTAAAGCATCACAGCACAAAAGGGCAGGTGATAAAACACTATATGGCAGAGTTTGATGTAAAGTGGATTAAATTATCGGTGGGAATGTTTGAGGATGAAAAGATTGATTTTATCCAGAGTTTACCTGAAGGTGATGCAATATTAAACATCTGGATAAGGCTTTTGACAATGGCAGGCAAGTGTAATGCAGGTGGGTTCATATTCTTAACTCAAAACATTCCTTATACAGAGGATGCACTAGCGTATAAATTTAAAAAACCTGTAAACGTAGTAAAACTTGCGCTAAAAACATTTCAAGGTTTGGATATGGTAGATGTAAAAGAGAACGGCTTAATTTATATATCTAATTTTCCTAAACATCAGAATATGGAAGGACTTGAACAGATTAAAAAACGAGAACAGGAAAGAGAAAAGAAGGCAAAGTACAGGGAGAAATTAAAGGAAATTCAAGCACCTTCTAAAGAAGAGATTGTTGGTACAGATGAAAATGTGCCGGGGACTGTCCCGGGGACAAATGAGGGGACATCCCAAGGACAGTCCATGGGGACTCCTTCTATTATAGAAGCAGAAGTAGATAAAGAAGATATTACTACTACTGCTGACGAAACCCCACCTGTGGATAATGTTAATTCTGTGGATAAGTCAGAACAGGTTATAAAGATGTTTGATGAAAACATACAGAAATCAACACCTCTGGAAACTGAACAACTTAAAAAATGGTGTAGTGAAGTAGAACCAGAGGTTGTTGTGACAGCAATAACAGAAGCAGTGATGTATAACGCTAAAAACATGGCTTATATAAACTCTCTTATCATCAGTTGGAAGGGTAAAGGTATTACAACAAAAGTCGCCTTAGATGCTTATAAGTTAGAAGTAGAAAAGGAAAAGGCAGCTAAAAAGAGTAAACAGCAGGGCAAGAAAAAACAAGATACAAGCGATGGAATGGTTATGGTTGGTGAGAGGAAATATGACATCAATAAGCTTGAGAAAAGTCTTCTGGGCAGGACAGAGGATGAAGGAGGGTAGTTATGAAACTTAAAATTACACAGAGCAGATATACATTCCTACTCTTACAGAAGATAGAGAAACTAGAAAAAGAGAATAGAGAACTTAGGGGTGATAAAGTTGAATAAAAGTAAAATCGAATGGTGTGACTACACTTGGAATCCTGTTACAGGCTGCCTGCATGGATGCGATTATTGTTACGCTCGAAGGATAACCGAAAGGTTTGGAAGTGAATGGTTTACAAAAAGTAAATGTGTTGAGCTTGATAAACCAGTGATTTATCCCAATAAAAAAGGTCAGGATGTATTAAACCCATACCCACATATGTTTAATCCTACATTCCATAAATACCGCCTAGATGAACCAAAGCAACTTAGAAAGCCATCAAAAATATTTGTGGTTAGCATGGGAGATTTGTTTGGGGAATGGGTACCGGATGAATGGATAGATGAAGTTATGAAAGTTATTACTAAAGCACCACAACATATATATTTGTTTCTTACAAAGAATCCATCAAGGTATTGGGATTATGTGTTTGGTTCAATAAATGAAATACCACAGCAATATGATTTTTCAAAAGTAAAAATGATGTTTGGAACAACAGTTACAAGTCAGAAAAATATAGAGGAACTTCTGCATTACAACGGTGATATGATTGATTTTTTAAGTGTTGAACCTTTGCTTGAAAAGGTAGATTTACATGAAATATTGGAAATGCAACCATGCTGTATGGAAGAAAAATCAATAAAATGGGTTATAGTCGGAGCTCAAACAGGGCCAGGAGCAATAGCACCTAAAAAGGAATGGGTACAAAGCATAATTGAACAGGCAAGAGCTGCAGAAGTACCAATATTTTTGAAAGATAACCTCAATTGGCCAGAGAAGATTCAGGAGTTTCCCAAAGAGATGATAGCACATGAATAAGGTGAAGGAGTGAATCTGAATGAAAATATGCAACATATCATTATTTGCAGCTTTAAGAAATGATGATATAAATGCTGAATATGAGATAAAAACTACAAAAAACGGTGAAGTACAGGTTGTTTTCAAAGGGCAAATAGCAAGTGATGTAATTAGGTGTGTATCTAAGGACTGATTTGTATAACAGAAACAAAGTAAGCAAGGGGGTGAGAGATTGGAATATAAAGACTTCCTAGAAAGAAAACGAATTATATCAGAATCCCATGGAATGGATGTAAAAGATATAAGCTCCAAGCTGTTTAATTTTCAAAAAGACATAGTGAAATGGAGTCTTAAAAAAGGCAGAGCAGGATTATTTGAGGATTGTGGACTTGGCAAGACTATTCAACAGCTTGAGTGGGCAAAGCAAATATATGAGGCAGAGAAGAAGGACCTCTTAATACTTGCACCTTTGGCCGTAAGTAGACAGACTGCAAGAGAAGCTGAAAAACTCAATATGGAAATCAACATATGCAGAGAACAGAAGGATGTAAGACCAGGGGTAAATATAACAAATTATGAAATGCTCAATCACTTTAATCCTGAGAAGTTTATAGGAGTTGTCCTGGATGAAAGTTCAATCCTTAAATCATATATGGGTAAAACAAAACAGAAGATAATTAAGGCATTTGATAAAACTCCCTACAAGCTTTCATGTACAGCTACCCCAAGTCCCAATGACCACATGGAAATACTTAATCAAGCTGAATTTTGTGGGATTATGAAAAGTCATGAAGCTTTAGCAATTTGGTTTATTAATGACACTATGAACTCAGGTAAATATAAACTTAAAGGCCATGCAGTGAAACATTTCTGGGAATGGGTAAGCACATGGGCAGTGTGTATTTCAAAGCCATCTGATCTTGGATATTCTGATGATGGATTTGAGCTTCCACCACTTAATGAAATTGAAGAGATAGTTAATATTAATGAGTTCGATAGGACCTATGAAGATGGATTACTCAGGAAGATAGAGACTAATGCAACAGCATTCCATAAAGAAAAAAGATATACAGCTGACGAAAGAGCTAAAAAGTCCGGGGAAATAGTACAGAGTATTAAAGAGCAGTTTATTGTATGGTGCGATACAAACTATGAAGCAGATATTTTGAAAAAATACATTCCTGGTGCAGTTGAAATAAGGGGAAGCGACAGTCCTGAATATAAAGAACAAGCTGCCCTGGGATTTATCGATGGAAGTATACGAGTGCTAATAAGTAAACCAAGTATCTTTGGGTTTGGCCTAAACTTTCAAAACTGCCATAACACAGTTTTCTGTGGACTTTCATACAGCTATGAAGATTACTATCAGGCAATAAGAAGATTTTGGAGGTTCGGTCAAAAGAATGAGGTCAATGCATATCTGGTGCTTGGTAGTACAGAAAAAAGAATACTCGAGAATATAAGGCAAAAGGAACAGCAACATGAGGAAATGAAAAAAGCCATGTATGGCAGCATTAAAGAGATACAGAATGCAGCCATAAGGGGAGTAAGGTACAAGATGGACTATGACAGAAATGAAGCTATAAAACTTCCTAAGTGGATAAAGGGGGCATGAAATTGGAAGTAATAAATCAAGCCATAGGAAAGAATTTTGCATTATACAATGGCGATTGTGTAGAGGTAATACAGAGCATTCCTAGCAATAGTGTTCACCTTCCTATATTCAGTCCACCATTCTCAAACCTATATATCTACTCGGATAGTTATAGAGATATGGGGAACTGCAAGAATGACGAAGAGTTTTTTCAAAACTTTGATTACCTAATTCCTGAATTATTTCGAGTAACAGTTCCAGGTAGACTATGTGCGGTACATTGTAAGCAACTTGTTAATTACAAGGGTAGAGATGGAGCTTCAGGGCTAAGAGATTTCAGAGGAGAGATAATCAGACACTTTGAAAAGTTTGGATGGGTATATCACAGTGAAGTATGTATTTGGAAAGATCCTGTAGTAGAAATGCAAAGAACTAAATCACATGGCCTGCTATACAAACAATTAAGAAAAGATAGCTCTTACAGTAGGCAGGGATTGCCGGATTATCTTTTACTATTTAGGAAATGGACAGAAGAAGGAGATGCAGAGCCAGTAACACATACAACAGAAGATTTTAAACTTGAAATGTGGCAGAGATATGCATCTCCAGTATGGTTTGATATAAGACAGACAAATGTATTAAACATTGCACTTGCCAGAGAGGATGCAGATGAAAAACATATATGCCCTTTACAGCTTGATGTAATAGAAAGAGCATTACAACTTTGGACAAACCCTAATGATATAGTATTTACACCCTTCGCAGGGATAGGAAGTGAAGCATACCAGGCAGTTAAAATGGGACGTAGAGCAATAGGAATTGAGCTTAAAGAGAGTTACTTCCAGCAGGCAGTAAATAACCTGCAGGTATTAGAGAAGGAGAGTAATCAGTTAAATATCTTTGATTTAATGGGGGAGTGATTATGGGTAATAAAGCTAAAAGCACAGAGAGAGACATTCGTATAGCAACTATAATTAATCAACTTCAGGAAAGACCATATAGGGTAAAGGAACTAGCAAAGCAATTCAAAGTTACACCGGGATTGATTTACAATGACATATTTGAAATAGGCAGAGACATTGAAGTAACAAAGCGGAAAAAGGATAAGTATCTAGTGTTATCAATAGACAAGCCTGTAAGAGATGTGAAAAACCTCCAGTGCTTCAATAGAAAAAACACTAAGCAAAAGGTTGCTGAGTTTTCTGTAAGTAAGTCACAAATTGAGAAGGACCTTAAAAAAGACTTTATAGACCATGGAATAACAGTGATACAAAGATATCAATTAATTGATTGGTACTGCCGAAAGTACCTCGGAAGAGGATGCATATCTACTATGAATTTAAAAAAGCTATGTAACAACCTAGGATTAGACATTATCTACGGAATAGCAATGTAAAGGGGGAATAAGGATGCAAGATCTAAAGCCAGGGGATAAGATTACAGTTTCGGTTTTTCTGGGTAAGAAGGCAGATGAAAATAAGAGAAAAGGAAGAGTTACAAGAAGATACACAGTCGAAGAAGTATTTCCTAAATTTGTGATGCTAAACAATGGCAAATATAGAGAGCGCTTTGATAAAAATGAGTTTGATAGTGGTGACATGATAGTTCAGAAAATTGAAAGGAAGGGACAAGCTGTATGACCACGCATGAGTTAGTCCTAATGGCTAGAGAGCAACTACAGGCAGCAGAAAACAAGTTTAACAATGCTACTGGTTCAGATGTTGATGTTGCCAATGCAGAGCTTACAGCAGCAAGTTTAAGGCTTAATAGGCTTCTGCAGATTGCAAAGGAGGAGGCTAATGTTAGAGGGTAATACAAGATCACAGGTAAGGAATATCCTCAAACGAATGAAAAAGAAACAGTATAGGCTTGATAACCTCACCGCCAAAAATGGAAACATCTCTATGACAAAGCTAACAAAATGGTTTGTAACATATCATCCAGGAATTACACAAATAATGACAATTCAAGACATCAAAGATATTGCTTATGAGGTGGGATTAGAGGTTGTAGATGATGGACAATAACTACTGGATTGATGAAGTATTAAAACTCTATGATGCAGGGTATACAGTTGATGAAGCTTTAAGGATCACCAAAGAGAGGAGAAAACAGTGGGAACTAGAGAAGATAAGGAGGAAGGATGATGAAGCTAAAAAAATACAGGTTAAATAAAAACTGCATTTACCCAAATGAAAAACTATCGTTGAATTTAAAAATGATAATGGCAGCACAATTAGGATACCCATTCATTAAACATGATGGTTGCTACTATGAAGTCAGCATAAATGAATATAAGACTAAGCCAAGAGAAATGACAATCCAAATGGTAGACGTAGAGATAGTTGGAAATGAGCCAAAGGGGGAAATAGAAGTTGGAAATTAAGGAACTAATTAAGGATGCACATGAGAACGCTGTCAATCATGGATTCTGGGATGATTGGAGAAGGATTGATGAGTTCGAAAACATGGCAATAAATATTTCAGAGGATGGTGAAGAACAGGTAAGAATAGATAAAAACAATGCGATAGGCAATAGATTAATGCTTATAGTATCAGAACTAGGTGAAGCACAAGAAGGATTAAGGCATGGAGATATAGATAACTTTGCAGAAGAGTTGGCAGATGTAGCAATCCGATTGGGAGACCTCTGTGGAGGACTGGGCATAGATCTTGAAGCAGAGATACAAAAGAAGATGGAAAAGAACAAAGCTAGACCATATAAGCATGGAAAGGCATTTTAAGGGGGAAAGATAGTGGAAGTCAGAAGATGTGAGGAATGTGGCAGATATGGTCCATGTGATACTCACCATATTGTATTCAAAGGCATGGGAGGTCATGACGGATTAGACTTTCCTTTGAATTACAAGTTGTTAGGAAATGCATTATCATGTGACCACCATGAAGGACCTAAAGGACCACATCATAACAGAAAAAAGGACCTGCAATATAAAAGAGAAATGCAGGCCAAATTAGAAAAAATATTAACCAATGACTATTATACTCCAGAAGATATAGAAAAAATACTGGAAATACCAAATAAACAGATACGATATGTATTTAAAACCCTTACAAGATATGGAGAAGGCTATCAGAGAGAAGATATCCTAAGAAGGCTTATGGGAGATAGTCTTTATTGAGGTGGTCAGAGGAGCAATACCAAGAATATCTGAAAAAGAATGGTATTAAAACAGCACAGGACAAGCCTAGAAAGCCTAAATACAACAATAAGCATACTTGGTCGGATGGTATATGTTTTGATAGCCAGAAGGAAGCTGACTACTACCAAGAACTTAAATTAAGAATGTTGGCAGGAGATGTTAAAGGCTTCTGCCGACAACCTTCCTTTGTACTGGTAGAAGGAAATGAAAAAGATAAAGCAATAACTTATTCAGCTGATTTTATAGTGTTCAATCTTAATGGAACAGTTGAAATAGTTGATGTCAAGGGGTATGAGAGTCAACAATGGGAAAGGACATATAAGATGTTCAGGCTTAAGTATCCAAAGCTAGAGCTTAAGGTGGTGAAATGATGAAAACCCAGATTGATAATGCAACATTAAAGATATGGTTCCACAGTGGCATAAGCAGAAATATAACCAATGTAGTTGAGATAAATCATGAGGGAAGCCTAATGAGTATTACACAAGCGAACAGGAATGTAATACTTATAAACTTTGATAAAGTCACAATGATAGAACCTGTTAGATAGCAAAACATACCTTGGTTAGATTGGAGGGGATAAAGTTGGCCCAGAATGTCATGGAAAGAATGAAACAGATAGGTGCCAAACAGAGAATAGCATATTTTAGGATTAAACAACAACAGAATTATGAATTTAAGAAGGGATACGCTTATATAAGAGCTTGGGAATTTGTTAACGAATGTGCTAAGAGAGGACTTAACTGCCATGTTTCAATTGGTGGATTAGATAGCATAACATTGTACCTATTTCTAAAAAGTATAGGTATTCATGCCCAAGGAATATCCGTATCATATTTGGAAGATAAAAGCATACAAAAGGTTCATGAAGCGTTAGGCATAATAAAACTATTTTCTGCGCAAAGACCTGATGGCACTCGATGGAATAAAACACAAGTTCTTCAACAGTTTGGTTTTCCTGTTTTATCGAAAGAAATAGCAAGCAAAATAGAACATTTGCAGTATCCTACAGAAAAAAATGCAATCATAAGACATGCAATAATAACCGGGGAAACAGGCGAATATGGAGGAAACCGTAAAGGTACAAGGATGAAACTTCCTGATTGTTGGCTTAAAAAATTTGCCGGATATGAAAATGAGAATGAAGGTGTAAACTATCAAATTGCTCCTTTTCTTGTATCAAGTAAGTGCTGCTACTATCTAAAAGAAAAGCCATGCGATGATTGGGCAAAGGAAAATAATAGTGTTCCATTCCTGGGGTTAATGGCATCCGAGGGAGGGAGAAGGCAAAAATCTCTAATGATAAATGGGTGTAACTATTTTGGAAAGTCCACTATAAGATCTGCACCATTTGCAATATTCAACCGACAGGATCTTTTGCAACTTGCTCTTGAAATGGATGAGTTGTGGAAAAATGGATGGAAGGAAGAAGCAGAGGCACTTGCAAGACTTGAAGGAAGGTTAGGAGAGAATGAAAGTTTTCCAGAAACCATTATTCCAGCAATATACGGCACAATCGAACAGAAAGAAGATGGAACACTTTACACTACCAGAGCTCAGAGGACAGGCTGCAGCATGTGTGGATTTGGAATACAGCTAGAAAAACGACCTCATAGGTTTGATAGGCTTAGAGAGGATAATGAAAAAGAATGGGAATATTGGATGTATAACTGCTGTACGGATCCAGCTACTGGTCAAAAATATGGCTGGGGAATGGTACTTGACTATATAGGTGTAAAGTGGAGAGATATTCCTGAGAAAGAAGAGGAATTCGAACAGCTGAGGATGATAATCTGAGATGCATACTGATTATTATGTGTAGTGAAAGTAGGCGGTAGCATGGATGAGTATGAGAATTGTGAGGAAATAATTGAAACAGAAGAAAAGTTTTGCCGATTTGATGTTAATGATCATATTTGGATAAAGAAAGATAACACATATTATCTATATCCAATTTGCTATAGTAAGTCATTTGATTTAGTTAAAGGTTTTGCTTCAGGTGTTCATTGGGGCCACTGCAATTTAGATTCAATAAAACCATTAAAAAAGCTTTGTAAAGTTGTAAGGATAACTGATTTTGAAAAATTGAAAGCAATAGTGGATCAAGTTACTTTTAAAATATAATTACTACACATAACAAGGATATTGTGCAGCAATAAGGCTGCTCTAGAATAAAACTCTATAGCAGCCCATTTCCAAAGTTATAACAAAATTATTTACAGTGAATTGTTTATGAAATACCCTATTGTAACAGAAATATCTGTAGATCGAGTGGTTCTTACTACATATCTCCATGTTCCAGTGTAACTTGCTGATTCTGTAAAACTAAAAGCTCTACTGCCTGATGGTATAGTATGTGTAACTTCAGTATGCCAAGTTCCTGTTGTTGAATTATAATGCTGCAATGATACATCTATACCTAGACTATATTGTAATGTACCTGAAATAGAAATATTTCCCCCATTAGTTGTGAAAGAGCTAGATGTAAGCTGGCTTGTATATGCGGATTGAGAAAATGAAGTATAAGTATAATCGGAAGCAAAGCCAACAGTTGAATTTAAAATGGTTACTAATAAAACAGTTAGAAATACTATAGAATTTTTAGCTAGTTTTTTCATACAATTTTCTCCTTTCTTTAAATATTTTTGAAAACTACATAAATATATTAACATAGTGCGTAACAAATGTAAATAATTTACAAATAAATAGTAAGGAGGCATATATGAAAGTATTGACTTTAATCCAACCTTGGGGCACATTAATAGCTCTTGGTGAAAAGAAAATAGAAACAAGGTCATGGAAAACTAACTATAGAGGACCATTATACATCCATGCAGGTAAGAAAATTGAACACGGTATATGCTGTCAGCATCCATTTACAGATGTGCTAATCAATCATGATATTGTTTTTAAAGACCTAATGCCTACTGGAGTCATTATCGCAAAGTGTGAACTGTTGGATATAAAGAAAATAGTATACGAAAACAGAGACATAAATGTAGCTCAGCTGGATGATGGAACATTTGTAAGGGACAATGAATATTACTTTGGAGATTATACACCAGGAAGATATGCATGGATCCTTGACAATATAGAACTACTGAAAGAGCCAATACCTGCAAAAGGACAGTTAAGCTTATGGGAATATAAAGAATAAGGAGGTAAGTTTATGAATCCTGAGTTAGTACAATATTGTGGACAAGCAATTATTAACTACTTGGGTGGAAACATAAAGAGATTTAATAGATTAAAAGAGCAGGCAATGGGAATATATCTGGTTGAAACTAACAAACAACACTGCAGCCAGTGCGGAGATCTTATGGTAAGGGCAAAGATAAAGAATAAACATTATTCAGAAGATGTATATTTGTGTACAAGCTGTGGGCTTGTTCATGGAAAAAGAAGGGTAGCAAATGTAAGGGGGTATAGAGCATGTTAAAGGTAGTTATAGCCTTTGTAATAGGAGAACTTATAGGGTTCATGGTGGCAGCATACTTTAAAGGTGCAAAGGATGCAGAGACAACGATAAAAGTACCAGAACCAAGATGCAAAACAAATGCTTTAAAGGAATGTGGAAACCAATGTTGCAGCTTTTGCTTAGGCGCTACAGAGTGCAGATATGCTTGCCGATTACGACCAGGTGAATGTGGACAGGCTGTAAAAGTACATTAAGGAGGGGTAGGATGGATTTCATAAAAGAGTCTGAAAAAGTTTTATCACACTATAAAGATAATCTTAGAAGCTTGGAATGGCAGGAAAAACAAATTCAAAGGCTTAAGTGGGCAGGAGCTCCAGATGATATAACAGGTATTAATCTAGATGGACTACCTAAAGGAAGTAATGCAGAAGGAATGATGAATTTAGCTTTTGAACTAAAAGCATATATTGATATGAAAACTGCAACAGAAGAAGAGATAAAAGATGTTGATAAAATACTTAATGAAATGAGCAAAGATAGTGGATGTGAACTGTATGGGGAAATGTTAAGGTCATGGTACATAGAGGGAATACCAAAAGAAAAAATTCTAGAGGAATTTAGTTACAGTAGCTTAACTTCAATATATGAATTAAAAGGTAAGGCTATAAAAAAATTAGCTGTTTGCTTATTTGGAAGTAAAGCTAGAAAGGCAATATAAATATCTGGGTGGGAGCAATCCTGCCCAATTGCTTTTAGATGAAATTAATTACAATTACTTAAAAGCTATAATTCTTACAAAGTAAGTGGTGTAATTAAAAATATGGTATAATCTCCTTAAAGTAAATTATAGTTAATTTGGCAAGGAAATACCTAAAAAAGGAGAGGGTGCCAAGTGTGGTTAGATGAATTTGAGGAGCTTATGTTTTGTGGGATTAGTAATAATAAAAAAGTTTTAAAAGCAATCAAAATAAAAGATGATAATATGCCTGAATTATTCTATAAATACAGTAAAGTGAACCCAAACCGTTTGGAATCATTTAAAAATGATACTTTATATTTTTCTCCAATTTCAACATTAAATGATCCATTTGAATGTGATACAGTACTACCAAGAAATCAAATAGAGAAATCATTATATAAAGAAATAATTAAAAAAATGGAACCAATGTTAATGCCTGGCTTTAAATTGCCAATTGATAATATAAAAACTTCAGAAGATCTAATAAATAAAATTATGTCTGGATTAATTAAGCCAATAGAAGATAGAAGTGGAATTGAAGACTTAATTAAATATACACAACAAGCAATATATCAAAAGGAACATGAAATTCCTAGAGAAATAAGTGAGATAAGCGATGAAATCTATAGGGTTTGCTGTTTTAGTACGATTGAAGATTCCATACTTATGTGGTCACATTATGCAGATAACCATGAAGGGTTTTGTGTTGGTTACAATTTTAGAGAAATAAAAAATGATTTAACTGAGTTAATGCTACCAGTACGGTATAATGACAAACCACTAGATATCACAAATCTTTTTGCTCCTGACTTAAATAGATCATTATTAATAAATGCACTAACAAGAAAATCAAAACAATGGTCCTATGAAAATGAATGGAGATTAATAGTTTTATCAAAAAATAAGGATAATGGTCAACTTGAAAAAGTACCAGTTCCTAAGAAAATATTTTTAGGTTTTAAAATGTGTGAGGATAGAAAGAAAGAGATAATAGAAATTGCAAAAGCGAAAGATATGGAAGTATATCAAATGAATAAGAAAATAGGCGAGTATAAGTTACATTCAGAAAGAATTATATAATATAGTTCATTGTAATAATTTATGGAACTGAAAAAAAAGTGTATGGAAATATATAAATACACATGATAGAGTGGTAATAAGCAAATTACCCAAAATCCTTCTTTCCCGAAAAAGAGCAACTTTTAATATAGGTTGCTCTTTTTATATTTATTTTTATGTCCACAACTTATACATCATTATTTATATTTTTGTTTATTAAACTATCAAGGAGGGGAGATGAATGGAGAAAGTAAGCTCCATACTTAGAACAAAGCAACCTCAGGAGTATAAGGAACTAAATAAAAATAGACATAGGAAAAGAAAACATAAGAAAAATAATCATCTTCCTTTTGAATTTATAGATAGATTAATGAGAGAGCCTAGAGGGGTTGATGTAACAAGGTGTAGAGGGAGATAGGGATTTAATTAGGATTCCGAAACGAGATGATGGATATGAATATATGCACTGTTACCTTGCGTTTTTATATTTCTCTTTATATGGCATAACAAATGGCATAATTGCCATTTGCTTTTTTAAGCTAATACTTTGATGTGCATTAAGCGAAATAAACTATTATCATGAAGTAGCGAAGGTTAGGCATAAGAATTATGATAATCAAAATTCCCTTAATATGCCTTTGATTTTGCATATCCATCACCTCCTTACTGTATTCAATTTTAAAAGATCACTGATATTATGCTGTAATCTTTATGCTTTGTAATTATTATATGAGTTTAAATTTAATATATGAAAGGAATTTAGATTTATCAAGGCTTAGCGGTTTTTTTATATTTACTTTTATTGAATGCAATAAAGTGATAAATTGCTGGAGGGATTATATGAAACGTATAGATAAAGAAATCCAAGATAGAAAGATAACTCAATCATGTAGAAAGTGCTGTATTGGATGTGAAAAGTTTAAGACAGCGAAAGAGCAAAAGACAATGTGTGAAGCTAGAAAGGCAAGGGGCAGGATTATAAATAGAATGGTTCATAGAGCCAGAAAGGAAAAGGTAGGTTTTAAATTTGATTAGATGTGATAGAGAAGATTGTAAGCACAACATTAAAGTAAAAAAGAAACTATGTTGCACAATACCTTATGATAATACAGTACATAATTGCAATTTTAAGAAGAAGGAGGATGGGGAGAATGGCAAAGGTTAGAAGAAAGTGTTTAGAATCATTGTTAAAAGCATATCCACATATAAAGATAAGCAAAGATAAATATTTAGTATTTGAAAAGCCTAGTAGAATACCGGCAATTTTATTAGAGTATATTGAGGATATTGGGAATTACTTATTAAAAATGATAGTAATTCCTTTTTTAATAGTGGGAGTGATATTTAAAATTATAGGAACATTTCTGCCAAGGTGTGTAAAGGGAATTGATAATAGTTTAGTCGTTAAAGGCAAACCAATTAAAGAATTAGCAACGGATGAATTGCACTTTAATAATCAAGGAGATTGTTTTTAAAGGGGGGGAAGTAATCATGAAAAAGATAACTAGAAGCCAATACATAAGAGCTATGAGAAGAAGGCAACATGTAAAAAGGACTAAGCATGGCTATTGGTTGCTTGGAGAATAATGAATTTTATAAATAATTTGCAGGAAAACACATCCTTATAGAGAATAATGAAAGTAAGGAGGTGAGTGAATTGCCTGAATGTAAAGATATTATTTATTATATAATATATACAGTTAGTGCAATTAGTACAGCAATATTTAGTTTGCTATTATTTTTAGTAACACGAAAAAGTAATGAGATTAATGCAAATAATTTAAATCTTCAAGAGAAAATATTAAAATATCAGCGTATGGTTAGAAATAATGAAAATCAGATTTTATTATCAAACTTATGGATAAATATTCTTTTTTACAGAGGAGAATTAGATGCAAAATACCGGGGCTTAGAAGGTATTGATAAAGGGCAATCTGAACAATATAAAATTTATGCTAACCGGTGTTTAGAAATAATAAAAACATATGGACCTAATATTAGTACTGTCATTCCAGAAATAAGAAATGTTGCTGAATTTATTAAAATCAGAAAATCTATACTGGCTCATGAAATGGATATAAAAACTCTTATTACACTAGATATTATGGATAGAAGTGAAATTGAAAGGCTAACTAAAGGATTAATAGATGTCTTGGCTAAATTTGGTGAATTAGTAGCAAATGAAACAAACTATATATCAGAATCAGTAGATAAGAGCTCCTAAACAGGGCTCTTTTTCAATCATAAAAATAATACATTACTTGACAGGGAAATCCTTCCTCATGGCGAATATTGAATAAGGAAGGAGGTATATATATGGATTGGGTTTCAAATATTTTAAACATGAAGAGCACAAGATTGTTAGCATTTTTATCAACTATAGGAGGAATCTTTCTTACTGGTGGGTTAACAATATATTTGTTTAGTGAAAATATATTTATATCACTCGATTGGTTTAAGCTAATTACATTATCATCAGCAATTGAAATTCCATATTATCTTGCATTATTATTGTTTTCATTTATAACAATAAGCACAATAAGTACAATAAAACTAAATGAAGAAAATATGGAAACTATATTAACTTTTATTGGAATAATGAATGGAGTTTTAAGTGGAGTATGCGTGGTAGCAATGTATATGTCTGAACCTAAAATGATGATAGGCCAATACTTATATTATAAAGCTATGGCTTATATAATTTTGTTTATAATTATTATAATATCGTCTAGAGTAGAGGACAAAAGAATTGCAAATAAAACTAAAAAAGAAGAGACAACTACTGAGCCTTAGGGCTCTTTTTTAATACTCCAAAACAAACGAAATAGGGTAGGTGAGGTGATTGCCAAGGGTAAGAAGTCCAAACCGAGATAAGGCCAAAGAGATATATCTAAACTCTAAAGGAAAGGTGAAACTTAAGGACATTGCAACAGAACTTGGAGTATTAGATACTCAAATAAGAAAATGGAAAAATCAAGACAAATGGGATAATGAATTAAAAGGAACGTTACCAAAAGGGAAAAGGAACGTTACTAATAAAAAAGAGGATAGTAAAAGTCAAAATAAAGAACCTGATATGCAAAAAGTGAATGAGGTATTAGATAATCCTGAACTCACTGATAAACAAAAGCTTTTCTGCAGTTATTATGTTAAGTATAGAAACAAAACGAAGGCTTATCAAAAGGCTTATCAATGCAGCTATGAGAATGCACATGCAAATGCTTATAAGCTATGGCAAAATATGGCGGTTAAGAATGAAATAGATAGGCTGCTTAAAGAGTTCAGGGACAACATTGGATTAGACAAACAAGACATCATTCAAAAATATATTGACATAGCCTTTGCCGATATAACTGATTATGTTGAGTTTGGACAAGAAGAGGTTCCTATAATGACAATGTTTGGTCCCTTAAAAGATAAAGAAACCGGGAAAATAGTTACTGAAAAGATAAATGTAGTTAAGTTTAAGCAATCACATGATGTAGATGGAACTATAATTTCAGAAGTAAAACAGGGTAAAGATGGTGTAGGAATAAAGCTCCAAGACAAAATGAAGGCCTTAGCTTGGTTAGCTGATCATATGGATTTATTGGATACAGCTACTAGAGAAAAGCTCAATATAGAACAGCAGAAACTAGAAATAGCCAAAATAAAAGCTGGTAATGTAGAAGAGCCAGAAGTTGAGGATGATGGATTCATAGAAGCTCTAAAGGGTGAAGTATCTGAGGTGTGGAAAGATGAAGATACTGAGTAAGATAAAACAAGCTGTATTTAAATTCAGTCCATTCTCAATAAAGCAAAAGAAAGTACTTACCTGGTGGCTTCCTAACTCTCCAGTAAAGGATAAGGATGGAATAATTGCTGATGGATCCATAAGAAGTGGTAAAACCCTTTCTATGTCATTAAGCTTTGTTATATGGGCAATGGAAACCTTTGATAGTCAGAATTTTGGTATGTGTGGAAAGACTATAGGCTCATTTAGACGTAATGTTCTATTTTGGCTTAAATTAATGCTAAGATCAAGAAAATATAAGGTCAAAGACTTAAGGGCTGATAATCTCCTCATAGTAAGTAAAAATGACAAAATAAATTACTTCTATATATTTGGCGGTAAAGACGAACGTTCCCAGGACTTGATTCAAGGTATTACACTTGCAGGTTGCTTTTTCGATGAAGTTGCACTAATGCCTGAAAGCTTTGTTAATCAAGCAACTGGTAGATGTTCTGTTGAAGGTTCAAAATACTGGTTCAACTGTAACCCAGAAGGACCATATCACTGGTTTAAAGTTAACTGGATAGATAAAAGAAAAAAGAAAAATCTTCTATATCTTCATTTCACAATGGATGATAATTTATCGCTGAGTGAAGCTGTTAAAGAAAGATATAGGAAGATGTATTCAGGTGTATTCTTTAAACGTTATATCCTTGGCTTGTGGGTTATGGCTGAGGGCATTATATTTGATATGTTCTCAGAGGAAAAGCATGTTAAGGAAGTAAAAGATAGTTGGGATTACTTATTTGTATCATGCGACTATGGAACTCAAAACCCATGTACTTTTGGGTTGTTTGGAGTTAAAGGGAAGAGATTACATGAAATAAGATCATATTACTATGATGGTAGAAAAGAAAGCAGACAAAAGACAGATAGCGAGTATGCAGAGGATATGGTTGACTTCATAGGAATTGATAAGCGTTATGTAAGATTCATAATAGTAGATCCATCTGCAGCATCATTTATAGCAGAGCTTAAAAAGTCAAAATACAAGTTGCCTAAAATAAAGAAAGCCGAGAATGATGTGTTAGATGGAATTAGAACTGTTGCAGTGTATTTGGAAACAAGTTCGTTCTCCCTAGATCCAAGCTGTGAAATGGATATAAGAGAGTTTTTCTCGTATATCTGGGACGAAAAGGCCATGGAAAGAGGAGAAGATAAACCGATAAAGCAAAATGACCATGCTATGGATAAAATTAGATATGCTATCTACACAGTGTTTGGTAGTGCAAATAAGACTTCTGCTAAGGTTAAGATAAAACCAAGAGGATTGTAAGGGCAGGTGATAAGATGTATAAAGCAGGTGATATATTCCCATCTCAGGAAGAGCAGGAAAGACTGAAAAGTTATGAAGATTATAAAATGCTCTTTGAAAATAAACAATGGGAACTATTTGTTAAAGAAGCACAGGAGCTTATGAGACAAAGAAAAATACCAAGAAGATACTATAATGACTTAATGGATATATATATTTCAGTTCCAATTGTAATGGAGATGCCAAAGCTAGTATCCGACCTTTTATTCAGGTATAAGCCTTTGATTGATATATCAGACGAGAATGAGGAAGGCCAGAATGTGGCTGACGAGATAATAAAGAATAATAAACTTCACACAAAGCTTCTTGAATATTCAGTTGATTGTGCTGTAAAGGCTGGAGTAGTAATTAAAACATACCTTGAAGCAGGTAAAAGCAAAATAAAATTCTATCAGCCAGATAAGTACTTCATTCATAAGGATGCTAAGGGTGAGATAGATGAACATATAATTTCGTGGGATTTTACAGTTGATAATAAGGTTTACAGGTATATTGAAACTCACAAGATTAACAAAGAAACTGATACCTGGTGGATATACTATCAAGTATTCAGTATAAAAGGCAATAAGTTTGATAAGCAACATAAAGTTCAAAGCTTCTTTCCAGATCTACCAGATAGCGAAGATACAAAGTTGAGTACTTGCAGTATTATTTATGTCCCATATTTTAGGGCCATGGATAATTATTTTGGGTACTCTATTTATTTTGGACTGGAAAGCTTATTTGATGAACTCAATACAAGGTTAAGCCATTTATCAAAGCTATTTTCTAAGTATTCAGATCCAACTGTTACTGGTCCTCCACTGGATGAAGATGAGGAAGAGGATGAAAAAGGCATAATACAACGTGGGACAACAGTTAGAGAACGATACATTGAAAGGGATAACGTTGATGTTCCAGATGTAAACTATGTAGTATGGGATGGAAAAGTTGAAGGGCATATAAAGTACATCAAAGAGATATTATTCACAATTATTTATATATGTACTCCAATTAATCCTTCACTCTATGGTTTAGAGGAATCCTCTTCAGCAGTATCAGGTAAGGCCATAAAACTTAAATCCTTCCGTACCGACTGTACAGTAGATAGATGGTCAAATTATTTTATAGAGGGCATACAGCAAACAATTTATAACTGTATGGAGTATCAGAGATTATGGGTTGACTCTTCAATAAAAAGCGAATACCCGGATGTTACAATTGTTAAAGGCTTCTCCAGAGATACAAAGGAGGAAGCTGATACTGAACAAGTCAGAATTACAGCCGGAAACACATCGATTATAAGCTCGATAATGCGTATGGACAGATGCACCAAGGAAAAGGCTGAGGAAGAATATAAAGCAATCCTCGAGGAACAGAAACAGGCCAATGACAATATGAATAACCCTAGAAAAGAGCTCAACCTATTTGGTGGTGAACAGTAATGGCCCTTAATCCATATAAGCCTATAGATGTTGCAGCAGATCAGTTAGTTGGATTATATCAACGAGGATATATAGAGCTTCTTGTAAGATACAATGAACTTGCCCTTGCAGGAAACGATACAAAACATGCTAGGGCAATGCTACAAGAGATACAGAACATATTAAGTGAGTTAGATACCCAAACAGCCAAATGGATTGAAAAGATAATCCCAGAAGCTTATAAGCTAGGATACCAAGCAGCATATATTGAATATCCTTTGTTAAAGCAAGAGGAAGAGATTGCAGCAGTATTCTCTGGTGTGCATAGGCAAGCAGTTGAGGTAATGGCATACAATATGCAGTCAACTCTATTGGATGCTACTCAGAAGATAGGCAGACAAGCTAATGACTTGTATAGAAGAGTAGGACTTGATGCTGCAAGGAAAAACATTATGCTTGGTGAAACAAGAGCATGGACACAGGAAGAGGTTATAAAAGCTTTAGAAGGTGAAGGAATAACCGCCTTTGTTGATAATGCAGGACGCAACTGGAACCTTGATACCTATGCTGAGGTAGTTGCAAGGACAGTCCCAAGAGAGGCTGTAACACATGGAACTATAAACAGATTACTTGGTGATGGAAGGGACTTAATACAGATTTCTTCCCATGCAACTACATGTGAGAAATGCGCACCTCTTCAAGGAAAGGTATTCAGCCTTACTGGAAAAACAGAAGGATATCCCAAGTATCAAAATTATATTCCTGTGCATCCACGTTGTAGACATACAATATCAGGATACATTGCAGAGCTTGATGCTAATGCAGAGGAAACAAAGAGGTTTTCTAATACATCACTTACAGAAGATCCTAGAACAGATGCAGAGAAGAAAGCTTATGAGAGGGAGCAGTACAATAAAACAAGGTTCAGGCTCGATAGAGAACAGTACCAAAGATATGTTCAAAGACTTGGCAAAGATGCTCCTAAGAATTTCAGTGGATTCAGGAATATGAAGAAGGTAGACTCTGAAAAGTTCATCCAATTACAGAGTGATTACAGGGATGCAGGAATACAAATTAAAAAGAAAGTTGAGGGAAAGTAAGTGAAAAGATGCTTTTTATTTTTAAAGCATAAAATAGTTTACAAGAATGGCTTTGGCTATAGGTGTGAGAGGTGCGGAAAGACATTACAACAGATAAGGAAGGAGGGGTAATATGCCACTAATATTTAACCCTGCTCCAGTAGTTGCAACAATAATGTTAAATAAGAAGTTGAGAGAACAGGCTGAAAAGGAAAAAGAAGAAGTAAAAAAGACAACTCAACAAATAAGATTGGGAGGAGAAAAGTAAAATGGTAAGATGTAAATTCAGATGTACAGATAAACAAGAAAATCCAGATGGAAGTGCTTCTATTGTTTTAAATCCTGTAACTTGTGGAAACCCTGAGAATGAGAAATTCTTCCACTATACACCATGGGGAGAATTAAAGATGGGTACAATTAATCCTGAAGCAGCAAAGCAGTTTGAGGTTGGTAAAGAATATTATATTGACATAGCACCCACATTTGTTCCAGAAACAAGTGAAGGAATATGTACAGGTGGATGTTGTTGCGAAAGACCAGATAAATAAAGCTGATAAAGGCATAGACATATGTCTTTTTTATTATGCCCTTAACTTACTGTGGGTATAGAAAACAGTAAGGATACAATGGTCGACAGACCTTAAAAGGAGGAATTATATATGTTTGGAGACAGATTCTATTATCACAGAATGCCTATGTTTGCACCCGATGGAGGTGGAGCAGGAGCTGGGGACGGCGCAGGCTCAGGAAGCGAAGGAGATAACAAAGGCGCTGGTGGTGGTGAAGAAAAGAAATTTACCCAGGCTGAACTAGACACAAAGATTCAGGAAAGGATATCAAGGGAATCAAAGAAGTATGACAAATACAAGGATCTTGATGATAAGGAACTTGAAAGCTATAAGGCCTGGAAGAAAGAACAGGATGAAAAAGCAGAGAATGAAAAGACAGACCTTCAAAAGGAAAAGGATGCAAGGGAAGCAGCAGAGAAAGAGAAGAAAGTAGCACTTGAAAAAGCCAATCAAAGGCTTATCAGGGCTGCTTTTTTAGTTTCAGCTAAGGATATTCCAGAAGACCGCAGAGATGCTGCATATAAGCTTGCTGACATATCAGCTGTAACCGTTAATGACAATGGTGATGTTGATGAAAAGCTTCTTAAAACTGCAATTGACGAAGTATTAAAAGCCAATCCATTCCTTAAGGGCACTACAGAAAAACAAAACGTAGGCGGTGGTGCTGGTGATGGTGGTGGAAAGCTGACAAATGAGGATATTGCAAAGAAGAAAGCAGAGGAAAGAAATAAGAAAATGCCAGACCATAAGTTCTGGAGTTAATAGGAGGTAAAGGTTTATGAATTTAGGTAACAACATAACTACTCAATCAGCAACTGGTATTGTAAACTTCTTGGATTCTGAACATGTAAGATACATTACTGGTGGCGTAACAATTGATAAGGCCACAGTGACAGCAGGAGCAGATAGCCACAAGGTTTTAAAGGCAGGCTCAATCATATGCGAAATAACTGCAAGTGGTAAGTATGGCCCCTTTGATGCAGGAGCTACAGATGGAAGGCAAACTCCAACACTTGGTAAGTGCTTCATAATGGCTAAGACAGTTGATGTAACATTCCAGGATGCACAGGTTGGCGCAATTGATATGGCCAGAGTATTAACAAAGAGACTACCAATACAGCCAACAACTGAAATTAAGGCTGCATTACCACTAGTTACTTGGAAATAGGAAAGGATAGGTGATATTTAATGCCAGATGTATTAGAATTATTTGACTCAAAGACAACCCTTGCATATGCAAGAGAAAGGAAACCACAGTCGAAGCTTGGGCCAGCGTTATTCCCTTTTAAAAAGATAAGTGAGCTTAAGTTTGAATATGTAAAAGGTGCAAATAACCTGCCAGTAATGGCAAAAATACATGCATTCAACTCTGAAGCTGAAATCGCTTCAAGAGATGGAGCAGATAAGGTTTCTGGAGAATTAGCTCTCATCAAGAGAAAGATTAAACTTGATGAAACTGATATCATAAAGCTTAATTCTCCTAGAAACAATAGAGAAGAGCAGCAGATCATAGATAAAATCTATAATGACGTTGATAACATGATGGACTCTGTTTATGCAAGAGTTGAGTACATGACACTTGAAGCATTGCAGACTGGTAAGATTGTAATAAATGAAAACAATATGAAGGCTACAATTGATTACCAGACTCCAGCGTCGCATAAGGTTACTCTTTCAGGAACAAACCTCTGGACAGATGCTGCATGTAAGATTCTTGAGGATATATACAATGGAACTGACAAGATAGTACAGGACACTGGTATTACTCCTACAAGAGCTTTAACTACAAAGAATATAGTTAATATCATCCTAAAGGATGTTAACATCAGAAAGGCTATATTCGGTGTTAATGCTGACAGATTAGCAACACTAGCAGACCTAAACAATCTATTAAGTGCGCAAGATTTACCGGTAATAGCAACTTATGATGAGCAGGTAAGGGCACAGAAGGAAGATGGAACTTACGAAACACTTAAATATATGCAGGGAGATAAATTCTTAATACTTCCAGAAGGAGAGCTTGGAGAAACTCTATTTGCACCAACTGCAGAGGAAATAAGGTCAAAGGTTGCTAATGGTGACGAATATGTATTTGTTCAGTTATATGATTCATCTCAGGATCCTGTAGGTACATGGACAAAGGCAGCTTCTATTGCAATGCCAACATTCCCAATGGCAGACGCAGTATATATGCTTACACCAATTATGAAATAGTAAGGAGGATATTGTAAATGGCTAAAGCAAAGAAAGAGGCTGGAGCTTTAAACCTTCAAGCCTTAACTGTTATAAGGCATGATGAGAAAGAAATACAGCCTGGTGAGAAATTTGAAATTGATACTGAAACAGGAGAATGGCTGGTAAGGATTAAATCAGCAATCAAACTTGAAGAAGAAACAAAAGATGAAGAGGAAGCAGGTAAAGAAGGAGCTGAATAAGCATGGATATAAATTCAGCTGATGCTTATATAAGTCAGAGTATTGTTTCGGATAAATGGAAAACATTAACTCCGGATAAACAGGAACAGTACTTGTTTACTGCAAAGAGTGTAGTTGACAGCATTGCAAGAGATACTCATGTCAATTACGAAAGGGCAATCTATGAGCAGATAATATACATGCTAATGCATGGCTTAAACCTATTAGATTTAAGCGCACAATCATTAGAAGGGGCTTCCAGGACATTCCGTGGAAGCTCTTATATTTCTCCTGTAGTTCAGCGAATGTTACATAAACGTTCTAGCAAGCTTTTATAGGAGGGATATAATGTTTGATGAAATCTTCAATCAAAAGGCTAAATGGTATAAGAAAATCGGACAAGATGCATTCAGTAAGCCAAAGTATGCTGAACCAAAGGAGATAAATTGCCTATTTCGTGGTGGCATGAAGTTAATAAAGGATAAGACAGGCAAAGAAGTTGTAAGCCAAGGTGTGTTTAAAATTCCTACCAAAGTAGGACTTGAAGATAAACTGGAATGTGATGGACAAACATATGTGATGCTTAACTTTAAAGATTGCCTTGATGTAGATGGAACCTATGCTTTTAGAAAGGTGTGGGTTTAATGAGTGAAAAACTGATTGATTTCTCTATAGAATGGGATGGCATAGGCGAACTCCTTAAGAACTTTGATAAGCTTTCGGATGATGTTGTAAAGGCTATTGAGAAAGGTGTTAACGAAGATGCAGAGGACTTACTTAAGGTAGCTCAACAACTTGCACCAAAGCTTGAAGGTACACTTGAAGGAAGTGGACATTTAGGCAAGCTAGAAAAGAAAGGAAAGGCTATTCAACAGCAAGTAACATTTAATACACCTTATGCTTTAAGAAGGCATGAGGAACCATATGGGAAAAAAGAACATATGGAATATGATCCTTCTGGCAGACCTGTCGGCAAGGTCATTGAAGGAAGAGGGCCTATCACACGAAGTAAATCATCCATAGATGGAATGGAACCAGGTAGAAAGTATCTTGAAAGACCTTTAAAAAGATACTATAAAAAGTATCAACAGCATATTGCAGATAAGGTTAAGGAGGTGCTTGATAAATGACATTACTTGAAGCGCTAGGAGCATTTTTAGAAGTATTAGGCATTGGAGCCCAAGGCACTGACTTATTCTTCAATAATCAACCTAGTGAGCCTAATAACTGCATAACTATAATCGATACTGGTGGATATCCTAGTGATGAAACAGGAGTGATAAGATACCAAACATTTCAAATATTAGTTAGAAACGAAAACTATGTTGATGCAAAAATGAAATCAGAGAATATATATAAAGTTCTCCATCTTCAAGAGAATTTTGAGATAGGAGAGTTTTATATTTACTTTGCTGAATCTGAAGATGAGCCTACACCTATAGGTGAGGACAATAATGGAAGAACAGAAATAACAATGAATTTGAGATTTGAAAGGAGAAGTTAGAATGGGACAGAAAAAGAATATAATCATCGGAAGTGCTAAAGTAAGTCTTTCAACAGATGGCACTGCATGGACTGAACTTGGTTATACAGAAGATGGAGTTGAAACTGATTATGAACCAACTTTCCAAGACCATGAAGTAGATGAAGAACTACTTCCAGTTAAAAAGACAAAGATAAAAGAGAGAATGCTTGTTTCTGCAAACTTAGCAGAAAACACACTAGAAAACTATAAAATTGCTATGGGATTACCTGAAACAGCACTTACAACGGATACAACAGCAAAAACAAAGACATTAGACTTAATTGTAAACTTCGATATACCAGAACATCACCTAAAGCTCGAAGGAAAGAGCCCAGATGGGCTTGATAGAACTATGACATTGGACAGGGTAATATCTGTTGGAAAAGTAAATACCAAGCATAATAAAAAGAATAAGAAGTTGATACCTGTACAATTTGAAGTTCTATCTAATGATTCAGGCAGCTATGGAAAAATAATTGATAAGTTGCCAACAGTTTAACAGAGGGGACAATTTCCTCTCTGTTTATTATTTAATTGGAGGGTTAGGATAAATATGAAGGATGATAAATCTTTAAACATGTCATTGCCACGTGAAACCACTATACATGGTGTAGTTGTGAAGAAACTTCCTAATGGAAAGTACCTTAGGCTCTTACAGATACTACAGGACTTCCCTAAAGAGGTATTAGGAGTATTGTGTCCTGATAAGACAGCTGAGGAAGCTCTTGAGGAAATGGGAGAGATAACATTCAATAAGGTAATAGAGTTAATTCCAAAGCTTATGGTACTATTGCCTGATAAAACCTTTGATGTGCTTTCAGAGTTGCTTGAAGTGGATAGAAAGGTGTTGGAGAATGAACTAAATCCGTTGGATACTATTGAAATACTTGAAGAGCTTGGAAGGCTTAACAGGTTTGATGAACTTAAAAAAAAATTAAGACCGTATCTAATGAAGATTCCAGTTCTGAACAGGATAATGACGATAGCTATTGGCTCCAATATTTAATATTGTGGGCAAGTAAGAATGGCATAAGTAAGAAATCTTTATTTGATGATTATTACTTTGATGAAACTATCGCAATGGTCGAAATATCAAAAACTCCCGATGAGGAAGAAGCTACAGATGCCACTATTGACGATTTGGAAGAAATGGGCTTTAATGTAAGTAGGGGTGAAAAATGATGAAAAAAAATAATAAGTTTATCTTGATGCCATTACTATTAATTCTTGTATTCACACTACAAATTTATGTATTTGAAATAAATGTGAATGCCAAAACGAATAAGCAAGCATCGACTTCTACAAAAAAACCAATAATAAAGACTGCAAAGGATTTAGAAAAATATTTGAATAAAAATTATTCTACCTTAAATACACCAGTTGGAAAGTTCTATTTCACAATTTATGTAAAAGAAAATGATGATATTAATAATCCTTTTGATTTTCATATTCAAACTTCATGGATGAAAAAATCAGACAAATTAATGGAGTTTAATAATTCAATAAAAATATCTAAAGACAACAAAACCAAGACAAAGCAATTACTTAAGAATCACCAAAAGAATATTGCAGCTGTTGCAATGAAATACTTCCCTAAAAAGAAAATAAAGGGAGGATTCTATGAAGGATGGTATAAATATCCTAATATTCGAGAGGATTGGCAAGAGATATTATTTTATTCATGGCGTAATTATAATTTCACTTGTGAAGACATTTTAATTGATTTTGCTGGATATAATGATACAATTGTAGCAAAGTTCATATGGGATACTGGCGCTGATACTTGGAGCAGTTTTATTGATTAGGAATATTTGAGAAAGATTATGGCACTCTGTTAAGGGTGCTTTTTTATTGCCTGAAAGGTGGTGAGTAAATGGATGTCGGTAGTATAACCGCCACGATTAGAGCTGCAGCTGATGAATTTGTGACAACAATAAATGGCGTTAAAAAGGAAATAAAGGATATAGCAAACGAAACAAAAGAACAGGCACAAAAGGCTCAGGATGCAGTTAACAGTATAGCTACAGGTTCAAAGAAAGTTGCAGATGAAACTAAATCAGCAACCCAAGAACTTTCAAGGATTACAGTTGTCGCTTCTGCTACTTTTTATGGAATGGTGAAGGGTATAGAAGATACTATAACTGTCACCAATAAGTTTAAAAACTCTCTTCTCGGACTTGAATCTACTGCACAAAGCATGAATGTTAATCTGCAAGAAACAACAGAGGAAGCTCAGAGGTTAGTTGATGATGGACTTATGCCTATAGGTAATGCAGCGACAGGGTTAAAGAATTTGCTTCAAGCAGGCTTTGGACTTGACCAAGCGGTAATTATAATGGAAAGATTTAAAGACTCTGCTGCATTTGGAAGACAAGCATCATTAAGTTTTGGAGAGGCGATAGCTAGTGCTACTGAAGGTATTAAGAATGGGAATAGCATTCTTGTAGACAACGCTGGAGTAACAAAGAACCTCTCTATAATGCTTGAAGAAGCAGGATATAAAGCACAGGATTTAATGAGGGCTTCTACAGATGCAGGAGTAAGGCAAGCAATATTTAACGGGATACTTAAGGAAACAGCTCATCAATCTGGAGATGCTGCAAAGCTTGCAGGAACACTCTCAGGACAAATGAGCCAATTCCAAACACAGGCTAACCTTGCTAAGACGGCTGTAGGGAATGCACTGACACCAGCACTTCAAGAGCTATATTCAGTAGGCAATTTTGTAACCAAAGGATTTACAGATTTGACGAATGCTGCTCCTGGAGTGGTTTCTGCCATAATAACAACAACAGTTGCTGCAACAGGCTTGCTTGCTATATTTACTGCTATTGCTGTTATTTTGCCTAAGCTTAGGGCAGGAATAGAACTGCTTAATACTACACTATTAAAATCCCCTTGGGGTTGGATAATATTAGCCATAGGGGCAGTAATAGGAGTAATTTATAAGCTTATAGCAGCAAATCAGAAAGCTAAAAGAGAGCAGGAAGAATACAACAAAACCCTTGAGGAAACCAATAGAATAAAAAGAGAAGGTATTCAAGCAAGTGAAATAAACGAGCGACAGAAGGAGATTGAAAGCCTTAGAAAACTTACTCAGGAGTATGATAATCATATAAAGAAGATAGAAGAGCTAAGGCAAAGGCAAAAGGATTTGGCTCAAGGTAATATAACAATTGACGGTAGAGAATCGAATGAGCAGGATGTAGTAAGGGAAAACATAGCGAATAAAATCCTTGAGGAAAAAGAAGCAATAAGACAGTTAGATGGTCAGTTAAAGGAATTAAATCACACTTATAGTAGCGCAAAGGATAGAGTTGATTCATTAACAGGTGCAATTGAGAAAGCTAATAAAATGAATTTCCAAGAGATACAGACAGATGTACAAAAGTATCAGCAATTGGACCAGGTAAATGCAAAGATCCTCGAGAGCGTTGAGGTATATAAAGAACTTGCAAGTAAAAAAGGCTTAAATGCAAAGGAAGCTCAGAAGCTTTCAGAAACCATGCAGTACCTTATAGATGTTTTCGGTGAGGACATAACAGTTAGGAATAAGAACGGAGAAATAATAAGTTTAAATATCCAGGCTCTTCAAAGAGAAGCTAATGCAGTTAAAAACAGTAGTAAAGAGAAAAAGAATGCTGTTAGAGAAGAGATTGAAAATAAGCGTAAAGAGCTTCAAGCAGAAATAACCAGAATAAATGGTGTTATTGCAGCAATAGACAAAGAAATAGCAAAATGGAAGGAACTATATTACGAAAGACGTAAAGCAGTAGGACCACTGGATAGAGAAGAAGATATCGATAAAGTAAAGGAATTCCAATTTGCTAGAAGTAGAGTAGGCTCGCTTAACAGTTGGAAAGCAGAGAATGAAAAAAATATACAGGATTATAAAAATGCTTTGGCTGAACTAGCAGGGATAAGAACTCAGCTTGATACCGCAGGTTCAGGTACATCTAGGATAGGTTCATCCGGTGCTAAATCTAAAAACAAAAATACTACAAATGAAGCTTTACAAAACGCTCTTGAACTATATGAATATAAAAAACATATGAACCAGTTAACCTTGCAAGATGAAGTTAAAACACTTGAGAATATCAAGTCAAGGTATGCTAAAACTGCTGAGGAAAAACGCCGTTTAGACATGATGATATATGATGTTAAAAAGGAAATTGATAGTAAGGTATTAAATGAGGCTCTTGATAATTATGAGTATAAAAAGCATTTAGACCAGCTAACCCTTGAGGATCAAGTTAAAATGCTAGAAGAGATAAAAAGCAAGTATGCTAAAAATGCTGATGATATTAAGAAAATAGATCTTCAAATATATGACCTTAAAAAAGAAATAAATGAGAAGATTCAAAAGGAAACAATGGACAGCATAAATAAGCTTAATGAAGGTATTTTAACTGCACTAAGGGCATGGTATGAAAAAGAACGTGATGCACGTGAGCAGGCCTTACAAAGCGAGATTGAAAGCCTTGATAATTGGAAGGATGAATCAGAAAAGAGAATCAAGGATGTTTCTGATAGCAAAATTAAGTCCATTGAGGAATCCTCTAAAGCTCAAATAAAAGCTATTCAAGGTGAGATAGATGCAATAGACCAAGCAGAAAAAGAAAAGGATAGAGCTGAAATTGATACTGAAGAGCTTAAGAAAATTAATAGGCTTAAAGAGGCTATAGAGTATGAACATAATGAGTTTAATAAAGCAGAGATGCAAAAGGAACTCAATAAGCTCATACAGGAAAGGGAGAAAAGACTTCATAAGGAGCAAATTGAAGATAAGAAAGAATCGCTTAAAGATCAAATTGATATTATTAAAGAAGATGCAGATAAAAGAAAAGAGTTATTGGAGCAGGATAAGGAATATGAACTTGATAGGATAAAGCAAATATATGAAGCAAAGAAGTTAGATTTAAATCAACAACTAGAAGATATTAAAACCTTCTATGCTAATAAACTCACTGAAGCGAATTTACAGGCCGAAGCTGAAAGGCTCATTATGGATAATAATCAAAAGGAAATAGTTAAACTACTAAACAGTTATGCTCCAGATTATCTTAATGCTGGGAAAACACTTGGACAAAAATTGTTAGATGGATTTAAGCCAAGCATAGATGAAATAAAATCAATGATTAATAGTATATATGTACAACTAGATACAGCAAGGCAAAGTGCAACAAATGCAATGAGCAATACTCTAACAGGATCTACATCAGAAAATGAATCGAACAAAACTTCAGGGAAAACAACTATATTCAAAAGTGATGTTACTATAGTTAATCCAAAAGCTACACCATCAGAAGAACAGCGCACATTTGAGAATGCAATAAGAAAAATGGGATATGAATGGGGGCTTGCATAATGAGAAAAGTAACTTTTATTAACTCTAAAGGAGAAAGCATTTTATTAACAAGTGCAGTTCCATTTATTCTCTATAAAATTGAAGGTAGCGGATGTCCTAAAACAACTAATTATATATCAGAAGCTCCATTTCAAGATGGGGGAGAGGATGTGGGAGAAAGCATTGCAGCCAGGCAATTATTTATGGAAATAGGTATAGTTGCATCAACACCTGAGGAAAAAATGCGATTGAGAAGTAAGATGCTCTCTATATTTAATCCTAGACTGGGTGTAGGGATTCTTCAATATGAATATGATGGTGGAATCAAAATAATACATTCAAAAATAGACTCTGGTCCAGAGTTCCCTGGAGGAAAAGAGAATTGTTCACCTATTTTTCAAAGAGCATTAATAACATTACTGTGTCCTAACCCATTTTGGTTAGATACTTATGAATCTAAAGAAGAAATTGCTCTCTGGACAGGAGAATTTGAATTTCCATTAGAGATCCCAGAAGAGGGAATTCAAATGGGGTATAGGGAAAGTAACCTTATTGTTAATGTTTTTAATAAAGGTGATGTAGAATGCAGTATGAGGATTGAATTTACTGCCCTTGCTAGTGTTGTTAATCCATCTTTATTTAACGTAAATACTAGAGAATATATAAAAATTAAAAGAACACTACAGGCAGGAGACAAATTATTAATAGATACTGATCCAAATAAAACAAGTGTGGAGCTTATAAGAAATGAGGTAAAATCTAATGTTTTCAATTATATAGACTTGGATAGCACATTTTTAAAACTTAAAACTGGTGATAATCTCTTTAGATATGATGCAGAAGGTGGCATAGACAATCTTGAAGCATCAATCTATTATAGACCACAATATGTGGGGGTGTAGCTTATGAAATCTATTAGAATAATCTCTCCAGAATTTGAGCTATTAGGTGAAATTAATAACTACGAAAGTCTAATTTTTATTAGGCGACATTACAGAACTGGAGATTTTGAATTGCATATAAATCTTAAAAAGCATCATACTGATAAGTTAAAAGAGGGCAATTTAATAATGCTTGGGCTAGATCCTCATAAGATTGGGATAATTCTTTATAGAAAGATAGAGCTGAATAATAGAGGTCAGGAAGAACTTATCATCAAAGGACATACATTAGAGGAAGTAATAGGGAGAAGGATAACAGTTCCTCCTGCAGGTAGTGGCTATGACAGAATAAAAGATAATGCAGAATCTATAATGAAACACTATGTTGATGTAAACTGTATCAATACGACTGATATTAATAGAAAATTTCCACAGCTTATAATTGCCCCCGACTTAAAAAGGGGTATATATACTCCTTGGCAAACCAGATATGAACTACTTGACACTGTAATTGGAGAAATCGCAGAATACTGTAATATGGGGTGGGAAGTATATTTGGATAAGCAAAATATGAAACTGGTATTTGATGTAGTATCAGGAAGGGATTTAACAGCGAATCAAGATATTTTACCTCCTGTAATATTCAGTGTCGATTTTAGAAATATAAACGAACAATCATATATTATTGATATGACTAATTATCGCAATGTGAGTTATGCTGGGGGGCAAGGTGAAGATGTTGAAAGATTAATACAGCAAATAGGAGATGCAGAAGGACTTGATAGAAGAGAAATATTTATTGACTGTAGTTCTGTAACAAACATAGATGAGCTTATAAGCTTAGGACAACAAAAATCTAATGAATTTAAGATAGTTGAAAATTTTGAATCTGAGGTACTGTCATTAGGTTCTTTTATTTATGGACAAGACTGGGATTTGGGAGATGTGGTTACGGTTCAGAATAAGAAATGGGGAATAACAATGAACACTAGAATTACCGAAGTAAGAGAGATTATAGAAAAAAGTGGCCCTAAGTTAGAAATAAGTTTTGGAAATGCAATTCCTACATTAATCTCGATTCTGAAGAGAGAATCAAAAAAGGTGGTGAGATAACATGGAGAAGTCGGGATTCTTTAACGGAATAAGTGGCGACAGGAAATACAAAGCTTCAGACTTTGCTGAGTATTTTAACAGCTTTATAACAAATGGAGTATTTCCGAATCCATCATCAAACTTACAAGTTATAGCAAATAATAACATGACCATTTCTCTTAAGTCAGGAAAGGCTTGGATTAATGGTTATATTTATATCAATACTGATGATTTAATTCTATCCATAGATCCTGCAGATGGTACCTTAAACAGAATCGATAGAATAGTTTTAAAATATGATACAGTGAATAGAATAATAACAGCACAGGTAAAGAAAGGTACATTTGCAAGTTCTCCGACAGCTCCAGCACTACAAAGAGATGCTGATGCATATGAATTAGGCATTGCTGATATAAATGTAGCAAAAGGTATAGTAAGTATACCACAATCAAACATAACTGATACAAGGCTAAACACAAGTCTTTGTGGTATTGTAAATAGTTTGATTCAAGCTGATACAACAACTCTTCTAAACCAATATGAATCAGGTATGCAGAACAAGGAAGCACAATTTACCCAGGACTTTAATACTTGGTTTGCTACAATTAGGGCTGCACTGGATGGAGACACTGCAGGCAACTTACTTAACCTCATAAATAACCATAAGGATGATAATACACTGCATAAGACAGCCAATATACCTATGACTAGTTATGTAATGTCTGCAAATGGTGGAGCTATATCACCAACTGATACAATTAACCAGGCAATAGGAAAACTTGAGAAGAATGCTGAGTCACATTTGGCAGATATTGCGAAACATATTACAGCAGATGAGAGAGCAGCATG
>DAMCZI010000018.1:0-94227 GCA_032095175.1 Clostridiaceae bacterium
TTTGCGGGGGTTTTTAACTTCCGCTTTGCTTGATTTCTATTCTACCAAAAACATAAGATAAGAGTTACAGATGCTGAAGGTAAGATAGTAGAAGGTAGAGTACTGTTTTTAGAGTTAGCTAAAGATGAGGAAGAAGATGATATGCTATATCTATTATTAGATAATGAAAAGCAATTTAGTATAGGTATAAGTTATATAGTAGATATAGAAGAACTGTAATTATAAGTAAAAACCTCACTTGAAAGTGATACGGAGAACCGTACCATAAGTAAGTGAGGTTTATAGCCTTAGGTATTGATATAACTTGTTTAAGACTAGTTTTATTAGGCGAAATACCGTATCATAAGCAATGATGAATTAACAAAATATGTTATAATAAAAGAGAAAAATAATCTTTAAGTGGCACACAAATGGTAATTTTCAGGAGGGGGATTGTGTTTTGAAGGAATACCTTTATCATGGCTCTGATTATTCTGGAATTACAGAATTGGAAGCACGTTCTAAACTCCATAATACGGATAAAAAAGTAGTATATTTGACAGATAATATTCCGTATGCATTGTATTATATTTGGGATGAAGAACACAACGGCTATAGTGGGAAACATGTTACAGGTTGGATTAAGAATGGAGTTGCATATTATGAAGAGCAATTTCCTGATCAATTAAAAAGTTTCTATAAAGGAGTTTCCGGCTATCTGTATTGCATTTCCAAGAATTCTGATATTCAATCCGTTGAAAACAGGGAATGTCTGTATTATAGTTTGGAAAATACCGTTGTAGATAAAGTTGATTATATTCTTGATGTATATGAAGAACTTTTGAAATATGAAGCATCAGGTAAGTTTAAGGTGTTACGATATAACGAACAATCAGAAAAGCGTCAAGACGAACTGATTGATTTGATTGCAACAGGTATTGTTAAGTCTGACTTTTTCAAGGACAATGAAGCCAAGGCACAGTTTATGAAAAAACATTTTGTTAAGGCATGGGAGAAGGCTATTAAGCAGCAATAAATTTCAGTTTTCTGTTGAGAGTATAAATTCCAATTCATATTATTGAAATAAAAATCTTTAAATAGAAAAAATTATATAGGTTTATTTTTTATAAAAATTTGATATAATATAAATAAGAAAAGCTTAGTGCGCTAACACTAAGCAATCCTTAGAACATTTATTTTGTTTTAGGGCTATTGGATAAAATATTATATTGATTTAAGAGTTTAAAGCACTAATCATTGTCGGATGGGTGCTTTTTCTCTTTGCCATTAAGTTCTATATGAATACCAAGAAATTTAATCTTGATAATTAACTTAGAAATAAAAAGATTATGTTTTAAAACTAATCTAATAACATAGATTGTAGCAAAACTTTTTATCATTAATTCTAGCATATCCAATACCACCCCCTAGCTATAGTGAAGTAGTTCACCAATAACCCAGGAGGATAAAACGTTCAAAACCTCCGTAGCCATCCACTACGGATTTCAGAATATTACTTTAGAATTATACCATAATTATGAAGAATATATACACAAGAATAAAATGGAAATCTCACTTGCTAATGATACGGAGAACCACATTACAAATAAATGAGGTTTGTAGCTTTAGGTTATTTTTTTATACTTTAAAATAGTAAGTGTAAAATTCAAAATGATATATCAGAAGTAGAACACGTAATGGAGACATAGCTTTAAAATAGAAAAATAAATAATGAAGATAGAGTTATAAAAGATCTTGCAAATAGTGTGTTATTAAAAATTTGGCGTGATTTACCAATGGGTGATGCTTAATAAGTTTATGGTCAAATGCATGAAAAAGTTATAAAATTAAATAAATACCGAAGATATTCTGCAGGAAATTTCCATTATATGCAATTATATAATTAAATAACAAAAGAGAAAAAGGGTGAGGATATGAATTTTGATTTATGTTCAATTCAGGATACGGTTCAGAAATATGCAGAGATAATCTCACAGGTTTCTGGAGTTGATGTAGAGGTAGTGGATAAAAAATTATACCGTGTGGCCGGTACAGGGCTATATGCAGAGGATGTAAATCAGGACATGTCTTCAGAGGGATATGTTTACAGACATCTTTTAAGTACAGGAGAAACAAAGGTTATCTATAATCCTGGAAAGGATATACTGTGCTCTAACTGCCCAAACTGCAGTCATTGTCAGGAAACTATAGAAATTTCCATGCCGATCAAGATTAATGAGGAAATCATAGGAATTATTGGGCTTGTGGGAAGTAGAAGTGACCAGAGGGATTTGATATTACAAAATGAAAAGCTTTACCTTGAGTTTATTAATCAGATAGCATATTTTATTGCGGCAAAAGCTTTGGAACAGAAGGAAAAAGAAAGTAATTTATCAATAATAGCTATATTGGATAGTGTAATTGATTATATGGAACAAGGGGTAATGATACTTGGAAAAGGTAATATCATAACAAGGAGTAATGAAAGTGCCAAGAAGCAATTGGGCATATCCACGGTAAAAGGTAAAGCTGTAGAAATTATTTATACTGGTGATGAGCTAAATAATACCTCGGAATATAAGATGATAATAGATAATAAAGAGGTATTTATTATGGGAGAGGTATATCCATTTGAGCTGAGAAATGATCAGTATACCAGTATTATTATCTTTAAAAGTGTTAAAACCATACATTCAGATTTATACCAAATGATGGCAGCTCATAAAACTGTTGATGTAAAGAATATTATAGGCAGCAGTGAGGAGACAAAAAAGCTAAAAAGAAATATAAGTAAAGTGGCTGGTTCAAATTCAACAGTGCTGATTACAGGGGAAAGTGGAACTGGCAAGGAAATGGTGGCTACAGCAATATGGAGAGAAAGTGAGAGAAAGAATCAGAAATTTGTAGCTGTTAACTGTGCTGCTATACCTGAACTGTTACTGGAAAGTGAGCTTTTTGGTTATGTTAAGGGTGCCTTCAGTGGAGCAGATCCAAAGGGAAGAATAGGAAAATTTGAGCTTGCCAATAAAGGAATAATATTCTTAGACGAAATAGGAGATATGCCCATTTATCTTCAGGCAAAGCTGCTAAGGGTGCTTCAAGAAAGAACAATTACCCGTATTGGGTCTAATCAGGTTATACCTATAGATGTTCGAGTTATTGCAGCTACTAATAAAAATCTAAAGGCTATGATTGAAACAAAAAAGTTTCGAGAGGACTTGTATTATAGGCTAAATGTAATACCTCTTAATATTAAGCCCCTTAGAGAAAGAAGAGAGGATATAGAAGAACTTACACATTACTTTATAAAAAGATATATCCGTTTGCTTAATAGGTCATATAGCTATATAGAAAGAAGTACAATTGATATTTTAAAGAACCATATGTGGAAAGGAAATGTAAGAGAATTGGAAAACACTGTGGAATTCATGATTAACATGATGGAGAGCAATGGAGTCTTAAATGATAAAACTCTTCCAATGGATTTTTTTGATGATGTCCCTGAAGAGGCTGTAATTTGTAATAATCCTAGTACTATAACGCCTATTAAGGAACTAGAGCTTAGGGAGATAAAAAAAGCTTTAAGTATTTTTGGAGATACAACTGAAGGAAAAAGAATGGCAGCAACTAGCCTAGGTATTAGCTTAACAACATTTTACAGAAGGTTGGAGGAATTGATAAATAAATAGGATATCTGTTTCGCATAAATAATTTTACATTTTTAAAATTATTTATGCGAAATATTTTTCTAAATTTATACAACACAATGAATATATTAATGTGAAAGCTTTATCTAGACACATATAGTTCGAAAATTCACAAAATGAAAATTCAATTTTAAAAATGAAAAAACAATTAAAGTAAAATGGACCATTAAATAGAATGCAATTTCAGTAATAATCAAGATGTTTATTAGTTTAACCTGTAAACGTCTTTTTTTTTAGAATTTTGGCACAATAATTGCAAAATAATAAAGTGAAGATTAAAAAGAGTTAATTTTATAAATTGATAAACGATTGAAGGAGGATGGAGTAATGAAGGAAGCCTTTAAGATGGTACAACTTGAACGCAAAAAAGGACAGAAATATCCTTTGGGTTTTCTTAACATTGATACAGCTAAGGAGGTGAAGAGCTTCCATGAAAGCTTTCCAGTTTATAATGAAACACCTTTAAGAGATATGAAGAATTTAGCTAAGGAATTAGGTTTAGGAGCTGTATATGTAAAGGATGAATCCTATAGATTTGGATTAAATGCTTTTAAGGTTTTGGGTGGAAGCTTTGCATTAGGAAATTATATGGCTAAGAGACTTGGCAGCAGTATATCAGAAATGCCATATGATAAATTGATATCTGAAGAGGTTAGAAAAGAACTTGGTGATATTGTTTTTGTTACTGCTACGGATGGTAATCATGGAAGAGGAGTAGCTTGGACAGCAAAACAGCTTAAGCAGCACTCTGTAGTATATATGCCAAAGGGCAGTGCTAAGGAAAGATTGGATAACATTATTGCAGAGGGAGCGGAAGCTTCAATAACTGATTTAAACTATGATGAAGCAGTGCGCTTAGCAAATGGCATGGCAGAGAAAAAGGGCTGGGTTATGGTTCAGGATACAGCTTGGGAAGGCTATGAAGATATTCCAACATGGATTATGCAAGGTTATAGCACAATGGGCTATGAGGCTTATGAACAGTTAAAAAGACTTGGAAATGAAAAGCCAACACACATATTCCTTCAAGCAGGGGTAGGTTCCATGGCTGGTGCTATCACAGGTCTATTCTCAGCTATTTATGGAGAAGACAGACCTATTATAACCATTGTAGAGCCTAATAAAGCTGATTGTATTTACAGAACAGCAGAAGCAAATGATGAAAACCTGCATTTTGTAACAGGTGATATGGACACTATAATGGCAGGTCTTGCCTGTGGTGAACCATGCACCATAGGTTGGAACGTTCTTAAGGATTATGCAGATAATTTTATATCCTGTCCAGATTATACAGCTGCAGAAGGTATGAGAATCTTAGGAAATCCACCTAAGGGAGATGAAAGGGTTATTTCAGGTGAAAGCGGTGCTGCTACATTAGGCTGCGTAGCTGAAATAATGACCAACAATAATTTATCCTGGATGAGGGAAAAGCTTAAGCTTGATGAAAGCTCAAGGGTGCTATTTATTAGTACTGAAGGAGATACAGATAAAGAAAATTATAGGGATATTGTTTGGAATGGAAAATATCCAAGCTATGATAAAAAATAAGTATTAAGGGGTGGCAAAATGCTTAGTAAGGAAAGAGAAGAAAAGGTTATAGGTTTATGTCAAAAGCTTATTAGAGCTAGGAGTTATTCAGGAGAAGAAGACAATGCTGCTAATGAGTTGAAAACAAAATTCAAGGATTTTGGATTTGATGATGTAGTTGTAGATGGATATGGTAATGTCATAGGCCATATAAAGGGAAACAGACCAGGTAAAAAAATACTTTTCGATGGTCATATAGATACTGTACCAGTAACAAATCCTGACGAATGGGATTACCCACCATTTGAAGCAGAAATCCATGACGGAAAGATATATGGAAGAGGTACTTCAGACATGAAGGGGGCAGTAGCTGCAATGGTTTGTGCTGCAGCAAATTTTGCAGAGGATTGCAATAGAGATTTTGCAGGAGATATATATGTAGCAGGAGTAGTTCATGAGGAATGCTTTGAGGGTGTTGCTGCAAGAGCTATAAGTGAAAGAGTAAAACCTGACTATGTAGTTATAGGGGAAGCTTCACAGCTTAATATTAAAATTGGACAAAGAGGTAGAGGAGAAATAGTAGTTGAAACCTTTGGAAAGCCTTGCCACTCAGCAAATCCAGAAAAGGGAATAAATGCTGTTTACAAGATGGCACAGGTAATCGAAGCTATTAGAACATTAAAGCCTACTCATCATGATGTATTAGGTGATGGTATATTAGAGCTTACAGATATTAAGTCAGCACCTTATCCAGGAGCTTCTGTTGTACCAGAGTACTGCAAGGCTACCTACGATAGAAGGCTTTTAGTAGGAGAAACAAAGGAAAGTGTATTAGAGCCTATAACAGAGCTTCTAGAAAACATGATGAAAAATGATCCTCAGCTTAAGGTTAAGGCTTCCTATTCTGTAGGAAAAGAAATGTGCTATACAGGAAATGAAATTGAAGGAGAGAGATTCTTCCCTGGTTGGTTATATGGTGAAAATGAAGAATTTGTTCAGGATGTTTATAAGGAAATGAAAGCTATAGGCTTTAATCCATCCATTACACAATACAATTTCTGTACAAATGGAAGTCACTATGCAGGAGAGGCTAATATTAAGACTATTGGTATAGGACCTTCAAAGGAAAACCTTGCACATACAATAAACGAACACATTGAAATTGAACAATTAACTTCAGTTACTCAGTGTTACTATGGGGTTATAAAAGCATTACTTAAATAAAAAAATAAAGAGGGGGAATTAATATGAACAGTACACAAACTACGGCATTAGTAATAATTCTGTTATACATGGCAGCAACCGTTGTCATTGGGCTTGTTGTGTCAAAACGCAAAAAGAGTAAGGCAGAAAAGCAGAGTAATGATGATTTCCTTATGGCAAGCAAGTCCTTAGGACCTATTGTGCTTGCAGGTACACTTTTCGCAGCTAATACAGGTGGTGCCAGCACAACTGGAATTGCAACCAATGTACTTAAATATGGATTATCCGCATCTTGGTATGTTATTGCGGCAGGTATAGGTTTTATTTTAGTTTCATTTATTGCTCCTTATTTTAGAAGATCACAGGCTAGTACTGTTCCAGAAATAATAAATAAAAGATATGGGAAAGGGTCACATATTGTTACAGCAATTACATCCATTGCAGCATTATTTATGGCTACAGGGGCTCAGATAATTGCTACTGCTTCTATAATAAATGTTGTTACTGGATTTGATTTTAAGGTGGCAGCTATAATTACTACCATAGTTGTTATACTATACACGATGATAGGAGGATTTGCATCTGTAACAGCTACAAACATAATGCATGTTCTATTCATAACAGTTGGAATGACTATCGCTATGTTTATAGTTGTTAACAACAGCGCTGTTGGTGGCTTTTCAGGATTATTTGCAAAGGCAAAGGCAGTAACAGATGCATCAGGAAGTAATCTTGACCTTCTTAGCATGACTAAAGTTGGAATTCCAACAATAATAGGATATATTGCTATGTACTTCATGACATTCCCAACAGGTCAGGAAATTGTACAAACATATTGCTCCGCAAAGGATGGAAAGTCAGCTAAGGTTGGATCTATTATTGCTGGTACACTATCTGCTGTTTATGCAATTGTTCCAGCTATAATAGGTCTTGTAGGATATGTATGCATCAATGGATATGCAGCAGCAGGTCCACAAAAAAATGCTTTAGCACAAACAACAATAACCTTTGCTCCTGCTGTTGTTGCAGGAATAGTACTTGCAGCTGTTGTAGCAGCAACTATGAGTAGTGCTTCTGGTAATATGATCGGTACAGCTACAATGTTTACAAATGATATCTTTAGACCTTATATGAATAAAGGTGTTAAAGATGATAAAAAAGAAGTTTTGATTTCACGATTGACAATGCTGTTAGTTGGTGCTGTAGGACTAATAATTGCTATAACAGCTTCAAATATAATAAGTGTTATGATGGGAGCATTTGCTCTAAGAAGTGCAGGACCTTTCGCAGCCTTTATATGTGGAATTTTCTACAAAAAGGTTACAAAGAGAGCAGGTTTTATGTCAATTGTTTCAGGTACTATAGTAGCTGCTATATGGATTTATGTGCTTGATACACCTTGGGGGCTTAATTCAATGGTTCCTGGTGGTATAGTAGCCTTTGTAGTAATATTCCTAGTATCAATAATAGACAGAAAAATGGGTATTAAGCCTGCGCCGGAAATTAAATTTGAATAGTATTCAATAGAAAGCATGGAGTATTTTACAAAAATGTTTGTGAGGTGTAGATACTATGAAAAAATTAATAAAAAATGGTTTAGTTGTTGATGGAAGTGGAAGTAAGGGATATAAAGCAGATGTATTAATAAATGGAGATAGAATTGAAAAAATAGGAGAAAATATTATTGCTGAGGATGCGGAGATTATTGATGCAAAAGGACTTGTAATAGCTCCAGGATTCATTGATACTCATAGCCACAGCGACCTTCAGATCCTTATAGAACCAGAAGTTATGCCTAAGGTAATGCAAGGAGTTACCACAGAGATGCTTGGTCAGGATGGTATTTCCATGGCACCACTACCAGTGGAGTATGTAAGTCCTTGGAGAAAAAATCTGGCAGGACTTGATGGGGATAGTGATAAAATAGATTGGACATACAAGGATACTGCAGGATACCTTTCTATGATTGAAAAGGTAAAACCAGGGCTTAATGAGTGTTATTTAGTACCTCATGGAAATATACGTATGGAAGCTATGGGCTTAGATAACAGGCAGCCTACAGAGGAAGAACTGAATAGAATGGCACAAATTACAAGAAGGGAAATGGAGGCAGGTGCCTTTGGACTTTCCACTGGACTTATATACATGCCATGTGCTTATTCAGAATCAAAAGAAATAATTGAAATGTGTAAGGTTGTAGCTGAATATGATGGAGTATTTGTAATCCATCAGAGAAGCGAAGCAGATACAATATTAGACTCCATGGAGGAAGTAATAAAAATCGGAAGAGAATCTGGAGTTAAAATACATTATTCACATTTCAAGGTTTGCGGAAAGAAAAACTGGGACAAGATTGAAAAGGTTATAGAGCTTTTGGAAAAGGCAAAGGCTGAGGGAATTAGAGTATCCTTTGACCAATATCCTTATGTAGCAGGCAGCACAATGCTTGGAGTTATTCTTCCTCCTTGGGTTCATGATGGAGGAACAGACAAGGTAATAGAACGTCTTAAGGATGCAGAGCTTAGGAAAAAAATGATATATGATATAGAAAACGGAATACCAGGATGGGATAACTTTATTGAGTTTGCTGGGCTTGACCAAATATTTGTTACCAGTGTAAAGAGTAAGAAAAATGAAGATGCTATTGGCCTTAGCCTTGTAGAACTAGGAAAACTCAGAGGGAAGGACCCATATAATGCTACCTTTGATCTTTTGTTAGAGGAAGAAAATGCTGTAGGAATGGTAGATTTCTATGGTACAGAGGAGCATGTACAGACATTTATGAAGCTTCCAGAAATGAATGTATGTTCAGATGGCCTTTTAGGAGGTAAGCCTCATCCAAGAGTATATGGAGCCTTTGTTAGAGTGCTTGGTAAATATGTTAGAGAGGACAAGGCATTAACTCTTGAAGAAGCAGTTTATAAGATGACTAAAAAACCTGCTACTACATTTAACATAAAGGATAGAGGAGAAATTAAGGAAGGCTTATTGGCAGATATATGTATATTCGATAAGGATAGAGTTATAGATAAGGGAACCTTCACTGAGCCTATACAATATCCTGAAGGAATTGCATATGTAATTATAAATGGAGAAGTTGTTATAGACCACGGTAAGCATACAGGAAACCGTTCAGGAAGAGTTGTAAGAAGAAAGTAAAGTATTTATGGAAGAATGAATTTATTCAGTTGAAGCTGAATGTTGAGGCTTCGGGTGGGAATCTATCCCACCTGAAGTAAATATGATATAAACTCCATATAAAGAAGATGGAGTTTGGAAAGTTGATAAATTGGGAGGTACATTTATAAATGAAAAAAGTAATTCATACACAAAAGGCACCAGCTGCCATAGGACCATATTCACAGGCTATAGAGGTTAACGGCATGATATATACATCAGGACAGCTGCCAGTTAATCCTGCTACAGGAGAAATGCCAAAGGATGTTGAGGAACAGACAGAACAATCTCTTAAGAATGTTTTTGCTATATTAGAAGAGGCAGGAGTGGACTCTTCAAATGTTATTAAGACCACTGTATTCATAAAGAACATGAATGATTTTCCAAAAATAAACAAGGTATATGAAACATTTTTTAAGGAAAGTTATCCAGCTAGATCATGTGTAGAGGTAGCAAGACTTCCTAAGGATGCTCTAGTTGAAATTGAGGTTGTTGCAATCAGATAAAAAAGTTTTATATAATTCTTTAAAAAGACAGCATCTCCTAAAAGTTAAGGGAGGTGCTGTTTTGTGTTATAAATATTATATTATTTATAGTTCGCTTGATAAGTTATAACTTATTTGGCTGCCAGTTAAGAAGAAATTATTCTGTATAATTGTATATAATATAGGTACCAAGCATATTAGAATTTCTAAAATGGGAGTGCGTTAAAAGTAATATAAGATAAGGAGTAGTGTGTATGGGATATAAAAAGAAAACTGATATTAGGAATGTGGTTCGTAAAAGTTATGGTAAAATAGCTACTGGTAAAGTAAAAGATGAAGGGTGTTGTGGCAGTACTATTAAAATTAAAAATTCTGCAAAAGAGATATCTAGGAAAATCGGGTATTCTAATGAAGAAATAAAAAACGTACCAGAAGGCGCTAACATGGGGCTAGGCTGCGGAAATCCTCAGCTTATTGCGGAGATAAAAGAAGGTGAAACAGTAATTGACCTTGGAAGTGGAGGAGGATTTGATTGTTTCTTGGCATCAAAGAAGGTAGGTCTAAAGGGATATATAATCGGGGTAGATATGACCCCTGAAATGTTAAATAAATCAAGAATTTTAGCTAAGAAACATAGGTATATGAATGTAGATTTCAGATTAGGTGAAATTGAAAATCTTCCAGTAGCTGATAACACAGCAGATGTAATTATCTCAAATTGTGTAATAAACTTATCCCCTAAAAAGCAAAGGGTATATAATGAGGCATATAGAGTATTAAAAAAAGGTGGTAGAGTTGCTGTTTCTGATATAGTCCTAATAAAAGAATTAACAGAGGAAATGAAGCAAGATGAAAAACTTTATTGTGGCTGAGTTACCGGTGCTTCTTCAGTTGAAGAACTAAAAATATATTTAGAGAGAGCTGGATTCAGTGATATAAATATTGAAACTAAAGAGGTATCTAAGGAATATGCTGAGAAATGGGCACATAATTTAAGAGTTGGAGAATACATTATGTCCGCTTCAATAAAGGCGATTAAATAAGTAGTGGCAGCCATATAAGTTATAACTTATATGGCTGCCAGTTTAGTATATAGTAATGCTGAGCTGAGGCCAGAAGCTCAACAGCAGAATTTGAATTCAGTAATTGTAAATACTTAATACTTAATCAAAAAATATATTGCAATTGACCCACCGTCAACTGATATTATTATGCTATAGGAAGATAAAAAATAAACAGAAGGAGGCATTTAGGTGAATGAGTAAATATATACCTATTCATGAGGTTGCATCTCAGTATAACCTAACTAGCCGAACACTGCGGTACTGGGAACAGAAAGGGCTTTTCAGTAGTTCTAGAGATTCACAATCAAATTGGCGAGTGTTCGATGATGAGGCTATTGAGTGCATTCGGCTTGTCATACTACTGCGTGAAATGGATATAGCTATTAAATACATAAAGGAAATTATTTGCAGTAATAAAACAAGCACAGTAGCAAAGGTTTTTGAAATGCAGCTTAAGAAATTTCAACATGAAGATAATGAAATAAAGAAAAAGATTAACTTAATCAATAGGTGCTTAGGCGCAGCTAATTCCATCTGTCATGTGAGTGAGGATAATGATTTTATAAAAGAAATCACAAGAATTCTAGCTGATCAGATTGATTCAGAACAAGCATTAAAGAGTGAATGGGAGGAGTGCATTATGGAAAATAAACCAATATTAACAGGAGCGCTGCGAATTATCTCATTGCCTGCAATGCGATTAGCAGTATGTAATGTTATAAGTCAGTCACCGGAGGATGAAGCATTAAGCAATATATTAAATTGGGCTGAGGAAGAAAATCTAATGGGAACCGCTAGAATATTTGGATTTAATACTACTCTGTATAGCCCTGGATGTCCAGAGTATGGTTGGGCAGCAAGCATTACCATTCCAGAGCAGATAAAGCTGCCTGAGTACTTAGAAGAGAAGCGGATTCCTGGAGGTTTATATGCATCATTTAATAGTACGAATGAGGTATATGACTCATGGCAAGTATTAATGAAGTTGCTGAAGGAATGTAAAGAGTATGAGGTAGATAAAGGTCGTCAGTGCCTTGAAGAACATATACTCAGTGGCGAATGTGAGGTACAGGGGAAGGATTTCTATTTAACCTTATTGGAGCCTATAAAAATAAAATAATTTTAAATACTCAATAAAAGATTAAATTCGTTAGTAACTATATATAAATCGTAAAATTCTTTACATTTTGTTTTTTTAAACAGCCCTGCAGTATTGGTCCGACCTTAGGATGTTTAAAAAGACAAAATGTAATAGAATTTTTGATTTATATTTAGTATAAAATTTTAAAGTAAGGATGTGTAAAGTGTGATTAATTTTGCTATTGCAGAAATGAAGGATGTAGAAATATTAAGGGAGATTTCTCTAAAATCATTTCATGATGATTTGGTAAAATATGGCGAATTACCGCCTGGAATTGATACTATAGAATGGCACACTTCTAAAATAGAGAATGGTATGTACTATAAAATCTTATTAGATGGTGTTATAGCAGGAGGAATAAACTTATATGATCTAGGTGATGGACATTTTTACTTAGGAGCTATCTTTATTTCTCCAGAATATCAAGGCCAGGGGATTGGTTCAAAGGCAATTGAATTCATAGAGAAGAAATATGACCAAGTTAAGAAATGGACATTAGATACCCCTTATCTGAATACTAACAACCACAGATTCTATGAGAAACATGGCTATAGAAGGATAAATGAAATACAGCCTCAAGAAGGTATAGAATTCTACCTTTATATTTATGAAAAGCAGATGAAGAAATAATTTATAGCTTGTATGCTATTTTGGACAGAATATTGTTTAAAATACAATTTGATTGTGGCACCGCCAGAGTATACAATAAAAACATATATGTGTAAGGAAAGTCTACGTTATACCTGTTACGGAGAACCATACCATAAGTAAATAAGGTTAAAATTTAGAATTAATTTATATAACTTAAATCAACAAGTAGCGGCAGCCATATAAGTTATAACTTATATGGCTGCCAGTCATCCAAGCCATTAACTGTAGCTTGTTCATCATCATCAATAGGAACAATTATGCATTTTTGGCCATCAATTATTTGAGTTTTAATTTTAGGTATTTTTTCAGGCTTTACTTGAAGTATAACATCATATTGAGGAGTAAGGTTATTATCCTCTGGATTAGCAGCCGAAGATTCTTCTAAATTATCATCTAAAGCCGCATCATCCTCATAATCCTTTTTAGAAGCCTCGGCTTCCTTATTCACAACTGTTTCTTGCTGTATTTGCTCAAGTTTATTTTGTAGAGTTGCTACTTGCTTTTCAAGCTGTTCTTCCTTTTTTCTTTGGGCATTTGCTTTAAGTAATTTTGGATCAATTAAATTTTCTGCTAAAGGAAGATCCTCACCAAAGTTTTGTACATAAGATTTTTCAATTTCAGCAGTAGCTTCTTCAGGAACTCCACTTTCCATTAAAAGATTTTGTATATCCTTTTTTGTTAAAGTTATAGGTTCACTATCTGTATCCTCATATATTGCATTGTATTCATCTACCATAGTATTTAAGTTTTCTTGTATATCCATATAAATTTTCTCAGCCTTTTTTTCATCAGTGCTAATAGAATCTTTAACAATTGTTTGGAAGGTTTCTTTTTGGATAGTGGCAGTTTGTTTTGAAGGACAACCTAAAGCCTTTTCCATTAATTCAGGATGTGTGTCTTTTGCATTTTTAGTGTAGTACATAATAGAATTAACATCTGAACTACGATCAATAAATGCAGGGAACACAAAGCCAGAGGTTGGAGCATCCACCACCCAATCTCTAATACGGGCCTTTATTTTCCTTTCTTCTTCAAAGTATCTAAGCCCAGGCTCTGAAAGTGAAACAGGACATATCGCACATAGAATATACTCATATACTTCTTCAGATTCATCTATTTTAGCATTATCAGTAGTTTTAGTAATAACATCATAAGCATCATGAAAAACTAGTATTAAAAAATTACCAGTGTAATCATAACTATCTATAATGGATTTATAAAAATCTTGAAGCAGAGCATCATCCTTTAATTCGCTTCTTTTAAGCTGCATAAGAGAAAGCTGTTTTTCATTTTCAAAATTTTCATTAAGTGGAAAGTTAAGTTCTAAAATATTATTACCAATAGTTCCAGATAGGACTTTCTTAGCAATTTCTAAGTACTTAAAGAACTCATCCTCCTCCAAATTTAAAAAGGTTTCTCTAAAATTTAAAATAATATTTTTTTCACCATTAACATAGCAGCCACACATTTTAGTGAAGGTACAATGATTTTTCTTCAAACGTTTTTTTAACTCAAGGATATCTTTTTTTCTCATATATAAACACCTCAATCTCTAATCTTTTATATTTGCAGGCATTAATTAATATAATATTAAGTATAATATTTTTTTTATATTAATTAAAGATTTTATTAGGAAAAGTAAATTAACTAATAATTGATTTTTATGAATAGAAGATGAAGGTGATTCAGTTTTTTATTTTAGAAGGAGGTGGAATTGATAAGCAGAATATGCCTAAGTAATACATGACTGTATAAAGTTGTATAACTTATATGGCTGCAAGTTATAGGCAGATTAAATGTGTTATAATCTTAGGTGGAGGTGTTTTATTATGATGATACAACCACTCTGCATTGTTTTTGCTCCATGCATTGTCTGATACAGGACAGTAATTGTGCATGGAGCTGTAAAAAAGTTTACTGTCCCAAATTGGACTTTGCATTCCTTAAATAAAAAATAATAAATAAAAGGAGCAAAGTTATGAAAAATAATGTATTATTAGGATTCTCAGAAGTGGACATTACTCCATCTTCTAATGTACAAACTATTGGATTCAACAGGAAGGATAATTTATCTAGAGGAATTTTGCACAAACTATTTGCTCAAATTTCAATTTGGATTTCTGACGAAGAAAAATGCTGTCTTTTGGCTATAGACCATATCGGATTTTCCTATGAAGAGTCAAATATCCTTCGTGATGAGATAGCTAATAAACTTGAAATTTCACGTGACAAGGTTATGCTTTGTTTTAGCCATACGCATTCAGCACCTAATATTAGCATTGAACAGGAGTATTTTTGCTTTCTTCGTAAACAAGTGCTTTTAGGGGTAAGTGAGGCAGAAAAAAACGTTGTGCCAATTAAAGCTGTATGGGGGAAGACTGAAGCTGATATTGGAATTAACCGTAGAGATGAACATGGTGTTTTAGATAGACGTATAGGTATTCTTAAAATTGTAGATTCTGATACTGAAAATTTAAGATTATTAATTTTAAGAGTTACAGCTCATGGCAATGTATTACTTAGAGATAATTACCTCATATCTTCAGATTTTATTGGAGTTACAAGGAAATCACTTGAGGAAAGGTATGGCTGCAAGGTAATGATAACACAAGGGGCTTCGGGAAACGTCAAACCGAAATATGCTGGCTCGCTGGAAGCTTTGGATAAAATGGCACTTATGATTAATAGTGCCATTGCAGACTGTATTGAAAAGCTTGAACCTCATAGAATTGAAAACTTGTCTATGCTTTCACAAACTGAAACTTTCTTTGCTGATGTCCCTACACTGGAACGAGCAAAAGAAATTTCAGATGAAGCAATGAGTGAAAATAATATTGATGGCACAAATTGGCTTAAAGAAGTTACTAGATTGCACAACGAAAACATAAAGCAGCAGAGTACAGACATAGAGAGTCAATATTTCATGCTTGATAATGGATGCTTTTGTGGGGTTTCCAATGAAATCATGTGTGAACTTGCTATTGATGTAGTTAAGGCTTGTAATGATGACCTTATCTATCTTGGGGCATATACAAACGGCTGTGATGGTTATCTTCCAACTGCTGATGAATATGATAAAGGTGGATATGAGGTCTTACACTCATATTTAATTTATTACATTTACAATGGCATAGTTATGCCCCTTAATCGTGACACAGCTGACAAGTTGGTAAGAATAGTGAGTGAACAATGGAGAAAAATGAAGGAAGGTTATGAGCATAATGTATAGTTTGGCTGACTTAACTTTCTATAGAGTGTTTAGTTTAATATAAAGACATTTGATGGCTTATCTCAAGGAGGTAAGCCTATTTATCTTTTCTATTGTAACACAGGGTGAATCATATCATAAATACATGCAGTTTTTAATATAAACAATAACTATAGAATTCATTCTTTCTTGGGATATTTGATGCTAAATCAGTATAGATTAAACTATCTTAAAAAAGTGTCGACAATCTATATGAGTTTTTTAATAGGATTAGGTGGGCCATTTCGGAAAATTCGTCGAAAGGGAGAGATAATATGCCAGGAATTATAACACATTTGGCAATTGCCAATAAAGTAATTAATTCATTACCCGATGGAGTAATTACAAATAAGGGACTGTTTTATGCAGGTTCAATAGCTCCAGATTCAGTTCATCAAAGAGAAGGTTTTGTAAGAGCAGATAAGAAACACTCACACATGAGAGATAATATTACAGATGTAGATTTTAGCAAGAAAGAGAACCTTACAATATTTCATAATAGGGTCACTAGTTTTATAAATGATAATACGTCTGAAGAGAACAGTATAATTGATTTATATAGAGGATATGTGGTACATCTACTTTCAGATGAAATATTTCTGCTTACAATTAGACCTAGCTTTGTAATAGAAATGAATAAGCTAGGCATAGAGCCAACTGATATATTATTTCATGATAAGATTATACATGACTTAGATAGTCATGATTTTATGCTTGCAAAAAATTATAGTGAAATGAAAGATATATGCAATTTATTAAAAAATGCACAGCCTCATTGTGTCGATGGCTACATTATGGAGAAGGAAATAATCCTAAGTATAAATTGGTTAATAGAAAAATATTTTAATCAAGAACATAAAGCTTTAGAACCTATCTATATTCCATATAAGAAAATATTAACGTATATTGAGGAAGCAGCTCATAATATTATAAATAGATTGTCTGACGGTGTAATGTTCCCAAGAATGTTTTAAATTTGCAATAGGAGACATTGTATAAAGAATTTGATACTTATTCACGGGATTATTTGGATGCAATAATGTTGAGTATCAGTTTGGTGCGTCAACATCTGTGTTTATTCATGAGGTAGAATTTGTGATGTATGATATTGATCATGATAACTTCAATTGGCGCAGTAGTCCATGTGCTGCTTTACCGCAGTGTCTTTGGGTATGCAGTCATAAAGTGTGAAAATAAATATAATTATATGTAGACTTCTTTTTAAAGGGAGATTTAGAATATGGATAGTAAAAGTATTCACAATATTAACAAAAACTATTGGGACACCAATGCTGATGAATGGTTTGGTGTTACAGCTCTTCCTACCTATGGTGTCAAATTTGTAACAGAGGATGAGCTAAAATTGTTTGGTGATGTTTCAGGGAAGAAACTGTTAGATATTGGATGTGGATATACACCAAAATTGATTAATTCACCTATGGAAATAGAATGTGGAATACCAAAGGATTATTTCGATTTCGTGTATTCTATATATGCAATTGGCTGGACTACAGACTTACAGGGGACATTTAATCGTATAGCATCCTACCTAAAAAAGGGTGGTATATTTATTTTTAGCTGGAAACATCCACTGCATCATTGTGTAACCGTAGAAGAAGATAAATTGGTATTCAAAAATAGTTATTTTGATGAGCATTGGTTTACCAATCAGTTGGATGGCGGTGCTATTACTTTGTGTAATAGAAAGATTTCTACATATATAAATGCACTTGCTAGAGCAGGATTTATTATAGAACAGATGATTGAGGAGACAGACAAAGAGACGATGGCATCAACACCTAATGATGACAAATCAAAAAAAGCAAAAATGCTTCCACTGTCATTTATCTTTAAAGCAAGGAAACTTTAATATAAGTTAAGTACCTATAAGTTTATGTTAAGCTCACATTAGTATTGTGTATAACCATAGGGAATACTACCTATTTGCATTTCTATCAAAAATAAAAGGAATTTGGGACAAACTTTCTGAAAACGAAACAATAAAGGTGTGTAAGATATGCGGAAATAAATTAAGTATATTAACTGGCTTACATCAAAGAGTGTAAGCCTATATTTATGTCTATTTTTAAGAACAACAAAAAACCTACATTATCCTCACTACAGTGAACTGTAGCATAAGTAACGTATGCATCCTTTGAAATCATCGATATAACTGGTTTTAATGGGTAAATGTGAAGAAATAAGAATTATAGAAGAAGATAGCTCTAAATTTGATTATTACTGAAATTCTCTAAAGTATGGGGCTTTTTTATATGGGTTTTTGTTTTTTGACAATATAGGAAAAGAATGAGTGCTATTTCTATGATAATATACAGTTAACCTATAGGAATAGATCAATTTTAGGAAGGGTTAATTTTTTTGGAGTTGTCTCCAAACTTAGACTTTAAAATTGATGGTATAAAATTGAACTTTGATTCTGATGATGAGCGCTGCGTCAATGTCAATGTGAAAAACTAAATATAGAAATTTATATACATGTAAAAAGGATGGTAAGGATTTAATGATAAGAAAGTTTTCTGCATATAGAACCTATTTATTATTTTCAGCTGCTTCAGCGTTATTGTTTTCATTGGTATTTACAGTGAGCATGGTATATCAAATTGAAATAATCCATTTAAATCCGCTTCAGTTAATACTTGTAGGTACAGTACTTGAAACAACCTGCTTTCTGTTTGAAATTCCAACAGGTATAGTTGCAGATATATACAGTCATAAATTGTCTGTAATAATAGGTATAGTTTTAATAGGATTGGGCTTCATTGTGGAGGGAATTGTACCAAAGTTTTCTGCCGTACTTGCAGCACAGATTCTTTGGGGACTGGGTTATACTTTTATAAGTGGTTCCATAGATGCTTGGATTGCAGAAGAAGATAAATCCAGAAGCTTGGATCAGATTTATATAAAAGGGGCTCAGGTGGGGCAGATATCCTCAGTATTTGGTATAGTATTAAGTACTATAGTAGGCAATTTTTCAGTAAGGCTGCCCATTATAGCAGGAGGAAGTTTGTTTATAATACTTGCATTGGTCTTATTCTTGTACATGCCTGAATATAATTTTAAATCTTCTGTTCCTGAAGATTTAAATACTTTTAGAAAGATGGGACATACCTTTGCCACTAGTCTAGGCTTTATAAAAAGTAAGAAAGTAATAATACTACTGTTTTCTGTAACACTATTTTATGGCTTATCTAGTGAAGGCTATGATAGACTTTATACTGCTCACTTTTTAAAGGATACGATGCTTCCTAAGCTTGGTAATCTTAAGCCTGTAACCTGGTTTGGAATTTTTGGTATAGCGGGAATGCTATTAAGTGCCTTAGTAATGCAGTTAATTATAAAACGATTAGAAAAAAACAATAAAATCCAGAGCTTGGGAATCCTTTTGACTATAAATGTTTTCTATATACTGTGTATGATAGTATTCGCGCTAACAAGAAATTTTAGCTTAATGTTAGTGGCTTTCTTGTCCACAAACATATTTAGAACTATAAACGAGCCAATATTTAATGCATGGCTTAACAGTCATATAGAAGATAAGGCAAGAGCTACAGTGCTTTCTACCAATGGTCAGGTGAATGCACTGGGCCAGATTTTAGGAGGCCCAATCATTGGAATCATAGCTACTAAATACTCTGTAAGCACTGGTATTGCTTGTACAGCACTTCTTTTAACGCCAGTGATAATATTATATATTGTTTCTATGAAAAAGGATAGAGAAAAATCAAGAATTTCATCTAAGATCTGCTAAGGTTATATGCTTATAAAGATAACAAGATGTGATATTAAAGAAAATAATAATGAAATGTTTAATACACAGATTAAATGGTATTGGTAATATATTGTTAGAAATTAGGCGAATTTTTCTTTTTGAAAAATTCGCTTTTTATAACATGTTTTTCGCCATAATTGTTCATTTATGTTATATTATTCAAGCAGGTGTGTTATAATCTTTTTATTAGAATATTAGGATTGGCAAAATGTCACAAAGTAATTAATATAGGGGGGATACTAGGTGAATGAACAAAGTGCCATAAATAAAAAAGCATGGGAATACAGGGCATATGAATTTTGGCTAAAGAATGAAGGGACACCAGAAGAACGTGCAAAAATTATCATGAAAAATCCAATGGCAAGACTCAAAGAACATGAAAAGTATTTTCATAATGTAAAAGGTTTAAAAATTGGAAATCCTTGTGGTTCAAATGGCAGAAGGGCTGTAGCATTAGCTCTTTTAGGTGCAGATGTGACAGTATTTGATATATCGGAAGAAAATAAAAAATACGCTTTGGAATTAGCCGAGTGTGCTCATGTCAAACTAAATTATATCCTTGGCGATTTGTATGATGTCGATATGGATGCCTATGGTTGTTATTTTGATATGTTATATCTTGAAGGGGGTATACTTCATTATTTTCACGATATAGATAAACTTATGAAAACACTATCCTTAATGTTAAAACCTAATGGGCAAATTATATTAAATGATTTTCATCCATTTAGAAAAATAATGCCAATAAATGGTTTAAAGTCATCAGTTGAAGATTACTTTGATACAACTATACATAACGGTGATGTAGCATATAAAGACTTTCTTGATGAAACACCAAATGAGGAATTTCCAGATTGTTCTCTCAGATTTTATAATATCAGCGAGATTCTTAATTCAATGATTAAAAATGGATTTACAATAAAGGAATTTAATGAAGAACCAAGTTGGTCAAATGAAAAACTCCCAGGGGGATTCACCATTTATGCAATTAAATGAGAATTATGAGCATGGTTTTTAGCTAATACACCTTATTATTTGTACAATCCATAAGCTAGACTTGGTAAACTATGTTTTATAAGATTATCAGATTAGTATAACACACGTTAAATTCCATACTTTACAAATCACGGATTATGTAATATAATGCTAATAACGTTATATATTACTTAAAAACTATGATGGAGACAGTAAATAATTTTTGAAAGACAAAGCGAGTTGGGGATAGTGAAAGCCTGATACGATTAGAAAATTATTGAATATCCCTCCAGAGTTTTAGACCGAAACACCAGGAGTAGGTTCTAACGGATTTCCACCGTTATAAGGAACGCATATGTTGGTATGTCGTATCAGGTGGTATGGAAGAATCATAGGCTTTTGTCCTGTTACAGGATAAAAGCCTTTTTTGTATCCTCTTTAACACCAAGACATTCCAATATAATTTTGGAAGGTAGGGTGGTGATAAGTTTGGATGAAGGAGATATTAGTAGCGGTATTGAGACAATTATAAGAAGAAATCATCTAATACTGTTAATTAAAGGAGGATAAGAAATGAATAATTTTAATGAGAAGCCTGATTTTATAGAGCTTGAACATGAGATAATGAACTTTTGGGAAGATAATAAATGCTTTGATAAACTTAAGGTAAAGAATAAGGATAAAGAACCCTTTAGATTTCTAGATGGGCCTATAACTGCTAACAATCCTATGGGAATACACCATGCTTGGGGAAGGACAACAAAGGATATTTTCTTGAGATATAAAGCTATGCAAGGCCATTCTTGCCATTATAGAAACGGCTTCGATGCACAGGGCCTATGGGTAGAGGTAGAAGTTGAAAAGGAGCTTGGTTTTAAAAATAAGAAAGATATTCAGCATTTTGGAATGGACAATTTCACTAATAAATGTGTTGAAAGAGTAGAAAGGTTTTCTAAAGTTATAACTGAACAATCTAAGCGTTTAGGACAGTGGATGGACTGGGAGAATTCTTATTATACAAATACTGATGAGAATATAACTGGTATATGGAGTTTTCTTAAAAAGTGTCATGAAAATAAATGGATAAAGCAATCCCATCGTCCGATGCCTTGGTGCCCTAGATGTGGCACTTCTCTTTCAGAACACGAAATGACAGGATCTTATAAAGAAGTTGAGCATACTTCAGTATTTTTTAAGCTTCCTCTGAAGGAAAAACCTTGGGATATATTAGTCTGGACAACTACACCCTGGACATTATGTGCTAATGTTGCCTTGGCAGTTAATCCAGAAATAGACTATTGTGTAATTGATTATAATGGAAAAAGGCCTTTGGTATTAGCCAAAAGTGCTTTAAAGTTCATAAAGGATAAAAAAACAATATTGCAGCATATAAAAGGGAGTGAATTGGAAGGACTACATTACGAAACATGTTTTCCGTTTTTACCAGTACAAAAAGAACTTAATCATAAAATAGTATTATGGGATATGTTTTCTTCAGAGGAGGGTTCTGGGGTAGTTCATATTGCACCAGGCTGTGGAGCAGAGGATTTTGAACTTGGACAAAGGCTTGGATTACCTTCAATATGTCCTGTGGATGAATATGGGACTTTTTTAGAAGGATATGATTGGCTAACAGGGTTAAAGACATTGGAAGTTCCAGAGAGTATATTTTCAAAACTAGAAGAGCAAGGTAAATTATTTATGACTCACAACCATAAGCATAGCTACCCTATATGCTGGAGGTGTAAGACAGAGGTTATATTCAGACTTGTACAGGAATGGTATATAACTACAGAAGAAATCAAACCCAATCTTAAGGAAGCTGCAAGTAATGTGAAATGGGAACCTGAACATGTTGGAAAAAGAATGCAGGATTGGCTTACAAATATGGGAGATTGGAGCATTTCAAGGAAGCGCTTCTATGGGCTGCCACTGCCTTTTTATCCTTGTAAGAAATGTGGCAAGCTTACTGTAGTAGGTTCAAAGGAAGAATTAAGAGAGCTTGCTGGAAGCAAGGTTGACGAATTGCCGGAGCTTCATAGACCATGGATAGATAATATAAAAATAAAGTGTCCTCATTGTGGAAGTGAAGTAGAGAGGATCGCTGAAGTTGGGGATGTATGGTTAGATGCCGGAATAACTCCTTTTTCGACATTGGGGTACTTTAGTGATAAAGATAAATGGGAAAAATATTTCCCAGCAGAATGGGTAACAGAGATGATAGAACAGGTAAGGTTGTGGTTTTATTCTCTTCTATTTATGAGTGTTACTCTTACGGGAAAAGCACCTTATGAAAGAGTACTTGCCTATAGTAGTGTTATCGCAGAAGATGGTACTAGGTTTTCAAAAACTGGCTTTATGATAAAATTTGATGAAGCAGCTGAGAAGATTGGCTCAGATGCTATAAGATATCTTTTTGCTGGTGCAAATGTAAGCAATGAGGTAAGGTTCGGTTATAATTTAGGGGAGGAAGCAAGGAGAAAGTTGCTTGCCTTCTGGAATGTTTATAGTTTCTTTATGACCTACGCAACCATTGAAAAACCTGATCTTAAAAGCTTTAAGCCTGATGAAAAGCTTGATATAACGGATAGATGGCTGCTTTTAAGAACTAATTGCTTTATAGAAGAATCTACAAATTCCTTGGAAAATTATAAGACCTCAGATGTCATAAAAACTTTTGAAAGTTTTATTGATGAGGTATCAAATTGGTACGTAAGGATAAATAGACGTAGATTTTGGAAGCAAGGACAAACTGAAAACAAGCTTGCAGCGTACTGGTGCTTATACCATGCTTTAAAGGTAACTATGCAGATAATGGCACCAATAACACCTTTTATGACAGAATATATGTGGCAGAATATGGTGAGGTGTTTTGAAAATTTATCGGAGGAATCTATACACTTAAGCAATTGGCCACAAGTGTTACCTTTGGGGGATAGTGCTGTATTGAGGGAAACAGAAACTGTAAGAAAGTTAATAGGGTTGGCTCTGAAATTACGAAATGAAAAGCAGCTTAAGGTTAAGCAGCCTTTATCGACGATGTATGTAAGAACAGAGGCCGATAATAAAGTAATCATAAATAGGATGATAAATATAATAAAGGATGAGCTCAATATAAAGGAAATAGTATTTCTAGATGATTTCAACAGCTTGAAAAAGAGATACCTTACTTTGAACTATAGGAATGCAGGGACTGAGCTTAAGGAGAACCTCAAGGATGTGAAGAAGCTCTTAGAAGAGTGCACTAATTATGAAATGTCCCAACTTGTAAATCAGTTTGATTCGGGGAGCATGATAATGATACCCAAGTGGGATAAAGCATTGGAAAATAAACTCTTTTTAGAAAAAACCGTGTACAATGAAAATTTTGTTGTTGGGCGTGATGGAAACACAGAAATAGCACTGCTTTTAACACTTAATGAAGAGCTTGTAATTGAAGGCTTGTATAGGGAGCTTTTACGTCAATGCCAACTTCTGAGAAAAGAAGCTGGACTAAGGGTAGAACAAAGAATAGTTATTGGCATAAAAAGCGACAGCACTAGAATTGATGAGGTAATAAAAAGATATTATAAGAATATCTGCGAAGAAGTCTTGACATTAGATATAGTTGAATCTATAGATTGTCCATTAATTACAGAAGAAGTACAAATAGATGAAAGGCTAACTATTTTACAATTAGCGATAGCTCAATAGTCTAAATATTAATACCTGGAGGAAGAAAATCCTTCAGGTATTAATATTTAAAAAAAGAAGTGATAAAGGCTGGAAGCTTTATAGTTCAAAGTAATATGCATATTCATATATTAAAATTAAGGATTTTAAGAAAAAAATACAGCAGTATATACTTGGTTCAATATTTTGGTAACTGTGTTATAATAAGTATTATATGCAACTATAGTATAACAACAATAGGAAAATGAGTTAATAAATATTAAAGGGGGAGGTAAGGTGGGGGATTTTAGTATAAGGTTTAGAGAAATGAGTGATGGCGAATTTGAGAAGTTTGTTGAAAGTAGTGTTTTAGATTATTCACAAGATTTATTAAAATCAGGTTTATGCAGTGAAGAAAATGCATTTGAGAGAGCAAAAAAAGAATTTAATGAACTTCTTCCAGAGGGCAAGTACACAAAAGATAATTTTATTTATATGGTTGTAAATAGTGACAACGAAGATGTGGGAATTATTTGGTATAAAAAGCTCTCTGAAAGTGAAGCGTTTATATGTGATTTCTTAATATTTGAGAAATTTCGCAAAAAAGGTTATGGAAAACAGACATTGCTTTTGCTTGATAATGATGCGAAAGAAAAGGGAGTTAGTAAGATGAGGCTGCATGTTTTTAGATTTAATAAAACTGCATTCTCACTATATAATTTTATAGGATACAAGATAGCTAAAGAAGATGGTGGAAGCATATTTATGGTGAAAGACATTTGAAAAATCAACTATACCATGATATTGTATAGTTACATTCTTTAGATATTAAGCAAATATAGGTGGATAATCCCACCTATATTTTTTCGATTATAGTTCTCAAAATATAATATAAAATTATTTGAATTTATTGATGATGGGGGGAGAAAAAATGCCTTTTGCAATGACTCATTTATATATTGCGTATAATATATTAAGCAATACACCGCAAATAAAGAAACCTTGTGACTTTATGATAGGTGCTCTCGCACCTGATTCAGTTCATTTTAGGGATAATTATAATAGCGATATGAAAAAGAAAAGTCATTTGTGCGTAGGAGATGAAAAATGGGGCAGGTTCACAAATAATCAAGAATGGCTAGAAAATGTACTTGTTTTTTTACAGGAAAACAAGCATCTGGAAGAAGTAGATTTTATTTATGGATATTGTTCTCATATACTTGCTGATATACAAAATAATATAAAAATTTGGACGCCATTCCTGTTGGAGAATAGGGAGATATTGGATAAAGGGCTTGGGAGTATCTATCATGAAGAATCCTATGATATAGATTATGCACTATATTTATCGAATCCCAAGCAAAAAGAAATATGGGAAATTCTTGAGGATGCAATTGGGTATGATATTCCTAATGTTGTAGTAGCTGATGAAATAAATAAAATGAAACATTCTATTTTACATAGTCAATTTTTAAACAGGGAATATGCAGATGTATCTTTAAATAAATATGTTACGCTTTCCAATATGCAAGAATTTATTATCTCGGAATCCCAATATATTAAAAGTCTTTTATATAGTGATTAACTATATATGTTCTATAAGAAGATGAGGAGTTGATGGAATGTGCGATAGTAGAAAAGCCTTTGTTCTAGGTATGGCTAGAAGTGGCTATGAGGCAGCGAAACTACTGGTCGGTAAAGGTTATGATGTGATTGTTAATGATGCTGTGACTGAACAAAATGCAGAACAAGTGAAAGAACTTCAATCGATGGGTGTCAAAATTGTTTTAGGAAGTCATCCTGATGATTTGATTGATAATACCTTTGAAATGATAGTTAAAAATCCAGGTGTTTCGAATAATCATAAATATATAGAAAAAGCTTACGAACTTAATATCCCTGTTATAAATGAGCTAGAGTTAGGGTTTCGTTATTTTCCGAATGGGGTTACGGTTATTGGAGTTACGGGAACTAACGGCAAAACAACTACTACAACAATAATTTATGAGATCTTAAAAAAGGCCTCAAAAAGTGTGTTTTTGATGGGCAATATAGGGTATCCGGTATGTTCTTTTGTAGCTCAATTAAAAGATAACGATATTGTAGTAATGGAAGTATCAGACCATCAGTTGTGTAATGTTTTAGACTTTAAAACCAATATATCTGTTTTAACTAATATTTCGGAAGCGCACCTTGACTTTCATGGGTCATACGATATTTATAAAAGCATGAAAAGAAGAATTTTTAATCATCATACTAAAAGTGATACGGCGATTCTTAATTTGGATGATAAAGAAGTCCTTAACTTAACAAAGGATATTGAATCTACTAAAAAGTATTTTTCGTTTAGTTCCTTAGATAAAATAGGCTGTACAATAGCTGATGGATATATTTATTATAATAATGATAAAATAATATCTTTAAATGAAGTAAAAATAAAAGGAAAGCATAATTATGAAAATGCTATGGCAGCCATTGCAGTTGTTAAAGAATTAGGCATAGAAAATGATGTTATCATTAGTGTATTAAAAACTTTTGGTGGAGTTGAGCACCGAATAGAATATGTCAAAACTATAAACAATATAGAGTTTTATAATGATTCTAAATCTACTAACATAAAATCTACTCAAACTGCTCTATCTTCATTTACGAAACCAACGATATTATTGTTGGGCGGATTAGATAGGGGGCATAGCTTTGATACTTTAAAGGAATACTTGTCAAATGTAAAACTAATTGTAGCATTTGGTGAAGCAAAAATGAGGATAGAGGATTTTGCTAAGAACTGCGGTATCCCTTGTAAAGTAGCTAATAGTTTAGGTGAAGCTACTGAAATAGCATACAATTCAGCTAGTGAAGAATATGTTGTTCTTTTAAGTCCTGCATGTGCTGCATGGGACCAATTTAAGGACTTTGAGGTTCGTGGGAATTTGTTTAAGGAGTATGTAAACAATCTATATATGTTGCACTAAAATTCTTACATGCTGTCTTTTCAAACAGCCCTGTTAAATTGGTTCGACTCTAGGATGTTTGAAAAGGCGGAATGTAATAGAATTTTTGCAACATATATAGAGTCTATTTGTTAATAAGCAAAGAAAATTAAAATACAGAAGTTCATTTAATGAAAAGAGGGTTCTTAAATAAAAAGATATAGATGTTTATTTTTTATAAAAATTTGATATAATATAAATAAGAAAAGCTTAGTGCGCTAACACTAAGCAATCCTTAGAACATTTATTTTGTTTTAGGGCTATTGGATGAATTAAATATGGATTTAATTAAGAGGTTAAAGCACTATTCTTGATCGGATGGGTGCTTTTTCTCTTTGCTATTAAGTTCTATATGAATACCAAGAAATTTAACCTTGATAACTAATTTAGAAATAAAAAGATTATGCTGTAAAACTATTTTAATAATATAAATAGTAACAAAACTTTTTATAGCTAACTCTAGCATATCCAATACCACCCCCTAACTATAAGTGAAATAATTCACCAATAGTCCAAGGGGGATAAAACGTTCAAAACCCCCGTAGCCATCCACTACGGAATTTTCATTTGCACTTTAGAATTATACCATAATTATGTAGAATATATACACAAGAATAAAATGGGAAACCAACGTGTAGTAGTTACAGTGAACCATACAATAGTTAAGGTGATAATGTGTTATTGATAAGACATAGTGTTGCCATATTTGATATAATAAAATGGCAAGGGATGATATTATAAAATTTATTAATATAACAAAAAATAATATTGCCAATTAATATATATGTTGAGGAAATTGAGGATCATTTGGGATTGAAGAATTCTTTAATGAATTATACTGAATTTCATGAGGGATAATCATTGTATATTATAGATCAAGAACATAAAACAAAGGATATAAATAAATGATGAAAAAGATAGTTATGGGGATATTAGCTCATGTAGATGCAGGTAAGACAACATTGTCAGAAGCCATGCTTTACTTGAGTGGTAAAATTGGAAAATTAGGTAGAGTAGATAAAAAGGATGCATATCTGGATACATATGAGCTGGAGCGGGCTAGAGGTATCACTATTTTCTCTAAGCAGGCCATATTTGAAACCGGTGGGATTCAAATTACGCTATTGGATACTCCTGGGCATGTGGATTTTTCGGCTGAAATGGAGAGGACGCTTAGGGTATTGGATTATGCAATCCTGGTCATAAGTGGGGCAGATGGAGTGCAGGGACATACCAGGACACTATGGAGATTGCTTGAATTGTATAAGATTCCTGTTTTCATTTTTGTGAACAAGATGGACCAGATTGGGACGAATAAAGGCAAGCTTTTAGAGGAATTAAAAAAGCAGCTGAATGATGGATGCATTGAATTTGAAACAGTTAAGACAGAAGATTTTTACGACCAGATTGCTATGTGTGATGAAGGCATGATGGAAACTTTTTTGGAAAAAGGTCATATAGAAACCCTTCAGATAAAAAAAGCCGTAAGGGAGCGAAGGGTATTTCCATGTTTTTTTGGCTCGGCTTTAAAATTAGAAGGCGTTGAGCAATTGATGGAGGGCATTGTCGAGTATATTAGAGTACCTAACTATACTGATGAATTTGGGGCTAAGATATTCAAGGTAACAAGGGATGCTCAGGGGAACCGCCTAACACATATGAAGATTACTGGTGGAAAGCTGAAGGTAAAGGATGTCCTTGCAAATCATGGCTGGGAAGATAAGGTGAATCAGATCCGCATCTATTCAGGACAGAAGTTTGAAGCAGTAAACGAGCTTATGGCTGGAGCCGTATGTGCTGTAACTGGACTCAGCAAGGCTAGACCCGGCGAAGGTTTAGGAATAGAGGAAGCTTCAGATAATCCGGTGCTTGAGCCTGTATTGTGCTACCAAATGATACTTCCGGAAGGGTGTGACCCAAGAGCTATGCTTCCGAAGCTGCGTGAGATTGAGGAAGAAGAGCCAGAGCTTCATATTGTCTGGGATGAGAAGCTGCAGGAAATTCAAGTCAGGATAATGGGTGATGTACAGGTGGAGATCCTGCAGAGTATGATACAAAGCCGTTTTGGAGTTGAGGTTTCCTTCGATGATGGAGGAATCATATATAAAGAGACAATTTCTGATATAGTTGAGGGAGTTGGACATTTTGAACCATTGCGACATTATTCAGAAGTACACCTTCTATTAGAGCCAGGAGAGGCAGGAAGCAGCCTTATATTTGAAAGCAAATGCAGTGAGGATATCCTCGGGAAAAGCTGGCAAAGGCTTGTACTGCATCATCTTGAGGAAAAAGCTCATAAAGGAGTTCTAGTAGGAGCGGATATTACAGATATGAAAATCACCTTAGTGTCTGGGAAAGCACATAATAAACATACAGAAGGCGGTGACTTCAGAGAGGCTACCTGGCGTGCAGTGCGTCAAGGCTTGATGGAAGCTCAATCCATATTGCTGGAGCCATACTATTCTTTCCAACTGGAATTGCCAGAGAAAATGGTGGGGAAAGCCATGGTTGATATAGATAATATGCATGGCACCTGCGAAATATCACATTCAGATGGTGAAATGGCTGTTCTTACAGGAAGCGCTCCTGTCAGCAGCATGAGGAATTATCAGAAGGAAGTAGTTGCTTACACCAAAGGTCTTGGTCGGTTGTTTTGTAGTCTGAAGGGGTATGAACCCTGCCATAATGCAGATGAGATCATAGAGCGTATAGGCTATGATCCAGAAAAGGACATTGCAAATCCAACTGGATCTGTATTTTGTGCTCAGGGTGCAGGCTTTATTGTTAAGTGGGATGAAGTAAAGGACTACATGCATTTGGAAAGCTATCTTCAGCAAAAGGAGAATTTACCCGATGAAGCATCAAAAGAGCAAGCAGTATATACAGAAGAGAGTTGGATTAGTCCAGATGAGATAGATCAAATTCTAAGTAAAACCTTCTATGCCAATCAGGGAAAGAAATCCATCTGGAAAAGACCGAAACCAGCTAGTAAAAGCTATTACAAACCAGAAAAAATAGACTATGCCATTAATCCCCAAATGCTCAAAGAAGAGTATCTTCTTGTGGATGGCTATAATATTATCTTTGCATGGCCAGAGCTCAAAAAGCTTGTAGATGATGATATGGAAAGTGCCAGAATGAAATTGCTTGATGTCTTGAGCAACTATCGAGGGGTGCAAAAATGTGAAATCATTGTTGTCTTTGATTCGTACCTTGTTCAGGGACATCAAGAGGAAATAATAGAGTACCACAATATTCATGTGGTATTTACCAAGGAAGCGCAAACTGCGGACCAGTATATTGAGAAATTCGCCCATGATAATAATGAAAAATATAATATAGTTGTTGCAACTTCAGACGGGTTACAACAAATCATCGTCAGGGGCGAGGGATGTTTGTTGATGTCTGCTAGAGAACTAAAGGCTGAGGTTGAAGCGACAAATTTGAAGGTCAAGCAGGCACATGAGGAAATGCAGGGGCTGAGTTGGTCTTATCTAGGGGATGCATTATCTACTGAGTCAAAGCTACAAATGGAGGAAATGAGAAAAAAGGGATTTAAAAAATAAAGCCTTAACCATTGAGACTAATTGGTTAAGGCTATTTTTATAGGCGAAAATACCGTATCATAGGTTTTATTAATTTTTAAGACTCCATTTTCTATAAGGTGAAGCTCACAATATTTATGCTTCAGGTGGTATAGAGTCCTCATCTGAAATTAATCTTCTTTAAGGCGCGGCAAAATTGTAAGCAGCATTGTTACATAGCAAGCTGTTCCGCCTATAAAGTTAGAAATTGGTTCAGCTAAAAATACACCTCTGTGACCTAGGTTGAACATTTTAGGCAATATTATTGTAAGAGGAACTACAATAATTATTTTACGCAGCAGTGAAAAAAATATCGCTTGCTTAGATTTTCCGAGGGCAACATATACAGCTTGACCTGCAATCTGCAAAGACATCATAAAGAAACCGAAAAAATATATATTTACCGCAGGAATACCCTTTTGAATTAATTCAGGATCACTTCTAAATATTTTTATGAAAAATTCAGGGAAAGCTCTTAAAACAACCCATATTATAGATGTGTAGATTATACAAACTATAGATATAAATTTAATTCCATTCTTAACTCGTCCATATTTTTTTGCACCGTAATTAAAACCTAAAACTGGTTGGCAACCATTAGTAAGTCCCCCTACAGGCATCATAACAATCTCACGGATAGAGTTAATAATAGTCATAATACCTATATATAAATCTCCACCATAAATTTTCAAAGTAATGTTGCAAATAATCTGTACGGTACTATTTGTAAGCGCCATAATAAAACCGGATAATCCAAGAAAAAAGATTCTTTTTAGTATGCTAAGCTTTATTTTAAAGTTTTTAACTTTAAGCTTAAGAATGGCATCTTTTCCAGTTAAGAATTTCAATACCCAAAATGCTGAAAGAAATTGAGAGATTATAGTGGCTAATGCTGCACCTTTTACACCCATATGAAATAGAAAAATAAAAATAGGATCCAATATAATATTTGCAATAGCACCTAGAAGAATGGTCATCATACCAATTTTTCCAAAGCCTTGAGAGTTAATAAAACTGTTCATACCGAGACTAATCATCACAAATAGGCTTCCGAATAAATAAATCGTAATATAACCATTTGCATATGGAAATGTGGCACTACTAGCTCCAAAAAGAAATAATAATGGCTTTTTAAACAATAATCCCAATATAGTAAGTAAAACTCCAGATATAATTAAAAGAGCAAAGGAGTTTCCCATTATTTCTTCAGCATCTTCAATATCTCCCTTGCCTCTTGCAATGGAGCATAATGGAGCACCACCCATTCCAAAAAGATTGGCGAAAGCCATTATTAATGTAATAATAGGTAATGTAATGCCAATTCCAGTAAGTGGCAAAGACGATTCGTTAGGAATTCTACCAATATACATACGATCTACAATATTATAAAGTATATTAATAAGCTGTGCTAAAGTCATTGGCAAAGCTAAGTTTAGTATGAGTTTTGGAACACTCCCTTGAGTAAAATCATTCTTTTGTCCCATCAATGTCCCCCCTAGATATGTGATAAATGACATTAAAAATACAAATTAATTTATATTTTAGACTTTTTTCTACAGATTTAGTATACACCAATACACTTTGTATCACTAGGGGAAGCATATTTTTAAATCAAGAGGAGTTGTTTTGGGCAGATTAATTCGTTATGTAATTATGCTTTTGGAGATGTTAAAAAAAGCGCTTCCCATGTATTAGAATTTAGATACATGGGGAGCGCTACCGCTATTTCTTAATTTCCGTGTATGAGTTTATCTATAGTTGCCTATTTTGAAGTTCCTTTTATAGCATTATAAACCGATGAAAAGGCACCGAATAGAATCCCGGTGATAGGGAAGACAATCCAGGAGATATCCCAGCGTCCGAAGAGAAATCCCCATGATAAAAAGATACAAACAGCAATTGGCCATACCACACTAGCTACTACTCCAATTACCTTGGCACTTTTCTTCTGTACAGGACTATATTCTTCTGTTTTTATTAATTTCTTATAGGCATCTTCAGTACTTCCAAAGTAGATAAACAAAAAGACTGCAACTGCTATGATGAGTAATAAAACACAGACTCCATAGGTTGAACCATTTTGCCCAAATGCTTCACCTATAAAAATACTAATGGGTGAGAGTATGCAGAGACAAACACCGACAATAATGGCTATCTTGGAATCTAAAGGTAATGAAGCGTGCTTTTCTCGTAAAAGAGATTCGGTCATGGGACTAGTATAAAATGCTCCGTCATCTATATATTGATATCTTTTCGTTTTGGTTCCTGAATAAATAAATATAGCTACTGCTGGTACTAAAATTACTAGCAGTGAACTGATAGGCAAAATGTCCTGTATACTCGTGGAAACTGTTTGGAGAATCAAACGATCCTCAATCAACTGGGAAAGAAAAATCAATGATGCAGCACCTATCACGCATAGCACGACACCAGCACCAATCCATGCAGACATTTTCTTTTTTATATAAATGAATTCGTTTGCTTCTTCTAATGTAACTTCAGGGAGATTATTTTGGTTCTTTGGTATATCAATTTTCAGTTCATTTAATAATTCGTCAATATTTCCAAACTCAGTAATAACAATGCCTATTGCCTCGTTTTCTGTTTTTCCTTCCGACTTTAATTCGTGGTATTTTTCTTCCATATCTGATAAGAGATCTTTCTTTAGCTTAAGAATTTCTTCAGTTCTTGGTAATGCCTTAAACATGTTCTCGAGATAATTCCTAATTGTTTCCATCATCATTCAACTCCTTGATAAATTTGTTTACAACCTCCTGGGTTACTTTCCACTCCTTGCACTTATCTTTGTAATAGGAGATTCCTGCTTGTGTAATTCTAAAATAGGTACGTTGTTTTCCAAAGCTTTCTTCTCCAGAGTATGATTGAATATATCCGTTTTTTTCTAGTCTGCTAAAGGCAGAGTAAAGGGTTGTTTCTTTTATGATATATTGTTCATTTGTAATAGAGCGTATGTTCTTTGATATCTCATAGCCATAGGAGTCACCCTCCAAAAGGAGGCCTAGTATGATAGTGTCATTGTAACCCCTGATAACATCACTGCTTATCATTTATAATCCTCCTTGGAAAAAGTACTACGTCTGTCGTACTACATCTATCGTAGTAATTATATCATAGCTGCTGATGGAAAACAATAGAAATTATAAATATTATAAATTAAAAACCGCAGATATGAGGTCTGCGGTCAGAATTTTTACAATTGAAAATACCCATTATGGAATTACAGTAACAATAAGGTAAGCTTGCATTTGTGATTAATATAGGTTGTTGGCTATTGTTTTGTGGTCTTAAATTCTTTTTTATCTTTTTTACACAACAGCTGTGTAATATATCTTCCATGCATTCCTCCGGTTGGAAGACCGCCACCTGGCTGCACCCATTGACCAATCATATAGAAATTATCAAGTCCAGGTAGAGTCTTTTTAAGATGCTTTCCAAAGGTATCTACTGTTGGTACGAATCCTTCAAAACTTCCCATCCAGTTGTTTGTATATCTTACATAGGTATCAGGAGTTGCAACATCATAAACGTCAATATTATTTTTGATTTCCCCATATTTTTTATCAAGGGCATTAATAATTTCCCCTGCTATTCTATTCTTCTCCTCAATATATTTTTGATGATTTTCCTTGTGAAGGTTAACCCAATATTCGTAGTCTGCACTAAGAATGCATACAAGCGAGGTCTTTCCCTGTGGAGCCGATGTAGAATCAAAATTGTATATTTTGCAGTCAAGCATATTTAAAGTGGTTTTAGGGTCAATAAAAATTGGTTTGTCTAAGTAAAAATATGTTGTAATTGTATCGGGTATATTATTGAATTCTCTTGCAACACCCAGTGATACCTGAATGATTGGTGAAAACAGGGGAATGTTTTTGTAGTAACCTTCAATCTCCTCATTAACATACTTGCCTTCAAGCATGTTGTATATTGTGAAATGTCCATCAGCTGCAGATATAACTATATCTGCATAATATTCCTTTCCACTGTTCAGTCTAATACCCTTTGCTGTATTATTTTCTACAATAATTTTTTCAACTTTTGAGTTGTAATTTATATTTCCACCAAGACCTAAATATCTTTTTTCTATTGATTTTGCAAAACTCAGTGACCCTCCAATAGGATAGCCTGCATCCTTATTGGCAAGAACAGCAAGAGTGTAGAGTAATGCAAAAACAGGCATATCTTTAGGCATTCCAAATAGGTTTACAAAATTTTTATTTAATAAAGGACTTTTAAATTTTTTTTGAAAATCATTAAGTGATACCCTTTTGTATTTGCTCATAAGCCTTATTAATGGAAGTTCATTAAAAGCAAACCTTAATCCATCAAATATATTATATAAATCAGGGGATTTTAAAGCAGGCATTTTGGATTTTTTAACAATGTTTATTCCATTAATAAACTCATCAATTAGCTCCCTATCCTCAGGAGCATGGCTAAGCATTTCTGTTTTTAACTTGTCTACATCAGTATAAGCTGAGAATGTTTTTCCATTTCCTAAATCAGTATGAACATATATTTCATGATCTATTATTTTTTTGTTCTGTACAGCCCCGAGTTCTTCCCATATTGTATAAAGCTCATCCTTTGGATCTGTACCGCAGAGCCAGTGTATGCAGCCATCAAAGGTATAGCCATTCCTTTTCCACCCTGTGCACAGCCCACCAGAAACATTATGAAGTTCAAATATTTCTGTATCGTATCCGTTCATTTGAAGATAGCAACCTGCTGAAAGCCCAGAAATACCCCCACCAATTATTATTACCCTCTTATTACTCATTTCTATTCCTCCAATATAATAATTATAATTATTTAAAGTTACACATTGCTTGTTTTAATTGATTGATTAGTCAGTCACAAATTATTTTTATAAAAGCAAGCTTTAAGCTCGCACTATGGTTTTAGCATCTTTAGTATAATTTCAGTATTTGGCATAGGCATTGAAGCATTTTTAGGATTAGCGCTCAGGGCGATGCCTAAGGATAACTGTAGAAGAGTTGATGTCAGCATCATTGGATCACCCTGCGTAATCTCTCCTAACTTTTGTCCTTCAACAATTGTGTTATAAAAGAATATACCTAGAGGAAAAGGCTCACTGTATAATATTTCATTAATCCTTTCTGATATGCTTTCAAAGCTTGTTGCTTGTATCATTATCAAAAAGTAATACGGGTATTCTCCACCCTGTATTTGTCTTTCAAGATCTTGAATAAAGCCTTCAAAGAAAGCTTCTATTTTATTAATAGGCGACAAAGGAGTCTTTGATATCATCTCTGTTGCATGTCCAGTTAGTTCTATAGCATTTTTAACAAGGGTTTCGAATATTTCTTCCTTGGAAACAAAGTATTGATATACAAGTCCATGGCTTATATCTGCTGCTGAGGCTATATCACTTACCTTTGTTGAGCCAACACCTTTTCTTGCAAAAAGTCTTAACGCAGCATTTAATATTTGTTCTTTTCTTTCATCTCTTATTTTTTTATTTAAATCTTCATTTCTTCCCATATGTATCTCCTTTAAATCATTAGATTGACAAACAAGTCAGTCAATCTAATGTTAGAATAAACCTTATTTGGGTAGATGTCAATAACAATTATGGAGTAATTTGGTGTTTTTGATTTAAAAATCCTGTGTTATTTATTAAATGATAATATAAAAAAGTCTACGTTATACCTATTACGTTAAACGTGCCATAGGTAGCGTAAACTTCTACATTTATACTAGTGATAAATAAAAGACTTAATCCTCAATAATAAAATCAACAGCTTTACTTACTATTTGGCTTAGATCATTAGGATACCAATGACCAATTCCTTTGTTAATATGGTATTCAAAAGGTAAACCAGCCTTTTCAAAGACTTTTAGCATATCCTGAACAGGAGGTTCAAGTTCATATTCACCTTCAAAAATGACACCTTTTACTCCTCGCTCAGCTGCTTTTTGTGCCGTAGCTAAATCAAAAGTCATTGCTCTTTTATCTGGGCATAGGGCAACAAACCCCTTTGCAGGTATAGAATTTGAAATTGCTATATCAACAGAGGCATCTGAACCACCTGAAAAACCGCCGATAATTACATGGCTTTCATCAATGGAGTAATCTAGTAATAATTGTTCATAGCAATCTTTTATTTCCTGCCTTGATATATCTTGATTAATAAGCCACCCAAAACCATTGTGACAATAAGCTTGTGAGGATTGTGGATAAACAAATATGAATCCCTTACTAAGAAGAAGGTCAGGTTTCCAATACCAGCTGTGATTTGGAATATTACCATCGGAACCATCCCCATGAAGGCTAAAGAATAGGGGATATTTTTTATTTGGATTATAATTTTCTGGTAGATGAACTTCACATTTAAAGCATGATTTTTCTCTAGCATCATTAAGAAGTTTTTCATTTAATTCTTTAATAGAAGAATAGGTCCTATCATCCCTTAGAAAATCAAATCTTGTCCAATTTAGAGGAAAGGGATACCCCATATCCAGCGCTTCTTTTATAGTATTGAGGCAAGCTTCTTTATTATGTAATTCAGTATATATTCTAGCCTTATCAAGTAAGATGTTGAATAAATGTTCTTCATAATCTTTCTTTGATAAAAATCTTGCTGAATCATTAAGTATTTTTAATGTTTCATCATAATTTTTTTCAGCATAAGACACAGAATAGAATGTTTCAAATTCCCAGAAAGTTTTATACTGCATTTTACCCCTCCTATATTTTAAATATGTTTTTAATAATATAATGATAGCATTCATTCGATGACAACTGTATGTCAGTCAGTTTTATAAATATAAATTTTATACTATTCATCAAAATTGTATAATGAAGGCATATTGACTATATTTTATAATTTCAGAAGAATATGGTAGTATTATAATATAACCTAGCTTGCTCTTATATTGAAACTTCATAGTACATAATTACAAAATCATATAAAGCAAAAAAACTAGATATAAAGTAATGATAGGAAGGATTACTATGAATTTGAGAGTAAGAGAAGCAGTTATTGATAATCATAGCGATGTTTGATGTAAAAGGGGGGGGACGATAAGTTTGGTTTCGATTAAAAAAGTTAAAATAGAAAATGTAAGTAGACAGTTAATAGAACAATTATCGCAGGTATTAACATATTCAGAACCTGAAAACTTTGAAGATTGTGTACAATGGTGGGAGAAATGGTTTTCTGATGAAATTCCAGGAGAAAAGCTTACAATCATTGCTGAAGAGCAGAATAATGTTATTGGGGTTGTAAGGTTTTGGAAGAGTCCTTTTTGCGATAATAAATGGTTAATAGAAGGGCTGGAAGTCATTCCGCCTAAAAGAAAAAATGGCATAGGAAAGTCTATTGTCTTGGAAGGAATACGTATATTACAGAATGCAAATATTGATAAAATATTTGTGCATATTGCCAATGATAACACAGCATCTATAAAGCTTCATGAAGGAATAGGTTTTAAAAAGATTAGTAGTGGTTCGGTTAATAGTTATGGAGATTTTAGAAGACATGTAGATGAATATGTAATTGAGAACACAATGATGGATTAACATATGTAAAATAATTAAAATATCCGAATGTTGAGGGGGGATTTTTATGCTGAACAACGAGCTAGAAACAAAAATGGATGGAAGAGAAACGATTGGAAAGGTATTAGCATTATGGGGATTTAGAGATGATGTGAAGGTAAAAGAAGAAGATGAAAGTTGCGAAATAGAACGAGAAAAACATATTTGGACAGTAAATAATGATTACATATTAAAGATGACAAGCTGTGAGAAGGAAATGAAGAATAATATATATACTGCAAAACTGCTTTTAAGAGAAGGTATTCTAGCACAAAGGGTAGTAAGCAAGCTAAATGGAGAAGATTATGCCGTTGTGGGAAATAGATATTATGGTTTATTTACTAAGCTTAAAGGAGAAGTAATTAAGGATTATTTTCAAGGAGATTATTTAAAAAGAGGATACTATTTAGGGCAATGTGTTGCTGAGCTTCATAAAGGTTTAAAGAATATTACCAATGAATTGAAGGAAAATAACAAGCTATGGGATAATAATATGGTTGATGAACTCTCAGGATGGATAAGTGAAGAAATTGATAAGTATATCCCTATATGTAAGCTGCCCCAAAAAGATATTGAAGTATTTAATAAAGTTTATCGAGATATGAATAAGAATTTTGCGGAGTTATACCTCAAGCTTCCAAGGCAAGTAATTCACAGAGATATGCATGGTGAAAACCTGATTTTCGAAGGAGATAAGCTGTCAGGATATATAGACTTTGATTTGAACCAAATAAATGCAAGAATATTTGATGTTTGTTATTTGTGTACTGGAGCATTAGTAGGTGTTTTTGATGATATTGATAAAAGAGAGAAATGGATAGATTTTGCAGGGGAAGTTATTAATGGTTATAAAAATAAAATCAATATTACTAATGAAGAAGAAAAAGCTGTAGAATATATGTTTTATATAATAGAACTTATTATGGTCGCATATTTTTCTAAAGGCGGTTATACAGATATAGCTGACAAAAATATAAAAATGATTAATTGGATAAACTCCAATTGGTAGAGCTAGTACTAATCTTGTGAAAAATGTTGAAAATAAAGGCATAAAATTTAGTTAGAAATGGACCCCTTATTTTTAAGGAGTCCATTTCTTATACTAAGATAAAGCGCCTACTTCAAAATCCGCGTATCTTTTATAAATTTCTTCATGCAGCAGTGCTGTGACATGAGTACCTTCTTCCACGTAATCTTCGTGAATAATATTAGAATTTTCATGAAGCATTGAAAGCAGTTTTTGTTCATTGTAAGGTATAATAAATTCTTTTTCTACTAGTTTTGTTGGAATTTCCCTGCCTATCATGTCCAATAATTCAGGTAAATTTGTTTCGTTTATGGCGCTAACTTCTATTACTTTTTCACCATATAAGAAATCCCTCAATTCCTTTATATTTTTATCAGATGCTTTATCAATTTTGTTTAAAACAACTATTGTATTTTTATTTCTAGCATGGAGTTCATTAAGAACTATGTTTACAGATTCTATTTGCTTTATTGCATGTTCATTTGCTGCATCTACAACATGTAAAAGTAAATCAGCTTCAATTGCTTCTTCAAGGGTGGATTTAAAAGCTTCAACAAGTTCATGAGGGAGTTTGCTAATAAAACCAACAGTATCAGATAAAGCAATTTTCCTATTGTCGCTTAGATTTACAGCTCTAACAGTAGTGTCTAATGTAGCAAAAAGCATATCTGCTTCTAGTACTCCTTTTTTATTTATACTATTGGATGCAGAAATCTCACAGAGCGTGTTTCTTAAAGTTGATTTACCTGCATTGGTATATCCTACAATAGCTACCCTGCTGATATTATTTTTGTCTCTTTTAACCTTTTGGACAGATCTTTGATCAATTACTTTGGATAGTTCAGTCTTTATTTCTTCTATTCTTCTTTCTATGTGTCTTCTGTCGGTTTCAAGTTTTTTCTCTCCAGGTCCTCTTGAGCCAATGCCGCCCTTCATTCCGACACCGCCTTTAATTCTTGCAAGGTTTGCATTCGCGTCTCTTAGCCTGGGAAGCTTATGGTTAAGCATAGCAAGCTCAACCTGTAATATACCTTCCCTGCTCCTAGCACGTCTTGCAAAGATGTCCAAAATTAATGTGGTTCTATCTATTACTTTACATTTAATAGCTTCTTCAAGATTTCTTACCTGGGAACCTGATAATTCATCGTCAAATATTACTACATTTGCATTTTTTAGCTGCCTTATATGTGCTATTTCCTCAATCTTACCTTGCCCTGCATAGTAAGCAGAATGAACCTTATTTTTCTTTTGAAGCACCTGATATATAGGAATAACATTGCAAGCTTTAGTAAGCTCAACAAGCTCCTCAAGACTTTCTTCGCTATCAGTTCCTACCAAAATAGCTCTTTCAATATCTTCCTCACACTGCTTAATATCACTAATCATTTTATCAATATAAGCTATTTTATCTTTTAAATTCAATTGCAATGAAGCTTCTAGGCCTAGGTTTTCAAGTTCCTTAAAGGTTAGACTATTGTTATAAACATCGCAGAAGCCTATATTTACACTAATATCATTTGGATTTTCTTTAACTCCAATGGCAGCAATGGCGTCTAATTTTAGCTCTACTAAGGCTGATGTGTCCATTGAGGACAGTGTACTATCACCTGCTGGGTGAGTATGAATTACCCTAAATCCACTTAGTTTTTTATCTTTAACATCCATAGAAGGTATTTCGGCACTACTAATTTTACCAACTGAAATACCTGTGATTTTGCCTCGCCTATTAATAACCACACATATTTCTTTGTTTATAGTCCTACTAATTTCATTCATTTGCTCTACCAGTTCATAAGAAAAAATACTGTCATTATCTATTGTCAATTCATATAAGCTTTCCAGCCTTTCGAGTATAACTTTTTTTATCCCATCAATATTTCCTGTTATCATAAAATATCCTCCAATCGAAATATATAATTCTATTAATTTCACTTCTATCTATACAAATCTAATCCTCATTTTTATAGCCTCCTATCCCCAAATTTAACCCTACTGCTTACAGCAGTATTCTTGTTTTTAGGCTCATTTTTAACTCCTCCTAGGTGATTATGTGAAATATATAAAAGCCCCAGAAACAATGTAAACCATAAAGGTATAGCATTGTACTGCGGCTAAAATATTGATAAATATCCAAAATTAAAAAACCGCAGATTTTCTCTGCGGTAATTATATACAACCATAAATAGATATAAAAACTGAAAAAGTAATTCAGCTTACCATCTATTCTATAGAATCGATTTCTAACTTGATTCCTTGAAATATAATAAAGCCGCAGATATGAAGTCTGCGGTCAGAATTTTACACATTAAAAATAGAGTATGTTAAAGCTTAATGTAGATAACTTACTGACAGCAGACTGTATATTTTATTGTTTGATGAGTTTTAAATCTTATCTTATAAATGTACATTTTACAGTCTCCTTTCAGAATTTACTAATTTAATTTATGTATTCATTGTAAACCAAATTTTCTAAATTGTAAATACCAATTATGGTATAATAGTAACATTAAGGCAACAATTATAACTGTGCAGGATAATGTAGTAATTTTTTTGAGTGGTAAGGGGGAAAATCATGGCTTTCGATACTAAAGAAATTATGCAGTCGGTAATAGATAATATTTCGGAAATGAAGGAAGTGCAATCAATTGGTATAAGCGGAGGTAAAACTCAACTTCCCAAAGCTGGTGAAGGGGATATTGATGTTTTTATATACTGTGATATGATGCCCAAAGTCGAGAAAAGACAAGCTGTAATAGAGAAATTGGGCGACTTATTACAGGAAGGCAAAATCAATGTCTTTGAAGGAGGACATTGGGGAGTTGGAGACTTTGTGCTTATAAACGGTGTTGAAACTTGGTTAATGTACCTTACAGTAGACGAAACTTTAAATGATGTAGAAGCTATACTCAATGGAGATTATCCTGATAAATTGGATAATTATTATTATCCTGTAGGGCGTTGTGCCATGTTAAAGAATATAAATGTTGTATATGATAAAAACAGATTTTTATATTCACTAAAGGAAAGATTGATGGAATACCCTGATAAATTAGCTGAGATACTAGTGAAATATCATCTGGATGAACTTAGTGATGTAGAAGACTTGGAACGTGCAGTAACTAGAAAGGATGTACTATTCTATCACTTTGCAATGGATCTGGCAATTGATCACTATCTTCAAGCTCTGTTTGCAATTAATAAAGTTTACTTCCCAAGCAGAAAAAGAACACTTAATTACATTAGGAATTTCAATATTAAACCTGAAAGATGTGGTGAACAATTATTAGAAGTTATTAGATTAGGTGCATGCCCTAAAAGTATTAATCAGTCTTATGAATTGTGGAGCAATATGGTTAGTGAGCTGAAAAAAATATAGAGGCTGATTTTATAATTAAATGCAAACAACCGATATTATTTAATAAAATGGGGGGGATTCTAATGAAAATGTCTACAGAGCAGTTTGAGATCATAAAGAAGTGGATGTATAGAAATGCAAGACCATTAGATATAGCGAGATGGAAATATCATTTTGAAAATGGAAATAAAGAAGACGTATTAACTGCCTTATCTGCATATCAAAATCAGGATGGCGGATTTGGATATGCTCTTGAGGCTGATAGTTGGAATCCAAATTCTTCACCTATACAAACTTGGTGTGCCACAGAGATTCTGTATGAATTAGGAATCACTGATAAGGATAATGAAATAGTGAAGGGTATATTATCATATCTGGATAGCAAAAAAGATTTTCATGATGGATACTGGTTTGCAGAAATTTCAACAAATAATGATTATCCACATGCTCAGTGGTGGTCTTATGGAGGAAATGTAATTGCTGATTGGGGATATAACCCTACAATGTGTCTTGCTGGATTTGTTTTGCATTTTGCAGATAAACAATCAAAGCTATATCAATTAGCAAGCGAAATAGCTAGGAAAGCAACTAATGTATTTTTACAATGTCAACGTTTAGAAGATATGCATGAATTACTATGCTTTATTAGATGCTGTGAATACTGTGAAAAAGCTGGAATAACAGATATTTTCGATGTTGATAAAATGTTTAATTGCTTAAAAAAGAAAGTAAAGTCTTCAATTGGGGAACACAAAGAAAGCTGGGAAGATAACTACATGTGTAAGCCCTCACAATTTATGATTACTCCTGGCAGCATTTTTTATAAAGATAATAAACAGCTTTCTGATTATGAAGTCAAGTTTATTATAGAAACAATGAGTCCGGACGGCACATGGGCAGTTACTTGGAATTGGGATGACTATCAGGAGGAGTGGGCAATAAGTAAAAATTGGTGGAAAGCCAATCAGATTTTGATTAACATGAGATATTTAAAGAGCTTTGAATGTTTATAGACAAAGAAAATAAACTATTAACACTATATATAATAAAGCTGATTTGCATATTGAGCGAAACAAGCCAGTCTGCATACTGTAGATTTTTCTTATCTGTATCTCAAAATGGATATTGTATGATGGAATGGTAATTGTTATATTGCATACTAAAGATTATTGGAGGGACGGTCATAAATGAATTTTAACACTTTTTTAAAGGTTGGAGAAACCTTAGTTAATGAATATATAGTAAAGCCAGAAAATACAGCAGATGTTATTGGAAATACAGGTGTCAATGTATTATCTACACCTAGTATGATTGCATTTATGGAACATACAGCTGCACACGTGGTTCTTGATAAAATACCTAAAAACTATAGGGTTGTTGGAACTAAAATAAATGTTGAACATATAAATTCAACACCTGTTAACATGAAAGTTACTGTGGAAGCTACATTGACAGCAGTTGAAGGAAGAAAACTTCGTTATGATGTAAAAGCTTTCAATGAAAAATGTAAAATAGGCTTTGGAACATATGAACAGCATATAATTAATTTGGATAATTTCCTAAATAAAAATTAAGATCACATTTCTTGATACAAATTTTAATGAGGAGTGATAAAATGATTTCTTATAAACTGGGATCGGAATTTATTAATTGGCCTGAACTTTTTAATTTGTATGAGAAGGTAGGAATGTTAAGACGTTTTATAGAAAAAGGAGAAATTGATAAAATTAAATCTGCATTTCAGAAAAGCTATAAGGTTGTTACAGCATGGGATGGAGAAAGGCTGATAGGTGCTTGCAGAATGTTATCTGATGGCATATGCTATGGGGCAGTATTTGATGTAGCAGTGCTGCCTGAATATCAGAAAAAAGGCATTGGGAAAGGATTAATGAATTTATTATTAAAGGGTGAAGAGGATATGCCAATTCACTTAACTTCAACATTTGGAAATGAGGATTTTTATAAAAAGTTGGGTTTTAAGAAGCATAAAACTGCTTATTCAAAATATCCATTTCAATCAATATATGTTGAGGATTAGTGCTGTGTAATGTTCTTAGACTATATTATTTTATGATTTAAGTTTGTTTTATAAGATGTGATGCAGGGGAACCTTCAAAGGATGGAGGTTCTTTTTATATACAAATTTTTGTAGTTTGACAATATAGGAAAAGAATTGCTGCAATTTCTATGATAATATGTAATTAACCTGCAGGAATACACTAATTGAGGGGGTGGGTAGCTTCTATGGATTATATAGATTTAATACAAAAGACAATAGATTATATAGATGACAATATAACTAAAAAAATTACTGTTGAAGAACTCGCAAATATTTCGGGCTTTTCAACTTATCACTATTATAGAATATTTCATAGCTTTATTGGTATGCCTGTTATGGAGTATGTAACTAGAAGAAAGCTTCAATATAGCATTTTTCATTTAAGTCATGGGGAGAAGATACTGGATATAGCGTTGAATTATGGCTTTGAAACCCATGCAGGCTTTACAAAGGCCTTTAAAAAGTGTTTTGGCTATTCACCTAATTATTACAGAATGCATGCGCCGGAGGGATTTCCTCAAAAAATAAACTTATTAAATTTAAAACAGAATAATGTTGGAGGTATTGTAATGGAACCTAAAATAATCAATAAAGATAGTTTTAAGATAGTTGGCTATAAATTTAATACTACATTGAGAAATAATGCTCATTCTAGAGATATTCCTGCCTTTTGGGACAAGTGTGATATTGAAGGAAAGGAAGCAAAATTATATAGAACTCAAAAACCACCTAGACATGGTGAATATGGAATTTGCATTAATACCAATATAGAGACTGATGAATTTTCTTATGTATTAGGTGTAGAGGTAGTCAATTTAGATAATGCACTAGAAGAAATGTATAAACTTGAAGTGCCAGCAGCAACATATGCAGTTTTTACTACTCCAGAAGTAGATGAGAAAGATTTTGTGAACAGTATAAAAGGTACATGGAAATATATTTTAGAGGAGTGGTTTCCAAACTCAGGGTATGAAATTGATGGTGATAAACTTGATTTTGAATTTTATGATGAGCATTGTCATCCATGGGAATATGAAAAAGTGAGCATGAATATTTATATACCTATAATCAGGAGAAAAATAAAGTAAACTATTGCTAAGTGAAAGTATAATCTGTTCTATAATCACTGCAAGCATGTAAACCCATACTGCTTTTGGCCAAGGTTAAATACGGATTGTATAAGAAAGTTGCTAAAATTCTTACTCCCCATATAGATAATATTGATATGAATACTGGAGTTTCTATATTTACATGCTGTGCTATAGGCTTAATTGAACATTTGAATGGTTTGTAATATATTGAAGTAGATGTAGTTAAATGGTATAATATGAAAAAATAATTCATATGAGGTGTTGAAATGATAATTTGGGGATGGGGAAAAGTAACTAAAAAGATTATTGGGGCAGTTTTTGAGCGTTCATGTAACTATTGCAATAGCACTGAAATTTGGAACCTATGTATTATAAGAACATGGTTTACGTTATTTTTTATTCCAATAATACCATATAGAAAAAAATATTGTATTGCTTGTCCAAAGTGTTGGAGTTATATAGAACTTACAGAGGAAGAGTTTCAAAAATTTAAAATGGCTATAGCTTCTTCTAATAATATAAATAATATCAGCCATAATTCTGTTAGCGATAATATAAAATATACTGGAAAGACAGAAACTCAAATTAACTATTTAAAACAGATGGAGGAGTATGACAATAAACAATAAAAAGTATTTAAGATAATGAGAGCATTCATAGATGTGATTTACACTCTCTTAATATCAATTATATAGACTTATTAAAAAGGACTTACTGTGATAAAGTAAGTCCTTTTTTGATTTTATTTGTACAAAATATGTATAGTCTCTAAATAGTTAAATTTATACCCGATCCATTCGCTAATGTTAATGGCAGAATGATTTTCAGGGTGATGGCATACAAGCACTTTTTCAAAATCAACATTTTCATACAATCTTTTATACATAGATGCATAAAGCCATTTCCCTAAGCTTCTTCCTCTATAGGATCTTTTAACTCCAATCATAAATTGGTAAGGAAAACGCGGGTCGTTGTTATTTACAGATACATTTGATTTAGCAATCATTTCATTATTTGAGTTGAAAATCATATAGCAGTTATGAGTAATATTTCTTTTCTTATTAGACTCGTTAATTTGTCTTTGCTTTTCAGGGGTTATAATATATTCAACATAACCATCTTCCTTTACATCTGTCATATCTTCCATGGTTTCTGTAAACAAATCACAATATTGCTTGATATACTCATCTGAAATAATGTCAGTATACTTAATAGAAAGGTCAGTATTTTTTGCTTCAAATTCTTTTATGGACTTATTCAGCAGATCTATATTGATGTTTTCTTTTTTTAAAGTATAATAATTAGCCTTTGAGCTTACCTTATGGACATATTTTCCTATTAGACCTTCTAATTCATTGTTATATGTAACTAATGCAAGTTCACTATGCTGATTTAACTTATCTTGAATCAGTTGATTTATAGAGTTAAGCATAGGTTCATCAATTATCGAATCACATAAAGTTATAGTTAATTTATACTGTTCTTTCCCATTCCAATCGGTGGACTTGATGTAATTTAGTATTCCACATATTAGAGAATCCTTCTCAAGTATAAAGAGTTCGTTATCAATTCCAGTAAAGGTCGATAAAAATAAGTTTTTATAGATATCAATGGTATCAAAACGATCTAAGAAGTTATATTTTCTTGCTATATTCTGATTAATTGAATATAAAGTATGAATTTCATTTGCTGTCAAATTATTAGGATCAATTTTGCTAACTTTGTACATGAAAATCCCCCCAACATTTGCATATTTTATTTAACAAAAAACATTATAACATTTTCTTTATATGATAAAAGGATTATATTAATAATTATTGATAATTTAAATAGAGTGGGATATATTTATTAAAAAGAACATATAACAAGTAGCGATGGCGTTTTTGAGGAAATTAAATAATAATGACTGCTGTATAAGTTACAAGTTATATGGCAGTCATTATTTATATTCTATAACAAAGCTTCCAAATCAAGGACTTTTAATTCACTAACGAGTTCATTAAACCACTTAATTGCTTTTTCATGCTTTAATCTTAAATCTTCACCATCTTTAACAAAGAATAAATCATTAACCTCTTTTACTACTTCAGCGGGAAGATCATAATAAATATATCTTGTTTTAAATTCAAATCTAAATGGCTTATATTTCATTCTAAGAACAAGTAATAAAGGATTTATGCAAAAGTTGTTATAAAAGGCCAATGCCTCTATATAGTTATGTCGATTTAGTTCTTTATCAACAAGAAATTGATAAAGATTGAAGAAATTATCCATCTTTAACAGTCTGTTTTTAAGGCTTTCGGCAAATGCCTTTTTATCCATTGGCTTATGTACAGTAACATTTTTCTTATCAAAACAAACAATTATATCACCGTGAATTTCCCTTTGTAGGAATTTTTCAGGGCTGCTATTCTTAACTGCACAAATTTCAATAATGGAATATTTGCTCGTACCTTTAAATTTATAAGCTTTTTGGCAAGCACCTGGCGATAGGGCTTGATTAGATACATGTGTTTTTTCTATAGGTGCCAGAGATTCTAAAGCAGCGTCACAAATTTTAAATACTTCTAATAGCCTATCATCTTCTACATCGACTATAATGTCTATATCTGACCAGTCATCAACACGCTTAAAAGCAGCAGAACCACATTGCCACATGGCATTTACATAATCTAAAGGTTCTAATGCATCAACTAGACATTTTAAAATAGCTTCTCTTGATAGTACTTTTGTCTCCATTAAAAATCACTCCCCTATAAAATATTGTGCTTATATGTCTTGCATAAATAATTCTACATTGCTCAGCTCAGACATTTATGCGAAATCATATGCATTGATTTATTAATCGCGCAACACCCAATGTAAAATCTTTAGTGCGATTAATATATAGAAACTTTAAAGTTTTAAAGCTGTCTTGATAAGTCCTTCAGCTGGTTTGATTTTTTAAGTAAAGAATATGCAGTTGGATAATCCTGTTTCATGAAGTAAATCTCACTTAAACTTTCTGTTGCGAAGCTTAACTCTTTATATGCATATTTTGTGACTCCAGCATACTCTGACTTAGTAAAACCTTCAATTCCTTTAATAGCATCTTCAATTTCGAAAATAGCCTCATCGTAGTTATTTAGTTTTCCATGTATTAAGCCTTTATAAATTTTCCCTGATAATAAGTAGATATCATCAGTTAGATAATTTGCTTTTTTGGTGTAATCAATATCCGACAGATCCTTTAATGAAGCATCATAGTTTTGTAAAATATAATTTGATTTAGCATGTTCTAAATAATAGTAGAAAGTCTTTTCTCCAGCAGTATTCTGTAGTAGTTCCAAGTATTTCAGGGATTCAAGTGGGTTATTCATTATGTTATGGTATTTTGCATAATTATGATAAAGCTTAATCAAACCAAGTTTGTTATTTGTAAATTCTGAAAATTTTAACGCTTTGTCGGCATTTATAATGAAACTATCATACTCATCTTGAAGCAAAAATATTATTGCCATTATTCTATAAGCATTATCTATCATGTAGTATATTTTATTATCATTTGACAGCGAAATTATTTTTTCACAGATAGAAATTGCTTTATTAAATTCTCCCATTGCAAAGTAAATTGCAGGTCTATTAATGAGAAGTTTTATCTCTAAAAAAACATCCTTACTAGTTGATTTATCATATATTTCCCAGGCTCTATCAAGAATTGATAAAGATTGAGTGTAATTATATTGGAATAATGGCTTTAAGGATAAATTCATATATGCTTTAGCAGCATCTAAATACATTTGATTGTCTGTATAAATAGATGAACAATTCTCAAGATACTTCTCGCCTTCATCATATTTCCTTAATTTTATGCAGCAAAGCCCTATTCTAAAAATAATATCAGCAAAAAGTTTGCTGGCTTCATTAAAACTGTAACTTTCTAAAAGAGAGTGCAGTGCTTGTTTTGCTTGTTCAAACATTTCTTTTTCAATAAGATTATCAATACTTTTTAGCGTGTCTAGAATTATTTCCATTGGCAAATCATCCTCAGAAGAGCATTGATTTTTTAATGGAGCATCATCTTCTAGAAAATATGTAACAGGTTTATTTAATTTTTTAGCAATGTATTGTAGATTTTTCATTGAAGGATAGGCATAACCATTCTCAATATGGCTAATCATGCTTTTAGTCATCTCAGGTTCTGCAAGAGATGCCTGTGTTATTTTAAGTTCCTCACGTAATTGACGTATTTTTTTGCCTATGGTTATATTCATTAAATTTCTCTCCTTTGTAAGGATTATTATTTATCTTCATTATAGTTTAATTAAATTAAACATGCAATATGTTATACTTGGCTTTTAAGCAAATATTATCGTATTTAGATTAAAATTTTTAGGAATTATCATTAAATATATAATGTGATTATACTATATCATTCTATGCGTGTAATTATATTATACCTATGTTGAGCTAAAAAAGTATGTTTTTAATACATATGTATAGGAGAAGGAATAAGGGAGATGGGGTATATTTAATATATACAGAAGGTGAAAAACTTTATGTTATTTTAGATTATTTGATAAGATAAATGTGTTTATTTATTACTGCTTATATAAAAAACAAGCTATGTATATGCACAGCTTGTTTTTATTAACATTTATTCTGTTATTATGATTTAAGTTATAATTGTTCTCCCCTATAAGCTTTAATTAACATTTCTTTTTCATTAGCATCCTCATACAAATTGAAATAATCCAAAATTTCTGCTGCGAACTCTATAAATGATCTGCCTTTAGCTGTAATAACATTCTCGTGCCTTACTACATTTTCTTCTAGATAGTTTCGGCGGGGGAAGCAGTCTTCTATATTATTTTCTTTAAAATAATCTTCTCCCAAGGTTGTGGTGTATGTATGATTTTCTAATACACCAGCCCTGGCTAAGAACTCTGGAGCAGCACATATTGCACAAATCAGTTTTTTATCTTTATGCAGCTTTTGTATTAGTTCCATGAATTCTTCTGTGCAATCTCTTTTAAAGCCCCCCGGTATAATTAATGCTTCCACGTCATCGAGTCTAAGTGCTTCTTTTATAGTCATTTCAGGCATGTACTGTATTTTAGAAAAGGCTTTAACAGGTGTCTTTTCATAAGATATGCTAATTAGTTCTTTTCCTTCAACAGATCCTAGCAAGTGGCAAGCTAATGTTGTCTCAAAATCCGCCATATCATTATAAACAAAACATAATATTTTTCCCATTTCATTACCCCTCTTTCCATTAGATACCTTTATCGATAGCTATATTTTAACATATATAGATAAAAAGTTCATAGACGATTCTTTGAGGAAATGAATAAAAAACAATTCAACAATAGTTTGATATCACATGAAAGTGTGGGGGGATGTTGTAATAGAAATAATAATCTCTATTTTTGTTATTTATACTCTCCAACTCTTAAAGGTTATAGGCCTTGAGTTATGAGTTAATTTCTCAAAAATTACTCATAACTCAAATATCTGTCACCTAGGTTGTTATTCATCAAATTTTAAAGTACCCTGTAATTCATCTTGGAGTGACATAGCAATTTTATAAGCATGATCTGCAATTCTTTCGAGATGGTTAACTATATCTATAAACAGTACGCCTGCCTCCACACAACAACTGCCTTCATCAAGTCTTCTAAGATGGTTTGAGTTTAGCCTTTTGCTTAATTCGTCTGTCTTATCCTCGAGTTCAATGATTTTTGGGACAAGGCTGATATTGTTATCTTTTAAAGCAGTGATAGTTGTGTCAATCATTTCGAGAACTGTCGCCTCTACATCTTTAAGTTCATCAATAGCTTCTTTGGTAAATGCAAGGTTTCCATCAATTCTGGATTGAGAGAGTTCAGAAATATCTACTGCATGATCACCTATTCTCTCTACATTATTTATATTGTTTATTATTGCAGGAACCATAACAGACTGTGAATGGGTCAATTTCCCCTTGGACAAATCCACAATGTAGGAGGTTATCTCCTTTTGAAGCATATTTATAGTCTGCTCATCCTTGTTAACTAGTTCGATTTTCTCTGGACCTTTATCATAGAAGGAATCAAGAACATTCTTAACCATGTTCCTGGCAACCTCTGCTCCCCTTACTGTTTCTGAAATGGAAGCTTTAAGTGCAGCTACAGGAGTATCAAGGAGAAGTTTGTCCAAATAAAGTGTCTTTTTAGTTTTATCCTCCTTACCCCTTATAAATGTTTCAAGGAATTTAACATAATACCTTGTTAATGGAAGGAATATGACTGCACTAACTATATTAAAAATTGTATGTGAATTAGCTATCTGAGCACTTATATTATTTGCGCCCTGAAGATAGTTAGTGGACCATGTAACTAGTTTTACGAAAAAAGGGAGTGTTGCTCCTGCTAAAACAACTCCAAATATATTATAAAGTGTATGGCCCCAGGCGGTTCTTCTGGCATTTATATTACCTGCCAAGCTTGCGAGTTGAGCAGTTATACAGGTTCCAATGTTATCTCCAAGCATAATAAGTATTGAAGTTCTGATATCAATAAGTCCAGCTTCTGCGAGTACCATAACAAGTGCAATAGTTGCACTACTACTATGTACTAACGCAGTTACCATAGCGCCAAGAAGGATACCTACTAATGGATTAGAGGCATAGTGCTCAAAGAAGAACTTTAGTTTCACGCTTTCCTTTAGGAAAGGTATGCCGCCATTAAGTATTTTAAGGCCGAGAAACATCATTCCAAAGCCCATTATAGCATCTCCAAGGTTTTTAAGGGTTTTGTTTTTAGCAAAGTATGATATTGTAAAACCAATGCCTAAAATGGGAAGAGCGATGTCTGTTAAATTGAAGCTATAACTAGCGGACATTATTTGGGCAGTAATTGTCGTTCCAATATTAGCACCATAAATAATTCCAATAGCTTGAGGAAGTTTCATAAGTCCCGCATTAACAAATCCAACTGTAAGAACGGTGATTGCGGTGCTGCTTTGAACAAGAGCAGTAAGAAAGGTACCAACTAAAAATGCACTCCAAACCCTTCCGGTAAGAACGTTTAGGATTTTTTTCATCATTTCCCCGGAAGCTTTTTCAAGCCCTTCACCCATCTTGTCGACTCCGTACATAAGCAAAGCTGTACCACCAATTAAACCAAATATTAATTCTTTCATAGTTTGCCTCCAAATAAATAGCATAATGACAAAATCTACAAATGCAACATATATCTATATTATACATTCAATTCAATATAATATTAAATGGGACATAACATAGATTTAACATAAGAGACTTCGATTTAACATGGAATTAACATTATATGGCCTTGGAAATGCTATGAATTGAAGGAAGTGGCTTCGCTTACCCAATACTTCACCTTGCATTTTATAAAATATAATTGCAGTACAATCTTATTATATAATAATACAGTTAATATATATAACAAAACAGGGCAAACATCATCGGATGCTTGCCCTGTGCTTTTTAGATACAGATCATTATACAGCATAACACATTGGAAAATATAAGTCTAGTATTAATTTTAAGGATTTAATATAATGTGATTGTCGACAGTATTTAGGCATATGCTTAAAAACAGAGATTTTAGGAAGGTGTATGAATGAATATGCAAGATATACTATTTAAAAACGAGGATGGCGTTTTTAGTTATCGTGTTGGTGGAATATTAATTCACGATGGGAAGGTATTGCTTCAGCAATGTGATGGGGATGAGTCTTATGCAGTTCCTGGAGGGCATGTAAGCTTTGGTGAAACTAGCATGGATACTATTGTTAGAGAGTTTAAAGAAGAAACAGAATTTGATGTTAAGCCGGAAAGGTTATTGTGGATTGGGGAGTTGTTTTTCCCACAAGGTACTAGGCCATGCCACCAGGTATGTATGTACTTTCTAGTTACTTTATGTGACGAAACTCAAATTAAATCAGGCAGCAGCTTTTTTGCATGGGATGAATTAGAAAGAAAAAAAGTTAATTTAAAGTTTTCATGGATTCCATTAACAGAATTAAGGAATATTGAATTATATCCATTAGGAATAAATGAAAAATTAATGAATTTATCTGATAGTATAGAGCATTTCGTGTATATAGAAAATCAGTAAGGGGGTTAGTTAAATGGAGGATAAATTTGTTGTTCAATTTGCAAAGTTAGAAGATATAAATTCCTGGATGAAGATGCTTGAAATCGTTAAAGATAATTTTCCTGGTTTAGATACTAGAGAGGAACTGGAAGATTATAAGCAAACGGTAGTAAAAAATATAAACAGGCAGACTGCAATCTGTGTAAAGGCTGATAAGGAGATAGTTGGAGCTTTAATATTTTCTTATAATCTAAAATGTCTTTCATGGATGGCGGTACATCCTAACTATCGCAGAATTGGAATAGCATCTGCATTAATTACAAGAATGCTTGAACTATTTCCAAAGGATGTAGATATTTTAGTTACAACCTTTAGAGAAGGAGATGTAAAAGGAATAGCTCCAAGGAGGCTATACAAGAAATTTGGTTTTGTTGAAGACGAATTGGTGGAGGAATTTAACTATCCAAATCAAAAATTTGTTTTACACAAGTAAGTGAGACAAGTTTATTACCATTTATATTTGTTGATACATATATAGTAAACACAATGGCTGACATACAGGTGTCAGCCATTGTGTTTTATAATAGAAGAATAGAACTTTGAACAGCTTAAATATTTACTAAATATTAGGCTATATATGTTGCAATAATTCTATTGCTAAACATCCTAGAGTCGAACAAATTTTGCAGGGCTGTTTAAAAGAGTGGAATATAAAGGAGAGGGAATGATGGAGAAAATGAGAGTTAAGGCAAATGGAGTAGAGCTTGAGGTAAATCAGTACCCTAAAAATGGACAAACGGTTGTGTTCTTGCATTTTTCATCAGGAAATCTAGCACAGTGGAATGGAATTGTACCCTATTTTATTGATAATTACCATGTAGTTACATTGGATCTTAGAGGGCATGGAAAATCAGAAAAGCCAAAGACAGGATATAGTGTAGACAATATGGCAAGGGATGTTATAGAGGTAATGAACCAATTAGGAATAGATAGAGCACATATAGTAGGAAGTTCTTTAGGGGGAGAAATTGCAGCAAGTCTGGGAGCGAATTTTCCAGAGAGGATAAGATCCATTGTAACAGAAGGTGCAATTCAGAATTATTTTGGAGAAAATGGTGTATACGATATACCAGAGGAGGAAGAGGAAAATAAAAAAGCAGAACTTCGTGCAAGAAAACGACCTTATCATGTGTATGATTCAATTGCACAAAAAATTGAGGTTGAAAAGCAGAACTATGAACAAGCTGGAATTGAGTGGAATCAGCGAATTGAAGAATTTGAAATATATGATGCAACAGAAACAGAGGATGGCAAATACACATACAGCTGCCCTAAAGAGGTAGTGAGTGAGTATTTGGAAGACTTTTGGGATATAAAATTTGAAAAATATTTTGAAAAGATAAGCTGTCCTGTTTTAATGTCACCTAGTGAAGAGGAATGGGAGTCAGAAGATATAAAGGTAACAATAGAAAATTTCCAGAGGCTTTTGAGGATAAGCAAGGTAGTGCGTATCCATGGAGGGAAACATGCATATGTTGCCTTTCAGTATCCACAGGAGTTTAGTAAGATGATTTTAGATTTTTATAAGGAAATAGAGTAAAAGTTGTTATGTGGAGAAAAGTAATTACAATTTATATTTCCAACTGGGCAAGGATGTAAATACTTATATTTAATGGAAGTTTAGCACCTAATAATTTTTTAGATGCATAAGAGGCTTTAGAGAGAAGAATATGCTTCAAATTAATGTTATTGAGGATATAAGAGATGAAAGATTTACAATAGAGGATGCTGGGATAACCCACTATTTATAAAGACTTAATTTTAAAATAAAACTGGAAATAAATTATTGAACTTTATTGGGGTAGGGGGTATGGTAACTATTTATATGACCTAACGGTCTTTCGGCTTGCCAGTTATTCAAGCAAATGTAAGAAATTACATTTCAAGTAAAAATAAAATTCCTAATGGAATTTTGGTGCGAAACTTCTGTATATTTAATAATGAGCTTGCAATATAATACTATTTATTGGTATAATCAAACAATAAACTATGAAATAAAATCCATTAAAACTTATTGAAAGAGATATTGAAAAATTTATTAATATAACATAAATGAAAGAGGACTGCTTGATTTGAGCAGTTCTTTTGTGTGAACTCTTAGAATCTAAAGTCCATGTTATACCCGTTTCGGAGAATTGTACCAGGCAAAACAGATTTTTATACTTCAGTAACTGATGGATGAAATTGCAATATTATTTGGTTAATAAGTGATGCAAATCTATGAATTGACAATTATAGAAAAATATTAACAGTATATATAAGAATCATAAATCATTAATTTGCGATATTATAAGGAGAGCAAAGAATGAACATAGTTGATTTGATTGAAGAACTGGAAATTTCACAAGTAGAATCTTTCGCTAAAAAGATTGAGGTACCCTGGGGATATCTTTTTTGTAATGAAGATAATCCTAATTATTATGATGCAAATCATGCGCATGTGAAAAATGTTCCTAAAGACCCAAAACAAATAATTAATGAAGTTATAGCATTTTATAAGGAGAAACAGCTTACACCTAGATTTTACATATATGATATTGATAATCAAACAGAGCTTATTAAAGAATTAAAAATGAAAGGGTTTATGTTTGAGGAATTCATAGATCCTGTTCAGTTATGGAATAACATATCAATAGAACCAGCAATAGATGGTAATATAATAATTGAGAAAGTTACTGATGAAAATTTTGAGGATACCTTAGAAGTTAGAGGTAAGATAATAGAGTTTGGCGGGGAAGAAGTGGGTAAACAAGCTTTTAGGGATGAATTTAAAGATCCAAGGTATACTCATTACCTATTGAGATACAATAATATCCCATGTGCAACAGCATTTACATATGTATATAAAAACCAGGCTAATTTGGACATGGTTGCTACGTTAAGTGAGTATAGAGGAAAAGGATTAATTGGGAAACTAATTTACTATATTCAAAATGAAGTAAGAAAAATGAATATAGATAAGTTATGGGTTTTCCCTATTAATGAAAGAGTTGAAAAAGTATATAAAAGGTATGGTTTTGAAACAGTTGGCTATATAAAAACGGGACATGCATATTTGGGTGGAAAGGGTATAAAAGAAATCCATGGATAACATTTAATAGATAATAGTAAGCAATTTGCTATGAAGAAGCTAAACATATATGGTTAACATAGAACGCATTAAAATTCTCATGCTCTGTTAAAAGCAGAATCTAAGAATTCTAATGCGTTTTTTATGTAAATTTTAGAATGTGATGCAATTACTTGTATACAGATAAACATGTGATAGGATAAATATATAAATCGCAATAAAGATTTTGGATAATGTACATTGCGACTTATGAATCAAGGAATATGATTTCGCATAAATGTCTAGGGTCAAGCAATATAGAATCATTTATGTGAAACATACAGTAAATAATATTTAAAAAATTTTATTTATTTTCCAACCTTTTTTAAAAACTAGACAGTATATAAGTATAAAAGAGAATGTGAGGGATTTAACTTTGAAAAAGGATGAAGCAGATAGAGTAATAGAGCAGTATGTAAAACCTGTATATGGTTTTGCTATGAATAAAACTAGAAATATCAGTGATGCCGAGGAGCTTGCAGGCAGGATTATACTGCAGGTATATGATGTGCTTATTAAAAAGGATAGTTTTATAGATTTAAATTCCTATATTTTTAAAATTGCTCACAATGTGTGGACGAAGTATATAGATGATAAAACAAAGGTGATTAACACTTTATCCATAGATGAAATAAGTATTCCCTCAAGTTTAGATGTTGATAAAGATATTCTTCAAAGCGAAATTTCTGGAAAATTAAGATTGGAAATAGCATTTTTATCAAATCAACAAAGAGAAGTAGTTATACTGCACTATTACAAGGGATTGAAAGTGAAAGAAATTGCTGAAAAATTAAATCTGTCAGAAGGAACTGTAAAGTGGCACCTTTATGAGAGTAAAAAGGAGATGAAAAAGGGTATGGAGGTAATGAGAACAGTTGGAAACTTAGGCATCAATCCTATTAAATTTTCAGGTATGGGGCATGATGGGGAGCCAGGTGAAAGGGGAGATACTAAAGATTTTTTTAGAAAATCAATAACTCAAAATATAGCCTATGCTGCTTACCGTGAACCACTTACAATAAATGAAATTGCAGAGGAGCTGGGAATATCCCCAATATTTGTGGAGGATGAAATTAATGAGCTTGAAGAGTATGGCTTTATGGATAAGCTGCCTGGTGGAAGGTACCAAACTAATATGATTATTATAGAGGAGACAGAGGAAAAATGGGAAGAAATGCACAGTTTATATAAAAAATATGCAGATATATTAGTGGAAGAGTACTTTCTGCAGTTTTTTAATATGGAAGAACAGTTTAAAGGGCTTAATATCTATTATCCCAACAATGATTTTAACTTGCTTCTATGGAGTGTAGTTCCTTATGCCATTAAAAAGTTAAGGTTTTCCCAATTGGAGAAGATAACTTTTAAGGAAATTACCACACTTCGTAAAGATGGCGGGAATTATATTGCTTATGCTCAGGTTCATAAGGAAATAAAGAAAAGCGATAATTTTAATTACAAATATTGTGGGGATATGTATAGGGGTAATCCAGAGCTATCAGTTTCAGGGTGGCAAGTTAATACGACATGGAGCAATAGGGTATTTGATTGGAGAGATAATCTTACCTCGGATTTTATAGGGCTTTATCATTGCATTAATGGGGAATTGATAGAAAACGATGTAAATATAGATGTGTACAGAAGATTAATGGATAAGGGTTATTTAATAAAAACTGAGAATGGCTATATAGTAAATATAGTTTATTGTGAAAGCAAGGAAATAACAGATGAATTCTTTGAAATATTACCAGAACCACCAGAAAAGCTTGTAAAGCTAGAAAAGGAGTTTGAGAGAGCTGTATATGATATCGAAAAAGTAGGTCAACCTATTCGTATGTATAAAACCATAGAGTTTGGATGTCAGAATAGATTAACAGCATTAAAAACCTATGTGCTAAAGAATTTAGTAGACAGGGGACTGTTAAAAGAGCCGACCTTAGAAGAGGCAAAGGGGATATCAACGATTCTTTTTATTGAGAGGTGAGTTAAGTGATTAAAAGAATAGTGAATTTTTGTAAGATAAGTATTGCTTCAGCACCAGTATTTTTTATTGTAAATCTTAGTATATTGCTTATTATGGCATTATCTCGCCTTGGTGCAAGCTACTCTTTTAAATGGGCAGCGGATACAATATTATATTATCAAAAATCTGGAGTTAACAGTGTTAAAATAATAATACCAATATTATTCTTCTTTTTAATGATATGTATAGGTGGAAATACAGGAAACTTTGAGAATATGATGATAACAGCCTATACAAGAAAATCCAAAAAACTCTTTTCTAAATTCTTTTTGCATAAGAGCTATATCTCTAAGCAGGATGATTTTTATAATAACAGCTTTTATGATAATTATGAGTTTGTAAGAAAAAACATGGATAATACCACAAAGATAACGGTTACGGTATTTAACAAGCTTGCTATGTCAACCTTTAGCCTTATTTTATCAGCTTTGGCTATTTCATATTTTGATCCCATTATATTAGTATGTATATTCATCTTATCCCTGGTCTTAATCTTTATAAATAGATATATCGTAAAAAGACGTATGGCACTAAACGAAGCATATATTAATGCAGAACGTCAGGGTAATTATTACAGAGAATTGCTTTCCTCAAGAAACCATGCAAAGGAGCTTAGAATCTTTAAACTTCAAAATAAATTTCTTCAAAAGTGGGATAAATGGTATAAGGAATACACAGTTTCCAAGTATAAATTTGAGGTAAAAGCTACAATACTATCAAACATTTCTACAATCCTTCAGCAGTTTATGACCTATGGCTTAACAATTTACTTCTTATATTTAGTTTATATTGACAGGTTGGCGGTAGGAGATTTTGTATTCTTAAATTCAATAATGTGGTCCCTTACCTATAGTATAGGTTATATAGTGGATGTAATATCAAAGGACTTGGCAGAGAATTATCAGTATGTAGAAAGGTATGAAAATTTTACAGGAAAGACAAGCTTATCTATGTTAAAAAGCATCTCAGAATCCAAGTTGAAAGTTAATAGTGATATCCCTGAATTTGAAAGCTTAACCTTTGAAAATGTATGCTACAAATATCCACATGGAGAAAAGAATGCAGTTGATAAGCTAAACTTCACATTAAATAAGGGGGAGGTTATAAGTGTTCTTGGGTATAACGGAAGTGGAAAGAGCACCTTCTCAAAGCTTATGTGTGGACTTTTGGAGGATTATACAGGAACCATAAAGCTAAATGGAAAAGATATAAAGACCTACGATAGGGAAAGCTTATATAGGTACTTTGGTATAGGTTTTCAGGATTTTACAAGATACAGCATATCTTTAAAAGAAAATGTAGCTGTAGGAATGATTGAAAGCTTTGATGATGAAAACCAGATTAAAAAAGCCATGGAAAAAGGGAATCTACAGGAGGTAATAAAAAAACTGCCTAATGGAGTGGATACTATATTAGGCAAGGAATATGATAAGGCTGGAGAGGATCTAAGCGGAGGTCAATGGCAGAGGGTAATTTTATCCAGGGCATATATGGGTGAGCCTGATGTGCTCATATTAGATGAACCAACAGCAGCTATAGATCCAATTGAAGAAATGAGAATGCTAAATCAATTTAAGGATATAGTAAAGGGCAAAACGGCTCTTTTAATCTCACACCGCATAGGGTTTGCTAGAATGTCAAGCCGAATCTGCATAATGGATGGAGGACGAATAATTGAAAGTGGAACCCATGAGGAGCTGTTAAAGCTTAAGGGTAAATACTATGAATTGTTTACTTCACAGGAACAGCTTTATAAAGAAGGTGATTTAAGTGCTTAAAAAAGAAAAGGGTTATACAATAAAGGCATTAAAAGAGGTAAATGCTCTAGCATATAAAAGCTGTTCATGGGCATATATACTTTTGATATTAACAACATTTCTTTCTGCGGTTAGTACCTTTATATTGCTAAAGGCTACAGAATATACAATTAATTCGGCCTATAGGCTTTTTAATAAAACTGCTGATTTTAAATCTGTAGTTATGGGAATCACTCTTTTTACTGGAGCAAAGATAGTTTTTGAGGTAATAGATATTATAAAGACACTGCTTACAAATAAACTAAATTTGAGTATTTCCTATGCCTTTGAAAAGGAGCTTAACACAAAGCTTTCAAATATTAAAATAGACTATTATGAAAACAATGAAACTTATGTAAAAATACATGAGGTGAGAACTAAAACCCTAGAGACTATAAAAAGCTTTATTGAAAGCACAATGTTTTATATACAATCAGTTTTTCATGTGATTGTATATGGATACTTCCTAATACAAATTAATATTTTAGTGGTAGTTATATACTTAGCACTAGTGTTTATATTTAATAAAGCATCAGGTAATATGTATAACAGCATAATGAATATATGGGACGAAATACAGCCCTACAGCCAAAAGCAGAACTACTTTTTTAGCCTCAGTGGAGACAAGGTCACTCACCAGGAGTTTAAGTTTAACAGGCTTTTTGGTTTTGTAAGCAGCCGTTGGGATAAGCTTTATGATAAAGAATATGGCTATAGAATGAAGATATTTAAAAGATTTGAAATAACACTTCAAACTGCAAGAGTGATTTTTAATATTCCATATATAGCTATGTTGATTTATGTAGCCTTTGAAATAGCTGCAGGTAAACATGAGATAGGCTTTTTAATGTTATGTAATCGGCTTTTTAATGGAGTAATAGATACCTTTGAAGGAGTGCAAAGCACTATTATAACTAATAGCATTGATTGCAAGTTTATTAAGAGTTTTGATGAAATAATGGCTTATGAGGAGGACAACAAGGCTCATACTAAAGAAAAAGCAGCTGACATTTCTTTTGAAAATGTTGTTTACACTTATCCTCAGGCTAAGAGATATGCATTAAAAAATCTTAAGTTTAATATAAAGGCTGGAGAGAAGATTGCTGTGGTAGGACATAATGGAAGCGGAAAAACAACCTGCACCAATCTTTTAATGGCACTTACTGATCCAACTAATGGAGAGATTATAGTAGATGGGCAAAAAGGTTTAAAGGCAGAGTCCATTCTAAGAAGCAGTGTTTCATGTATACTACAGGATTTTGCACAATATCAAATGACTATAAGAGAGAACATTGAAGTGGGATATGAAAATCATAAATTTTCAGAGGAAGAAATATGGAATCTATTAGATAAGGTTGGATTAAAGGAAAGAGTTCAAAAGCTGCCGCAGGGTATAGACACACCACTGGGACAACTCCAAAAGGGCATTGAATTATCAAAGGGACAGTGGCAAAGACTTGCCATTGCAAGACTGCTTGCTAACCCGCAAGCTACTTTATGGATATTAGATGAACCTACAGCTTATCTAGACCCAATCTCTGAAATTGAGATTTATGATATGATATATGACCTGGCAGGGGAAAGAACGGTTCTATTTATATCACATAGACTTGGCTTTGCAAAGAGAGCCGATAAAATAGTGGTCTTCAACGATGGTAAAATAGCAGAGGAAGGAATCCACAGGGATTTACTAAATAAAGATGGAATATATGCAAAGATGTATAAAAATCAAGAATCCTGGTATGTAGCATGATTGAGTGCCAAGTAGTTGAGAAGAAGTTTTTCTCAATTGCTTGGCATTATATATACAATGTGTCTGTTTTTGTATACAATATAATTGATTAGCAATTTGGTTGGTTAAAAAAGGGGATGCCATTTGTGAAACAAAAGATTTCCGGTTATGGATATGTATTTTGGATTATAGGATTTATAAATATAACTCAATCGATACTATGCTTTTGTAATAATAAAATACTATTGGGAAATTTAAACGTTTTTGTTGGTATAGTATTTGTTGCATTTGGGTTTTTGGCAAAAAACAATAAATAACTAAAATATTGTATGGCTGCGATTTAATAATCTAAAAGGAGAAACATCAGATGAATATTAGAAAGTATGGAAATAAGCCTTATAAGATAGCTGTAGTTCATGGGGGACCAGGAGCGGCAGGAAGTGTAAAGCCTGTGTGTGAGGAGCTTTCTGATGTTTGTGGGGTATTAGAACCTCTACAAACTGAAATGTCAGTGGATGGTCAACTTGAGGAACTTAAAAAAATTTTAGAAGAAAATACAGAAGAGCCTGTAATTCTTATAGGACATTCATGGGGCGCCATGTTAATTTATATGTTTGCAGCTAAATATAGCCATTTAGTAAAGAAAATTATTCTTATATCAAGTGGATCCCTTGAAGAGAAGTATTATGAGGATTTGTGCAAGAATAGAGAAGAGAGGCTGACGGCAGAGGAGAGAATTGAACTTAATAGACTGCAAAAGATTTTTTCCAATCCGGGAAATGAAGATATGAATAAGGTTTTTGCACGATTTGGAGCGTTAATGGAAAAGCTAGATTCTTATGAGCCTATGGAAATCGATAGCGATGAGAGCCTTCCTAGTTATGAAATATTTACAAAAGTATGGTCCCAGGCTCATGCTATGAGAAAAAGTGGTGAAATGTATAGGATGGGAAAAGATATTAAGTGTGAAGTGGTTGCAATCCATGGTGACTATGATTCCCACCCGGCTATAGGCATTAAAGATTCCTTAGAAAAAATAATCTGCAATTTCAAATTTTATGAGCTTAAAAAATGTGGACATACTCCATGGGCTGAGGTTTATGCTAAGGATGAATTTTATAGAATATTAAAAGCTGAAATATTGAAGTAAGAGATATGTACAGGCGATAGGCATATGGAGTATGTAAAAACTAACAATTGTTGTAAAAATAATGATATACTTAACTATAACAAAAGAATGGTGGTAATTAGGGGTATGGGTTTGTGTGATATAAGAAAAATTAGGGAAGATATATATTTGTTCACGGATTTAAGTTTGGGTTGGTATTATAATTCCACAGTTATTATTACAAATGAAGGCCCTATTGTTATAGATGTCTTTAGCGATGAAAAAATGTTTAATGAGGTTTTTGATTTTATTAAGGAGAAGGGATTTGATAAGCCAGCTGCAGTAATATATACTCATTGGCATTCAGATCATACTACTGGTAATAGAATTTTTGGGGATAGAATAATTGCACATAAATCAACAGCTAAGCATCTGGAACAATTGAAGATGAAATTAGAAAAAATCAATAGAACAGATGTAATTCCATTAATGCCAACAGAACTTATTGAAGGAAGTATGGAACTTAGCATTGGAGGAAAAACGTTAGAGCTTATACATTGTCCAGGCCACACCTATGGAAGTATTTTAGTATATGATAAGGATAATAGAGTACTTGTAGCTGGGGATAACTTAGTTAGTAAAGAAGTGGTATTTTGCATTCCTCCTGTAATACCTTCGGATAGTGATGATACTTCACCTGTATATTTAGAGCATATGTTTAAAGTTATAGAAAGACTTGAAGTAGATACAATTATTCCTGGACATGGCTTGATGCTAAATCCGAGGGAAATACTTGATTTGAATAAAGAGCGATATTATAAGTGTTTGAATGAGAACCTAAAAAGTATAGAGTAAAATTTACCCTATATGTTTATGCCTTTTAGATAATTGGTCCGGTTATGTAAAAAGTAGTATATATAATATGAGTGCTGCGGCATAGCAATTTAAGTGTTATTGAGGATTATTTATATTTTAAAGGAGGGTATATTAAATGAAATCAATATTAATACATACAACAGACAGCCCAAAATTCCATGCAAAGTCTGTAAGATAACTAATGGTGACATTTGTATGGAATTAGTACTTTAATAGCACTAAAGATTTTACATTGAATGTTGTGCGATTAATGAATTAAGGAATATGATTTCGCATAAATGTTTAGGGTCAAGCAATGTAGAATCATTTGTGTAAAACATATAGTTACCATTTTAACTCACATACTATAATATTATAAGTTATACTACAGACCTTGCATCCTTAAATTTTATATTTAAATTTTAGGGAGCGGATTAAAATGGAGTATAAAAATGGTATAGATTTATTTCCACAGGAATTATTAAAGGAAATACAGAAATATGTTAGTGGTGGATTGGTGTATATTCCACAGGTTGAAAGCAAACGTAAGGAATGGGGAGAACTCTCAGGAATTAAGACAGAGATACATATGAGAAATTATGAAATAAAACAGAAGTTTATTAATGGAGTTACTATTCCGAAACTAGCACTAGAGTATTGTCTGGCTGTAGAAACAATTAAAAGGATAGTATATTCGAAAAAGAAATAATAGGAAGCTGTCTAAAATATATATAAGTCAAAAATTCTATTACATTCTGCCTTTTTAAACATCCTAAGGTCGTACTAATGTAGTAGGGCTGTTTAAAAAAACAGAATGTAAAGAATTTTACGACTTATATATAGATAATGTTTTGGACAGCTTTTCTTTAATATGCCTTAAATAAATATAACCAAACAAAGCATATAAATAGAGCATGCTCTTGGATATAATGGTATTTGTAGAAAGTGCGATAGGAGTGAGGTTTATGAAATATCCTTCCTTGAAAGTGTTCTCAGCTTTATATTAACGAGATAAGTAGAATTATTTAGGAGGTTTTTAATATGAAGTTGGAATTTAGAGTGCCTACAAAAAGCGATGTTGAAGATATTTTAACGTGGAAATTTGAAGGAATATATTCATTCTATGATAATGATATTGATGTGAATAAAATGGAGTGGATAAAAAGCATAGTTGATTCAGACAACGATTTTGCAATTTATGATGAGCATAATAGACTTATGGGAAATTGTGGCTTTGAATATATTGATGAATTCTTTTGTGTTGGAGTGCAAATGAGACCTGATATAACTGGAAAGGGCTTTGGTACAGAATTTGTAAAGGCAATAGTTGAATTTGGAAAGCAAAAATATAATTTGGAGCATATAGATTTAATGGTTGCAAAGTTTAATAAAAGGGCTATTAGAGTATATGAAAAATTAGGCTTTAAGGTTGTTGAAGAATTTGTTAATACAATAAGAGGAAACGATTATGATTTTATGACTATGAGATTAGAATTCGATAAATAGGCTGTATATCTTAAACAATCAATGCTAAATTAGTTTGGCGCATACAAAATGGGAGTATTACAAAATTGCTTTAGGTAGTAGTTTTGTAATACTCCCTTTTATTATTCGTTATAAACATATTGACATGTATAGAAGTAACCATTCCCTATATAATTTAAAAATATTTTTGGCTTCATGGAAAGCATGCTTTACATTTGCAAATTTAGGGTGTAATATATAAATGTAAAGTATACTTTCCATAGAGCTATGAAAGGAGGATTATTATGAAGAATCGATTAGAAGAAATCAGAAAGCAGCGCGGCATAAAGCAGGAAGAGCTTGCAGCAGCTTTAGAAGTTTCCAGACAAACAATAGGTTCTTTAGAAAATGGGCGCTATAATCCATCTATTAGTTTAGCATTTAAGATTGCGCGTTATTTTGGCATGTCAATTGAAGAAATATTTATTTATGAGGAGGAATCAAAATGAAGGGCAAAAGAGTATTGTTTGTTTTTCAGGCATTGATAGGGGCTATACTTTTGTATGCAGGTGGCTTTGTGCTAACATCAGATAAAGTAAGAATGGTTTCAGGTTTGTGCATTGGATTGGGAGCTGCTTTGTTATGTATAGGAGTTGGTGAGTTTATTCAATCTTTAATTGTTTCTACAGCAGAATATGAAGAAATAAAAAGAATCAAAAAGATAGAAGTTAATGACGAGAGAAATACAAGAATACGTGAAAAAACAGGTTATATGGTATCTAGAGTCATGAATTATGTTTTGGCGATATTCGTTTTAACCCTTGGATTCATGGGGGTAGATAAGCTTATAATTATGCTTGCAGTTTCTTTGCTTATAATTGAATTTGTTCTAGTGCTGATTTTCTCTAACTATTTTGCAAAAAGAATGTAATTTAGATGATGTGAGATACTTGGCATTGATTGGTTTAGTAATTATAATGTGGATTGTCGCTGAAATAATGTATCCACATTAAATATAAAATCCAGGTCAAGAGCTTTAGTATGTGACATGATAATTGACTTGACAGATAAAAAATATAAGTATATTATATAAAAATAATTAATATAAATTCGATGAAGAGAAAAAGTAAGTAATATTTTGTTCCACAGAGAGTTGGCATTTTGCTGCAAGCCAATGTTCAAGATATCGCTGAAAATCATCTCTGAGAAGCGAAGCTGAAGCTGTTTTTAGTAAGCCTTGCCGGAGTCTTTCGCCGTTAAAAGATAAGCGTATTGTTGGATACGTAACTAAGTGCTATAAATAGTTTATTTGTTATAAGCTTATTTTATAGAATTAGGGTGGTAACGCGGTTTAACCCGTCCCTTGTTTTTAGGGACGGGTTTTTTGTTTTGTTAGACTGTGTAAATATATGGGCATTAAGGGCTATTACTAAGAAGCAGGGAGGTTTTGTTATTTAATAAGGGGGAGACTAAAAATGAAAAAATTATCAAGAAAAGATTTATTACTTGTAGGATTAATGTTATTTTCATTATTTTTCGGGGCAGGGAATTTAATATTCCCTCCATTTTTAGGGCAATCAGCAGGTGTGAAAACCTGGGCAGCAATAACTTCGTTTTTTATAACAGCAGTTGGGTTTCCTGTTTTAGGAATAGTTGCAGTTGCTAAATCTGGTGGATTAACTCAATTAGCAAAGAGAGTCAATCCTGTGTTTGTAGGAATTTTTACAGTTTTAATATATTTATCAATAGGACCTTGCTTAGGCATTCCAAGGGCTGGGAGCTTACCCTTTGAAATGGCAGTAGCACCATATCTGCCTCAGGGCGTATCAAAAACATTGGCCTTGTTATTATTTACATTGGTGTTTTTTATAGTGGCTTATTGGCTGTCACTATCACCAACTAAGCTGGTAGATCGTATGGGTAAGGTATTAACACCTGCCCTGCTGCTATTAATTTTAGTTATGTTTGTTGGGGCTTTATTTAAGCCTTTAGGCAGCTATGGTGAAGCAATAGGAGGTTATGCAGCCTCTCCATTAGTTAAAGGCTTTCTAGATGGATATTTAACAATGGATACAATAGCAGCTCTAAACTTTGGAATAGTTATTGCACTAGCAATAAAATCTAAAGGAATTGAAGATGAAAAAGCAGTAGTTTCAACATCAATAAAAGCTGGATTAATAGCAGGAACATTATTGGTAATCATCTATTTAATGCTTGCACACCTGGGAGCGGTCAGTGGTGGAAGATTTGGAGGTACTGATAATGGAGCGCAGACCTTAACAAATGTTACAACTTATATATTTGGAAAGCCCGGAGCAGTACTGTTGGCAGTTATATTTACTTTAGCTTGCTTAACAACCTGTGTTGGTCTTATAACCTCATGCAGTCAGTATTTTTCAACATTAACTAAAAGGATATCCTATAAAAATTGGGTTAGGATATTATCTGTTTCTAGTATGACTCTTGCTAATATGGGATTAACAAAAATTCTTGCAATTTCAGTACCAGTATTAGTTGCAATCTATCCAATTGCAATAATGCTTATAGTACTTGCAATGTTAGATAATCTTTTTAAAGAAAACTCAATAGTATATGGCTTGACAATACTGTTTACTGGAGTTATAAGCATAGTCGATGCATTAGGACAAGTAGGAATAAAGTTAGGATTTGTTTCTAACTTATGTAGTCTATTACCTCTTTATGCAGAAGGGCTAGGTTGGGTAGTTCCAGCTATGGTTGGAATGGTTTTAGGAGCAACATTTAAATTGCTAAAGGAAAAATCAACAGATGGTAAAGCTGTTCAAAATGTTGATGTGAAATAAAATAGAGCTTGATAAATAGACAGTACAATACCTATATGTATAAATATTTCCCTGCTAGGTAAACTAACATAGATATTTATGCATATAGGAGGGAAATAAAATGAGTGAAACCATACCAGAGAAGACTGAAGGACGTGTTAGCTATCATGATTCTGTTGAAGAAATGCTAAAAAGGATTAGGGAAGATGGTATGTCCAATGTATTTGATAGATGGGCATATCAGGAAAAGATTAGATGCAAGTTCTGTTTGGAAGGGTTAAGCTGTCAGCTGTGCTCACAAGGTCCATGTAGGATAAATTTAAAAGGAGAGCAGCAAAAAGGTGTCTGCGGTATTGGACCAGATGCTATGGCAATGAGAAACATGCTTTTAAGAAATATTATGGGTGCTGGTACATACAGTCACCATGCATATGAGGCATTCAGAACCCTAAGAGCCACTGGTGAGGGAAAGACTCCATTTACAATTAAGGATGTGGATAAGCTTAAATGGATGTGCGAAAATGTTGGAATTAATACAAACCAGGATGCTAATAAAATGGCAATTGCTTTAGCTGATTTTTTAGAGGCTGAAATGGGCAAGGATGTTGATGAACCAAGTGTTATGGTGGAGGTATTTGCTCCAAGAAAAAGAAAACAGGTGTGGAAGGATATTGGAATATATCCCTCTGGAGTAGTTCATGAAGAACAAAATGCTGTAGCAAGCTGTTTAACAAACGTTGATGGAGATTATGTATCCCTTGCGAAGAAAGCATTAAGCTTGGGATTAGCTACTATTTATACAGCACAAATAGGTCTTGAGATGGCTCAGGATATCCTCTTTGGAACTCCTACCCCACATGAAGTGGATGTTGATCTGGGGATTATGGATCCTGATTATGTGAATATAGTATTTAATGGACATCAACCCTGGCCTGGTGTAGCTACAATGCAAAAGGCAAAGAGTAAGGAAGTACAGGAAAGGGCAAAGGCAGCTGGAGCAAAAGGATTAAGAATAGTTGGCTCAATTGAAACGGGTCAGGAATTACTGCAGAGGTTCGAGGTGGATGATGTATTTGTAGGACTTATGGGGAATTGGCTGGCAATAGAACCGCTTTTAGCAACTGGTACAGTTGATGTGCTTGCAATGGAAGAAAACTGCTCTCCACCTGCAATAGATCATTATGCTGAAAGGTATCAGGTAACCCTGGTAGGGGTAAGTACCATTATTGGTATTCCAGGACTAAATCATATGATTCCATATAATCCTGGTAAGGTAGATGAAATGGCTGATAAATTAATAGAACTAGCCATAGAAAACTTTAAGAAGAGAAAAGGAAAGGTTACACCGAAGGTACCAAAGATAACACAAAAGGCAATAGCTGGCTTTTCTACTGAAGCAGTTTTAAGTGCTTTGGGTAATAAACTTGATCCATTAGTGGAAGTTATCGCAGCAGGTAAAATAAAAGGAATAGTAGCTCTGGCCAATTGCTCAACATTGAGAAATGGTCCTCAGGATTGGAATACAGTTAATTTAGTAAAGGAATTGATTAAAAAAGACATTTTGGTTGTAGCAGGTGGATGCGGCAATCATGCACTAGAGGTAGCTGGCTTGTGTAATCTAAATGCAATAGACATGGCAGGGGAAGGGCTTAAAGAAGTATGTGGTATGTTAAAAATTCCTCCAGTTTTAAGCTTTGGAACCTGTACAGATACGGGAAGAATATCAATGCTTGTTACCGAACTTGCCAACCATCTTGACGTTGATGTCCCAGACCTTCCAATTGCAGTAACTGCTCCAGAATGGATGGAGCAAAAGGCCACTATAGATGGTGTGTTTGCTGTAGCATATGGGGCTTACACACATCTATCTCCCACCCCATTTCTAACAGGTGCAAGTCAACTTGTAAAGCTTCTTACAGAGGATGTTGAAGGTTTGACAGGCGGCAAAATTGCACTGGGAGATGATCCGAAGGAAGTAGCTAATAATATTGAGGCACATATATTAAGTAAAAGAAAAGGTATGGGATTGAGCTAGTCAAAGTGTACTAGGCGCTGGAGAGAGGAGAAAGTAATCTCTCCCCAATGCCTGGTAATTATATGCTACCACCAATAACCTCCAGTGGATCAGTTCTTTTTAACTCTTTAACTGGAGCGATTAAACTTAAAAAAGATACAAAAAGAGGGACACAAAAGGCTGAAAGTGCTCCAGAGACATTCCATAAGGAAATTAATTTACCATTTGGCTCAAAAACCGTAATATTTAAAATAAAGGCTATTATTATGCTTACTATTATGCCAGCCACATAGCCAAGTAAGCAAACAGAAGCATTTTCCTTCCATAGTTTAAAATATAAAGAAGATTTTTTATAGCCAATAGCGGACAATACTCCGAATTCATATTTCCTGTTTAGAAAACTAATGTAGTTCAAGTTTCCAAGGGAAATGCATAGCACCAATATTATACATATTGTAAGGCTTAGGACTAGGGAGTTTAGAACTTTAGTAACATCGTTCATTTGCTCATTTTTACTGTAGTAATCTGTAACTAAAACATTTTTAGGTGCATTTTTAGCTAGATAGCTTATCAAGTCCTTGTTTTTAATATCTTTTATTCTAATAAGCATAGCATGTTTCAGCATTACATCTCTTGAAATATTTTTTCTGTTTTCATTAACTACAGCTATCATTACTGGTCCGTCCATTATACCTGAAATTTTGTATTTTCCCCCCAATTGATAAATAGAAGATATCTCTGAGCCTATATAATCCCCTACTTTCAGTTTGTTTTCCAAGGCAAATCTTTTATGAAGAATTATTTCTCGGGCATTTTCCTTAGGAAGAACTCCCTGTACTAGTTTTATATCTAGAGATTTAAGTAATTTAGGTATATCTTCTCCACTTAAACTGGAACTATCAATACCTGCACTTCCAAACACACTTTCGTAGCTGAGGGAACCATTAACCTCTTGGTAAGGTAAAACATAGGAAACATTAGAATCTGAGTTTATTCTGTCAATCAAATTTTGAGGAATTGGCTCTGTGTTAGTACTGAATACTGATGCATATTTTTTACTAATATTTGCCCAGGTTATATCTATCATTTCTGAAGAACTTTGTGTTAATAAGGAAAAAATATAAATTAACAATACTCCTACTAGCATAGATATTAGTATGGGTAGAGTCCTGCTGAAATTGTTTTTAATGTATTTAAAGGTTGACAGCGGATTCATAGTTATCCTTCCCTTCTTTATTTTCAATGGAGGTTATGGCTCCATCCCAAATATTAATAATATCATTTGCATTTTCAAGTATTGAAGGGTCGTGTGTTACAACGATAACCAAAGCGTTAGAGGTATACTCATCTAACAATTTCATTACTTCCTTTGCACTTGCATGATCAAGAGAAGCAGTGATTTCATCTCCAAAAATAACTTTTGGATCATTTATAAGTGCTCTGGCAATTGCAACCTTTTGCCTTTGACCTCCAGATAATTGATGAGGCTTTTTATTAGCTAAATGTTCAATTCCAAGTTTGCCCAATAAAGCTCGTGCCTTATCCTTAGCTTTAGTGCTATTATCATTTATGGGGGTTAAAACATTGTCAAGTATGCTCATATAATCTATTAAAAAATGTCTTTGAAATATAAAACCAAAATCCTTTCTTCTTAGCTCAGTACTTTTAGAAATGGAGAGTTCATTAAGCTTCATATTTTTATAACTAACGGTACCTGAGGAAGGAGTCTTTAAACCTGCTAAGGAGTACAATAAGGAACTTTTTCCACTGCCAGAGGGCCCCATTATACCTATTAATCTATTCCCTTCCAGGGAAAGATTAATATTTCTTAGAGCATAGGTTTGAACCTCTTTTCCTATATCATATATTAAATTTAGATTTTCCACTTTAAATAACATAATCAATCACTCCTCTTTTAAATTCCTTCTATCATTATTATGGGATCAAGGTTGTTAATCATTCTATTCACAGGTATGAGGATAAATAATGTAGTAAATAAAGGGATAAACAGTGCTATTAAAAAAGCTTTAGAACAGAAAATTACTGAAATTGCACCGACTGATGTAAAGAGTATATTAAATGCTAAGAATGAAAATAAAACCCCAAAACCTATACCAAGAATGAAACCTAATGTGTTTACCAGCAGTATTTCCATAAAGGCATTTTTCATTATTTCAATTTTGGTATAACCAAGAGCATTTAAAACTCCAAATTCTTGTTTTCTGCTATAGAATTGAACAAATTTTGAACTCCCAACAGAGATTACCATTACTATAATAGCAATAATACAAATCATATCCAGGGTTTTAACTACAGATGAAGAGGCACTAACTAATTTTATAATTTCACTTAAAGTAAAAGAGTTAACTTCACTTTTAGAATATGAGGAAACTAGTTTATCAACTTGGCTTAGCTTATTATCTTTAGGAAAAATTAAAGCGGATTTTTGCAGGAGGCTTGTTTCACTTAATTCTAGAGGCGCAGTAGAGGTGTTATAGGGCATCAAGGATATAAACCCTTTTCCCTCTAATAAGCCTACCACGGTATATTCTCCATCTAGGCTATCATTTTTATTAATTGAATTACCAATTTTATCTCCTAGCTTTGCAGCTTTATTTTTTGCAACTCTCGAATCTAGGGCTACTTCCTTATGTCCTTCCAAGGGAAGCCTGCCTTCCTTTAAGGTTATTTTATGCTTTTGCATCATATAATCCATATCCTCTGCTCTAATACCCAATACTTCAGTACTAGTCATGGAACTGGGGATAGTGTATAGAGTTCTGTAGGGGATAAAAGGTATTATTTTTTCTACATTAGAGTTGTTTTTAATTTCATTTATGATGTTTTCAGATATTTGCTTATCCCTTTCAACACTAAAAATTCTGATATGGGTATTATAGGCATTTGTATTTAATTCATAAAGAGTATCATAAAGTGATTTTATAAATGTCTGAAAAACAAATAGAAATAAAACTGCTACCATAATTGATATAGTGGAGGTTATAAGCTTTTTTTTGTTGTTTTTACTATAATTTAAGGCGGATAAAGGTTTCATGCTAAAACTCCTTTCGAAATATGATATGTCTACAAGAAAATGTTACCAAAATTATGGGTAACATAAAAGTAACCGGGGTCATAAATAAAGGTGACCCCGGTAATTTAGGCATATTAAAGTAAATTTCTTATATAAATTGCTGCTGCAGTTCTATCAGAAATACCAATTTTACTGTAAATACTGCTCACATAGTTTTTAACGGTTCCACCTGATATGTATAGTGCAGAAGCAATCTGTTTGTTAGTAAAGCCCTGAGCAAGCATTTTTGCAATTTCCATTTCTTTCTCTGATAATGTAAGGGAAGCTAAGGAAGTATTCTCGGATTGTTTTGCAGTCTTTGATATTGTTCCTGCAAGTTTTATGGCAATTTTTGAAGGAAGTATGAAGGAGCCTTTATAAGCATCATTTATGGCTTTTATAAGTGCATCCCCATCTATGTCTTTTAAAATAAAACCTGTGGCCCCATGACTTAATGCTTGAACAATAAATTCCTCATCATCAAAGGTGGTAAGAATTAGCACGGTGGTTTCTGGATAAGCTTCTTTTATTCTTTTGGTTGCTTCTACTCCATCCATATTTGGCATTCGTATATCCATTAAAACTATATGGGGGTGAGTATTAGTACATAAGGCTAACGCCTCAAGTCCATCTTTAGCCAGTGCTACAACTTCCATATTTTCTTCTAATTCAAGTATGGTTTTTAACCCATCTCTCATTAGAGTTTGATCATCTGCAATTAATACCTTTATTTTATCCATAACAAACCTCCATATAAACTATTTCTCAACTGCAAGGGAATAGGGCAGGATAATAATCAATTCCAAGCCCTCTTGTGGAGTGGAATCTATATTAAAGGTTCCATTTAATTCGTAGACCCTGTCTCTCATAGTTCTAAGACCAAAACCAAGATTTATAGTACCTGCACCGATACCATTATCCTCAAGTGAAAAGAATATATTATTGTCTTTCTTCAAAAGCTTAAATAAAAAAGCAGTGCTTTTTCCGTGGCGCATACCATTGGTAAGACCTTCTTGCAGAGAAGAAAAGATTATTTTTTCAGCTTCTTTACTTAAGTTTAATGAGTAGTCTATTTCAGCTTTAATTGTAACCCCTGAATGAATTTGAGTATCTCTTATTAGAGTCTCTAAAGAGGGATAAAATTCTTGCAATTCTTGGCCTTTTTCGAGGATTCTTACAGAGGAACGTATATCATTTAAGCCTTTCCTAACTTGTTCCTGGGCTAAATTTAGTTTTTCTAAAGCTAAATCAGGATTTGTATTAATAAGTCTTTTGCTTGCCTCCATTTCTATAAGGACTGTAGTTAAGGTATGTCCCACAGTGTCGTGAATTTCACCAGCTATTTTGTTTCTTTCCTTCAAAGTAGTCACAAGCTCCAACCTTTCATAGGCACCCTTTAAATTTGAGTAAACACAATCCTTTTCTAATTTCTGAAGAGTAGCATCCTTTAGTGATGTCGCAATTATTTCAGTTTGTTTTAGTAAGTATTTTATAAGGAAGAAAATCAGATAGATAATAAGAAAAACAGGTAAGCTCAATAAAACTCCGTTGAAAATTGCTGACACCTGAAACTTCATTGAAATGGATAAAGCAAAGGAATAAATGATAAAGGAAAAAAATGAAGCAATTATTCCAAAGCGTATATTAAAATTTAATATTACATCCTCTAGGATAAAACAATATAAACATAGAGAAATGGAAGAACTGTCATTAATATTAATAGCTAATATAAATAGGATATCAAGAATTAATGAAGGATAGCTTAGGTGCTTATAATTCTCACTATTATATAAAAAGAACACTCTAATAGTGTAGGAGGTTAGAAAAAAGAAAGCTAGGGTAAGTATTAATAGTTGATTTTTATCACTAAAAAGTGTAATGATTAAAAAAATCCCAGCTAATAATATGTAGTTAATGACCACAAGAATATCTTTGATTTTACTACTCATATCAAACTCCATATTTTTGTTATATAAATCGCAATAAAGATTTTGAATAATATATACTGCGATTTATGAATCAAGGAATATGATTTGGCATAAATGTTTAGGACCGAGCAATATAGAATCATTTATGCAAAACACATAGTATTATAAGTTAAATTTACATTAAAATAATATAATATGCAAGATTAGGGTGAAGTAAATATGCGATTTTAATAGGAATGGAACAAGATAATAATATAGCAAATCATCATAAGGGCCATTATATAACTATCCACCAGTTTCAACAATATTTTTATTCATTCAAGTTTTTTATTATTTTATTTGCAAAAGGATTTATTGTAATGAGATACTAGAGGATTAATAACAAGTTTAGGTGCAAGGGAAAGCCGCGAAAAAGTAATAATTTATTAAAAAATAAAATTTAGAGCCTTTTTCGGAGATTTCCCAGGAAACAAAAAGAAGAGGGAAAGTATTAAAACTCCTTTTGGAACCTGAACCTTGTTTTGAAAATATAGAAAAAACATGGAGTCGATGATATAATTAGGAAAATGATGCATAAAAATGGGGTGGGTAAAATGGATATAATCGATGAGAGAAAGGTACTTGATTTTTATCTTGATGAAATTCAGAAGGATTCAATAGTATTCCTAAAGAATAAACAATGGTATAAGGATGATATATCAAGGGAGATTGTAAATTTGAGGGAAGCTGAAGAAATGCATAATAAAATAAAAATATGCAAAAATCTCTGGAAGCTTTTATTTGAGGCTGCAATGAACTTCATAGATCCTGATAGAAGAGGTTATGATGAGTTATTTTCATATTTTGATGAGTATGTAAACTTTGAGGAACTTATCTTTGCATCTGATTCCTTCTATAGAGATCATACCATGCACTGTCTCTGGGTATATTTTTTGGGTGAGTATATTATTAAGAAGGATGAATTTAAGCCCTTTTTCAGTAAATACGGTAAGGAAAACCAGTGGTTTTATAACTTTTATGAGATGTATAAGGAAAGTGAATATGCAGATATATTCCATAACTTTATTGATTTGTGTGAAATATTTAAGAAATTTGCAAAATATGATGATTCTATGAGATGCTTAGAAGCCCTAACACATGATCTAGGTTATCCTATTAAAAAAATAAATTCCATAAATAAAAATATAAAAAATATATTGCCTCACTTTGGAATAAAAAATTATAGTGAATTTGATTTTAGTTATTCAGACATACATGACAATTTAATTAAGGATTTTATAAATTATATTAGTTGTAGTCGCAGTTTTTCAATGGAGGAAAATAAAAAATTCGGCGATATTGCAAAAAAATTATTTGTACTTGATGAAGCAAACACTAATTTAATAGGAATCAATGAAGATGAAATTTTTAATTTAACAGAGGACGAGAAAAAAACCATAAAGGATAATAATATTACAATGGCGTTATACTTTGATTATTCTAGACACATGAGATATTCAAAGGACTTCGAGAATTATCAACATGGTATAATGAGTGCATTTCTTTTGTTTAGGAAGTTAGCAGTATTTAACAATAAGCCTTTTAAATATGTAGATTACAAAACAATAGATGTTAGTAGGTATGATTTTATTAATACAAGTGTACTTTCTTCAATACTTAGGGCAATAGCGGATCATACCAGTGAAGGCTTTCAAATGAATGGAATTGTTGATGATTCTGCATTTTTAACCTTTATTGATGAGCTTGAGGAGTTTTCAAGAATTTCTAGGGCAAATCGAAATAGACAATATATAAACGAATTTTGCAAATCAAACATATATACTAAGGATGGTTATTTTAATATTGATTTTACCTTTGATAATACCCAGATAGACAATCTTGATCCTGAAAGAGCTTTCAAAGGGAGATGTAAGAGGTTTCTTACACTATTTAATATAAGGGAACTGGATGAAAACTTTAAATTAAGGCTAAGATGTATAGGAAATTTACCTTATGATAAAAACGTATACATGCTAGAAATAAGAAAAAAATTTGTTAATATCACTATAAATGATGAGGAAAAGAATATCCCACAATATCTCAAAACAAAACAATTCCTAACAAGGGAAGCGTATGCATTATAAAATGATTAATGTGTTAAGTATTATTATTAGACAGTAAAAAGAGTTTATATCGAAAGTAAGTGAACTCTGGTACTTATAATTTGAAGAGAGATGGTGGCTTTTAATATATTTGAAAAAATAGTACTTATACCTGATAAATCGTGAAAAATAACATAGATTAGGTGCCAAGTAACAGAGATAGAAAGAAAAGCTTTTTTCTCTGTTACTTGGCATATTTTTTACATTTCCACTATTTACAAATAAAATACCTAGCAGTATAATATGCTTAGTAATACTAAGTATATATGAAAACTATGTAGAGAGGTGAATTTTATTGCCAGAGTTGGATAATCAGCTAAAGAAGGGCATATTGTCCATAATAGTCTTAAAATTAATTGGAGAAAGAGATATGTATGGATATGAAATAATACAAACACTGGATGAGATTAGTGAAGGTTATTATAAACTGAAGGAAGGTACATTGTATCCAGTGCTTTACAGGCTGGAGGATAGCGGATGGATTGAAAGCTATAGGATAATGCCAGAAGGAAGAAAGATTCCAAGGAAGTACTATAGGATTACTCATAATGGTATTGAGGCGCTTAAAGAACAAATAGGTTTCTGGAAATATTTTGACATGATAACTAATAGGGTCTTAGGTGATTAGAAAGGAGTGTTATAGATGGGTAATGAATTTCAGGGTTATATTGAAAGAGTTTTATATAGTATAGGTGTAGGTGGAAAAAAGGAAAAACAAATAAGGGAGGACTTATATGCATCCCTAATGGAAAAACAACAGGCTACCGGGGAAAGCGACCCATACATTCTTCTTGGCAATCCTGAGGATGTTGCTGAAGAGTTTAGAGAAAACTTAGAGATAAAACCTAGTACAAGGTATTGCTATAGGTATAGCTGTGGGTATAGATATGAGTATGTTTCGAAGACTAAAGTTTTTGGACTTCCCCTTGTTCATATAAATACAAAACCTGTTGGGATAGCTAAGGGTATATTTGCCGTGGGGAATATTGCTATTGGAGTTGTTAGTCTTGGGGGTGTTTCAATAGGAGCTTTAAGTTTTGGAGGTTTAGCTTTAGGAATTCTTGTAGCATTGGGGGGAGGAGCACTTTCTGGACTTTTATCCATAGGGGGGATTACTATATCCTATGCTGCAAGCATGGGAGGAATTGCAATTGCAAAATATATTGCAGTTGGTGGAATCGCAAGAGCAGATATAGCAATAGGGGGAGTAGCAAAGGGTATAGTAGCCGTTTTTAATCAGCAGGGAACAGGACAATATATGTTTAAGACACCGGTAAATGGAGATGAAGTTACAGCTGCAATAAAGATGGCATTCCCTAAAATAGGGAGAGGTTTATTAAATATTCTAAGGATTTTTTTAAACAAATAAGGTGTCAGGAGATTTTTATTATGGATAGAAAAATAAACACAATGTATTTTAGTCCTACAGGAACAACTAAAAAAATAGTATCTGGAATAGCAGATAAACTTTTAGAGAACATGAAAATGAAAACAACTGCAAAGGATATTGATTTTACATTGCCTGAGGCTAGAAAAGAATCAGTATTTTTTATGAAGGAAGATGTTGTTATTATAGGAGTTCCGGTTTATGCAGGAAGAGTTCCAAATGTAATGTTAAAATATTTAAACACTATTAACAGTAATGGTGCATTAGCAATCTCTGTAGTTGTTTATGGAAATAGAAATTATGATGATGCATTAATAGAACTAAAGGATATTCTTGAATTAAATGGCTTTATAGTTATTGCAGGTGGTGCATTTATTGGGGAGCACTCATTTTCTAAAACTCTTGGAAAAGACAGACCGGATGAGAAGGATATGGCTATAGCAAGTGATTTTGCAAATAAAATATATAAAAAGCTAATGGCACAGGACAAGGTAAGTACTATAGCTGTAAATGGGAATACGCCATATAGAAAATATTATATGCCTAAAGATAAAAATGGGGGCTCTATAGATATTAGAAAGGTTACTCCTAAAACAAATAGTAACTGTATTGATTGTAAACTTTGTGTAAGCTTGTGTCCTATGGGATCCATTGATGATAAGGATGTATCCAGGCTAAATGGAATTTGCATTAAATGTGGTGCTTGTGTTAAAAAATGTCCTGTCCAGGCAAAGTATTATGATGATGAAGATTATTTAAGGCATAAATGCGAATTAGAAATCAACCTTACACATCGGAGAGAACCAGAATTATTTATATAAGTGAAAGGATGCAAGGTACTGGAGAGAATAGTAACAGTTTCTCTCCAGTGCCTTGCATTAATTTGCTTTATATTTTTTACTTTGGGTTACACCTTAGATTAAAGCTCCTTCTGTATCTCAATTTCCTTCTGGAATTGGCAGCTTCATTGTCAGTACTTTTATAAAAATGTTTGATAAAGGGCCATTAAATAACTTACATTAATAAACAATATGTCATATGGCTAGCATTTAACTTTTATATTATAATATATTAAATAGGTAATTATTAGTAAAGACGTAAGGAGTATGAAATGATTAAGATAGGTATTGATTTAGGAACAACTAATAGCTTAGTGTCTTATTGGACCGAGGATGGTCCAGTTATTATTCCTAATTCTTTAGGAGAGCATCTTACACCTTCTGTTGTCAGTATAGATAATAATGGTGATGTTTTAATTGGTAAAATTGCAGAGGAAAGACAGATAACCCATCCACATATGAGTGCTGCTGTGTTTAAAAGAAATATGGGTACTAAAAAAATATACAAGCTTGGGGATAAGGAGTTTTTGCCAGAAGAATTATCGGCCCTGATATTAAAGGCTTTAAAAGAGGATGCAGAACATTACCTTGGAATACCTGTTACAGAAGTGGTAATTAGTGTACCAGCATATTTTAATGATACTCAGAGAAAAGTTACTAAAAGAGCAGGAGAAATGGCAGGGCTAAAAGTAGAAAGATTGGTAACTGAACCTACAGCTGCAGCCCTTGCCTATGGGATACATAATGCGGATTCAGAAGCTAAGGTTTTAGTTTTTGATTTGGGTGGAGGTACATTTGATGTTTCTATACTAGAATTCTTTGACAACATTATGGAAGTAAGGGCAGTAGCAGGAGATAATTATCTTGGTGGTGAAGATTTTACAGATGTTTTGGTTAATTTGTTTTTAAGGTATCATGGATTAACTAGAGAATCTATGGGAGAAAATACATATTCCTTATTAAAAAAGCAGGCAGAGGTTTCTAAAAGAGCATTTTGTGAAAATAGGGAGACAACTATCAAGTGTTCTGTAAATGATGAAATATTATCATATGATATAACCGCAGAGGAATACGAAAAAGCGGTTAAGGGTTTGTTAAGCAGATTGAGAGAACCGGTGGAAAGAGCATTAAGTGATTCGTCCCTAAAGCTTAGCGATATAGATTCTATATTACTGGTGGGTGGAGCTACCAAGCTTCCATTGATCAGGCATTTTATAAGTAAACTCTTTGGAAAGCTTGCCTATATTAATATCAATCCAGATGAGGTTGTTGCTCTTGGTGCAGCTGTACAAGCTGCTTTAATAGGCAAAGATGCTTCCTTTAAAGAAGTAATACTTACTGATGTTTGTCCTTATACTCTAGGAACTACAGTATCTATAAAAAAATCCCATGGGCAATATGAAAGTGGACATTTTTTACCTATTATTGAGAGGAATACTGTAGTACCTGTCAGTCGAGTTGAGAGAGTATATACAATATATGATGATCAAAGAATAATAAATGTAGATATATTGCAGGGGGAATCACGATTATCAAAGGACAACATATACCTTGGGAAATTAAATGTTCCAGTTCCACCAAGACTAGCAGGAGAGGAAGCTATTGATATAAGGTTTACTTATGATATAAATGGTATATTAGAAGCAGAAGTAACGGTAATATCTACGGGGATTAAGCGCAGTGTTGTTATCGAAAATAACCCCGGACATATGACAAAGGAAGAAATTGCAGCGCATATTGAGGAATTATCTTATTTGAAAATTCATCCTCGAGAGAATCATGAAAATAGATTAATCATGGCAAGAGGGGAGAGGCTATATCAAGAGAAACTAGGAGAAACAAGGCAGGAGATAGGTAGGCTTCTCAGAGACTTTGAGGATGTGCTTGAAAAGCAGGATTTAAAAGAGATAAAGGAAGCTAGGCAGAAACTAAAGGATATATTCGATACTATTGATAATGGGGAGGAGTTTTAAATGAATTGCTTTGAAACATTAGGCATTTCTCCTACAAAGGATACTAAAGAAATTAGAAGGGCATATTCAAGACTTCTGCCAAAATATTCTCCAGAGAAAGATCCAGAGGGTTTCCAAGGTTTAAGAGCAGCTTATGAGGAAGCGCTTTCAAAAGCTAAGGAGGAAGAAAACCAAAAGAAATTATCCCCTGTAGATGGGTTCATGAAGGATTTTGAAGCTGCTTACAAGTGCTTTGAAAAAAGAATAGACGTTGACTCTTGGAAACAATTATTAGAGACGGATGTCTGCTACAATATAGATACTTCAAAGGAAGTTAGCGATAGAATTTTAACTTTTATTATGAACAACTTCAATTTCCCTTCCGAAGTATGGTCTTTATTCAACGAGCACTTTTCATGGACTTTGAAAAAAGATGTGCTATATGATAAATTCTCCAGTAATTTTGTTGATTTTGTAATGTATAAAATAAATAACAAAAGTACTTTTAATTATGAATGCTTAAAAGAATGCAGAGAAAATGAACAGGATGTATTTATTGCGGAATTTAGAAAAATAAGCGATGCATTGGATTATTATGATTTATATACTGCCAATACGTCTATTAATGTAGCTCAGAGCATATGTAAAACACATCCAGAACTGCAGATATTGGTTAGTAAATATTTAATGATTAGTGGTCATATAGAAGAGGCTGAAAGGCTGCTTACGAAACTAATTGATGATAAAGAAGACAATAAAGATGCTTATTTTTGCAGGGGAGACTTATATTTTAAAATAGGAAAGCTTAATGAAGCTTACAATGATTATAAAATAGCGATAGACATAAAAACAGATCCTTCTGGAATACTGTATGCACTAGGGAAGTGCTGTATTTGTCTTAAAAAATATGAGGAAGCAGTAGAGTATCTGGAAAAAGTGAATGAATCTTATCTATATAACCATGATGTTAGGATTCTTTTGAATTCAGCTTATAATTTTTATAGGGATAGCCTTTTAGAAATTGGTAGGAAGGATACAACAGATAATAACCTTAAATATAAGCTGGCACTAGCCTATTTTAAGACGTCCAAAATAGAGGAAAGCTATAATATATTAATGGAGTTGAGAGAAACCTGTGAATTTACTAGTGATATGTACGATTTGCTTTCCCAAGTATTAATGTCACAAAAAAATTTACAATTAGCTTATACTATTATTTGTGAAGCGGTGGATAAATTTAATGATAATTACCAATTAAACTTCCTTAAGGCAGATGTTCTAGATGAGCTTGGGAAATATGAGGAGTCAATAAAACAATATGACAAAGCTATTTCTATTAATGAAGAATTTTCCACTGGCTATAATAACAAGGCCTATGTATTAAACAAACTGGGGCGATATAGTGAAGCATTGGAGTGTATTAACAAAGCTATAAGTCTTGAACCGAGAGCTGCTCACAGCTACAAAAATAAGGCCGCAGCACTTTTAGGCTTAAAGTTCTATGAAGATTGCCTGGATGCTTGTGAACAAGCCTTAAATATATATCAGTATCTCACAGAAGCTTATGTAATTAAAATGCAGGCTTTCATAAACATGGGATTATATGATGAAGCTATAGTAGTGTATAACAAAGCTAATGGTTTTGGTTTAAGGGATAGTAAATTATATTATCAAAAGGCAAGGGCTTTAAGGTTCCGCGGCAGATATGGTGAGGCAATTGATTTTTGTGATTCAGCTATAGAATTAGATGGGGATAATGCAGAATTCTATAATCTTAAGGGGCTCTGCTATTATGATGATAAAAAATATACTGATGCCATAGAGTGGTTTGATAATGCAATAAAACATAATTCCAATTATGGAGAAGCTTATTATTATAAGGCTCAGAGCTTGATAAAAAGTTCGAAAGTTAAAGAGGCACGGTCAATAATAGATAAGGCGATTGATTTAAAGGTTGAAAATCTGGATTTGTTTTATGGCTTAAAGGGAGATATTATGGGAGATGAAAACAATTACAGCCAGGCATTTCTTCAATATGATAAGGCTGTCAATTGTGATCCTAATTTTTGGGGCTATTACTATTCAGCAGGACGTGCTCTTAATGAATTAAGAAGGTTCAATGATGCTGTTAGATATTTAGATAAAGCTATTGAACTAAACCCTAATCAACTAGATTGCTATGGTAGCATGAGTTATTCTTTATACAATCTAAAGAAATATGAAGAATGTGTAGGATGCTGCAGCAAGGCAATTGAGATTGATTCTAAATATGTTTTGGCTTATCAAAACAAAGCATGGGCGCTGTATATGCTTGGGAACATTAAACAATCAGAGAAACAATGCAGCATTGCACTAAAAATGGATGGTGATAATTTAAATTTGTTGTTATTAAAACTTAGAATCTTAAAATATAAAGAGTTATATCGGGATGCCTTAATTGTATGTGATAGAATGTTAGAATTAGATGAAACTGACGATGAAATAAAGGAGATTCGTAAGGAGCTGCGAGACAAGATTAATCAAAAGAAGGGATTGTTCAAATCTCTATTTAAATAAGCAGTGGTAGCTTTCCTTTGTATTTCCGTATTGACACAATTAACCATAACCGATAATATAAATGTATAAGATTGAATCTTAAAAGGAGTGAAGAGTTTATGGTTAACTACTATGATTCTACAGTTGATTTAGCTTAAGGACAGGAGGAGTCTGCCCTTTTTTAGCTGAATTAACTGAATATGAATTAAGTAGTTAAGGATAAAAAGCTCTTTTACTTTATAAATGGGTTATTAGTGTGTATTTTCTAGAGGCATGAAATGTTTAAAGGTGCATCTATTTAATAACAAATTTATAATTATGTCTACAGGGAAAGAGGATTTTTATATCTGCTTTCCTTTTTTTATGCTGAAAAGTAATAGGTTTATATTTTGTGTATCTAAAAGGCCTTCCTTAGCTGTACTGTTAATGGGGCCTTTTTAATTTATAAAAAGGAGTTGCTTAATATGAAGTATTTAAAAAAATTAGTTGGTGAAAAGTGTTATCTATCTCCAGTAGATACTCAAGCAGTGGAAAAGGTTGCTCAATGGAGCAATGACATGGAAGTAGCAATTAGAACAGGTGATATTTCCGATATGATTACCTATGAGGTGCAAAAGAACTATCTAGAGAATATGAATAACAGGGGATATGCATTTTATATCATTAGACAAGAGAATGACGAGGCTGTAGGAATTGCTAGATTAATGAGAGTGGATTTAATAAACAGAAATGCTGTTCTTGGCATGTTTATAGGAGAAAAAAATAACCGTGATGTAGGAATAGGTACAGAAGCTACAAAACTGATATTAGATTTTGGATTTAATGTTATTAACTTAAGAAATATAATGATTGAGACATTTTCCTTTAATGAAAGGGCAATGAGGATGTGCAAAAAATGCGGTTTTAAAGAAATAGGCAGGAGAAGGAAAGCAATAATTTATGGTGAAAAGGAGTTCGATGAGGTTTATATGGACATACTCTCGGAGGAATTTAAAGATTCAATAATTAATATATAATTTTTATACATAATCTATAGCTTTTATTAAATACAAATAGTAGGCATATGAGTTTTAAAATATTAGTTCTCATAAGTCTACTATTTGCTTGTGATCCAATAAACCAAGTAACATATCTAAACTTGATTTATTTAAACCAGTAATATAAAATTTAGCATAATGGGAAATGGCGCCATAGAATGTAATTGAGCAAGTTGGATGCTTGATTTAAAGCTGGTTGCTTTGGGGAGGTAAGTCATGAAGAAGATAGATCGTCTAATGGGGATTATATATGCACTTAAGGAAAACAATAAGCTTACGGCAAAAGAGATGGCTGATATGTTTGAGGTAAGTGAAAGGACGATCTATCGTGATATAGATGTACTTTCTCAATTAAAGGTTCCTGTTATATCCTATGAAGGGTTTAATGGTGGATATGAAATCGATGACAAGTACTTTATTCCCAGTGTTGCCTTCAATGAAAATGAAATACTGTATTTGCTCATTTGCTTGAAGATAGGTGAGATAATAAAGGTACCCAATATGCATAATGATTATGAGTCGCTTAAGTACAAGCTTTTGAATATTTTAGAGGATGATACAAAAGAACATTATATAAAGATGCTTGAGCGTTTTGTTTTTGATATAGATTATATTACTCTTGGAGAATATAGAAATGATATTAAGGATATTGTTCTGCAAAGCTTTTATGAATATAGAGATATAGTTATTGAATATCATAGACCAAGAAAAAATGAAACCTTTGAGACTAGAATTACTCCTTATGTATTAGATTACAGCTCTGGTGGGTGGTATATATATGGATATTGCCATTTAAAAAAAGAAAATAGGTTCTTTAGAATCGATAGGATAAAGGATATTAGGCTGTCAGAAGAAATCCATGAGAAAGCATTTATTGATAATTATATTAATGGGACTGATAAAGAAAATGATTATATAGAAGTTGTATTAGAGATGGAAAAAAATTTATACGAAACAATGAAAAATGATAAGATATTTATTAACTCGGATAAGATAGAGTGTGGTAACAAGGTAGAAATACAACTAAAAACAGATGAAATACATAAAATCATAGAGATGGCAGCTCGCAATTATCAAAAGGTAAGAATAATTGGGCCAAAGTTCCTCATTGATAATTTAAAGGAAATGAGTAGGGGAATATTAGATAAATATTAGAAATGCAAAAACAACTCTGACATATATATGGCAGAGTTGTTTTTATATAATTAAAAGAACAAAGTGTATACTATATGCGGCACAAAGAAATATTTAAGTAAGGAGGAGGAATCATGGAGGTAAACAAGTCATATATTACTTTTAGCATTTTCTTAAAGAAGTATTATAAAAAGATAATAATAATATTAGCTGTAAATTTAGTTATGCTCTTTTGCTCGCTGATGATTCCCTATTTACTAGGAAATGTAATTCACCATTTGGAGATTAGGGAGGTTACTGCACAATTTTTATTTGAAAACTTCATTAAAGTATTTCTTGTCTATGTTGGTTGGGATGTATCGGCTGGAATAAAGGATATACTTTTTGAAAAGGTGAACAAGTGTATTGAAAATGATATTAGGGCCTTTTGTTATGAAAAGGTGCTTAATGCAAACATGATTATGATTCAAGGTAGAAGCGAGGGGGAAATAATAACAAAGGTAATCAGGGATACGGAAAAGCTGGAAAAAGCTTTCTCAAATTTTTTCTCACTGGTAATATCCGTTACCCGTACCATTGCCCTTATAACTATGTTGATAATAACTAATGCCACATTAGCATCAGTTATTATAGTTTTATTTATTATTGTTGTTGTTATTCAAAAGTTTTCTTCAAAATCCCTTAAGCAGCTTTATGTAAAATATAAAGATTCAGAAGAAATGCTGCTAAGCAATTTAAAAAACCAAATTACAGGATTTCTAACTGTTAAGGTCTTTTCTTTAGAGGGCAAGGCAGTAAATATACTTGAGAAGGGAAATGAAAATAATCTTAAAAACCATATAGAAACAAGTAAGAAGGTTAGCATTATTAAAAACATAAATTTTTTCATATCATCATTGTTTACAATCTCAACAATATTTATAGGTGGTTTATTATACATAGGTAAGAAAATTAATATAGGTCAAATTTTTTCAATGTATACCTATTCCATACAGCTTTCATATGAGTTGAGGAATATAATTGAAATAGATATAGTTCTTAAGGATATAATCTCATCCTTTAAAAGAGTAATGGATTTTACAATGGAGTTTGATAGTACCAATGAAGATAGTGATAAAATTGATAGAATTGATAAAATTGAGTTTAGAAATGTAAACTTTAAGCATAAGGAAAAGGAGCTTTTTTCTGATTTAAGCTTTAAGGCCAATAAAAATCAGGTTATTGGATTAAAGGGACAGAATGGCTCAGGAAAAACAACCTTAACCTATCTAATTTGTGGGTTCTACAAGCCAGAGGGAGTATTTATAAATGATATTCCATCAAAACAATTTTCCGAAAAGGAAATATTAAAGAAGGTGTCATATGTCCTTCAAAGCACCTTTTTGTTTCCAGCTACAATAATGGACAACCTGACTTGCTTTGGACGTGTCGGTGAGGAAGAAGCCTATGAAGTATGCAAAAAGCTGGGGATACATGATAAAATCATGACCTTTGCTGAAGGCTATAACACAATTGTAAATGAGAAAAACCTAAATCTATCAGGTGGTGAAAAACAGTTAATAGCACTAGCGAGAGCCATACTTAAGGATAGCGATGTTTTAATATTAGATGAAATGAATAGTGCCCTAGATGCAGATATTGAAGACACAATATATGAAACTGTAAAAGAGTTTTTTAAGGATAGGATTGTATTTATCATTTCACACAGAGAAAAGCTATTTGATATGTGTGATGAAGTAATTACATTGTAATTTAAAGGTGCCAGGCAGAGGAGAGCGGAGAAAAGTAAAACATGAACCTTTCGTGCCTGGCACTTTCACGTTTAAGTTTTATTGACATACCTCGGATATCGATGTATAATTTGGATACATAGATATCCGAGGTATTAATGTTTGGGAGGGGAGATATGAAGATGCAAGTAAAAAACAGAAAAGGGATCAATAAGAAATCTATCAGTAGGAGAAAGAAAATTTTATTAGGGGTAATATTAATATTAATGTTGGGAATTAGTTATGAAAAAATTGGAGAACATCTTGATAGTAAACGATTTCAAGCACCGGGTAAAATTATCAATGTGAATGGACATAATATGCATGTTTTTGAAAAAGGCAAGGGGAGTGCAACAGTAGTATTTGCATGTGGATGGAAAACACCATGTTCATATGTTGATTTTTATCCACTTTATATTGAAATATCAAAATATGCAAAAATAGCTGTATATGATAGACCTGGATATGGATGGAGTGATACAGCTAATAATCCCAGAGATATTGATATAACAACAAAGGAACTGCATGAACTGCTTCAAAAATCAGAAGCAAAACCTCCATACATACTTGTTGGACATTCTATAGGCTCACTTGAGGTGTTAAGATTTGCTCAGCTATACAAGAATGAAGTTAAGGGTGTTGTTTTAATAGATGGTTCAAATCCTGATATGTATTCCAATATGGTAAAACCATCACCACTTGCTTATATGAGAGCTTCAATATTCAATAATTCAATTTATCTAATTAACAAAATTGGGATATCTAGATTGCTATTAAATATAATACCAGATTTTTATTCTTCAACACCACTAGCTACTGCTAGAAATAATTTTTCATTGGCACCAGATAATTTTAAAAAAATAGATGCAGCAATGTTCTTAAAAACTTTTAATAATAGGAACCAGGTTAATGAGGGTAAAAACAAGGAAGTAAATGCAAAAAAAGTAGCATCATACGGTTATATAAAGGATATTCCTCTTAGAATTATTACATCTGAAGAAATAAACAACTACAAAGAAGCAGGGAAAAATCAATTGAATTTAAAGAAGTGGTCTAACGACAGCAAACAAATTATTGTAAAGGATTCAGGACATGCTATTCATTGGGTTCATCCAGAAGTGATAATCAAGGAGATAATGGATATTCTAAAATATGAAGATAAGTTAGTAAATTTCCAATAAATTAATTAGTCCATTAATTTTATATAGATACTAGCTATCTATTGATTAAATGTTTAAAAACCGTGCTGAGTTTCAGTCGGTTTTTAAATATTTAAGTTCGATTTAAATCTAACTTTATTATTTCAAAAGCTCTTTATAAATCTTATTAGCTTCTTTATATCTTCTTCTTTTTTCAAGATATTCAATCAACTTAATTTTAATTGATCTCCAGAACTCTATATAATTTATACCCTCATAATAGGGTAAAATCTTCTGGGTTACTTCTTCATAGAATAAATCTTCTTCAAAGTGAAAAAGACCAAGATTTAGAAAGTACAGCCAATAGTAATATTTTGAGTTTTGGTGTTCTTCTGTAAAATAGGTTGAGAATATTTTTTGACATTCCTCAATGTTGTTTAGCTTTATGCATGCCTCTATATAATTGGAGGCGGGTAAAAGTGGATCAACTGGTGTAAGGAGAGCCTTCTTTGACCATATAATACTTTCATTATAATTTTTAAGTTTTAAATACAGGTCGGATAGATTAGTATATATATCCCCTAATATGTCGTTAATGTTAAAGTACTCTGCTCCTGTTAAAGCAGCTTTAAAATGCTTTTCCGACTTTTCATATATGCCTAAAAAATTATAGCATATTCCTAAGTTGTTATGACACCATAAAGCATTAACATACCTTCCGTTTCGCTCATAGCTTTCCAGGGATTTCTCCAGGTAGTAGACACCCTTTAGGGACTTATCATCAAAACAATAGGAGAAACCTAAATGATAGTTAATCCAAGGGGTATCCTTTATTGCATGGGCAGTTAGCATCCTTTGTAATCCTTCTGCATGGTCCTTGCGTTTATATATAAACTTTCCCGACATAAACATGTATAGGTATTGAAGTTCCTCACTTAGTGATGAATAAATTTTATCTAAAGTAATTATTTCCTGCTTTAAATCCAGATAGCTTTTTTTACCTAAAAAGGAGTTGTATATAAATTGATATACTCTATATTCAATGTTGTAGGGAGATAAAATTATTAGATATTCCATATTGGAGATTTCTTCATATATTACTTTTGCACTGTCATAATTGGAGTTTTCCATCTCAAACATCATGTTATAAAATTTCTGTCTTATTGCACCCATATCGTAAAAGTCTTTTATTTCATGGATATTCATTTTTTTAAGGAGGGCTTCTATTATTTCTCCGCGAAGTACCTTTTTCCCACTCTCAAAATAACTTAAATGGCTTGTGGAACATATTCCATGAGCAAGAGCTTCTTGAGTGTATTCATTTTGCAGCCTGTTATATTTTATCCAGGCAGATAAAAAGTCATATTCAAATTCTCTGTTAAATATTTTAACTGTACCCTTCATAGCTCATTCTCCTAATGATAATAAAATAAATATGTATTTAAGCTTTAGATATTAAATAGGTTTGACTATAATAAGTCAATAATTAATATAATTATAGCACTAAACTCACTTATATAGGTGTAATTTTTCAAAAGATATTCTTTGACTTTAATATTACAGTCCCTTAAAATTTATATATAGACATTTGGAAGATTTTATTGAAAACCAGCTTGAGATTTCCAAGGATGATAGGGGGGAGGGCAAGGTGTTGCATAAATTGGGACCTTCTGGAAGTATTGTTTTATCTAATCCAGAACTGTATTCAGAACTGTTTTGGGAGGGAATGGACCATATTGAAATAGGACAATTTCATGATGAAGCTTCAATGGAGAAATTTTTAGAACTATGTAGAGGGAAACAGATTACCCTCGGTATACATTCACCTTTGTTCTGCAATGGAAGTAAATATGATTTAATTGAGAAAATAGAATATGAGCCTGAAGCTGCTTGGAGACAATTGGAGTCAGAGGCGAAAAGCATGTCTGCATTAGGAGCGGAATATCTTCTAGTTCACTTCCCATATTTCAAAGAAAAAATAGTAGGTAATGCTAATGAATTAATTGAGGATGGATTAAAAAAATTGAGATACATACAAGATAAATATCAAATTGAACTTGTATGCGAACCAAAATTGGGACTTAATCGATCTCCAGTAGGGATAAACTATCTTAATGATTTCCCAAAGGAATTATGGGCGAAATACAATATAAAAATGTGCATAGATATAGGAGATTACATTATTGCAGTAGGTGATAAAATATTTGACTATGTATCAAAGTGGAAGGAATTTATAAAGGTAGTTCATTTACATAACATATACTACGAAGAGGATAAATATATTTGGACACCTGTACATCCATCTCAAGAAAATGATAATGGAAGTTATAAAGTTGAAAAAATTATAAGGTTTTTAGCACAATGCAGGGATGTGACCTTTGTATTTGAACACACTCCACATACAAATCCAAGCAAAGAATTTGTTAATGAAGGATTTAGATGGGTAAAAAGTATTATTAAATAGAAGTTATAACTATATTAATCACACTAAAGATTTTTAATAAGGTATTGTGCGATTAATGAATCAAGGAATATGATTTCGCATAAATGTTTAGGATTGAGAAATGTAGAATCATCTATGTGAAACATATAAATGAAAGCATTTCACTATTTAGTTGTAGATGATTGGGGGATAATTTATGGAAAGAATAAAGGATTATTTTAAGCCATACAGGGGCTTACCTAAAAGTATATATGCTATTTTTTTCGCTTCTATAGTTAATAACATGGGAAATTTAGTAGGACCCTTTTTAGCTTTGTTTTTAACAAATAAAATAGGCATAAGTGTTGCTATTGTTGGGCTTATTGCAGCTGGAAATTCAGCATTAGGAATGCTTGGAGCAATGATAGGTGGTAAACTTATCGATACTATAGGTAGAAAGAAAATACTTATGATATTTAGAACTGCTTCAGGTTTAGGGTATGCTATATGTGCCTTTGTAAAATCACCGGTTACTATTACTTTGCTGCTACTGTTTTCAAGCTTTTTAGGAGGATTTTCTCAGCCTGTATACAGTACCATAATTACAGATTTAACAGAAGGGGAAGAGAGAAAAGCTGCATTTTCATTGGAATATATGGCGATTAATATAGGCTTTTCAGTAGGACCTCTTCTAGCAGGATTTTTATATGAAAATTATTTGACATGGCTCTTTTTAGGAGATGCAATTACTACCTTTATATCTGTAGTACTTATATTAATATTTGTACCTGAGACTATGCCAACAAAGAAGGAACTTGAAAAAACAAAGAATAATACTTCTGAAAGTGCAGAAGAGGGAAGCTTATTATCTGCACTTATTAGTAGACCAACGCTATTGATATTTTCATTTATTATAGTTATATACTTTATAGTATTTTCACAGTTTGATTTTGGACTTCCCCTTCAGGTTGGAAATATTTTTAGCACAAAAGGGGCTAAGATTTTTGGGGTGCTTATGACTGTAAATGCAGTAATGTGCAGTACACTAACTATATTTATAACTTCAGCAGTTAAAAATATAAAAGCTTCACTTTGCATAGCCATTGGAGGACTGCTATATGCTGTTGGCTTTGGGATGATATTCTTTATAGATACATTCTATATGTTTATTATTTCTACAGTTATTTGGACTGCAGGTGAAATAATGATTTCTACCAATACAAGCGTTTACATTGCAGAGCATACTCCAATTACTCACAGAGGTAGATTTAATTCGATTTTTCCGATAATAAGAAGGTTGGGCTTTTTTGTTGGACCAATTATGGCAGGATCCTACGTTAAGTATAGTAGTATCGGAAATTTGTGGATTCTACTAGGTGCATTATCACTGGTAGCTTCCTTAATGATGTATACATTGTATAAGAAGGACACATCCGGTTTAAAAGAACAAGAATATGATGCTATATAGGGATTATGCGAAGTAACGTAGTAGTTAGTTTGTACCTTTAAAGACCGTTCCAACCGAGGTGTCAGGGCA